>NZ_JBHSHD010000010.1:0-1021640 GCF_042652785.1 Dokdonella ginsengisoli | reverse complement strand
ACGCCCCGCGACGAGGACAAATACACCGTCTACAACGGTACCGGCGGTGCGGTGCGCTCCGACGGTAGCGTGACCCTTTCGAACAGCTCGCTGACCAACTCCTCGGTCTGCTATCCCGTCGGGAACAACCAGTACAACGAGGGATATGGCGGCGGCGTGTTCGCGGAAGGTGATGTCTCGGTGATCCGGTCGACCGTGTCCGGCAATGCCGCATGCGGCACCCTCCTGCCTTCCGTCCTCGGTATCGTGAGCTATCGCGGCGGCGCAGGCGGCGGCATTTTCGCCGGCGGCAATCTCTACGTCTCGTACAGCACGATCAGCGGCAACACGGCGTACGCGAAGGGCGGCGGCGGCGTGTACGGCGAGGGCAACGTCACCATTGCCCACAGCGCGATCACGGACAACCACGCCACACAGAAAGGCGGCGGCGTGGCCATCCGTCAAAACGAGAACCTGCCGATCGGTGCTGCCCTGGTCAGCCTGAGCGTCAGGGCCAGCACGATCAGCGGCAACACCGCGATGGACGGTGGCGGCGTTGCGTCCATGTACGGAAGTCCGGTGGACGTGTCCGACAGCACGATCGCCTTCAACACCGCGTCCAGGGAGCCGTTCGACGGGTGGCGCGCGGGTGGCGGCGGCGTGTGCGTGAACGGCTACTCGCTGCGACTCGCCAACAGCATCGTCGCCAACAACACCGCCAGCAACAACGGCCACGACATTACCCTGTTCAACATCGCGGGCCCGACGCCACCGATCGCCGGCGACCACAACATCGTCATGAGCTCCTCGCCAGCGGCGCCGCCGGACACGATCGCCACCGATCCGGGCCTGCTGCCGATGGCCGACCACGGTGGCCCGACGTGGACGCACGCCCTCGCGCCCGGCAGCGTGGCCATCGATGCGGGCCGGCCGTCTGCTGGCCTCTTTTTCGACCAGCGCGGCTCCACGTTCCCGCGCACGATCGGCGCTGCGGCCGACATCGGTGCGTTCGAGTCCGGGACGCCACCGCCACCGGCGAGCGACTGCTCGGAAGGCGCCGTGCGCGCGGCCATCGCCAATGTCCCGGATGGCGGCGTCGTGGACCTGTCGGCATTGTCTCACTGCACGATCACGCTGGCCGGTGGCGCGTTCACGTCCAACGCGAACAGCATCGCGATCATCGGCCCGGGCGATCGCACGCTGACGTTCGATGGCGATCGGCAGGACCGCGTCATCCTGCACAACGGCGGCGGCATCCTGAGGCTTGACCATCTGGACATCACCCGCGGCTACATCGACGGCGGAAAATATGCCGGCGGCGCGGTGTTCTCCAGCGGCAGTATCGTGCTCGCCAGCAGCAGGGTGACCCAGAGCATGATCGGCGGTCCCGTCGGCAACACGCAGGCCTTCGGCGGTGGCGGACTCTATGCGCTGCGTGGCGTCACGCTGGACGAGTCCGTGGTTTCGGGCAACGAAAGCCGCGGTCGCGCCGCCGGCATTTGCGCCTTGGCCGGCGACGTCACGATCAGGAACAGTACGGTCTCGGACAACCGCAGCGACCTCGAAGGCGGCGGCGTGTTCGCTCCGGGTTGTTTCGGCGTGTGCACGGTCGGCGAGTTCACGACCACGATCGAGAATTCGACGATCAGCGGCAATACCACCGGCAGCAACGGCGGCGGCGTGCACGTCACCTACGGCAACGTGGTCGTGCGCAACAGCACGATCGCATTCAATGACGCACAGGATGCGGCGGCCGGTGGCGGTGGCATCTTCGTCCGGAACGTGGTGAACGGCGTCCAGTTCGCACCGGCGATCACGATCACGAGTTCGATCGTCGCCGGCAATACAAGCGCCAGCCTTTTTGCGGACATCGGCAGTCTCATGAGCCTCGTCGTCCAGGGCGACCACGACATCATCCTGTCCATGAACGGTGGGCCGCCCGGCGGCACCCTGGTGCTGGACCCCGGCCTGCTGCCGCTGGGCGATTATGGCGGCCCGACGCCGACCCATGCGCTCGCCACGGACAGTCCTGCGATCGATCGCGGCAGCAATCCCGGACGTTTGGCCAGCGACCAGCGCGGCGCTGGTCACTCGCGCGTGTTCGGCGCCGACACCGACATCGGCGCGTTCGAACTCTCGCAACCGGTCATCGTCGATCGCATCTTCACGAACGGCTTCGACTGATCGCGGTTTTCGACACGCCTGTATCGGTCCAGCCCGGTATACCGGATGGGCGGTTAGCCATTCCCGCGGTCACTCCGGTGTCGCGTTCGGCTTGGTGGGCGGGTATGAAGTCCGGCCACTACACGCGACGGCGCGAGTTCTAGGCCCATAGCGCGCGAGATCGGGCTTCCGGCGAGCTGGCACATGAGCCACCCCAAACAATCTGAAGGCCGACCAAAGGTCGACTTTGCAGCGCCAATGATCTGCCTGAGGCTATGTGTGAGCGAGGGAACGACGAGGTAGCTGGTATGCTGTCAACCGATTGATGATGGTGTCGGAAAACGTCGCTATCCCAACAAGGAGTTCCATCTCCCGCGCCAGCAAAAGCTCTGCGCCCCTTGCGCTAAAAGTGGCGGTAGAAGAGCTGCATCAATCGAAGAAAGATCCTTTAACCACACGGGTTTGCGTGACCTGTGGATGATCGGGTGAAGGGGGCGTAGTGGCTACAGTGGCGGAGAGGCGACCCTGCGTGTGGTGCCGGGGCTGTCCGCCGATGGCGGCGTGTTCGATCAACGCGAGGATGCCCACATGCTTCTTTCATTCGAGGAATATCGGCAGAAGAGTCGTGCTTTAGAGACCTTGCTGGCCCGCGCACGGAGCGACCACGATGGGCAGATGCCCACGCCGGAGTGGCAGGCGATCGAGATGCTTTACGTATTGCTGCAGGATCTCGAAAGCGCGCTGGAGCAGGCACATGAACCGTTCAGCCACTCGAGCGCTGTTTCCTGAAGGAGTGAAGCCGGCGGGATCGTGCCAACGCGGGGCTGCCTCTATCCCGCAATCCGCACCAGCACTTCGTGGACTGCGCGTTCCGGCGCGAGCGCAAGGCTCATGTCTTCCTGCGGAATGCCGTTCACTTCGAGCGCCGTGGAGCCCTCTCCGGCGCGTACCACACGGATCCGATACGTCCCCTCGCCGAATCGATAGTCGATTTCCAGCGTGTTCCATTTCGCCGGCAGGTTCGGCCGCACGAACAGCCGACCGCCACTTCTGGAAAGTCCCAACATGGACTCCGCGATCAGACGGTACATCCATCCCGCCGAACCGGTGTACCAGGTCCAGCCGCCGCGCCCGACATGCGGTGGAACGGCGAGCACGTCGGCGGCGAGCACGTAGGGCTCCACCTTGTAGATGTCGACGTCGCCGGGATTGTGCGCGTGCCGCACCGGATTGATCATGTCGAAGAGCTGCCATGCCCGTTCGACGCGGCCGGCGGCGAAGAACGCCATGACCGTCCAGACGGCGGCATGCGTGTACTGCCCGCCGTTCTCGCGGACGCCCGGCACGTAGCCGCGGATGTAGCCGGGATCGGGTTCGGCGGTGTCGAACGGCGGTTCCAGCAGTCTGATCAGCTTGCCGTCCGCATCCACCAGGTGACGATCCACCGCATCCAGGGCGCGCTCGACCCGATGCTCGGGTGCGGCACCGGACAGCTTCGCCCAGCTCTGGCAGATCGCGTCGATGCGGCATTCGCGGTTGCTCGCCGAGCCCAGAGGCGTGCCGTCGTCGAAATAGGCGCGAAGGTACCAGTCGCCGTCCCAGGCCGTTTCCTCGAGTGACCGTTTCAGGTTTTCCGCATGCTCCCGACAACGCTGCGAAAACGTATCGTCGCCGCGGCGCTGAGCGATCGGCTCGAACTTCGTCAGCACGTGATGGAGGAAGAAGCCGAGCCAGACGCTCTCTCCGCGACCTTCGCGGCCGACGTTGTTCATCCCGTCGTTCCAGTCGCCGCTGCCGATCAGCGGCAGTCCGTGCGAGCCGGTGCGAAGGCCCCGCTCGATCGCTCGCCGGCAATGCTCGTACAGGTCCGCCTTCTGGGGCGAGCGTAGCGGCATGTCGTAGTAAGACTCCTCGCGGGGATTGAGCAGGCGGCCTTCGAGAAATCCGATCGGCTCGGCCAGGACGGTGTCGTCCGCGGTCGCTTCGACATAGCGCGCCGTCGCCAGCGGAAGCCAGAGAAAGTCGTCTGAACATTGCGTGCGGACGCCTCGCCCGGCCGGCGGATGCCACCAATGCTGAACGTCGCCCTCGATGAATTGCCGTGAAGCACACAAAAGGATCTGCTCGCGCAGCAGCGACGCGTCGGCGTGCACGAGCGCCATGGCGTCCTGCAATTGATCGCGGAAGCCGAATGCGCCGCCGGACTGGTAGAAGCCGCTGCGCGCCCACAGCCTGCAGCTGACGACCTGGTACAGCAGCCATCCGTTGCTCAACACGTCGAGCGTCGGATCCGGCGAACGCACGGTGATGGCGCCGAGCAGCCGGCGCCATTGCGCTTGCACGGCCTCGAAAGAAGCCCGCGCGGAGCCGTTGCGCCGAAACCGCTCCACGAGGGACGTCGCCTCCACGCGATTCTGGCCGACGCCCAGGCGGAAGATGAGGTCACGCGACTCGCCTGCGGCGAGTTCAATCGGAATCTGTATGGCGCCGCAGGGATCCATGGCCGCGCCGAGGCGTCCGCTCAGTGATTGCCGCGACATCGCAGCCGGCCTTCCCAGCGACGAATTGCGCCCGATGAATTCGGTGCGGTCGCCGCTCAGGGTGCGTTGTGCGTTGTCGACGTCGAAGAATGCAACGTGGCTCGGGAACTCGATGCTGTAAGCGTTGCGCGCCATCAGCGCGCCGGTTGCGTCGAGTTCCGTGACGACGTGCGTGGCGGTCTTTTCGCGCAGATCGCCGAGCACCCATTCGACGTACCCGGTGACCGACAGTTTCCGCGGGCGGTGCGAGTCGTTCTTCAGCCTCAGCATGAAGAACTTCACCGGCGCGTCGGGATCGACGTGCACGCGCAGATGGCTGGTGATGCCTCCTTCGACGTGCTCGAACACGCTGTAGCCGAAGCCGTGGCGCACGACGTAGCGCCCGTACCCGGGGCAAGGGCTGGGCGTCGGCGACCAGTACGCGCCGCTTTCCTCGTCGCGGAGGTAGAACGCCTCGCCGCAGGGGTCGGTGACCGGATCGTTGCTCCAGGGCGTGATCCGGTACTCGTGCGCGTTGTCGCGCCACGTGTATCCGGAGCCGCTCTCCGACACGACGCATCCGAAATGCGGGTTGGCGATCACGTTGACCCACGGCAGCGGGGTCTTGTGCGTTTCGTCGACGGCGATGATGTATTCCGTGCCGTCGGCGCCGAAACCGCCGAGATCGTTGACCAGCGTGCGCGGCGGGAGCGGGAAGGATTGCCGGCTGTCCGGTTCGGGTGCGCGCGTGGCGACCAGGTCGGGCACGACGATGTCGCTGCGCAGGGTCCTGTCCGGATTGAGCTGCTCCAGGAGCGAGCCGGCCTGGTCCGACAGGACGACGCGCGCGATCGATAGCATCAGCACGCGGTCCTCGTGGTTGATCTGCTCGATCGAGCGCACGAAGACTCCGCCCGGACGGTCGAGCAGTCCTGCATCGGCACTGGTGCCGATGATCGCCATGATCTCGTCGTGAAGCGCCTGTCGGTAGCCTCCGCGCTCTTCGTTCCAGATGACCAGGTCGAAGCCCAGTCCCTTCATGCGGCAGTAGACGTGCGCATTCACCAGCCTGCGCACGAGGTCGAGCTTGTCCGGCCCCGACAATTGCACCAGGACGATCGGCAGGTCCCCCGAGATGCCGTGGGCCCACAGGCCCGGCTGCGCGAGCCGGTTGCTGGCGATCGTCGATGCCCGGCTCCGGAGGGAGGGATCGGCGTACAGGATCGCTGCGGCGAGCCGCGCGTAGATCTGCGCATCCACTTCGCTGATGTTGATCTGTCCGAGCGTTATCCGGTTGTGCGTCCAGGCGATCTCGATCGCGCGGTCGGCGAGGTGCCGGTCGCGGTATTTCTCGATGAGCGCGACGCAGTGCTCCCTGCTCGAGGCGACGCCGAGGACGAGGTCGAACACGACCGGTTGATCCGGAAGGAGCAGTACGCGCTGCCGGATCGACACGATGGGATCGAGTACGGAACCGCATGTGCCCGAGAGTTCCCCGGTCGAGTGGGCCGCCGCGGCGTTCCCGGCACCGTTGTTGCGTCCGAGGAAGCGCAGGCGATCGGTCTCGAACGACGTCCGCTGCGATTGCGCGCCGTGCAGCGCCAGCAGGTGCATCATCCAGCGCTGCGGGTCCTCGCCGGTTCGCGTCCGCCTCGTCGCCAGGATCGAATCGCGGTCGGGCAGCACCTGGGTCTGCACGAACAGGTTGCCGAAGGCCGGATGCAGCGAATCGGCGACGCCCGACGACAGCACCACTTCCGCGTAGCTCGTGACCTCGACGGTGCGCGGCACACGGGACCGGTTGGTGAGGCGGATGCGGCGCAGCTCGATGTCGTCCTCGGGCGACACCACGATCTGGGTGTGCGCCTCGATGTCGTCGAGGCGCCGGCGGAACTCCACCGACGATTCGGTGAAGACCGCCTCGGAGGCGTCGACGGCCGTCGGCACGGGCACCGGCGTGTTCGACCAGACCTTGCCGGTTTCCATGTCGCGCAGATAGCAGAACACTCCCCATGGGTCGCGTGTGGCGTCCTCTCGCCAGCGCGTGACGGCGAGATCGTGCCAACGGCTGTAGCCGCCGCCGCTGTTGGTGACCATCACCTGGTAGTGGCCGTTGGTCAGCAGCTGTACCGCCGGCCGGCGCGTATCGGCCTGCGCGAAGACACGTACCGCGGTTTGCGGCGCGTCCTCCGCCGAACGCACGTCGACCATGGCCGGATTGCTGCTCCAGTTGATCACGGAGCGCGGCGTGCGTTCCTGGAGCAGGAGCATGGTCGCCTTGAGCTGAGGGTCGGCCGCGAAGCGCTTCTGCATCGGCCGGTCGAGCACGGCGTGCGCGACGGCGAGCAGGGTCATGCCGTGGTGATGCGCCATGAACGAGCGCACGACGGCGCAGGTCTCGCCGGGCGGTACCCGCTCGCTCGTGTAGTCGATCGCCTCGTAGTAGCCGAACGGAGTCAGCCAGCCGTTGTCCGCCAGCGTGCGCAGATTGCGCTCGGCATCGCCGGGCAGCACGGTCAGTGCCAGGGCACTGGCATAGGGAGCAATCACCAGGTCCTGCGCCAGGCCCCGCTGCAGCCCAAGGCCGGGCACGCCGAAGGCGCGATACTGGTAGTTCTGGGCGGCGTCGGTCATGTTGTAGCCCGACTCGGAGATGCCCCAGGGGACGTGCTTGCTGCGCGCATACGCCATCTGGCCCGCGACGGCGGAGCGGAAGGTCTCGTCGAGCAGGGTTCCCGGAAACGACGGCATGACGAGCTGGGGCATCAGGTACTCGAACATCGAGCCGCTCCACGACAGCAGGACTTGCCGTCCCGCCGTACGGGTGAGCAGGCGGCCGAGCGAGAACCACGTGTCCTGGGCCACCTCGCCCTGGGCGATCGCGACGAAGACGCCGAGCCGGGCTTCCGAGGCGAGCAGGTCGTAGAAGCCCGCGTCGCGTCGCCGCTCGGTCACGTTGTAGCCGATCGTGAACAGCGAGCGGTCCTCGTCGTAGAGGAAGTCGAAGTCGACGCGGGCGAGTTCGGTGCAGCGGGCGGCGAGGGCTTCGAGCGCGTCGCAGGCGCCCGACGCCGGCGGGCGGCCGGTGCCGCTGCCCTCGTGGTCCCGGCAGGAGCCGAGATCGCGAAGGGTTGAGCCGAGGCTGCGCGCCAGGTTCGCGGCATCCGCTTCGGCCGACCCGAAGAAGAGCTCGATGTCGGCGAGTGTCGCGCGAATCCGGCGGTGCATTTCGAGGGCCGCGTCGAAGGTTCCGTCCGCGGCCGGCTCCCGCAGGCCGTCCAGCTTCTCGTCCAGCGCGGTCAGCGTCGCATGCAGCTCGCCGGCAGTCCTGGGCGCCAGCGTCTCCTGCTCGTCGAGCAGGCGGGCGAGCGACGTCCAGCGCTCGTGTGCGGGATGCGGGTCGCTTTCGACCGCGACGCAGAGCGAGTCGCGCAGGCCCGCGAAGACGGACGACGTCACGGCGGGCGCGTGTCTTCGCTCCAGCAAGCCTTGCCGCAGCGTGAGCAGATGGGCGACCAGGTTGCCGCTGTCGACGGTCGAGACGTAGAGCGGCGCCAAGGGTTGCAAGCTCGTCGTGCTGTACCAGTTGTAGAAATGACCGTGGTGGCGCGGCAGCCGCTCCAGCGTTTCAAAGGTCCGCGACAGGCGTTCGATCAGCTCGCTCAGTGACAGGTAGCCGAGGTCGTGCGCCGTGAGTGTCGACAACAGGTAGAGCCCGATGTTGGTCGGCGACGTGCGATGAGCGGTCTTGGGGATCGGATGTTCCTGGTAGTTGTCCGGCGGGAGCCAGTGGTCTTCGGCGCCGACGAAATGCTCGAAGAAATTCCACGTCCGACGTGCGACGCCGCGCAGAAAGAGGGTCTGGGTGGGGGAGAGCGTCTGCGTGCGCGGACTTGGCGCGGCGCTGAGGAGCCAGACGAGAATCGGCGAGGCGGCCCACGCGACCAGCCACGGAAGCGCCAGCAGGAAGCTGTCGCGGTGCAGGAGGCACAGGCCGATGGCGATCGACGACGCCGGCGCGATCCACATGGTGGCGATCGACGCCCCCAGATGGTTGCGATCGCGCGCCTGAACGCTGCTCGACACGCTCCATTGCAGCAGGCGACGGCGGGATACGTGCACGCGCCAGTAGGTTCGCGTGATCGCGTCGAGGCTCAGCCATGCCTCGAACGGCAGCAGCGCGGCGCTCACGACGATCTGCGCCAGACGATGTGCGGCGTCGCCGAGAAAGCCTCTCAAACGTTCGAGGGAGCCGCTTTCTTCCCTCGGGCCGGCGACCGTCAGTCCGAGATCCACGACCGTCGCCACGACGAGGATCTCGATCACGAGCGCCGTCCAGAAGGCCGGTGACGGAAGCCAGAGCCAGCCGAGCAGCAGCAGCGCAAAGAGTGCGATCGGAACCAGGCTTCGACGCAGGTTGTCGAGAATCTTCCAGCGGGACAGCGTGGAAAGAGGGTTCCTGGCACGCTCGCCGTGGCCCGTGGGCACGTACGGGAACAGCCATTCGGCGATCTGCCAGTCGCCGCGCATCCAGCGATGCCGGCGTTTGGCGTCGGCGAGATAGGTCTGCGGATACACCTCGTAGAGTTCGATCCCGCTCGCAAGGCCAGAGCGGGCGTAGCAGCCCTCCAGCAGGTCGTGGCTCAGGATGCGGTTGTCAGGGAACCTTCCTTCGGTGACTCGCTCGAACGCGTCGACGTCGTAGATGCCCTTGCCTATGAAGGAGCCCTCGCCGAAGAGGTCCTGGTAGGTGTCGGACACCGCGCGCGTATAGGGATCCATTCCGGCATCGCCGCCGAAAAGCTTCGCGTACGACGACATGCCGCCCTGAGGCAGCGCGCTGGCGACACGCGGCTGCAGGATGCCGTAGCCGCCGACGACGAGGTTCAGACTCCTGTCGAAGCGCGGACGATTGAGCAGGTGCTCCATAGTCTCGACGAGTTCGCGAGCCGAGTCGCGCGGCAACTGCGAATCGCTGTCGAGCGTGATCACGTAGCGCGTGCCGCGCAGCAGGTCGGGATTGCCCACAATCTTCGAGAACCGGTCGCCGCCGTTGCCGCGAAGCAGCGCATTGAGATCGGCGAGCTTGCCGCGCTTGCGCTCGCTCCCCATCCACGCCGCCTCGTGCTCGTTCCATTGCCGAGGCCGGTGCAGCAGGAAGAATCGGCCGTTCCCGTAGCGCGCGTTGAGCCTCTCGATGCCTTCGGTGGCGGCTGCCAAGACGTCGCCGTCGGATGGAAGGACGGCCTCGGGAGCGTCGGCGAAATCCGTCAGCAGCGCGAAATGGAGGTTCTCGTCGCGATTGGCGAGATAGCGCACTTCGAGATCGTCGACCAGACGCCGGGCGGCGTTCACGTTCGGCAATAGGGTTGGTATGGCGACGAGTGTCGCCGCTTCGGGCGGAATGCCCTCGCGGAAGTCCAGCTGCGGCAGCGGATGCGGGGCGACGGCGAATGCCGACAGGCGACTGATCAGCGCGACGGCGAGCTGGCTGATTCCGATCGAGGCCAGGAGAAGGGCGGTGGCCTTGAGCCAGATGGCGATCTCGTCCGCGAAGAGATGGTTCAGCACGGGTCCCAGGAGCGTGACGCCCAAAGTGACCAGCGACAGCAGATACAGCGGCAGCGACGTGCTGCCGGGACGCCTCGAAGCCGGAGCCAGGACGCGCCGCTGGAGGCCGCAGCGCTGGCGCAGGTCCGCGTGGCCGTCACCGATCAGGTAGTACCCGACGTGCCGATCCAGCGCCGAAGGATCGTCGCCGACGGACTGGAGGTTCATCTCGACGACCGTGGACGCGAGCGCGACTTCCGCGACACCCGCCTCGCGGGCAGTCCTCTCGACCACGTGCCGGTACATGTCGCGAGTCGGGAAGTTCATCCTCGGATAGACGCCCGCGGGATCCCGGCGGAGGATGCTCTCGACCGTGCTGACGGACTCGACGAACGATTTCCAGTCCAGCGCATCGAGGAGCCGGAGGCTGCCGATGCAGTTGCTCACGGAAACCTGGTCGGCGGCCTGCTCGTGCTGGGCGCGCTGCACGAGCTGGGTGCTGTTCAGACCCGACTCCGCCAAGCGCTGGTCGATCCAGGTGAGAGGCAATGACAGGGCCTCTCCCAGCGGCTGCAGCCGGTGCTCGAGCTCGGACACGAACGAACTCGACAGTGGCGGGCGCTCGCGCGCCATGTCGGCGGCGACCAGGATGAGGCTGGTCGGATCGCGGTGGGAGACCTCGATCAGGGAATTCGCCCAACGGATCGCGATGTTGCGTTCGATGCGGTCGGAGCGGACGCTGTAGGCGACGCGCCTGAGATTTTCGACCAGCGCAAGCCGGAGCACGATCGGTATCGCCCACAGTTCGCCGAGCGTCAGCGACACGGTCTCCTGGTAGGCGGCGACGAAGCGGCGCAGCGACTCCTCGTCGAAGCGGCCGTCACCGTGGGAGATCGCTTTCAGGGCGATGTCGTAGACACGCGGCAGGCCGGCGGACGGGCCGTTGTCGAGCACCGGCAGCTGCCAGCTGTAACGGCGGGGGAGATGACGCCGCGCCGTGCGGATCTGCTCGTCGATGAGATACAGATTGTCGAGCAGCCATTCGCCGGCCGGAGTGACCTTGTGGTTGTCCCTGATTGCGTCGGCGAGCAACCGGCAGCATCCACGAATGACCTCGGCGTTCTGGCCGAGGCGCTGCAGCAGCGGATTGGCCGTACGACGCGAGGCGCGTGCCTCGTGCTCGAGCGAGAGTTCCCGCCCTCGCTCCTCCATCTGTTCGGCGTTCAGCAGTTCGGCGCGCAGGGGCTCTTCGCCCGTCGCGTAGGGCCATGCGGAGGCGGGCTTGCGACGACTCCCCCAGAACGACAGCCATCTCATCGATGCGGTTCCGGAACGGATCGGAATTGGAGGCTAACACTTCCACGGCTGCCTGCGGCCGGGATGGGAAAGATGGGGTCAACTGTCGTTCGGAAAAGCGGCGGGATCGAATCGAAAGCGCCATGAACGGGTGCGTCCACGCGCGCGGCACTCGACGATGGGTTTCTCACGTGGATGGTATCGCCAACGGCGCGCGAGAGAGCACCGAAAGTTCCCTGCCGAAGTCGTGTTCGAAATGCGGGCATTCGAGGAGGAATGCGAGAGGTTTCAGCGCCGGCACATCTCTGTCATGGCGGCGTCGCTACGGCTCGTCGGAGCGCGGGGACGACGTTGGCATCGTCATTCCCATTGAGGCGCTCCCTCGGAGCGATAGTGCCTGCACGGTTTCCAGCGGAGCTTCCGTGTACCCATCTTCCAGATGCGCGCGCCGGCGAGCACTTTGAAGTCGTGCAAGAGGCCTCGATCGGCCGCCTCGTCCAGGACGAGAAGCACTGACACGGTGGAGTGCATGGCGGCTTTCAGGCGGTTTTCATCCGCATAGACGTCGAACCAACTGGCGTTCGGAGGAGAATCGGAAGAGTTGCGAATTTCGGCTTCTTCGCAGTTCGAGTCCCCGAGCAGCAGCATTCGGATGTCGTCGTCGGACGCCGAGGTTTCGAACGTCGCGAAGCAGCGCATGCGGCGCGGGTCTTGGGTTGGCGTATTCATGATGCGATCTCATCGGACTTGCGAGATCAGGCGCAAAGAGGGCAGTGCCATTGGAACGAAAGGTCGGAGCAACCAAAAAGCGAGCTGCGCGTGGATCGACGTGCGCTCGCTGCGTTCGCAATGGGGAGGGGTGGCTGGTTGCGCTCCTGCGCTCGCCAGTACGTGGAAGGCCCTCATGTTGACATAGGGGTGCGTCGCCCAAATTCAAGGGAGAGGTAGTTGGAAATTGTTCCATCTGATTCCGGAGTCAGTGGTCAATGTGCGATTGCCGAAGGATCGCTGTCGTGAACCCGGAAAAGAATCATCGTTGCGTAAGCGATCGTGGGCCGATCATTTCGTCGTTTTGTGATCGCGCAATCCTGCAGGCGATTGCCGTGGCCGAAAACGAGGGATGGCCGACCATCGCCGCGGAATCCGTGCCGCCTTCGTCTCCCCGTCAGCGCATCACCTTACGAGACGTCTCCGAATCCGGCAGTCGCTGACGTTTGGCGCTCAGCCAGGTCAGCACGGCGAGGCCGCAGATGGACGACAGCGCGGACGCGCACAGAATTCCCAGCTTGGCCGAAACCATACTGTCTTCCGCGAGAGCGAGTTCGGCGATCAGCAATGACATCGTGAACCCGATCCCCGTCAGCAAGGCCCCTCCCACGATCAGTGGCCACGAGAGCGTTTCAGGACGAATGGCGAAATGTGCCCTGATCGCGAGATAGCTGAAGGAGACCACTCCGATCGGTTTGCCGACGAACAGGCCGACGACGATCGCGGCAACCAGTCGCCAATCCATCTCTGCGTGCGACAGCGGCAATCCCGCGCTTGCCAGGGCGAACAATGGCAGCACGGCGAAGGCCACCCACGGATGTAGCGAGATCTCGATCCGTTCGAGCGGCGAGAGGGCTTCGCGAGCCGCCGTGCCGGCCCGTCGAAGATCCCGCCGTTCCTCCGTGTCGCCGCTCCAGTGCTCCCCATGGGGATAGGAGACGACCTTGCCGAGAATCGCACGCAGGCGACCGTCGTTTACCCAGCTTCGGGCGGGAGTCATCACTCCCAGCAGCATGCCGGCAAGCGTGGGATGGATTCCTGAGACGTCCAGCGCCAGCCAGACTGCCATGCCGGCCACTGCATAGACGGCGATGTGACGAATGCCGACGCGTCTCATCATCGCGATGCCGAACAGAGCGAATGCCGCCAAGCCGAGCGCAAGCCAGTTGATCCCGCTGCCGTACGCGATCGCGATGACCAGGATCGCTCCGATGTCGTCGAAGATCGCCAGCGAGAGAAGAAACAGGCGCAGGCTTGGGGGAATGCGGGAGCCCAGCAATGCCAGGCAGCCGATCACAAAGGCGGTGTCGGTCGCCATGACGACACCCCATGCATGGCGAGCTGCGCTGTTGCCTTCCAGAAGCGCAAACAGCACTGCAGGAACGGCCATTCCGCCCAGGGCCGCCGCGATCGAGAAAGCGGCAAGTCTTATGTTGCGCAGTTCGCCGAGTACAATCTCCCGTTTCAGCTCCAATGCGATGACGAAGAAGAACAAAGTCATCGCGCCATCGATGATCCACTGCTTGATCGAGCGTGAGAATTCGGCATTTCCCCATCGAAAACCTGTCGCCGTATCCCAGAACGCCATGTAGGGCCCGGACCACTGAGAATTGGAAAAGACCAGCGCAGCCACAGCGCACAGCAGCAGGACGGCGCCCGCCGCCGACTCGATGCGGAGAAATTGCGAGAAAGGATGAGTGAACCGGTCCGATGGTTCCTTCGGAAGCCTGTCCAGATTGCTTTTCATGCGAATGACCTGCGCCCGCTGCTGGAGCAGCTGCGAGCGGCGATATCGGGAGTCGAAGAAGCTATCCCGTGCCCGGGCGGAGATCTTCGTCGCCAGTATGGATTTGCCGAGTCGTGGATCAGCGTCCGCTCGCGGGCAAGGTGGCGAGCGAAGCTCTTCGTGGTGGTTGCGACGAGCCAGGCTGTCGCAGTTGCCGAGTGCGGGTTTGCTGAAGAATACCGTGCACCATCCGCGATTTGGACGACGGGCAGCCGTGCATGGAGACAGGATGAAGCGCCGCTGCACGGTACGCTGCGGTGGAAGGGTTGTCGAGCGACAGTTTCTCTACAGCGTGTTCTTCGAGCGGGTCCGTTCCGGATGGGGCGATCCGCCCTTGCGATGGCTCGTGCCGGGCACGTGGCCGTCGAAGATATCGTCGACGAGGAAGAGCAAGCCGCTCCTGTTTTCATTCGTGTCATCGAGTGGATGGCTAAATAGCGGGTGTTCGGAAGCGAACCCGTGTATGGTGGATCTGCTGCTGATGTTTCGTTCGGCGCTTCTTCGCCGAGATTTCGCGGCTGTTCGTCCCGCCATCTCTCGTACTGCGGTACGCCTGTCGAAGTGCACCGCTGGAGAAGCGATGAAAGCCCCGTCGCAGATGCAAGTTCCGCAATTTCGGTTCCGCCTTCGCCACGACGTGTCGATTGGTCCGATGGCCCTGAAGCGGCTTTGGGCGGCGGCGTGTGGCTCTGAAGACGTCACTGTCCTGCGGGAGGCCACTCGGACCGCGAGTGGTGAATCCGCCTATCGCTATTGCCTGTGCGGGCCGCCGCATCTTTTCGACCTTGCCGGAGTGGAGGCGCGTTTGCTGCAGACCTTGCAGTCGACGTTTCCCGCCGACCATGTCAGGCTTTTCCCTTCCGAAGCCGCGCTGTGGCAGAGCATTTAGCCACTCTCGCCCGCCCCGCCATCGATTGGGTTCGCGTTCTCGAGCCCTATCGCGGAGGGAACAATGCCCGTGCAATCGGGGAACTCGCCGTTACCCTGATCTCGTTTCTCGTCGGATCGGTAGTGATGTACGCGGCGTCGGCATGGGGCGTCCTCTGGCTCTACACCGTCGCGGCAATTCCCACCGCAGGAATGCTCGTTCGCTTGTTCCTTCTGCAGCACGATTGCGGGCATCACAGCTTCTTCCAATCCAGGGCGGCGAACGATGCGCTCGGCCGGTTGCTCAGCGTGCTCACGCTGACGCCGTACGATCATTGGCGTCGGACTCACGCGATTCATCACGCCACGCAAGGAAATCTCGGGAAGCGCGGCATAGGCGACGTCGACACTCTGACTGTCGCGGAATATCTAGCCCGCGGCCGCTGGCAGCGGCTGCGTTACCGGCTTTATCGCCATCCTGCCGTCATGTTCGGTATCGGGCCGATGTACATATTCCTGTTGCAGAACAGAATTCCCGCCGGCTTCCTGGCGGCGGGCTGGCGCCCCTGGGTCAGCACGATGGGAACGAACATCGCCGTGCTGGTCGCGTCGATCGCGGTGATCCAGGTCGTCGGCATCGGCGTTTTCGTCGCCGTGCAGCTTCCCGTGCTGGTGCTTGCGGCGACGATCGGCGTCTGGCTTTTTTTCGTGCAGCACCAGTTCGAGCATACGTACTGGAAAACGGCGTCGGATTGGAACGCCCGGGAAGCGGCACTGGCCGGAAGTTCGCACTACGCGCTTCCCGCCGTCCTTGCATGGATGACGGCGAACATCGGCTTGCACCACTTGCATCATCTGTCGAGCCGCATCCCGTTCTACCGTTTCCCAGATGTCCTGCGGGCGATGCCGGAACTGGCCGCCGTGAATCGCTTCGGCCTCGTCGAAGGATTCCGGTGTGTACGCTTGGCGCTGTGGGACGAGCAAGCGCGACGTCTCGTTTCGTTTCGCGAGGTGCGCGAGAACTCCGTGGGAGTGTCTTAGGAAATCTCCGCGCGAGACGTCGCCAATCCGTTCTGCCTTTCGTGCGAGCGTCGAACATTCCTTTTTGGAAATCCGGTTGGGGGATGGGCGTCGGCGCCTTGTCCCGCACGAATCAGCGGCGCTTCGTGACGGCCGGAAGCTCGCGCCGCGACTGCATCGATCGTGCGTGGGCAATTGCATCCACAAGCCGATCGTAGCGGAAGCTTTCATATCGGTAGCGGCGGCCGTCGTAGCTGATCGAGAAATCCGACATCAGGCGTGCACGAGTACTGAATACGGGAACCGGTCGTCTCGCTTCGGGCTCGCGAGCTACGTATCCACCTTCCGACGTGAATGCGTCCTCTGCTTCCTTGTCGTCCAAACTTCGATCCATCGATACATTCCGGCTCATTGGGGAATCTCCTTTGTTCGTGGAGGTAAACGGGCAGTGGGGCGAATCCGCTGGCGGCACTGCCGGCGTGGAGGAATCGTTCGTCCCGCCCGGTGGCGTCGGCGATTCGCGTGCAACCCGTCGTTCGAAGCCTCGCGCGCGAAGTCGGCTTTCCAGGTTTCCCGCGCGGCAGGAAGGCGATACCGTCGAGATCCGTCGATGCAGTGCCGTCCCGCGCACTTCGATCCAGCTACCTTTCAGGGAAAGCATCGGCATCAGGGGATTGCCGTCACGTGGCGATGGGATCCAAGGAGAAGGCTCCAGTCGAAGGAGTCGATCGATACTTCCGTTCAGTCTGTGCAGGCCGCTGCCACGTGTCTGTTCGTTACCGAACCCAGCTTTCGGGCTGGAAGTGGCCCATCCGACTCTGTACGCTGTCGAACGCAACGCCTCTCTCGCAGCCTCGAGGCAGGATGGCGTGACGGTTGTTCCTCGAATTGCGGCGTCCGTTGAGCGTCCGGTGGTCCTCATGCAGACTGCGCCACCCGATCCTAGGCAAAACCATCTGCTCCGTGCGATGCCCGAGGTGGAATGGGAGCGTTTCGCCCCGCATCTCACCCATGTGCCTTTGGGCCTCGGAGACGTCATCTATGAATCGGGCACCGAGCAGCCCTACGTCTATTTCCCCACCGACTCGATCGTATCGCTGCTGTACGTGATGGAGGATGGCTCGTCCGCCGAAATCGCGATCGTTGGCAACGAGGGGCTCGTCGGTATTTCGTTGTTCATGGGAGGTGGAACGACGCCCAGCCGTGCCATTGTGCAAAGCGGGGGACACGCGTTTCGCATGAAAGCCCGGTTCGTCCGCGACGAATTCGTCCTCGCCGGACACGTTCAACAGCTCTTTTTGCGCTACACACAAGCTTTGCTGACCCAGATGGGACAAACGGCCGTCTGCAATCGGCATCACACCGTGGATCAGCAGCTCTGTCGCTGGCTGCTGATGAGTCTGGATCGGCTGTCATCGAACGAATTGACGATGACCCAGGAGTTGATCGCTAACATGCTGGGCGTGCGCCGCGAAGGAGTCACCGAGGCGGCCGGGAAGCTGC
Source organism: Dokdonella ginsengisoli (assembly GCF_042652785.1). NCBI lineage: Bacteria > Pseudomonadati > Pseudomonadota > Gammaproteobacteria > Lysobacterales > Rhodanobacteraceae > Dokdonella > Dokdonella ginsengisoli. The sequence continues at coordinate 1,004,189 of NZ_JBHSHD010000010.1, read as the reverse complement.
AGCGCGCCGGCGTGATCCAATACAGCCGCGGCCGGATACGCGTGCTCGACCGGCAACGGCTGGAGGGCATGGCGTGCGAATGCTACGAAGTGGTCAGAAAAGAGTTCGCCCGCCTGCTGCCTGGCGGAAGTGATCAAGCTCCTTCCGCTGCATCGGCGATCAAGCCGCGTCAGAGGCGCTGAAGGCGAGAGGGTTACCACCCCGAAACGCAAGATCCGCATCTCGCTCTATGTGCGTTGTCCGACAGACGATCACTTCCTTTCGCGGCAACTTCCATGTGTTTGGCGCACGCCGGGCGGCTTCCGTCCGCTCGGGATCGACTCCGAGTTCAAAGGGCATGTCTGCCCGATGGCTTCCGAATAAGGCCCGGCAAATCAGGAGAGGCTCGATGTTGACGGCGCGGTATAGTGCTGCCTCCAATCGTTTGCTCGGCGGATTGCCGCCCAGGACGCGCGATCGCTTTCTGGCCGAATGTACCCTCGTCGACCTGGTTCTCGGTCGCATCCTCTATGAGCGTGGCGATCTCATCCGTCACGTCTACTTTCCGGTCGACAGTTCCGTCTCCATGCTGGCGGTCATTGATCGAGAACGGACAGCTCTCGAAGTCGGGATGGTCGGCAGCGAGGGCATGTGCGGACACGCACTGGTCTTGGGGAGCGATGTGGCACCGCTTCGCGCGCTGGTTCAAGGCGCTGGAACATCCTGGCGCATGAAGGCGTCCACGTTTCGCCGTCAACTGGAAAACGTGCCCGCGCTACGTCAACTCTTGTGGCGGTATGTGGGCGTTCTTTTCGGTCAGCTCGCGCAAGCGGCTGCCTGCACGCGCTTCCACGTCGTGGAGCAGCGGCTAGCTCGATGGCTGTTGATGACCCAAGATCGCTCGCACGCGGATTCGTTCGAGGTAACTCAGGAGTTCCTTGCGTTCATGCTTGGCATACGCCGAGTCGGCGTCACCATCGCAGCCGGCAGTCTGCAGTCGAAAAGATTGATCCGCTACAGACGTGGAAGGATCGTCATCCTCAATCGTGACCGCCTCGAAGCCGCGGCATGCTCCTGCTATCTAGCCGATTTGCAGATCTATCAGGACGGGCTCGGCACGCGGAGCAAGCTTCAGCGCGTCACGCACGCGCGAGCGGCGAAGGAGCGCACTCCCTGAGCGTCCATGTACGACGACGCACAGACGCCAGACAGGCTATTCGACACACTCGAATCCAAGGCATGTCACCTGTGGCACGCCGACTGGGAGTGTGCCATGTGTCAGGTCAGTGGAGAGCAACACCCCGTATCCGTTCCGCGCGACACCGAGTACATGGCCGAATACATCAACATCGTGCGGACCCACCGCCGCACGACCGTGTGGTCGAATGCGAAGGTGGATTCAACGTGCGGTAGCGGCGGCGTTGCGCCAGGACGGCCGTCGGAACATCTCGTGGGGAAGCGCGGTCTCGCTCCGCATCCTTCGGAGGTGTTGATACGAAGCGAACTCGCTGGTTGTTCAATATGCTTCCGGTCGCGTTCCGATCCCTGAATGCAGCAAATGCCCGGTGGACTCAGGCCCGCTGCAACGAGCGAGTCTTTCGAGCGTTCCCTCAAGGGATAGAGGCGCGGTCCCGATGACAGCACGTATCGTGCTCGCACATGCAGGTCGCGTTCGCATTCACGTATCCTTGCTGCTGATCGCGGCAAACCTCCGAACACCAGATCTCCGGTGCCCTGACCGGGCACGTGCAGCCGGGATGAGCACAGCTGTCCGATTCGGCGGCTGCCGGCTCGTTTTCCGTCGGGATGGCGGGAATGAAGGGGGAAACGGGATCGCTGGTCGGAAAAGTCTCTTTCAGCGCCTCGTCCAGCGCATGGCTTTCGTGAGCTTTCCGGGCGGCGCGCTCGCGTGCGGATTCGGCCGCAGGAACGGAGTGATGCCCGTCAGGGTGAATGTCTTTGCGATCGCGGCTCATGATTTTCCTTCTGCGATGTGGTCTGCCACGTCTCCGAGAAACGGCGGAGCGTCCCAGTCGCCGCCCATCCCAGGAGCAGGCAGGAACGTCCCGGAGAGCCGACCCAGGTGACGAGATTCGCGAATCGATCGAAGATCGACTGACGGCTCAGATGGCTCAATCTCGACCGTCGTCGTGTTCCGGAATTTGGCCTTCGGCGGCGCGCTCCTTGCGGGGCCGGTTGGTCATGCCAGAAGTTCTTGCTTGCGAGCTTCAAGCTGCTCGCCCAGTGAATTCAGGTCCTCCCGTGACAGCAGCTTCTTGGCGCGCGGAAACATCTCCTTTTCCTCTTCGCCGGCATGATGTTCGATCAGCTCCTTGAGGACCTTGGCCCGTCCGCTGAACTGCTCGCTGCCCACGTCCGTCGCCAGCAGATCGGGAAGTACCAGCTCGCCTGCTGCGCGATGTTCCTCCAGCGCTTCGAAGTACATCTTGTCGTCGTCGCCTTTCTCGCCGGCTGCCTTGAAGGCAGGGTAGAAGATTTCCTCTTCGATCGTGGTGTGTGCCTTGAGAAGAGCATCGATCTTGACGACCAGCTCGCTGCGCTTCTTCACGGCGCGAGAAGTGGTGGCTTCAAGGTCGCCCAGTAGCGTGCGTACTTCGGCATGATCGTTCTTGAGCAACGTAATGGCATCCATTGTTTGTGCACCTGTCTGTCGGATCGAGGGTGGTCGGCAGCCGACTCGAAGGGTCGCAGTCGGCAGCATGCTGTTTGCAGCGTGATCGAGCTGCGGTATTCAGATCAATCGCGGATCGCTTCTCGCCGGGAGTGCCGCAGCAATTCGTCTTCGGGCACGACACGGATCGTCGGCAATGCGCCGGATTCCGCTTCCCTCAGCAGGATGGTGAGGGCCTCCCGCACGGTGTCCGCAGCCTCCGCCACGTCTTCCGTGTCCGCGATGACTTGGAGCCAGGTAGGCTGCGCGGCAGCGACGTCGAACGGCAATAGGAGGACTCTGCGCTCGCTCAGTTGTGTCCGCAGGATTGCATCCATCGAACTTGCGGTTGCACTCGTCGCGATCGTCGCGGCGATATCAAAAGCGTCACTATCATCCATGGCCGCCCTCCTCAGGCGATATATGTGTGTCGTCTATCATGGTTCTCCTGCCGTTCCGGCGAAGTTGGCTGCGGGAGGCAGTGCAAGCAGCAGGCCAGGAAAATAGGGCGGCGGAATGTTGCGCGGCCGAAGGTCAACCTGGCGTGAGGCGCGGTGGGCGAGGAAGAAGCGCGGCACGAAGGGAAATAATTTCACCTTGAGAGAATGGCCTCCGCAGGCATCTCCGGTGTCCGGAATGACCGACGCGATCGATGTTTCCGATGGCTTCAAGAACCGGTTGCGAGGCTTTCCATTGTGGATCCAAAGGACGCGGCGCCCCTGGGGCGCCGCCCAATTCATCTACAGCTTTCGGCCAAATTCTTCGACCTGCTTCTTCGCCTCTTCCTTGGCGATGCCGTAGCGTTCCTGGACCTTTCCCGCAAGGTATTCGCGATCACCTTCGGCGACTTTGAGGTCGTTTTCGGTCAGCTTGCCCCATTTCGTTTTAAGCTTGCCGGCAAGTTGCTTCCATTGACCTTTGATCTTGTCTTCGTTCATTGGAAAATCCTCTCGTGTCGTGAGTGAGTCGCGCGCGTCACTGCTTTTCCGTCAGTCCCGTTGCGTCGACTTTTTTTACGCCGTCGACCATTTCGGCGGCGATTACGGCTTTCCTCACGGCGGCATCGGTGACCTGTGTGCCCTTCAGCGTCACCACGCCGTCGACCGTTGTCACGCTGATGTCCATACTCTTGACGCCGTCGGTCGTAGCCAGTTCGGACTTGACCTTGGTCGTGATCCAGGTGTCGGACAGGGGTTGATCCGACTTCGCCTTGGTCCCGTCGTCGGCTCCCTTCGTTTGCGCAATGGAGGTGGACGCGGCGGTAGAAAGGAGGGCGGTTGCCAGAGCGAGCGCTGTCAGTGAACGGATGCGGGTTCTCATATCGATGATCTCTTTTTGGATGAACGGGCCGGCGAGCCGGAGTGTTGCGGCGACGTGGCCGCATCTTTGGAAGTGATCTCTCCGAAAGGGTCGACTTGTGGGAGCCGCGTTCGGCGCCGATCGAGCTCAGGGATCAGGTGACGCTGTGGCAATCGATTCGGTCTGATCTAGATCTCGCCACGACACGACGCGACCGACCTCATACTCCGCCCAGCGGGACAGAAAGAATCCTGGGACATAGGTCCCGATCACGAATGCGTTCCGACCCTCGAGACGGAACTGGATGGCGTCTCCTTCAGGCGGCAACGAGACGGCGCAGGCGCACCACAACGCAGACATGCTCTTTCGTCCTTAGTTGGAAGTGCTGGTGTGCCCAAAGGACCTCAGATCCTATGACGCAAAAGCATGAGATCTTCTCTTCATATGCCCACCATATACGGTGAGTGGCCCCCGCTCTGTGCGTTCGCGTACGTTAGGGATTGCCGCGATAAGCTTCGCGCCGGCCGGATAGATCTGCGGGTGAAGGCGCGCAACTCCCACGTGGTCTATCTCGCGCCAGATGGTCGACATCTTCATCCGTTCCACAGCCGACGTGGCAATGGAGGGCCACGATCGTGCGCGGCTATCCGGTCGCAACGGCTGTACGAGCCTTCCGCACTGCTCGCGTTGGGAGCGCCTTGTCGCAGCACTTGCGTGGCCGTCATCCCTTTCGTCGGGACCTTGGGCGTCGGGGTTTGAGTCAGACGGGGCGGCCGATTTCTTCGTACTGAAGTGCCCGCTGTCGTATGAGGGGCTGCGTCTCTTCGGCATCCAGGCGATCAAAGACGCCTCGTCGGATGCATGGATGCCCATGTATTAGGAACTTTCCTTGCACAGGAGGCTCGTCGCCACATTCCGATACGGCGAGGGCCGAAGCGTCCGCGCGTTTGCAACGATCAGGGCGCGAGGACTCCGATGGGCGTACGATGTGGCGCCTGCGCCGCCTAGCCGGGACCACCCATGCACGCGACTGGAAGCGTTCGCCGCCCGTTTCCGATGCGGCCATTGGCGGCGGCCCTCACCGCCCTGTTCGCCGCCGTCCCGCTTACGCGCGACGCGCATGCGGCCACATCGGCTGCGACCCGCATAGGTTCGACCCTCTCGGTCACCACGTGCAGCGAAAGCGCATTGCGCGACGCCGTCGAGGGCGCTTCCAATGGAGACACCATCGACCTGAGCGCGCTCTCCAGTTGCACGATCACGCTAACCGCCGGCGAAATCGCCATTGCCGTCGACAACCTCACCGTGCAGGGCCCGGCCGACACCTCGCTGACGCTGAGCGGCAACCATGCAAGCCGCGTCTTCCATCACACCGGCCATGGTCTGCTGACGCTCGACCACCTCGCGATCACGAACGGCAATGACACCACGCCCCGCGACGAGGACAAATACACCGTCTACAACGGTACCGGCGGTGCGGTGCGCTCCGACGGTGGCGTGACCCTTTCGAACAGCTCGCTGACCAACTCCTCGGTCTGCTATCCCGTCGGGAACAACCAGTACAACGAGGGATATGGCGGCGGCGTGTTCGCGGAGGGTGATGTCTCGGTGATCCGGTCGACCGTGTCCGGCAATGCCGCATGCGGCACCCTCCTGCCTTCCGTCCTCGGCATCGTGAGCTATCGCGGCGGCGCAGGCGGCGGCATTTTCGCCGGCGGCAATCTCTACGTTTCGTACAGCACGATCAGCGGCAACACGGCGTACGCGAAAGGTGGCGGCGGCGTGTACGGCCAGGGCAACGTCTCCATTGCCCACAGCGTGATCACGGACAACCACGCCATACAGAAAGGCGGCGGCGTGGCCATCCGTCAAAACGAGAACTTGCCGATCGGTGGTGTCCTGGTCAGGCTGAGCGTCAGGGCCAGCACGATCAGCGGCAACACCGCGATGGACGGTGGCGGCGTTGCGTCCATGTACGGAAGTCCGGTGGACGTGTCCGACAGCACGATCGCCTTCAACACCGCGTCCAGGGAGCCGTTTGACGGGTGGCGCGCGGGTGGCGGCGGCGTGTGCGTGAACGGCTACTCGCTGCGACTCGCCAACAGCATCGTCGCCAACAACACCGCCAGCAACAACGGCCACGACATTACCCTGTTCAACATCGCGGGCCCGACGCCACCGATCGCCGGCGACCACAACATCGTCATGAGCTCCTCGCCAGCGGCGCCGCCGGACACGATCACCACCGATCCGGGCCTGCTGCCGCTGGCCGACCACGGTGGCCCGACGTGGACGCACGCCCTCGCGCCCGGCAGCGTGGCCATCGAAGCGGGCCGGCCGTCTCCTGGCCTCTTTTTCGACCAGCGCGGCTCCACGTTCCCGCGCACGATCGGCGCTGCGGCCGACATCGGTGCGTTCGAGTCCGGGACGCCACCGCCACCGGTGAGCGACTGCTCGGAAGGCGCCGTGCGCGCGGCCATCGCCAATGTCCCGGATGGCGGCGTCGTGGACCTGTCGGCATTGTCTCACTGCACGATCACGCTGACCGGTGGCGCGTTCACGTCCAACGCGAACAGCATCGCGATCATCGGGCCGGGCGATCGCACGCTGACGTTCGATGGCGATCGGCAGGACCGCGTCATCCTGCACAACGGCGGCGGCATCCTGAGGCTTGACCATCTGGACATCACCCGCGGCTACATCGACGGCGGAAAATATGCCGGCGGCGCGGTGTTCTCCAGCGGCAGTATCGTGCTCGCCGGCAGCAGGGTGACCCACAGCATGATCGGCGGCCCCGCCGGCAACACGCAGGCCTTCGGCGGCGGCGGACTCTACGCGCTGCGCAGCGTCACGCTGGAAGAGTCGGTGGTAGCGGGCAACGAAAGCCGTGGTCGCGCCGCCGGCATCTGCGCCTTGGCCGGCGACGTCACGATCAGGAACAGCACGCTCTCGGACAACCACAGCGACCTCGAAGGCGGCGCTGTGTTCGCACCGGGCTGCTTCGGCGTCTGCACGGTCGGCGAATTCACGACCACGATCGAAAACTCGACGATCAGCGGCAACACCAGCGGCACCAACGGCGGCGGCGTGCACGCGACCTACGGCAACATGCTCGTGCGCAACAGCACGATCGCAGCCAATGCCGCAGCAGATGCGGTTGCCGGCGGCGGTGGCATCTTCGTGCGCAACATCGTGAACGGCGCCCCGCTCGCGCCGACGGTCACGATCACGAGTTCGATCGTCGCCGGCAATACGAGCGCCAGCTCCGTCGCGGACATCGGCAGTCTCGCAAGCCTCGTCGTCCAAGGCGACCACGACATCATCACGGCCATGAACGGCACGCCGCCCTCCGACACACTGATCGGGGACCCCGGCCTGCTGCCGCTGGGCGACTACGGCGGTCCGACGCCGACCCATGCGCTCGCCACGGGCAGCCCCGCGATCGATCGCGGCAGCAATCCCGGACGTTTGGCCAGCGACCAGCGCGGCGCTGGTCACCCGCGCGTGTTCGGAGCCGACACCGACATCGGCGCGTTCGAACTCTCGCAACCGGTCGTCGTCGATCGCATCTTTACGAACGGCTTCGACTGATCGCGGTTTTCGACACGCCTGTATCGGTCCAGTCCGGGACACCGGATGGGCGGTTAGCCATTCCCGCGGTCACTCCGGTGTCGCGTTCCGCTTGGTGGGCGGGTATGAAGTCCGGCCCGCTACACGCGACGACGACGCAAGTCCTAGGGCCATAGCGCGAGAGATCGGGCTTTCGGCGAGCTGGCACACAAGCCGCCCCAAATAATCTGAAGGCCGACCAAAGGTCGACTTTGCAGCGCAATTGATCCGCCTGAGACTATGCGTGAGCGAGGGAATCCGTCGACGAGTAGCTGGTGTGCTTTGGTGCCGGAAACGTCGCTATCACAACAAAGAGCTCCATCTCCCGCGCCAGCAAAAGCTCTGCGCCCCCTGCGGTAAAAGTGGCGGTAGAAGAGCCGCATCAACCGAAGGAAAATCCCCTAACCACGCAGGTTTGCGTGACCTGTTGATGATCGAGTGGGGCTCTGCAATCAGATGGCTGGTGGGAAGCGACAACCGTGATTCGGAAGATCTACGCCGTTGTCGGCGGGAGTCTTCTACCGTCCTCCCAGGTACGGACTCTGTCGTTTCAGGCGATCTTCCTGCCTGATCCGGTCTTTGACGTTAGAGGCCTGACGTGGAAGCTAAGGCGTCGATAGCGCGCGTCGCGCCTTCAGGCGAGAAAGCATGTCATGGCCAGTAAAGCCGTAAGTGGTACGTCGGTATCGGCGGTTGAGCATCGCGCATTGCCATGTCCCCTGCCGGACAGGGGATATCTCCGGCTTCATCAGATCATCGGACGGCCCGCGCGCGCTGGGCGGGCGGCCATCGCCGCGATCATTCCGGTATCGCGTTCCACCTGGTGGGCGGGTGTAAAGTCCGGTCGCTACCCTCAGCCAACGCGCGCTCTCGGCCAGCGGATCACCGCGTGGCGAGTCGAGGACATCCGCGATCTTCTCGACGTGACGTAGCCGCGGCTCACACGAATCATGCTGCGAGCTTGACGCCCCGCTTCTTGTGCCTGGAGACCGCCGGTTCCCGCTTGGCATCCCGCTTCAACCTGTCCAGGTGATCCGCCCACGCGGTCATCATCTTCCTGCGCTCGGGAAGGTGCTGCGCGTGGTTGTAGGCCGCACGCACCTTGTTTCGTTCGCCATGCGACAGCTGGCGCTCGATGGCATCCGGATTCCAGCCGAGCTCGTTGAGCAAGGTAGAGGCCATGCTCCGGAAGCTGTGCGCGGTGAACATGTCCTTCTCGTAGCCGAGCCGCCGGAGCGCCGCATTGACGGTGTTGTCCGACATCGGCTTTTGGTTGTCGCGCCCGGGAAACAGGAGCCCGCTCGACTCGGTCAGCGGCTTCAGTTCGAGCAGGATCGCCACGGCCTGTTCCGAGAGCGGGACGATATGAGGCACACGGGATTTCATCCGCTCGGCAGGAATCCGCCATTCGCCGCGGTCGAGATCGAATTCCGACCAGGAGGCCTTGCGCAGCTCGCCCGGGCGCGTGAACACGTAAGGAGATAGCTTCAGCGCGCACCGCACCACGACGCTGCCCCGGTAGCTATCGATCGCGTTGAGAAGGGCGCCGACTTCCCTGGGTTCGACGATCGTGGGGTAATGGATGTGTCTGGCCGGCGGCAACGCTCCGCGGAGGTCCGCGGAGATGTCGCGGGGTGCACGCCCGGTGGCGACGGCGTAGCGGAGCACCTGGCCGACGTTCTGCAGCGCACGGTGCGCGGTATCGAGTGCTCCGCGCCCTTCGATGCGACGTAGGCAGACCAGAATCTCAAGCGGTTCGATCTGACCTGCCGGGCGCTTCCCGAGCCATGGGAATAGGTTGAGTTCCAGCCGCCGGATGATCTTGTCGGAATGGCTCTTGGCCCACCCGGGCGAGAAGCGCATGAACCACTCCCGGGCGACGGCTTCGAAGGTGTCCTCGCCAACGTGCCGCTCGATCCGGCGCTTCACGCTGGGATCCACCCCGTTGGCCAGCTGATGCTTTACCTCCGCGCGCTTGGTGCGTGCATCAATCAGGGCAGTCTCTGGATACACGCCGAGAGAGATCGTCTTGCGTCGGCCGTCGAAGCGGTAGTCGAAGCGCCACCACTTCGATCCATTCGGGTTGACCAGCAGGTAAAGGCCTTCGCCGTCGACGAGCCTGAGCGGCTTGGCGGCGGCAACCTTGCGGATCGTGACGTCGGTCAGAGGCATGAGCAGTAACTCGGGATGGGGGTCATCCAGCTACTGTCAAAGTTACTGTCGGAACCGCCGGATTCCAACCGATTCGGGCGTACGTCGTCGGACACAAAAAAGGCCGGAAACCCGTGATTTTTGGGGGTTTTCGGCCTTCTCTGGACTGCCTTGGATGAAGCAAATGGTGGAGCGGAGGAGGATCGAACTCCCGACCTTCGCATTGCGAACGCGACGCTCTCCCAGCTGAGCTACCGCCCCACGATGTGCTTCGCCGGCCACGGGCCGCGCGAGGGCGCGCATGATAGCGTCTGCCGGGCGGAACGCCAAGCCCGTGTCGATCGCCGGCTGCGCAGCCCGTTTCACGGTGCCGCGGCCGGCGCTTCCAGGCGGGCGCGCAGCGCGGCGTAGTCGGCGGCGAGCGGCTCGGCGCGGCTGGGGCGTTCGAGCAGGGCGGCCAGCGCCGCGGGCACCTGGATCGGTTGTCCGATCAGAGGCTCGATGACTTCGTCGAACTTGGCCGGATGCGCGGTCGCGGCGACGGCGTAGTCGCGCTCGTCGCCGCGGGTGCGCAGGCGCTCGAGCACGCGCAGCGCGGTGGCGGTGTGCGGACAGACCAGGGTGCCGTAGCGCTCGCGGCAGCCGCGCAGGACGTTGCGGATTTCCGCATCCTCGACCGCTTCGGCGGTAAAGGCCGAACGCAGCGCGGCGGCGTCCGGGTACAGCCAGCGCAGGCGCTCGAAATTGCTCGGCGCGCCGACGTCCATCGCGTTGGCCAAGGTCGGCACGCTGGCGCGCGGCGCGTACTCGGCGCCGGCGAAGAACTCCGGCAGCACGCGATTGGCATTGGTCGCCAGCGCGATCGCGCCGATCGGCAGACCGATCGCGCGCGCCAGCATGCAGGCCAGGGCGTTGCCGAGGTTGCCGGTCGGGATGACGAAGTTCAGCACCTCGCCGTGCCGGCGCCAGTGCGCGAGCGCGGCGAGCGCGTAGTAGCTCATCTGCGGCAGCAGGCGGCCGAGGCTGATGCTGTTGGCCGAGGTCAGCGGCGTGCGTTCCTTCAGCGCGGCGTCGGCGAGCGCACGCTTGGCCAGCGCCTGGCAGTCGTCGAACGAGCCGGCCACGCGCAGCGCCTGGACGTTGTCGCCGAAGCAGCCGAGCTGGTGCGCCTGGCGCGGCGAGACGCGGCCGTCCGGATACAGGATCACCACGCGGAAGCCGGGCCGGCGATGAAACGCGGCCGCGACGGCGGCGCCGGTGTCGCCGGAGGTGGCGACCAGCACCGTCAGCGGCGCATCGCCGGGGCCGTGGCGCGCGGCGAGGCAGGCCGCCAGGAAGCGCGCGCCGAAATCCTTGAATGCCGCGGTCGGGCCGTGGAACAGCTCGAGCAGCTGCGTGCGCGGTGCGATCGCGCGCAGTGGCGCGGGCAGGGCGAGCGCGTCGGCGCAGATCGCATCGAGCGCGGCGGCGAGCGCGTCGCGGGCGAAGAACGGCCGCAGCAAGGTCGCCGAGACGTCGGCGAGTGAGTCGCGGCCGGCGAAGTCCTCCGCGCTCAGGTGCGGCAGTTCCTGCGGCACGTAGAGTCCGCCGTCGGGGGCGAGGCCGGCGGCGAGCGCCTCGCCGAGTCCGAGCGCGGGCGCGCGCTCGCGCGTGCTGCGGAAGTTCATGCGACCTGCTCCGTCGCCGGTCCGTCGACGCGGGAGACCCAGCTCTCGCTGGCCAGGCCGGCCTGCAGGAACGCCGCGCGCATGCGTTCGGCGACGTCGTGTGCGGCGCGTTCGCCGTCGCACCAGGCGAACGCGCTGGGACCGGCGCCGGAAATGCTCGCACCGAGCGCGCCGGCATCGAGCGCTGCCTGCTTCACGGCAGCGAAGCCGCGGATCAGCGGCGCGCGGCGCGGCTCGATCAGCTGGTCGCGCAGGCCGGCGCGGATCAGGTCCAGGTCGTTGGCCTGGCAGCCGGTCAGCAGCAGCGCGAGGTTTGCGCTCTGCGCGACGAATTCGGGCAGGGCGTAGTGGCCGGCCAGCGCCGCGCGCGCTTCGCGCGTCTCCAGCACCGCCTGCGGATGCACCAGCGCGCAGTGGAGGTTCGCGGGCGCCGGAATCTTCACCAGGCGGTCGGCGGTGGCCAGCACCAGGCCGCCGAGCAGCAGCGGACCGACGTTGTCGCCGTGGCGGCTGCCACTGGCGGCGTATTCGCTTTCCAGTGCGAACGGATAGAGCAGCGCGCGCGGCAGCGGCGTGTCGAGCGTGGCGTTGGCGGCGACCAGGGCGGCGACCGCCGAGGCGGCCGAGCCGCCCATGCCGGAGCCGAACGGGATGCCCTTGTCGATCTCGATCTCGAAGCCGAACTGCAGCGCGAGCATCTTGCGCATCGCCAGCAGAGCGGTGCCGGCGGTGTTGCGGTCCGGCTCGAACGGCAGCGGCTGCGAGTTGCCGCGGATGGCGACGATGCGCACGCCGGGCTCGGCCACGCGGCGCACCGTGACGCGGTCGCCGGGGCCGTCGACGGTGTGGCCGAGGATGTCGAAGCCGACGCCGACGTTGGCGACGCTGGCGGGGGCGAAGGCGGTGGCTTGGCGATTCAAGAGGACTTCTCCATTGGCAATCATGTTCTTGGGTGTTCACCTCTCCCGCGTGCGGGAGAGGTCGCGCCGAAGGCGCGGGTGAGGGTTTTCGCAGTGAGGCGATTCACTGCGCATTCCCTCATCCGGTCCTGCGGACCACCTTCTCCCGCAAGCGGGAGAAGGAAAACAAAAACGACGTGGTCGACAGCGGCAATCACTCTCCCGCAAGCGGGAGACGGGAACGCCTTACAGCTTCGCGCCAAGAGCCGCCGCCACGCGCAGCAGGTCGGCGAACACGCCGGCCGCGGTCACCTCGGGACCGGCTCCCGGACCCTGCACGACCAGCGGATTGTCGCGGTAGCGCTGCGTGGTGAACTGCACGATGTTGTCAGTCAGGCGCAGGTGCGCGAAGGCGTGGTCGAGCGGCACCGCGGCGAGCCCGACGCTGGCCGTGCCGTCGCGGTCGAGCCGCGCCACGTAGCGCAGCACCCGGCCTTCGGCGCGCGCCGCAGCGCAGCGCGCCTGGATCGCGTCGTCCAGTTCGTCCAGGCGTTGCAGGAAGGCATCGGCGTCGACGTCGCGCAGGCTGGCGGGAACCAGGCTCTCGACGGCGACGTCGGCGAGGTCGAGTCCGACCCCGGCTTCGCGCGCGAGGATCACCAGCTTGCGCGCGACGTCGGTGCCGGACAGGTCGTCGCGCGGGTCGGGTTCGGTGTAGCCGAGCGCGTGCGCCTCGCGCACCAGCTGCGAGAACGGCTGCGTGCCGTCGTAGCGGTTGAACAGCCAGGCCAGCGTGCCGGAGAGGATGCCCTCGACCGCCAGCAGCTCGTCGCCGGTGTCGAGCAGGTCGCGCAAGGTCGAGATCACCGGCAGGCCGGCGCCGACGGTCGCCTCGTAGCGGAAGCGCGCGCCGCCCGCGGTCGCCGCGCGGATCGCGCGCCAGCGCGAGGACGGACCGGCGCCGGCCTGCTTGTTCGGGGTGACCACGTGGATGCCGGCGCCGAGCCAGTCCGCGTAGCGCTCGGCGACCGCGCCGCTCGCGCTGCAGTCCAGGATCACCGCGTGCGGCAGGTGTTCGGCCTGCACGTGGCGCGCGAAGGCGTCCAGATCGCAGCCGGCCGCGGCGGCTTCCTGCCATTGCGCGGCCGCGCCGGCTTCGCCCAGCCACTGGCGACGGCTGGTGGCGACGGCGCGCAGGCGCAGGTCGAGCTGGTTCTCGCGCAGCAGCCGCGGCCGCGCCGCCTCGATCTGCCGCAGCAGGGCGGCGCCGACCTTGCCCGGCCCGATCAGGCCGATCGACAGGGTCTGCGGCGACAGCCAGAATGCCGCGTGCACGGCGCGCAGCGCGCGCGCGGTGTCGGCGCTGGCCACGGCAACGGAGATGTTGCGCTCCGAGGCTCCCTGCGCGATCGCGCGGATGTTCACGCCGGTGCGCGCCAGCGCGCCGAAGGTGCGCGCGGCGACGCCGGGCGTGCCGGCCATGCCGTCGCCGACCACGGCGAGTACGCTGATGTCGCCGCTGACGCTGACGCGATGGATCTCGCCGCGCGCGATCTCGGCGGCGAACGCGCGCCGCAGCGCCGCTTCCGCGCTGCTCGCGTCGGCGCCGCGCACCACGCAGCAGATCGAATGTTCGGACGAGCCCTGCGAGATCATCACCACCGACACGCCGGCGTCGTGCAGCGCGCCGAAGGTGCGCTCGGCGGTGCCCGGAACGCCGATCATGCCGGCGCCTTCGAGCGTCAGCACGGCGAGGTCGCGCACGGCGCTGATGCCTTTCACCGGCGGCTGTTCCGCCTGCGCCGCGGCTGCGCCGCCGATCGCGGTGCCGGCGTGCGCGGGGTTGAACGTGTTGCGGATGCGCACCGGCAGGCCGCGCGCGATCGCCGGCGTCAGCGTCTGCGGATGGATGACCTTGGCGCCGAAGTAGGCCAGTTCGCAGGCTTCGTCGTAGCTCAGCTGCGGCAGCGGCGTGGCGTCCGGAACGAGTCGCGGATCGGCCGAGAGCACGCCGTCGGTGTCGCCCCACAGGGTCAGCTCGCCGGCGTCGCACAGCGCGGCGAAGATCGCGGCGGAATAGTCGCTGCCGTTGCGTCCGAGCACCGTGGCGCGGCCGGCGTGCGTGCGCGCGACGAACCCGGTCACGACCAGCCGGTCCTGCGCGTTGTCTCGGCGCCAGTCGGCGAAGCGGCGTGCGCTGTCGTCCCAGTCGACGATTGCGCCGAGCTCGCCGTGCTCGACGACCAGCACCTCGCGTGCGTCGAGGAAGGCGCAGCCGGCGCCGTCGAGCGCCAGCGAACGCGACAGCAGGTGCGCCGACCAGACTTCGCCCAGTCCCTGGATCGCCTCGAGCGCTTCGCGGCTCGGCGTGGCGAGCACGGCGAGGGCGCCGAGCAGGTTCGACAGCCGCGCGAATTCCGCTTCGAGCCAGGCCAGCGTTTCCACCGTCGCGCTGCCCAGCAGCTCGCGCGCCGTGTCGAGATGGCGTTCGCGCAGGCGCTCCCAGCCGCCGCGCCAGTCCGGCGCGCCGCGTACGGCTTCGTCGGCGAGCGCGATCAGGGCGTCGGTGGTGCCGCGCATGGCCGAGACGACGACCAGCTGGCGCGCGCCGGGCTGTGCGCGCAGGATCGCGCCGACGCGGCGGAAGCACGCCGCATCGGCGAGGCTGGAGCCGCCGAACTTGTGCGCGGCGAACGGAACGGCGGCGGCACGCGCGGGCGCAGGCTCGGCGGCGACGGCGGCATCGGACATGGAACGGCCTCCTGGTGGTCGGAGGCCCCGGTTCGAGGGAGGCGGGTCGCCAGCGCTGCGGCCCGCATCTCTTTCGAGGGCGGGGCCGTGGCTTCTTGGATCAGTCGCGCACGGGCACCCGCACCACGGTCGTCGTGGTGGTCGCGGTAATCGTCGTGGTGCCGCGCGCGTTCATGTCCCGAGTGTGCCCAGATCGCCCCGGCGCTTGTCAAGCGCGAAGCGGCGGCCGGACGGAACCGCGCGGCGCATGAGCCGCCGGCGCGGCGTTTTGCGAAACCCAGGCAGAGGAGCGGTGCGTTCGGCGCCGTCCGCCGTCACGGGAGGTCCGGAGAATGATCGCGATCACGGTGCGAACCCTGCTGCATGCGGCGCTCGGCGTCGGCGTCGTCCTTGCGGCCGTTCCGCAGGCGCGCGCCGTCGGTCCGCAGGGAACCTACTCGGACTGGTGGCTGCCGGACCAGCCGGCGGAAGGCTTCTTTAACCTCGACGGATACATCCAGCCGCTCAACGAACCGACGGTGGGGCCGGGGCAGGTGCCGTTCGCCTATTTCTATTCCTCGCAGTTCGGCATCGTGACCGGCGACGGCGGCTACATCGGCATCCAGAAGGACGCCAACGGCAAGCGCGCGATCTTTTCGATCTGGGGCGCGAACGCTGCGAACTGCGCCGACGTTCCCGGCGCGATCTGCCGGCCGTTCACCGGCGAAGGCGACGGCTACCAGACGATGGTTCCGTACGCGTGGGTGCCCGGCCACCGCTATCGCACGCGCGTGTGGGTGCAAGGCAGCGATGCGGCCGGCGACTGGTGGGTCGGCGAGCTGGGCGACGTGACCGCCGGCACGGCGCAAGTGGTCGGTTACATCCGCGTGCCGCACGCGTACCAGTGGCTGAAGAGCTACGTGATCAACTGGGTCGAGTGGTACGCGCCGCAGGCAGCCTCCTGCGACCAGCTGCCGGAATCGACGGTGCTGTTCGGACCGCCGGACGGCAACGGCGGCGGCGTCCACGCGGGCGTGCCGAACAACCACTACGGCACCGGTGCGTGCCCGTCGAGCATCGTCATGCGCAACGGCTGGGCGCTGCATCGCAACGGTGGCCGCGACCGCCTCTTCGCCGACGGCTTCGAGCCTTGAACGCGCTGGCGACGGACGTGTTCGAAGCGCCGCCTTTTCAGTACGCCGCGGCCGGGCGCGGGCGCAGTTCCAGCGTGGGCACGGTGACGCCCTTGGCTTCGCTGCCGTCGGCGTTCCACACCAGCGTCTCGACCGGGAAGTCCTCCTTGCGCGTCATCGCGTCGACCCGGGTCGCGAGCACGGCGACGGCGCCGGTCGCTTCGGGATTCCACGCGTACGCGCTGGCGCGGCCGTACCACACCACCGGCGTCGCCGCGTCGAGGCGGCGATCGGGACACAGCGTCACGTCGCGCTTGGCCAGCACGCGCAGGGCGCCGACCTGGATCGCCTTGACCCCCGGCGTGCTGCGCTCGACGGAGTGCCCCGGACACAGCCGCGCGGTGCGTTCGATCGCGTTCTCGTAGACCTGGGCGTCGCTTTCGGCGTGAACGCCGGTAGCGGTCTGCGCGAGAGCGGCGAGGAGGGCGAGGGCGGCGTAGCGTCCCGGACGGATGCGGCGCATGCAGGTTCCTTCTTTCTTCGGCGAACGGCGCGGCAGTGTGGCCGAAGTCGCCACCTCGTGTGTAAGCAGTTCGCTAAGGCATGCGGCTCAGTCGGGCAGGCGCGCGAGCAGCGCATCGTGCAGCACGTCGCGGCGCCAGCCGTCGAGCGAAGCCGGCCAGCGCTGCGTGGCGAGCAGGGCTTCGAGATGGCGGCGCGCGCACAGCAGGCCCTCGGGCAGATCGAGCTCCTTCGCGCGCGCGGCGACCACCTCCTTCATCGCGGCGATCGCGGCCTTCTCGCGCGGCGACGGCGCCGCCGGGATCGGCGCGAACTGAAGCTCCTCCGGCGTCAGTGGCTGCTGCAGTACGTCGAGCAGTTCCGCGCGCTGCGCGCCGCGCAGCGCGCGCAGGCCGCGTGTGCGTTCGGCCAGTTCGTCGGCATCGGCGGGTGGACGCGCGCTCAGGTCCAATGCGTGCGCGTCGTCGAGCAGCCACGGCCGTGGCCGGTCGATCGCGCGCGCCGTGCGGTCGCGCCAGAGCAGCACGCGGCGCAGCAGGGCCTGGCGCTCGCGCGGCCAGTCGGCCGCGCCGCGCATCGACTGCTGCGGCTCCGGATCGGGTTCGCGCTGGCGTGCCCGTTCGAGCAGGCGCGCGCAGTCCTGCGCGAACCAGGCGAGGTAGCCGCGCGTTTCCAGGCGCGCAGAAAGCTCGGCGCGCAGGGCGGGCAGGTGCACGACGTCCTGCGCGGCGTACTCGAGCTGCTGCGCGCTGAGCGGGCGGCGCAGCCAGTCCGAGCGCGTCTCCGCCTTCGGCAGGTCGACGCCGAGCAGCGCGCTGACGAGCTTCTGGTAACCGAGCCCGGCGCCGAGCCCGGCGAACGAGGCGGCGATCTGCGTGTCGAACAGCTGCGCCAGCGCGCAGTGGCGCGTCGCCAGCGCTTCCAGGTCCTCGCTCGCGCTGTGCATGACGCAGCAGCGCGCCGCATCGCCGAGCAGCGCGGCGAGCGGCGCGAGATCGACGTCGGCGACCGGATCGATCAGTCCGATGCGGCCGTCGATCTCGATCTGCACCAGCGCCAGCTTCGGCAGGAAGGTGTCGATGCGCATGAATTCGGTGTCGAGCCCGACCGTCGCCGGCGGGTTTTCGAGCAGGCGGGTCAGTGCGTCGGGATGGTCGATCCATTCGCCCAAGGCGGTTTCCTCTTCGTGTTCGCTGAACCGGGCGCGCCGCGTCGCTTCTACTGACGGCGTGGAGCACGGATAATCGAACCACCATGCCCGGTAGCGAACTCACGCGCAAGCAGCACACCCTCGGCGGCACCGCCGGCATTGTCTTGCTGGCGCTCGCGCTCGCATACCGCTTCTTTCCGGGCTGGTTCCACCTGCAGCCGCCGCCGGAGCCGGTGGCCGCGCCGAGCGTGGTCGGGCAGCGTGCACCGACGACCTGGTCCGCCGTGCAGCAGGGCGCACCGCAGACGCGCAGCGAGCCGGTCGAGGAAGCGCCTCCCGCCGAGGTCGGTACCTCGCTCGCCGACGCGATCCGCATGGGGCCGCCGGCGCCGACCAGCAAGGAGGTCGCCGCGCTGCTCAAGCGCGCCCGCGCGGCGGAAGAGAAGGGCGCGCTGCTCGATCCGAAGAACGGCGCGATCACGCTGTACCGCTCCGCGCTGTCGCAGGGCGACGGCAACGTCGAGGCCGAGGCCGGACTCGAACGCATCGGCGGCGCGCTGCGCGACTGGGCCTTGGCGGCGATCGATCGCGGCGACGAGAACACGGCGCAGCGCTATCTCGCCGCGTACGCCGAGCTGCCGCATGCCGACGGCGAGCTGACCGCCGCGCGCGCGCGCCTGAAGACCCTGCACGAAATCCTGCCGATGCTCACGCGCGCCGCCGAGCTGATGAAGACGGGCAACATCACCGAGCCGGCAGACGAGAACGCGCTGTCGATCTACCGCAAGGCCGCCGAGCTGGATCCGGGCAACCGCCTGGTCGACGCGGGCCTGGCGGAGATCGAGCGCGGCTATCTCGACCACGCCCTGAACGAGGCGGCGCAGGACAACTTCGAAAACGCCGACCGCATGCTCGGACTCGCCTCGGCGATCCGGCCCGGCTCGCAGGCGCTGCTCGACACGCGCGCGCGCATCGAGGGCATCCGCCGGCAGCGCGCCGAGACGGTGCTCGCGCAGGCGCGGTCGGCGCTCGATTCCGGCAACGCCGACCTCGCCGAGGAGCTGGCGAAGAAGGCGCAGTCGATCAGCGCGGACCTCGGCGGGCTGGACGATTTCAACCTCCGCCTGCGCAACGCGCGCCTGTACGCGAGCCTGAAGCCGGGGCAGGTCCTGCGCGACCGCTTCCTCGACGCGGCCGGCAGCGCGCCGGCGATCGTGGTGATTCCCACCGGGCAGTTCGTGATGGGCTCGGCGGCCGACGAGCCGGGCCATTCGGACAACGAGGAACCGCAGCGGCGCGTGCGCATCGAGGTCGGTTTCGCGCTCGGCCAGAGCGAAGTCACGGTCGGGCAGTTCCGCGAGTTCGTGCGCGCGAGCAAGTACGCCACCGACGCCGAGCGGCTTGGCGGCGCGGCGGTGTACGAGGAGAACACCGGACGCATCGTCAATCGTTCCGGCATGAGCTGGCAGAACGACTACCGCGGTGAACGCGCCGGCGACGATCTGCCGGTGGTGAACGTGTCGTGGAACGACGCCAGCGCGTACCTGGCGTGGCTGTCCGACCGCACCGGCAAGAAATACCGCCTGCCCAGCGAAGCCGAGTTCGAGTACGCGCTGCGCGCCGGCTCTAGCACGCGCTATCCGTGGGGCGACGGCGATCCGGACAAGGTGGTCGGCAACGTCACCGGCGAGGGCGACCGCTCGCCGTCCAAGCGCAGCTGGTCGAGCGCGTTCCCGCGCTACAGCGATGGCTACTGGGGCCCGGCGCCGGCGAAGACGTTCGCGCCGAGCACCTACGGCCTGTACGACATGGAAGGCAACGTCTCGGAATGGATCGAGGACTGCTGGCACGACAATTATGTGCGCGCGCCGCGCGACAGCAAGGCCTGGGTCAACCCCGGCTGCGAGCGGCGCGTGGTGCGCGGCGGCTCCTGGGGCAGCGATCCGGACCAGGTCCGTTCCGCCTTTCGCCTGGCCGCGCCGGCCGAGGCGCGCAGCGCACGCGTCGGCTTCCGCGTCGCCCGCGATCTGTAGCGCAGGCGCAGGTCCGGCGCCGGACGGGTTGTCTCGCGCGTCGCGGCCCCGTATCATCCGCGCCCTTCCGTTGCGTCCCGGACTGCCGCCAGGCAGCTGCCCAGGGACGAACGCCGCGGAGGCGGGCCTAGCACTCGGGCCTGCCGGAAGTCCTGCGGAGAGGTGGCAGAGTGGTCGAATGCGCCGGATTCGAAATCCGGTTTACGGTTATGCCGTAACGTGGGTTCGAATCCCACCCTCTCCGCCACACCGTGGCCGCGTCCGGTTCTCCTTTCCGGCACCGCTTCTTCGAACCCGTCTGTCACGGCGTCCAGCGAAGCCGCAGCGTTCCCACCTGTCTCTTGCCGCCCAGTCCGCCGGGTGCCGTCGCCGGATAGGTCAGGCTGCCGGTCGCGACGATCTCGTCCGGACCGGAAACCGCCGCGCCCGAGAATTCCGAGGCGCGTTGCCGCGGCGAGCCGATCGGGTAGGCGAACGTCTGCTCGCCGCGCACGGCGAGGTCGAAGCCGAAGCGGCGCACGAGGGCGTCCGCCGGCCAGGTGAACCTTCGCGAATGCACCGTGCGGCTGCCGACCACGACGAGGCGGTCCGCGTCGAGGGCCAGTCCGCTCGGCACGTCGGCCGAAGTCGATCCGGTGATGCAGTCCCAGTTCGACGCGCTGCCGCCGGCGAGGACCCGGCCCGCAACCCCGCCGTCGTGGTCGAAACGGATCAGTCCGATGCCCGGGCGGCAGGTGCGCGCGCTGCGCGTGGCGACGAAGATCTCGTCGCGATACGGCGAAGAGGGCGAGCCGGCACCGGTCCGGCGCACGGCGATGCCGACGGGAACGTCGTCGCGACTGCCGCCGTCGGACAGGTTCCAGTGCACGTTGTTCGGATCCCACGCCGGGTCGCCGTTCCCGTGCGGGTCGATGCGCGAGACGACGACGTCGGCGTCGTCGCCGTCGAAGCCGCGGAACGCGTAGCTGACGTAGATGCGCGGCGGCTCGTCCGGGCCGTCCTGGCTGACGGCGATGCCGGTCGCATCGCACTGCCATTGCTCGTTCCAGCAGGCGGACGTGGCCAGCCAGACGTCGTCGAGCAGGGTCAGGTTGCCGCCGGCTTCCAGACGGAAGCGCTGGTATCGCGGCCGTTTCGCGGCGACGTGGGTGCTCGCGACCAGCACGTAGGTGCTGCCGGCGTCGGCGTACGTCGCCAGGCCGCCGCCGCGCACGCCCCATGAAGAGCCATCGCTGAGATAGAGCACGTCGGACCAGAGCAGCCGGCCGCCGTCGTCGAGGACGGAAATCCAGCCGAGGCTGGATTCGGGCAGGTCGTGTACGGACCGGTACGTGTGCAGCAGGACGATGCGGCCGTCGACGATGCGCAGGTCGTCGATCGAGGCGTCGTTGCGGGTGCCGGGCACGAACACGTAGTTGTCGAAATGGCGCGTGGTGGCCGGGTCGGGAGCGGTCCACGGCACGCGCACGCCGGCGCGGTCGTAGCGGATCAACCCCACCGCGGTGTACAGCTGGGGGTCGAGCGAGCCTTCATCGACCAGCGCGGCGACGACGACGTCGCCGTTCGAGGCGCGGGCCACCTTGCTGCCGGCGTAGTGGTGATCGGGCAGGCTGCTGTCCGATGCGAAGGCGTCGGCGTAGTAGTGGCCGCCGTTGAACGCGGGGTCGGCGGCGTAGTCGGCCGCGCCGGCCGCCGCCGCCAGGCCTCCGCCGAGCGCGGCCAGCGCCAGCCGCGGAAGTGCGCCGTTGCGCCGGCGGCCGGCCTGCAAACGCTGCCGGGGCGAGCTTTCCGAACGCGACATGTCGGCACCCTCTGCGATGTTGACGCCGGGGGATACGCGAAATCCCGTCCGCGGCGGACACAGCGGCTGGTGCGCGCTGCGGCCCGGCTTCGTCTCGCGGATTGACCGGCCCTGCGGCCGTGGCCATGATCGCGGTCATTCCCGGCATCACGGAATCCCGCATCGCCCATGAGCACCATTTCCATTCCGATTTCCCACGGCGAGCTGATCGACAAGATCACCATCCTCGAGATCAAGTCCGAGCGCATCGGCGACGCCGCCAAGCGCGCCAACGTGCGTGTGGAGCTGGATCTGCTGAACGCCACCTGGAACGCCGATGCCGCGTCGCGCGTGGACATTGGCACGGAGCGCGCGCAGCTGCGCGCGGTCAACGAGGCCCTGTGGGACATCGAGGACCGCATCCGGCTCAAGGAGAAGGCGAAGGCGTTCGACGCCGAGTTCGTCGAGCTGGCCCGCTCGGTTTACATCCGCAACGACGAGCGCGCGGCGGTCAAGCGCACGATCAACGAGAAGCTCGGCTCGACCCTGATCGAGGAAAAGTCCTACCAGGACTACCGCTGAGCGGCGGCGCGGTGCGCGGCGAACGCCTCCAGGCGTTCGATCACGTCGTCGACCTCGATCAGGTCCATGACGCCGCGGTGTTCGAGCTTGGTCCCCCACGGCAGCGCGGCGGCCGGCTTCTTGCGGTACTTGCGCGCGGCATCGTCGTAGCGGTCGACGCACCAGCGCCGGTCCGAGTAGGGGCCGGAACGGTGCGGATTGCTGGCCGCGTGCAGGCCGAGCACCGGCGTGCCGACGGCGTTGGCGATGTGCATCGGGCCGGAATCCGGGCACAGCACCAGGGTCGCGCGCCGCATCAGCGCGAGCAGCTGCTTGAGCGTGTCCTTGCCGGTCAGGTCGAGCGGGCGCGTGCGCGTGTGCGCCAGGACCGCGTCGGCGAACTCGCGCTCGTACGCGCTCGGCCCGCCGCACAGCGCGACGCGCCAGCCGAGTTCGAGCGAGGCGTGGTCGACGACGGCGGCGTAGCGCTCCGCGCGCCAGTTGCGCAGCCGGTGGCTCGACACGGGGCTGACCAGCAGGGTCGGCGCGTCGCCGGGCAGGTGCTTTTCGGCGAACGCCTGCGCTTCGTCCGGGATCGCGATGTCCCAGCGCGGCGGTCCCTCGCGCCTGAGCCCCAGCGGCTCCAGGAAGCTCGCCAGCGCGTCCAGCACGTGCTCGCCGCTGCGCGCCGGGATGCGGCAGTTGATGAACAGGCCGTGCAGATCCTTCGAGCGCTTGCGGTCGTAGCCGATGCGCAGCGGCGCGTTCACGACGCGGCTGAGCAGGTTGGCGCGCCAGGACACCTGCATGTGCAGCAGGGCGCCGAAGCGCCGCCCGGCCAGCTCGGCGCGGACGGCGCGCCGGCCGAGGCGGCCGGCGCTCTTGTCGAACACGACGAATTCCACGCCGGGCAGGTCGCCGACCAGGCGGTGCTCGAGCTTGCCGATGATCCAGGTCAGCCGCGTCTGCGGCCAGTGTTCCTGCAGGGTGCGCACCAGCGGCACCACGTGGGTGACGTCGCCCAGGGCCGAGGTGCGCAGCAGGCAGAGCGAATCGGGCGCTTCGCCCGCGGTTGCAGCTTGATCCATGGAACGCTTGCTACCATCTGTCATCGAGGGCGGGCGGCATTTCGCCCGCAAAGCCGGCAACTTGGCAGACGCATGATCGAGGCGCAAGTTCAATCGACCGCAAACGGCGCGATCGTCTACGACCGCTCGCTCGGCGTCGTGCCTGACGAACGCTGGTTCGATCGCGCGCACTGGCCGGCCGGCGGCGGATCGCCGAACGCCGGCCGCGGCACGGCCGCGTTCGTCGACACTCCGGCCGGGGCCTGCGTGCTGCGCCACTATCGCCGCGGCGGTTTCGTCGCGCGCCTCAGCGCCGATTGCTACCTGTGGACCGGCGCCGCGCGCACGCGCGCGTTCCGCGAATTCGAGCTGCTCGCGCGGCTGGTCGATGCCGGCCTGCCGGCGCCGCGCCCGGTCGCCGCGCGCTACGTGCGCGACGGCATCGGCTATCGCGCCGACCTGCTGACCCGCCGCATCGCCGATGCGCAGACGCTGGCCGAACGGCTGGCCGCTGGCGCGCTGTCGCCACGCCTCGCGCACGACACCGGGCGCACCATCGCCGCATTCCACGAGGCGCAGGTGTGGCATGCCGACCTCAACGCGCACAACGTGCTGGTCGACGGCGAAGGCACGGTCTGGCTGATCGACTTCGACCGCGGCCGCCTGCGCAAGCCGGCGCGAAGCTGGCGCCTGGCCAATCTGGCGCGCCTGCGCCGCTCGTTCGACAAGCTCGGCGCGCGAGGCGAGCCGCAGTTCGACGCGCGCTTCTGGCAGCCGCTGCTGGCCGCCTACGACGCGGCGATGTCGCGGTCGCGGCCGGTGTCCGGATCGCGCGGAGTGCTGTCGTGACTCTCGTCCTGCGCTTCCTCGGCGTCGGCGGCGCGCAGTCGCCCGAGCTGGGTTCGGCCTGCGGCGTGCTCGAGCGCGACGGCGCGCCGCTGCTGATGATCGACTGCGGCCCGGAGGCGCTGTCGGCCTATCTCGACCGCTACGGCGAGGTGCCGCGCGCGATCTACGTCACTCACACGCACATGGACCACGTCGGCGGACTGGAGCGCCTGTTCTACCGCGTCTATTTCGACGCCGCGCTGCGCGGACGCGTGCGCCTGTACGCGCACGCCGCGCTGGTGCCGCTGCTGCAGGCGCGCGTGGCCGACTATCCGGAAGTGCTGGCCGAGGGCGGCGCGAACTTCTGGGACGCGTTCGCGCTGGTGCCGTTGTCGCGCGGCTTCTGGCACGAGGGCCTGTGGTTCGACGTGTTTCCCACGCGGCATCACGCGCCGAACTCGTCGTTCGGCCTGTCCCTGGCCGGCAGTTTCGTCTGGACCGGCGATACGCGCCCGGTGCCGGAGATGCTGGCGCGGTACGCCGCGCACGACGAACTCGTCGCGCACGACTGCGCCCTGAGCGGAAATCCGTCGCATACCGGCGTCGACGATCTGGAACGCGAGTATCCGGCCGAACTGCGCCGCCGCCTCATGCTCTATCACTACGCCAGCCTTGCCGATGCCGTGGTCATGGAAGCGCGCGGCTATCGCGTCGCGCGCCGCGACGATTCCTTCGCGCTGGCGCCGCCGCTGCGCACGCTCGAACCGGTGGTGGCCGGCTGAGATGGGCACGGCCATTCCGCTCAGGCTCGACACCGCCGCGCCGCGTGACCTGCACGGACGCGTGCTGCGCGACTTGCGCATTTCGGTCGTCGATCGCTGCAACTTCCGCTGCCCGTACTGCATGCCGGAAGACCAGTATCCGCGCGACCACGAATTCCTCAGCAAGGCCGAGCGCCTGCGTTTCGAGGAGATCGAGCGCCTGGCGCGCGTCTTCGCGGACCTGGGTGTGCACAAGCTGCGGCTGACCGGCGGCGAGCCGCTGCTGCGCCGCGACCTGCCCGAGCTGGTGCGCAAGCTGGCCGCCGTGCCAGGCATCGACGACGTCGCCCTGACCACCAACGGCAGCCTGCTCGCCGCGCACGCGCAGGACCTGCGCGACGCCGGACTGCGCCGGATCACCCTGAGCCTGGACACGATCGAGCCGGAGACGTTCCGCCGCATGTCCGGCGGGCGCGGCGACGTCGGCGTCGTGCTGGAGGCGATCGCCGCGGCGGAACGCGCCGGCTTCGGCCCGCTGAAGTTCAACGTCGTCGTCATGCGCGGCACCAACGACGGCGAGGTGCTCGGCCTGCTCGAACGCTTCCGCGGCAGCGGCCACATCGTGCGCTTCATCGAATACATGGACGTGGGCACCTGCAACGACTGGCGCCGCGACCTGGTCGTGCCGAGCGCCGAGCTGCGCGCGCGCATCGCCGCGCGCTGGCCGCTGGTCGCGCTGGAGCCGAACTACGGCGGCGAAGTCGCCAGCCGTTACGCGTTCGCCGACGGTGGCGGCGAGATCGGTTTCATCAGTTCGGTGACCGAACCGTTCTGCGGCGACTGTTCGCGCGCGCGCCTGTCCGCCGACGGGCGGTTGTACACCTGCCTGTTCGCCAGCCACGGCCACGACCTGCGCGGCCCGCTGCGCGCCGGGATGCGTGACGACGAACTGGCCGGCCTGATCGGCGCGGTGTGGAAGGCGCGCGACGACCGCTACAGCGAACTGCGCAGCGAGGCGACGCTCGCCACGCGCGAGCACGTGGAAATGTACGCAATCGGCGGCTGAAGCCGTGCGTGCGCGTGCCACGAACCCATCCCGAGGCTGATCGTGCCGAAGAACAAGCTCACCCACATCGACGATTCCGGGCGGCCCGCGATGGTGGACGTCGGCGACAAGCGGCCGACGCGGCGCGAAGCGGTCGCCGAAGTGCGGGTGCGCTTTCCGGCGAAGGTGGCAAAAACCCTGCGCGACGAAGGCCTGCGCTCGAAGAAGGGGCCGGTCGTCGACACCGCGATCGTCGCCGGCACGCTGGCGGTCAAGCGCACGCACGAACTGATTCCGTTCTGCCATCCGCTGCCGATCGAGAACTGCCGCATCGAGGCGAAGTTCGTCACCGGGCGGGACCTGCGCATCCGCTGCACGGTCTCGCTCACGCACAAGACCGGCGTCGAGATGGAGGCGCTGACCGGCGCCAGCGTCGCCGCGCTGACCGTGTACGACATGTGCAAGGCGCTGTCGCACGAGATCGTCATCGACGGCCTGCATCTGGTCGAGAAACGCGGAGGCAAGCGGCGCGTGGTGCAGGGCAAGGTGGTCGCATGAGCTATACGCTTCTGTATTTCGCCAGCCTCGCCGATCGCGCCGGCCGCGCCGAGGAGGTTCGCGACAGCGGTGCCGCCACGCCGCGCGACCTGTACGCGGAAGTCGCGCGCGAGCACGGATTCCCGTTCGCCGCCGAGCGCCTGCGCGTCGCGGTGAACGGTGCCTTCGTCGGCTGGGACCATGCGCTGTCGGATCGCGACGAAGTGGTCTTCCTGCCGCCGGTGAGCGGCGGATGAGCCCGCGCGGCGGATCGGCGGGCGTGCCCGCCAGTACGAGTGCGGACGAGGCAAGAGAAGAACGATGACGACGAAGCGGTTTTCCCTGGTGGACGCAGCCATCGACGTCGGTGTCGAACGCCGCGCGCTGGACCACGCCGCGGCCGGCGCCTGCGCCAGCTTCGAGGGCTGGGTGCGCAACCACAACGACGGGCGCGCCGTGCTGCGGCTCGACTACCAGGCCTATGCGCCGCTGGCCGGTTCGGAAGGGGAGGCGATCCTCGCCGAGGCGGTGCAGCGTTTCACCGTGCGCGAGGCGCGCTGCGTGCATCGCACCGGGCGGCTGGCGATCGGCGATCTCGCGGTGTGGGTCGGCGTCAGCGCGGACCACCGCGACGCCGCGTTCGCGGCCTGTCGCTGGATCATCGACGAGGTGAAGCGGCGCGTGCCGATCTGGAAGAACGAGCACTACGCCGACGGCGAGTCCGGCTGGCTGCATCCGGACAACACACCGGTCGATCCGGCCTGATCTCGCGCGGCGCGGCGCCGCGCGGTAACGGTTTCATCGGGCGTGCGCGGTGAGGCGTGGCCCCGCCGGAACTGCCGTGTGCACGCTCCCGCGAGACGCCGTCTCGCGGGAGCGTCGTTGCGCCGCCTCAGCGGCGCACGCGCTTGCCGATCTGCACCGGCGACGGCGCCAGATGCGCCGGCGTCGCGGCGCAGTCGAGCGTGACGTCGTCGAGGATGGCCTCGCCGATCGCGCCGCCGGTCGCCTGCGCCGACCAGTCGAAGCGCACGACGTGCGACTGGCCGTCGAGGTAGGCGGCCGGGATTTCCACGCTGTGCAGGCTGTAGGCCGTCTCGCCGGTCGCGGCGGGAAGGGTCTGGACGACGTTCGCGTCGATGCTCAGCGTCAGGCTCGCGCTGCTGTCGACGCCGATCAGGTTGACCATCCAGTAGTTGAGCCAGCGCGGCTGATCTTGCGGGAAGACCACGCTCTGGCTCAGCCAGGACGTGTTGGCTTCCTCCCAGCCGCCGAACCAGACGAACCAGTCGCCGGTACGCGCCATGAAGGTCTCGTCGGAGTTGCACGAGACGTCGCACACCGGCGGAGCGCCGCTGCTGCTGTCGTCGCCGTCCCACACCGCGGTGCCGCCGCCGGTGGTCTCGAAGCTCGGATCGTTCAGCAGCTGGACCGGCTCGCAGGTCGTGGCCTCGCCGTCGAAGCCGTCCGCGAAGATCGGGTCGCCTTCGGGCTGGTTGAACTGCACCGTCACCGGAATCGTGAACGCCGGATGCGCCGCGTCGCTGGTGGTGAGGCAGAGGCTGGCGGTCTGCGTGCCGATGCCCAGGCCCGTGGTGTCGACGCTGACGACGACGTCCGCGGTCGTGCCGCCGGCGACGTCGCCGGAAACCGGCGCGGCGCTCAGCCAGGCGACATCGGTGGTGGTGGCGCAGTCGTCGGTCGATTCGGCGACGCTGTAGTTCAACGTCGTGCCGGCATCGCCGGTGTTGCCGATCTGCAGGTTCTGCGTCGACACGCCCGAAACGTCGGTTTCGAAGTCGAGGCTGGCCGGAGTCACGTTCGCCGTGGCGCCCACCGGATCCGGGTCGCCGGTCGCGGCGATGGAGAAATTCGCGTTCGACACGTCGAAGAACACGTTGTCGGCGCAGCGCACGCGTACGCGCGCCTGCGTCGTGTCCGGCTGCGGCGGCACGACCACGTCGGCGCGGCCGTTGTTCGGCACGCCGGTCGCCAGCGCATCCGGCCAGGTGCTGCCGCCGTCGACGGACAGGTCGACGTCGACCGCCGAGCAGCTGACCGGCGCGGCGTCGGTGCCGGCGACGTCCCAGGTGACGGCGTGCGTCTCGCCGCGGCCCCAGGTGATGGCGGTGTTCGGACGCGTGACGACGAACGGGCCGGCGTCGTCGGTCACGTGGATCGCGACGTCGGCGCTCTGGGTGGCGCCGAACTGCGGCGTGCCCGGGACGTCGTGGTTGTCGCGCACGGTGAGGCGGAACTTGAGGTCGCGCGTCGTCGTCGGCCAGGTTTCGCCCTTGACCAGCGCGGCGCCGAGGACCGTCTGCATGCGCGGGAACACGCGCGTGCCGTCGGCCGTCGCGTTGAAGGAACGGAAGATCGGGCCGGCGCCGGTGTCGCCCTGCGCCAGCGACGTCGCCGGGCCGAGGTCGTACTGCTCCCAGTTGTAGCTCAGCACGTCGGCGCCGTCCGCGTCGGTGGCCGCGCCGGTCAGCACGAACGGAGTGTGGACCGGGATCGTGTAGCCGTCCGGCAGGCCGGCCGTGTCGATGACCGGCGCGGCGTTCGTGCTCGGCGTGTCCGCCGCGCAGGAGCCGCCGGTGCCGTCCATCCAGGTGTTGATCTCGGCCAGGCTCTTGGCGTGGAAATAGGGATCGCTGTGCGGCTGCAGGTCGTTCTCTTCGCAGATGCCGGCATAGGCCATGATGGTCGAGCCGCTGCCGGGCTCGTAGGCAGCCGAGGCGGAGCGATTGGTGCCGCCGCAATTGCCGGAGGTGGAGTTGAAGGTATGGCTGCCGCCGAACTGGTGGCCCATCTCGTGGGCGACGTAGTCGATCCAGAAAGCGTCGCCGGAAGGGTTTGGCGATCCGGTCGTACCGCCGGCCTTGCTGCTGGTGCACACGGACGGACGCAGAGCGACGCCGCCGCTGCCGGTGGTGAACACGTGGCCGATGTCGAAGTTGGCCTGGCCGATGACGTTGTTGAGATTGGTGATGTTCTGGTTCAGCGCGCCGGTGCCGTTGGAATACGGATCGCCCGCGGCCACCGGATAGATGATCAGGTCGTTGTTGTCGATCAGCGTCATGTGCACCGCGAGCTCGGTCTCGTAGACCTGGTTCACGCGGTTCATCGCCGTGACCACCGCGGCCAGTCCGCACTCGACGGTCAGGTTGCCCGGGCAGACCTTGGCGACGTAGAAATGGTTGGCAGCGACGGCGGCGCGGTAGTCGCGCTCGGTCTGGCCGGTCTGCGTCATCGGTGCCACCGGCGACATCAGGTCGTGCCCGTCGGCGTCCGGCGCATCGCCGTGCACGTCGCACTGAAACCGCTCGCTCGGCGCCGGCAGGTCGGCGCGGCGGAAGCTCAGGTAGCGGTCGCCGCCGGCGTAGGACTCCGGGCGCACGAGCCAGACGCCTTCGTTCTCGAACACCATCGCCTGGAAGCCCGACGGCGAGACGTCGATGCGCACCTTGCGGCCGGCGGAGTCGCTGCCGGAGAGGCTGGCGATCTGCGGGTACTTCGCCTGCAATGCGGCCGGCATCGTGCGCGAGTCGGTGACCAGGAACTGGGCGAAAGTGCCGTCCGGACGCGGAACGGCGAGCTCGAACGCGGCGCCGCCGGTGCGCGAATCGGCGACGTACGCGCGCAACCCGGCCAGATCGAGCTGCAGCGAACGGTAGACCGAAGCCTTCGGCGCGTCGTCCGGCAGCGCGTGCGCCTGCGCGTTCTGCCAGAAGCGTTCGGTGGGTGTCGCGGCGACCGCGGCGGAGGCCGCGAACGCGGCCAGCGACAGAAGGCAGGCCGCCTTCCACGGGAACGAGAAGGAACGTATTGCACGCATTGCGATTTCCCCAAGATTCAGTGCCGACTGCGAGACTGCCTTTCCGCGAGCGCGGGGCAGGGGTCGCACCATCGCATGGTCACCCGGGCGAGCACAGGGTATGTGAGGCGGAGCGCCATCCGTCTGATGGCGGACCGATGCTAGACCGGACGCACGGCGCCGGTGACACACGGCGCGGCGCGGGGAATCGACAGGAGGGGTGGCAGCTCCGCCAGCTACATCCCGGCACCCGAATCACTCACTACCGTTGCTTCCTTCCGGACCTGGCGGGGTTTGCAAGCTATCGTCGCGGGAGAACCGACGGAGCCGCCATGAACTGGCGGTGCGCGTTTGCGCGCGGG
Source organism: Dokdonella ginsengisoli (assembly GCF_042652785.1). Classification (NCBI taxonomy): domain Bacteria; kingdom Pseudomonadati; phylum Pseudomonadota; class Gammaproteobacteria; order Lysobacterales; family Rhodanobacteraceae; genus Dokdonella; species Dokdonella ginsengisoli. Next base: position 973,588 of record NZ_JBHSHD010000010.1, on the reverse strand, counting down.
GAAAACTGGCGGAGAGAGCGGGATTCGAACCCGCGAAACGGTTTGACCCGTTTACACACTTTCCAGGCGTGCTCCTTCAACCACTCGGACACCTCTCCGTTTCGCTGCGGCTTCGATCGCTGCGTTCCTCGAGCGACCGAACGTTCCGGGCACGTACACCCTCGCCCGAACGAGCCGCGCAGGATACCCGTGCAGCCCGCGTCGCACAAGTAAACCGGTGTCCGGCGACGGGCGTCCGGCTGCACTTGCTACAATCCCAGCTCTCTCGCCGAATCCCCCATGTCCTACCAAGCCCTCGCGCGCAAATGGCGGCCTCGCCGCTTTTCCGAACTGGTCGGCCAGGAGCACGTCGTGCGCGCGCTGGCGCACGCGCTCGACAGCGGGCGGCTGCACCACGCCTTCCTGTTCACCGGCACGCGCGGGGTCGGCAAGACGACCATCGCGCGCATCTTCGCCAAGTCGCTGAACTGCCAGCACGGGCCCACGTCGAATCCGTGTGGCGAATGCGGGGCCTGCGTGGAGATCGACGCCGGGCGCTTCGTCGACCTGCTCGAGATCGACGCCGCCAGCAACACCGGCATCGACAACGTGCGCGAGCTGATCGACAACGCGCAGTACGCGCCGACGCGCGGGCGCTACAAGGTCTACCTGATCGACGAAGTGCACATGCTGTCCAAGAGCGCCTTCAACGCGCTGCTGAAGACGCTGGAGGAGCCGCCGCCGCACGTGAAGTTCCTGCTGGCGACGACCGACCCGCAGAAGCTGCCGGTGACCGTGCTCTCGCGCTGCATCAAGTTCAACCTCAAGCGCCTGACCGCCGAGCAGATCGTCGGCCAGATGCGCTCGATCCTCGGCGCCGAAGGCATCGCGTTCGACGCCGAAGGCATCGACGTGCTGGCGCGTGCCGCCGACGGTTCGCTGCGTGACGGGCTGTCGCTGCTCGACCAGGCGATCGCGCACGGCGGCGGCGCCCTGCACGCCGGCGAAGTGCACGCGATGCTCGGTACGGTCGAGCGCGCCAAGGTGCGCGTGCTGCTGGACCTGCTCGCGGCCGGCGACGGCGCCGGGCTGATGGGCGAGGTCGAGCGCATCGCCAGCTTCGCGCCGGATTTCGCCCAGGTGCTCGACGAACTGGCCGGGCTGCTGCACCGGATCCAGCTCGTGCAGCTCGTGCCCGATGCCGCCGACGAGGGCGACGCGGAGCTGGGGCAGCTGGCCGGCCGGCTGGCCCCTCAGGACGTGCAGCTGTGGTACCAGATGGCGGTGACCGGCCGCCGCGACCTGCCGCTGGCGCCGACGCCGCGGGTTGGATTCGAGATGAGCCTGCTGCGCATGCTCGCGTTCGCGCCGGCGGCGGCCGCAGCGGGCAGCCGAGCGGCGACCGTCGCCCGGCCTTCCGCGGAAGCGCCGATGGCCAGGCCCGCCGCCCCCGCGACGCCGGCATCGCCAGTCGCGCCGACCCCGGTCGCACCCCGTATGGAGACACGCGCGGCAGAGGTTCCCGCTCCGCGCGCGCCGGCCGCGCTTCCGGCTTCGTGGGCCGACCTGATCGACCGGGCCGAGCTGCGCGGTCCCGTCGGTGAGCTCGCGCGCAATTCGAGCCTGATCGCGATCGAGGACAGGCTGGTGCGGCTGGCGATCCGGCCGACGCACGAACACCTGGCCGACGGCCCGCTGGTCGGCACGCTGGAGCAGCGTCTGGGCGCCGCGCTCGGTCGCGAGGTCAAGGTGAAGTTCGAGCGCAGCGGCGACGGCGCGGAGAGCCCGGCCGAGCAGCGCGCCCGCGCCGACGGCGAACGGCAGCGCGCGGCCGCGGCAGCCGTGCACGGCGATCCCGTCGTGCAATCGCTGATCGACACCTTCGGCGCCCGCGTCATCCCCGACAGCGTCCGCCCGATCGACAATTGAACCGTACGGCCGCGGGCAGATCGTCCGAAGCTTGAATCCTCACGGTTCGTGCCACCATTCCAGACCGAGGCGATCCGGACGGATCGCACAGGAGACATCCAATGAAAGGTCCACTTGCCGGCCTGATGCAGCAGGCCCAGCGCATGCAGGAAGAGATGAAGCGCGCGCAGGAAGAAATCGCGCGCACCGAGGTCACCGGCCAGTCCGGCGGCGGCCTGGTCAGCGTGGTCATGAGCGGCCGCCACGAAGTGCGCCGCGTGGCGATCGACCGCCAGCTGTTCGCGGACGATGCGGAAATGGCCGAGGATCTCGTCGCCGCGGCGATCAACGACGCGGTCAACAAGATCGCCGCGCTCAGCCAGGAAAAGCTCGGCGGCCTGACCGCCGGCATGAACCTGCCTGCCGGGTTCAAGTTGCCGTTTTGACGAACAGGGCCGAGAGCTGAGGGCCGAGGGCGGAAAAGCCCGCGGCAGCGACGCTGCGAGTGTGTACGCTTTTCAGCCCTCAGCCCTCAGCCCTCAGCCCTCAGCCCCATCCCAGCCCTCGCTCCACATGTCCTCCTCGCCGCTACTGGCCGACCTGATCGACGCGCTGCGCTGCCTGCCCGGCGTCGGCGCGAAGAGCGCGCAGCGCATGGCCTTCCACGTGCTCGAACGCGACCGCGACGGTGCGCGCAAGCTGGCCGAGCGGCTGGCGCTGGCCGTCGAGCGCATCGGCAACTGCACGCGCTGCCGCACCTTCAGCGAGGAGGCGGTCTGCGGCTACTGCGCCAGCCCGTCGCGCGATCGCAGCCTGCTCTGCGTGGTCGAGACGCCGGTCGACCAGCTGGCGATCGAACAGGCGACCGGCTACCGCGGCCAGTATTTCGTCCTGCTCGGCCGCCTGTCGCCGCTGGACGGCCTCGGGCCGAAGCAGCTCGGCCTCGACCTGCTCGCCGGCCGGCTGGCCGAAGGCGAGGTGCAAGAACTGATCGTCGCGACCAATCCCACCGTCGAAGGCGAGGCGACCGCGCACATGCTGTCGCAGCTCGCGCGCGCCGCGGGCGTGCGCGCGAGCCGGCTGGCGCACGGCGTGCCGCTCGGCGGCGAACTGGAATTCATCGACCGCGGCACGCTGGCGCACGCGTTCGGGGGCCGGCAGGAGCTTTAGTGCGGGGATTGGAGATTCGGGATTGGGACAAGCTTGTCTTATGATCCAACGAATCCCGAATCCCGGCCATCCCATGACCGACACCCTGTTCGCCAAGATCATCCGCCGCGAGATTCCGGCCGACATCGTCTACGAGGACGACGAGGTGCTCGGTTTCCGCGACATCAATCCGCAGGCGCCGGTGCACGTGCTGTTCATTCCGAAGAAGCCGTTCGCCACGCTCAACGAGCTGTCCGACGCCGACGGGCCGACGGTCGGCAAGCTGGTGCTCGCCGCCGTGCGCTGGGCCGGCACGCAGGGGTTTTCCGAGGACGGCTATCGCCTGGTGATGAACTGCAATCGCGACGGCGGGCAGACGGTGTACCACATCCATCTGCACCTGCTCGCCGGCCGCACGATGCACTGGCCGCCGGGCTGAGCCGGCCGCGGCGCCGCCTCAGCGCGGCCGCGGATGCGGACGGTCGTGGATGATCACGCTACCGCCCCAGAACGGTCCCCAGTACGGACCGCCCCAGCCCCACGGGCCGTACGGTCCGTAGCCGTAGCGCCACGGGTCGTAGGACGGCGTGCGCACGACGAGCGGACGCTTCGGCCACAGATAGATCGTGTCGGCGGCGACGTGCGGATAGGTGTATTCGTACTCGCCGACCTTGCCGCGATCCGAGCCGGTCAGGCGGCCGACCACGGTGATTTCGCGGCCGCGCTCGAATTCCTCCGGATCGTAGAAGCCGCTGCGGCAGGCGATGAAGCGGCCGTCGCTGGCGTCGCGCTGCATCGGCCGGGCGGCCGAATCGAGCCGGCGCGCGAGGACTTCGAAGCAGGTCATGGTCGCCTTCGGCTCGACCTTGATGATCTCGCCGCCCCAGCGCACGTTCTGGCCGTCGGCACTGCCGTTCACCGCTTCGCGCGGAGTCAGGCTGGTGTACTGGCCTTGCAGGGGCTGCGGCACCGTCACGCAGGCGCCGAGGGCGCCGCCGAGGAGAGCGACCGCTAGGAGCTGGGTGAAGGTCTTGTTCATGGCGTGTGGACCGATCGGGGACGAGTAGGGGATTGATGCATGTTACTTCGACGGCGCTGAACGATGCGTCGTCGCATCAGGCGGGCTTTGCGGCACGCCGGCGCGGACGATAGCCGCGCACGCGGCGCGCGAAGGCATCGACCTCGGCCGGCGCGGGCGCGGCGCGCGCGTAACGCAGCTCGGCATAGATCTCGATCAGCGGCGCCAGTTCCGCGGCCGCCTCCGGTTCGCGCGCGCGGACCTGTCGCAGCCAGTCCAGCGGTCCCTGCTCGGGGCGCGCGGCGAAGCCGGCGCGTGCCGCGCGCCGGCGCAGGCGCTTCCAGGCGTGCTCGAGCGCGTCGCCGTCCGCGGGTGCGGCGGTGCCGCGCATCGCCCACAGCGTGGCGAACAGCATCGCAACGCCGAGGATGGCGGACAGCACGAGCATCAGGTCGCCCGGATTGGCTTCCGGTACGCCGAACGGCGTGAGCATGCCCTTCTGGCGCAGCGCGTTGAAGCCGATGACGCTTTCGGTCCACAGCCGGTTCACGACGTCGAGGCGGTTGCGCAGGTCACGCAGCCATCCCGTCTGCGACCAGCCTTCGGCGCCGCTCGCGGCGGCGGCGCCGCGCTCGATGCGTTCCGGGCTGACCGCGGCGGTCGGATCGAAGCGGACCCAGCCGCGCCCGGGCAGCCAGATCTCGGCCCAGGCGTGCGCGTCGGAGCGGCGTACCAGCAGATAGGCGCTGGCGGCGTTCCACCAGCCGCCCTGGTAGCCGGTGACGACGCGGGCCGGAATGCCCGCCGCGCGCATCAGGAACACGAAGGCCGAGGCGTAGTGTTCGCAGAATCCGCGCCGCGTGTCGAACAGGAAGTCATCGACGGAATTGCGTCCGAGCAGCGGCGGATTGAGGGTGTACGTGAAGCTCGCGTGGAACAATTCGAGCGCTGCGCGGGCGACGGCCTGGTCGTCGCGGCCTTCGCGGCGCCAGCCTTCGGCGAGGGCGCGGGCGCGCGGATTGAATCCTTCCGGCAGGGCCAGGGCGCGCGCACGCGAAGCCTTGTCCAGGCTCGAGGCCAGGCGATAGCCGATGGCCGAACGCGCGCGGTATTCGCGCGGCTGGATGACCGGCGTTTCCGCCACGACGACGCGGTCGGCGAGCAGCCGCGCATTCAGCGGCGCGGCCAGCGGAATGTCCAGGGTCGGCAGCCAGGGGCGGTCGGTCGGTTCGAGCGTGATGCGATAGTCGAGCGCCGGCGTCTGCGCGTCGAGGTCTTCGGCCAGCCGCGCGCCGCGCCAGCGCTCGCGCGACCACGTCGCACCGTCGAATTCCCACAGCACGATGGCGCGAAAATAGCGCGCCTGCGGCGGCGGTACGGCCGCGTCGAAGTCGACGCGGAACGCGGGCGTGTCGTCGAACAGCAGTTCGTTGAACTCGCCCGGCGTCATGCGCTCGCTCAGGCCCGTGCGCGCGGCGGTGTCGTTGCCGGGCGAGCCCCACAGCGGCGAGCCGAGCCGGGGTACCAGCACGAACGCGGCCGCGCCCAGCGGCAGGCTCGCACCGAGCAGCACCGCGGCGAGGCGGAAGTGCGCGCGCAGCGGCGCGCGCGTCGGCAGCGGCGCCGGCTGCAGCGCGGCCAGCGTCGCCAGCAGCAGGGCCAGCACCGCGCAGACCAGCAGGGTGAAGCCGAGCGACTGCGTGAACAGCAGCGCGCTCATCAGGACGAACGCGGCGAAGCCGAGCGCGACGCGCGCGTCGCGTGCACGTTCGGTTTCCAGCAGCTTCAGTCCGAGCAGGCCCGCGCCGAGCACGCTGCCCGGTTCGCGGCCGAACACGTTGCCGAAGCTGACGATCACGACCAGGAGCAGCAGGGCCGTGAGCGGCACGCGAATCCAGGCGCTGACCGCAGGTGCTCCGCGCCGGCGCGTCCACACGCGCAGCGGCACGATCGCCGCGAGCGGAGCCCACAGCCACACGGGCAGGTGCCCCAGGTGCGTGGCCAGCGTCGCCGCGAGGGTGGCCGCGAGCAGCTCGAACTGGCGCGTGCCGAGGCGGTCAGTCATGCGCGTCCCCCGGCAGCAGGGCGAGCGCGCGCAGGCAGGCCTGGCGCTGCAGGGTGCCCAGTCCGGGGCCGACGATTTCGCCTGGCAGGCGCAGCGTGTACGAGCGCTGCGCGGATTCGGCCGCGCAGACCCAGGCCGCCAGGCGGCGGATGCGCGCTTCCGCGTCGAGATCGCGCAGCGCGGCGTAGTCCAGGGTCAAGGCCTCGCCAGAGCGGCGTTCGACGTCGCGCACGAGCAAGGTGTCGTGGCGCACCGAAGGCTTCCAGGCGATCAGCCGCGAGGGGTCGCTGGAACGGTAGTCGCGCAGTCCGGCGTGTTCCTCGCTGGCGCCGGCGGCGAGCTGTTCGCCCTGGCGGCCGTCGCCGGCCGGCAGCGGCGGCGCCGGCGTCTCCAATGCCGGATAGATGAGGAATTCCGCGTCCGGATGCAGCCAGCTCCACATCTGGAAGATTCCCAAGGGGTACTCGGTCCAGACGCGGAGGCGGCCCGGGCGGAACCAGCCGCGTTCGGCGCCGGCCAGGCGCAACGCGACCTCGTGCTCGGTGCCCGCAGGCAGGGCGAAGGCGGTTTCGGCCTCGCCGCGGCGCAGGCGCAGGCTGGCGCGCGCACGCGAGCCGGGGGCGAAGCGCAGCTGCAGGTCGAACGGCTCTTCGGCGTGCGCTTCGGCGACGCGGACCTGGCCCAGGGCGAGTCCACTCATCATGCGGAAGCCGAAGAACACGCTCATTCCCGTCGCGGCGCCGAGCAGGCAGGTCAGCAGCAGGGCCGGGTTGTTGCCGTAGTTCAGCGCGCCGAGCAGCATCACGAACAGCAGCACGGCGAAGCCCAGGCCGAACGGTGTCGGCAGCACGTAGATGCGGCGGCGGTCGAGGGTGATCGGCAGCGCTTCGACGCGACGCAGGCGCGTCAGCGCCGGCAGGCGGCGCTCCGCCGCGGCGAGCAGGCGCGCGCGCAGCGCAGCGCTCATCAGCTCACCGGGGTCGATTCGAGCAGCTGCAGGGCGAGCTTGTCGCGATCGACGCGGGCGCTGGCGCCCGGGGTCAGGCGGTGCGCGGCGACGAACGGAAACACGGCCTGCACATCCTCGGGCATTGCATGCGAGCGCCCGCTGAGCAGCGCGTGCGCGCGCGCCGCCGCGAGCAGGGCCAGGCCGGCGCGCGGCGACAGGCCGATGCGGATGTCGGCGTGCTGGCGGCTGGCGTCGAGCAGGGCCTGCACGTAGGCGATCAGGGCGGGGCTGGCGAACACCGACGCGCAGGCGTGGCGCAGCTCGATGATCTGCTCCGGCGTCAGGCACGGCGACAGTGCCTCGAGCACGCCGCGGCGATCGGCCGAAGCAAGCATCGCGCGTTCGGCCTCGCGGTCGGGATAGCCCAGGCTCATGCGCAGCATGAAGCGGTCGAGCTGGGAGTCGGGCAATGGATAGGTGCCGGCGAAGTCGAGCGGATTCTGCGTCGCCACCACGAAGAACGGCGGCGCCAGCCGGTGCGTGGTGCCGTCGACGGTGACCTGTTCCTCCGCCATCGCCTCGAGCAGCGCGCTCTGCGTCTTGGGCATCGCGCGGTTGATCTCGTCGGCGAGCAGCAGCTGCGTGAACAGCGGGCCGGGATGGAACTTGAAGCGGTTCGTCTCGCGTTCGTAGATGCCCACGCCGATGATGTCCGACGGCAGCAGGTCGGAGGTGAACTGCACGCGCTGGAAGCCCAGCCCGAGGGTCGCCGCCAGCGCGTGGGCGAGGGTGGTCTTGCCCACACCCGGCAGATCCTCGATCAGCAGATGCCCGCCGGCGAGCAGGCAGACGAAGGCGAGGCGGATCTCGCGCCGCTTGCCGAGCACGACCGTGTTGACCTGCGCGATCGCGCGCGCCAGGCAGTCGCGCAGTTCGTTCGGGATCTCGGTTCTGGATTCGATCATGGAAGCCTTGCGGTCTGGCGGAGCGGGCGGGGCGAAGCGTGCGCCGGTCCGCGGTGGCCCGAGTGTAGCGGCGCGCGACGGCGGCGGAAGACGATCGCGTCGCGCGTTGGAGTCGACGCTGCGCGCAAGGTTCCGCGCCGGCTCAGATCGCCACGCCCGCCTCGCGCAGCCGGCGCGCGAGGCGGATCAGCGGCAGGCCGATGAGTGCGGTCGGGTCTTCGTTCTCGACGCGCTCGAACAGGCTGATGCCGAGCCCTTCGACCTTGAAGCCGCCGGCGCAGTCCAGCGGCTGCTCGGCGGCGACGTAGCGGGCGATTTCCTCCGCCGCGAGTGTGCGGAACACGACCCGGGTCAGGTCGCAGTCGAGCGCGGCGCCGCCGCGTGCGTCGACGAGGCACAGCGCGGTATGGAACAGCACGCTGCGGCCCGAGCTCGCCGCGAGCTGCGCCTGCGCGGCGGCGATCGTGCCGGGCTTGCCGAGCGCGCGGCCGTCCAGCTCGGCGACCTGGTCGCTGCCGATGACCAGGGCGCCCGGACAGAGCGCCGCGACCGCTCCCGCCTTCTCCTGCGCGAGGCGGCAGGCGAGGGCGCGGGGCGCCTCGCCGGGGCGCGGCGCTTCGTCGACCTGCGGCGCGACGGTGCGGAACGGCAGTCCCAGGCGCGCCAGCAGTTCGCTGCGGTAGCGCGAGGTGGAGGCGAGGACGAGGTCGAAACTGGCGGGAGCGCTCATGCGGCGTGGATAGCACGTTCGCGTCAGGCCGTCAGCCGCCGGTGCCGGAAGGTGCCGGAAATGGCCGTCGGGAGCCGGTTGCGGTTGACAGAAAGGGGGTCCGCACCTACCATCGCGCGCCCATGTCAGCGGCCCTGCCAGATCGCGTGGATGTTGCGCGCCAGGTGCAGGCGCAGCGGGTCTTCGAAGGCACGCTGCCGCTGGCGTCGATGCCGCGGCTGCGCGGCAGCCTGGCCGGGAGCGAAGGCGAGGCGCGCTACACGATCGAATTCGGCAAGGATGGATTGGGCGTGGCCTACCTCGCGCTGCACGTCGAGGCGGGCCTGCCGCTGGTTTGCCAGCGCACGCTCGAGACCTTCGTGTACCGGGTGAAGATCGACCAGCGCCTGGGCCTGATCGCGCGCGAGGACGAGGAAGCGGCGCTGCCGGAAGGATACGAGCCCCTGCTCGTGCCGGACGGACAGCTCGACCTCGCCGACGTCGTCGAGGATGAGTTGATCCTCGCCCTGCCGGTGGTGCCGATGAAGCCCGGCGCGCCGCTCGAATGGAACGATCCGGCCGACGAAGCGGCCGGAGAGGAACGCCCCAATCCGTTCGCGGTGCTGGGCGCCCTGAAGAAGCATTGAGCGGATCGAAGGACCGCTCGGCACGAGGACGTGCCACCACGAATCATCATTGGAGAGTGTCATGGCTGTTGCCAAGAGTCGCAAAACCCCGTCCACCCGCGGCATGCGTCGTTCGCACGATGCGCTGACGGCCAAGCAGCTGTCGACCGACCCGACGTCGGGCGAGGTGCACATCCGTCATCACGTGACCAAGGACGGCTACTACCGCGGCAAGAAGGTCATCGAGTCGAAGACGCCGGTGCGCGAGGAAGACTGAGCTTCCCCGCCCGCGAGGCCGCGGCGCGCAGCGCGCGGCCTTTCCTCGTGATCGCCCCGCGGCCTGCGCCGCGGCGGCGGCATTGACGACCCCGCCGGGAGAACGGTCCTGATCTACTCACGCATCGCCGGCACCGGCAGCTACCTGCCGGAAAAGATTGTCACCAACGCCGATCTCGAAAAAGTCGTCGACACCACCGACGAATGGATTTCCTCGCGCACCGGCATCCGTGAGCGCCGCCGCGCCGCCGACGGCGAGACCACCGGCGACCTGGCCTTCTATGCGGCCACGCACGCGCTCGACGCCGCCGGAGTCAAGGCGAGCGAAATCGACCTGATCGTGCTCGGCACGACCACGCCCGACATCATCTTTCCGTCGACCGCCTGCCTGCTGCAGCACCGCCTCGGCGCGAACGGCTGTGCCGCGTTCGACGTCAATGCGGCCTGCTCCGGCTTCATGTATGCGCTCGGTGTGGCCGACCAGTTCATCCGCAGCGGCCAGGTCAGGAAGGCGCTGGTGGTCGGTGCGGAAACCCTCTCGCGCATGCTCGACTGGACCGACCGCTCGACCTGCGTGCTGTTCGGCGACGGCGCCGGTGCGGTCGTGCTCGAGGCCTCGAACGAGCCCGGCATCCTGACCACCAAGCTGCATGCCGACGGCGCGTACAAGCATTTGCTGTACAACCCGGTCGGTGTTTCCGCCGGCTTCAACGACCAGGAGCCGAACCACGGCATCCGCGTCATGATGACCGGCAACGAAGTGTTCAAGGTCGCGGTGAAGACGCTCGACCGCATCGTCGGCGAGACGCTCGAAGCGGCCGGCATGCACGAATCCGACGTCGACTGGCTGATCCCGCACCAGGCGAACCTGCGCATCATCGAGGCGACCGCCAAGCGGCTGAAGCTGTCGATGGACCGCGTCATCGTCACGGTGGACCGCCACGGCAACACCTCGTCCGGTTCGGTGCCGCTGGCGCTCGACGAGGCCGTGCGCTCGGGCAAGGTGCAGCGCGGCCAGACCCTGCTGCTGGAAGCGTTCGGCGGCGGTTTCACCTGGTCCTCGGCGCTGCTGAAGTATTAGGGCCGAGAGCAGAGGGCCGAGGGCTGAAAGCGGGAGCGCCGGACGGCCTCTTCGGCTCCGTGCTTCAGCCCCGGTCGCCCTCAATCCTCACGTTCCAGGAACCTTGCGATGTCCTCCCCAGCCCTCGACCCTCAGCCCTCAGCCCTCGTCTTCGTCTTCCCCGGCCAGGGCTCCCAGTCGCTCGGCATGCTCGCCGAACTCGGCGAGCTGCACGCGGGCGTGCGTGAAACCTTCGCCGAAGCGTCCGAAGGCGCCGGCGTCGACCTGTGGGCGCTGTCGCAGGGCGGCCCGGAGGCGATGCTGAACCGGACCGAGTACACGCAGCCGGCGCTGCTGGCGGCAGGCGTGGCGGTGTGGCGCCTGTGGCGCAAGCAGGGCGGGGCGACGCCGTCGCATCTGGCCGGTCACAGCCTCGGCGAATACACCGCTCTCGTCGCGGCAGGCGCGATCTCGCTGCGCGACGCCGCGCATCTGGTGCGCATCCGCGGCCAGGCGATGCAGGACGCCGCGCCCGAGGGCGTCGGCGCGATGGCGGCGGTGCTCGGCGCGGAGGATTCCGTGGTCGAGGAGGTCTGCCGCGAGATTTCCGGCGAACACGTGGTCGCGCCGGCGAACTACAACTCGCCCGGGCAGATCGTGATCGGCGGTCACGTGCCGGCGGTCGACGCGGCGCTGGCCAGGCTCGCCGAACGCGGCGTGCGCAAGGCGGTCAAGCTCGCGGTCAGCGTGCCGTCGCATACGCCGCTGATGCGCGAAGCGGCAAACCGGCTGGCCGAAGCGATCAAGGCGTACCACTGGAGCCAGCCGTCGATCCCGGTGGTGCAGAACGTCGATGCGCGCGCGCACGCCGGTCTCGCCGAGATCCGCGAGGCGCTGGTGCGCCAGCTCTACCTGCCGGTGCGCTGGACCCAGTGCGTGCAGGCGCTGGCCGCGGCGGGAGCGACGCGCGTGGCCGAATGCGGGCCGGGCAAGGTCCTGACCGGTCTGGTCAAGCGCATCGACAAGTCCCTCGACGGTCGCGCACTGGGCACGCCGGGCGAGTTCGAGAGCGCGCTGGCCGACTGGCGCAGCTGACTGCCGCCGCGGATTGGCGGCGCGACTTCTCCGGTTCCTCGCGGCGGCGCATTCGTGCGCTCGGCGGATGCACGGCCGTCCGCCGAGGTGTCCGATCGGTTTCGTGCATCTTTTACCGAGTTCCGCGCCTGCGTTGCGGCCCTTCTTGTGGCGGCCTCGGCGATTGACTAAGGTTCGCGCCCGCGCCGTTTCGGGCAAGGCAGTCGTGGATGGCTGTCCGGTCTTCTGCAATCATGGACGATCGCAAAACACATACGGGCAAAGCGATGGGCAAGCTGCTGGAAGGTGAAGTCGCGCTGGTCACCGGCGCGAGTCGTGGCATCGGCGCGGCGATCGCGGACGAACTGGCCGAACGCGGCGCGAAGGTGATCGGCACGGCGACGACCGAAGCCGGCGCGCAGGCCATCGGCGAACGCCTGGCCGCGCGCGGTGGCGCGGGGCGCGTGCTGAACGTGACCGACGGCGCCGCGGTCGAGGGGCTGATCGAGGCCATCGGCAAGGAGTCGGGCGCGGTCTCGATCCTCGTCAACAACGCCGGCATCACGCGCGACCAGTTGCTGATGCGCATGAAGGACGAGGACTGGCAGGCGATCCTCGACACCAATCTCACGTCGGTCTACCGCACGAGCAAGGCGGTGCTGCGCGGCATGATGAAGGCGCGCAAGGGACGGATCATCTCGATCGCCTCGGTGATCGGCCTGGTCGGCAATCCCGGACAGGCGAACTACGCCGCGGCGAAGGCCGGCATCATCGCGTTCTCCAAGTCGCTGGCACGCGAGATCGGCTCGCGCGGCATCACGGTCAACGTCGTCGCGCCCGGCTTCATCGACACCGACATGACGCGATCCCTGCCCGAGGAACAGCGCACCGCGCTGCTCGGCCAGATCGCACTCGGCCGCCTGGGCGAGGCGCAGGACATCGCCAAGGCGGTCGCGTTCCTGGCGTCGCCGGCGGCGGCCTACATCACCGGCGAGACCCTGCACGTCAACGGCGGCATGTATATGCCCTGATGCCGCCGGACTGCCGGAGGGTGCCGGGCCGTGACCGCCGTCGCGGCCGCCCGTGCCCTCCAGTAGTTCCCGGCTCCGGCTTCCACTACAATGCCGCGGCTTCGGGCACGGCGCCCGCCGCGGACCGCGCCGCACTCCGCGTACCGCACGAATTCCCATCGGGAGGCAAGAGAGACACATGAGCACTATCGAAGAACGCGTCAAGAAAATCGTCGTCGAACAGCTCGGCGTGAAGGAAGAGGAAGTGACGCCGAACGCTTCGTTCGTCGACGACCTCGGCGCCGATTCGCTGGACACGGTCGAACTGGTGATGGCGCTGGAAGAGGAATTCGAGTGCGAAATCCCCGACGAAGAGGCCGAGAAGATCACCACCGTGCAGCAGGCCATCGACTACGTGAAGGCGCACGTCAAAGCCTGATCCGCCCTTCAAGCTTGATGCGATGCTGCGCCCGCGAGGCGCAGCTTTGCTTTTGACCGGTGCGATCGTCCTTGATCGCTGCGTCGGGAAGTCAGAACTGGTTTGCCGGTTCTTTCGATCCTGAGAGTCCAGAAGCGGCCATCCATGGCCGCACCTTTCAGTAAAGCACCGCGATCCCGCGGGTCGCCCGAATCGAAGAGTTTTCACTCATGACCAAGCGTCGCGTCGTCGTCACCGGTCTCGGCATCGTCAGCCCCGTCGGCAACGACGTCGCCACCGCGTGGGCGAACATCACCGCCGGCAAGAGCGGCATCGGTCCTGTCACGCATTTCGACGCCTCGTCGTTCCCGACGCGCATCGCCGGTGAAGTCCGCGACTTCGACCCGGCGCAGTACGTCGCGGCGAAGGACGTCAAGAAGATGGACCCGTTCATCCACTACGGCATCGCCGCTTCGGTGCAGGCGCTGGCCGACGCGGGCCTGCATCCGCACGAGCACGACGAGGAACGCATCGGCGTGGCCGTCGGCGCCGGTATCGGCGGCATCCACACGATCGAGAAGACCGCGATCACCTACCATGAGTCCGGCCAGCGCAAGATCTCGCCGTTCTTCGTGCCGAGCTCGATCGTCAACATGGCCTCCGGCAACCTGTCGATCATGCTCGGCCTGAAGGGGCCGAACATCGCCTGCGTGACCGCCTGCACGACCGCCACGCACAACATCGGCCTGGCCATGCGCATGATCCAGTACGGCGACGCCGACGTCATGATCGCCGGCGGCGCCGAGTACGCCACGGTCGGCACCGCGATGGGCGGCTTCTGCTCGGCGCGCGCCATGTCCACGCGCAACGACGAGCCGGAGCGCGCCAGCCGTCCGTGGGACAAGGACCGCGACGGCTTCGTGCTGTCCGACGGCGCGGGCGTGCTGGTCATCGAAGACTACGAACATGCGGTCAAGCGTGGCGCGCGCATCTACTGCGAGCTGGCTGGCTTCGGCATGAGCGGCGACGCCTACCACATGACCTCGCCGCCGGAAGACGGCGACGGCGCGCGCCGCTCGATGGCGATCGCGATCGCCGACGCCAAGCTCAACCCGGAGCAGGTCGGCTACATCAACGCGCACGCGACCTCGACCGGCGTCGGCGACATCGCCGAGGTGCAGGCGATCAAGGCCTGCTTCGGCGATGCGGCGAAGACGATCCCGGTCAGCTCGACCAAGTCGATGACCGGCCACCTGCTCGGTGCGGCCGGCGGCGTCGAGGCGATCTTCTCGATCCTCGCCCTGCGCGACGGCGTGCTGCCGCCGACGATCAACCTCGACGAGCCGGGCGAGGGCTGCGATCTGGACTTCGTTCCGCACACCGCGCGCGAGGCCAAGCTCGACATCGCCCTGTCCAATTCGTTCGGCTTCGGCGGCACCAACGGCACGCTGGTCTTCCGCCGCATCTGAGCCCGCGGGCGCGGCGCCGGTTGCGCTCCGCGCCCGACACCGGTGACCGGCGCCCGCAAGGTTTTCCCATGAGCCATCTCGTGCGCGAAATCGCCGGAGGCCGCGACCTGCTGGCGCTGGCCGCCGCGCGTCCGCAGCGCTACCCGGGTCTGCTCGAAAGCGCCGCCCGCGGCAATGCGCGTGCGCGCCACGACATCCTGTTCGCCTTTCCGCAGGCCAGCCTGCGCCTCGATGCGCTGCACGCGATGCGCGGCGGCGGAAGCTTCCTCGACGCGCTGGATGCGGCCTGGCGCGCGGAACGGTCCGGACACGGCGGCGATCGCGACCTGCCGTTCCGCGGCGGCTGGCTGCTCTACTGTGGCTACGAGCTGGCGGCGCAGATCGAACCCAGCCTGCGCCTGCCGCCGGCGCGCGACGCGGCGCTGCCGGTCGCGCTGGCACTGCGCTGTCCGGCGGCGATCCTGGTCGACCACGAGCGCGATCGCACCCTGCTCGTCGCCGAGGCGGGGCATGCGCACCTGCTCGACGCGATGCGCGAGGACCTCGATGCTGCGGAGCCTTTCGCGCCGGCGGCGTGCCGCGTCGACGCCCTCGAAGAAGACGCCCCGCAGGATTTCCTCGACGGCGTGGAGCGCGTGCACGGACACCTGCGCGCCGGCGACGTATTCCAGGTCAATCTTTCGCGCGAGTGGCGCGCGCGCTGCGCCTCGCCGCCGTCGCCGGCCGCGCTGTACGGCGCCCTGCGCCGCGCCAATCCGGCGCCGTTCGCCGGCCTGCTGCAGCACGAGGACTGGGCGATCGCCAGCTCCTCCCCCGAGCGCCTGATCGAGATCCACGGCGAGCACGTGCAGACGCGCCCGATCGCCGGCACGCGGCCGCGCTTCGCCGGTGACGACGACGATGCCCGCGTGCGCGAGCTGGTCGGTCATCCGAAGGAGCGCGCCGAGCACGTCATGCTGATCGATCTGGAACGCAACGACCTCGGCCGCATCTGCGTGCCCGGCAGCGTCCTCGCCGACGAGATCATGCAGATCGAGAGCTACGCGCACGTGCACCACATCGTCTCCAACGTGCGCGGCCGGTTGCGCCCCGGCGTCACGCCGGGGCAGGCGATCCGCGCGGTATTTCCGGGCGGCACGATCACCGGCTGTCCGAAGGTGCGCTGCATGCAGATCATCGCCGACCTCGAAGGCGTCGGCCGCGGCGCCTACACCGGTTCGTTCGGCTATCTGAACCGCGACGGCGACCTCGATCTGAACATCCTGATCCGCACCCTGACCCTGCACGGCGACACCATCCGTTTCCGCGCCGGCGCCGGCATCGTCGCCGACTCGGTCGCCGAGCGCGAACTCGACGAGACGCGGGCCAAGGCGCGCGGCCTGCTGCGCGCGCTCGGTAGGGACGCCTGATGCGCCGCGATGGGGAACGCGACGAAATCCGGTTAAGCTCGGCAGTCATGTCGCCGTCGAAATTCCGCCTCTCCCCACGCGCCGAACGCGGCGGCGCGCTGCTGCGCATCCTGTTCCTTCTCGTCGTGCTCGCCATCGCCGCAGCGGCGGCGGGCTGGTACGACTACCGCCGCTTCACGCAGACCCCGCTGCCGATCGCGCGTGCCGACGCGACGATCGACGTCGCGCGCGGCGCGAGCTATCGCGACATCGTCGCCCAGCTGCGCCGCGAAGGACTGGCCGGATCGGGCTGGCTCGACGACCTGCGCTGGCGCGCCCTCGGCCGCGAGCTCGGCGTCTCCGGGCGCCTGCACGCCGGCGAATACGCGTTGCCGCAAGGCCTGACGCCGCCCGAGCTGCTGCGCCGGATGGCTGCCGGCGACGTGGTGCAGCACCGCTTCACCATCGTCGACGGCTGGACGTTCAAGCAGCTGCGCGTGGCACTGGCCGGCGAAAGCGGCCTGGCGCAGACGCTGTCCGCGCTGTCGGACGAGGACGTGGCGAAGAAGGTCGGCATCGCCGACGGCAGGCCCGAAGGCTGGTTCCTGCCCGAGACCTACGCCTGGATCAAGGGCGAGTCGGACTTCGACGTGCTCGCCCGCGCCCACGCGGCGATGCGCAAGGCGCTGGACAAGGTCTGGGCCGCGCGCGACGTCGACGCCGTGAAACTCGACAATCCTTATGAGGCGCTGATCCTGGCCTCGATCGTCGAGAAGGAAACCGGCCGCGGCGACGAGCGCCCGCTGATCGCCGGCGTGTTCCTGCGCCGGCTCAAGTTCGGCATGCGCCTGCAGACCGACCCGACCGTGATCTACGGCATCGGCGCCGCCTACGACGGCAACATCCGCCGGCGCGACCTGGAAACCGACACGCCGTACAACACCTACACGCGCGACGGCCTGCCGCCGACGCCGATCGCGCTGCCGGGCCGGCCCGCGCTGGAGGCGGCGACCCGCCCGACCGCCGGCGACGCGCTGTACTTCGTCGCGCGCGGTGACGGCAGCCACGAGTTCTCGCCGACGCTGGACGAGCACAACCGCGCGGTGCAGAAGTACCAGCTGCGGCGCAACCCATGAGCGGAAGGCTGATCACGCTGGAAGGCGGCGAGGGCGCCGGCAAGAGCACGGTGCTGGCCGCGCTGCGGGCGCGGCTGGCCGCGCACGGCATCGAGGTGGTGGTCACGCGCGAACCCGGCGGCACGCCGTTCGGCGAGGCGGCGCGCGCGCTCGTGCTCGATCCCGCGCGTGGCGACCTGTGCGCCGAAAGCGAACTGCTGCTGATGTTCGCCGCGCGCGCGCAGCACGTGCACGAGGTGATCCGTCCGGCGCTCGCGGCCGGACGCTGGGTGCTGTCGGACCGCTACACCGATGCGAGCTACGCCTACCAGGGCGGCGGGCGCGGCCAGCCGTTCGCGCGCATCGCCGAACTGGAAACCTGGGCCGCGCCGGTGCGGGCGGATCTGACCCTGCTGCTCGACCTGCCGATCGCCGACGGCCTGGCGCGCGCCGGCGCGCGCGGGCAGGCCGACCGCATCGAGCGCGAGGCGACCGATTTCTTCGAGCGCGTGCGCGAGACCTACCGCGCGCGCGCCGCGACCGAGCCGGAGCGTTTCCGTGTGATCGATTCGAGCCACCCGGTCGAGGTCGTGCGCGAAGCCGCCTGCGCGGCGATCGACGCCTACGTCGCGCGCGTGCGGGAGGCGCGATGAAGGACCGGCCGTGGCTGGCGGACGCCTGGCGCATGCTCGCCGGCGCGCTCGCCGCGCAGCGCCTGCATCACGGCCTGCTGATCGCGGGACCATCCGGCCTGGGCAAGCGCGCGCTGGCCGACGCCTTCGCGGCGGCGGCGCTGTGCACGCAGCGCCTGCCCGACGGCAGCGCCTGCGGCGCCTGCCGCGGCTGCACGCTGCGCGCGGCCGGTTCGCATCCGGACCTCGTGCGCATCGCGCTGGAAACGCGCGACGACGGCAAGCTGCGCAGCGAGATCACGGTCGACCAGATCCGTGCGCTGTCGCAGCGGCTGGCGATGGCGAGCCAGTTCGGCGGACTGCAGCTGGCCCTGATCGACCCCGCCGATCGCCTGAACGCCGCTGCGGCGAACGCGCTGCTGAAGACGCTGGAGGAGCCGACGCCGGCGACGGTGATCGTGCTGGTCGCCGACGAACCGGCGCGCCTGCCGGCGACGATCCGCAGCCGCTGCCAGCGCGTCGAGGTGCGCTCGCCGTCGCGCGAGGAGGCGCTGGCCTGGCTGCGCGGCCAGCGCGTCGATGCGTCGAGTGCCGCCGCCGCGCTCGATGCCAGCCTCGGCAATCCGGGGCTGGCGCTGCAATGGAGCCGCGATGCGACGCTCGACCTGCGCCGCGAGTGCGCCGAGGACCTGGCCGTGCTGGCGCAGGGGCGCCGTTCGGCGAGCGAGGTCGCCGAGCGTTGGGTCGCCGATCGGCCGGAGCTGCGGCTCTGGTTCGCGGCCGCCTTCGCGCGCGAGGAAGCGGAACGTCTGGCACGTGGCGAAACCGGCGCGTTCGGCTTGACCACGCGTGACGAAATCCCCAAGCTTGCCGCGTGGTTCGGCCGCGCGAATCGCGCGCGCGGCCTGCTCGCCACGCCGCTGCGTCCGGAGCTGGTCCTGCTCGAGCTGTTGCGCGACTGGCCGCGGCGGAAGACCAATCCGGGGAGAGGATGAGACATGGCGACACCGGCATCGGGCGGCGCGCCGCGGCAGGGCATCCTGTCGCTGGCGATCAAGGACAAGGGCGCGCTGTTCAACGCCTACATGCCGTTCGTGCGCGGCGGCGGCCTGTTCGTGCCGACCACCAAGCGCTACAGCCTCGGCGACGAAGTGTTCATCCTGCTCTCGCTGATGGACGAGAAGGATCGCCTGCCGGTCGCCGGCAAGGTGGTGTGGATCACGCCCAGCGGCGCCCAGGGCAACCGTCTGGCCGGCATCGGCGTGCAGTTCAACGACTCCTCCGACGGCGACGCGGCGCGCACGAAGATCGAATCCATCCTGGCCGGCATCCTCACGCAGGAACGGCCGACACATACGATGTAGGTGCCGCGTGCGGATCCTGATTCTCGGTGCGGGTGCGATCGGCGGTTACTTCGGCGCACGGCTGATCGAGGCCGGCGCCGACGTCACCTTCCTGGTCCGGCCGGCGCGCGCCGCACTGCTCGCCGAGCACGGCCTGCGCGTGTTCGCCACGCGCGGCGATTTCGCCGGGCCGGTGCGCACGATCGTCGACGTCGATTCCAGCTACGACCTCGTTCTGCTTTCCTGCAAGGCCTACGACCTCGACTCGGCGATCGCCTCGATCCGCCCCGCGGTCGGCGCCGCCACCCGCGTGCTGCCGCTGCTGAACGGCCTGCGCCATCTGGATGCGCTCGACGCCGCATTCGGGGCCGGCAAGGTGCTCGGCGGTCTGTGCCACATTTCGGTGACGCTGGAGGCGGACGGCGCGATCCGCCAGTTCGGCACGCTCGAACGCCTGACCTTCGGCAGCCGCGACGGCGAGCCGGTTCCGGTGGCGGTCGACGCGGCGTTGCGCGCGATCGGTCCGCAGGCCGCGGGCAGTGCCGACGTGCTCGGCGCGATGTGGGACAAGTTCGTCTTCATCGCGACCCTGGCCGGCGCCACCTGCCTGATGCGCGGTTCGGTCGGCGAGATCGTCGCGACCGCGGAAGGGACCGCACTGGTACGCCGCCTGCACGCCGAGTGCGCGCAGGTCGCCGCGCGCAGCGGGCATCCGCTGGCGGCGGAAGCGGCCGAGGCGGCGCTCGCCATCCTGACAGCCGAACGCTCGCCGCTGAAATCCTCGATGCTGCGCGACCTCGAGCGCGGCGCGCGCAGCGAAGGCGAACACATCCTGGGCGACCTGCGCCGGCGCGCCGAAGGCTTCGGCCTCGACACGCCGCTGCTGGCCGCGGCGCTCACGCACGTGCGCGTGTACGAGGCCGGCCGCGCCGCGGCGCAGGCCGGCGCAGCCTAGGTCAGGTCATCTCTCAGTCGAAGCCGTCGGCGAAGATCGCATCCGGCAGCGGCTGGCTCTCGAACGCGCCGATGTCCGCCGCTTCGCCCCACACGCGCAGGTAGCCTTCGCCGCGCTGGTCGGTGGGGATGTCCGCGGGATTGGCGCCGGCGTCGATCGCCGGGCTGCCGCTCATCAGGGCGTGCGTGCGCGTCGGGCCGCCGTTGTCGGCGAGCGGACCGAGCAGCGGATCGCCGCTCAGCGTGTCGGCGGGCAGGGTGACGTTCGCCGAGGCGATCAGGTTGTTCGCGCCGCTGACCTCGTGCGCGGTGACGAGATCGACCGCGCTCGCCGCGGCGAGCGGTGCATTGCCCGCGACGATGCTGCTGTCGGTGGCGAACGCGAAGGCCGCCTCGTCGGCGAGATCGGCGATCGCCGCGCCGTTGTCGGCACGATTGGCGGTGACCGTCGCATTGCTCAGCGCCAGCGCGCCGCGCGCCCGCGTGTACAGGCCGCCGCCGTTGAGATTGGTGGAATTGCCCGACACGGTCGAATTGACGATCGCCACCGGCACCGGCGCCCAGGTGCCCAGGCCGCCGCCGCCGCCGCGCGTGTAGGCGCCGATCTCGCCCTCGCACAGCGCCGAATTGCCGCTGATGGTGGAGTTGACGATCGTGGACGGCACCGGCGAGGAGCGCGGAACGATCATGACGTAGACGCCGCCGCCGCCGATCGCGCTGAGGTAGACGCCCTGTTCGCCGGGGCCGAAGCCGGGTGTGCCGCGGACCGAGTTGTCCGCGACCGTGCTGCGGTCGAGGATCACCGTCATCGGCGAGCCGACGCCGCCGCCCTTGGCGTAGGCGTCCTTGGCCGCGGACACCTGCACGTCGACGCCGGTGACCGTGCTGCCGGTCATCACCACGCCGTACATGCCGAACACGCCGCCGCCCAGCACCCCGCCGTAGGCGCTGGTGGTGGTGGCGGAAACCGTGGCGTCGCGCACCGTGGTGTCGGTCAGGTACGAGGCGCCGCCGGAGATCACGCCGCCGGTGATGGTGGCGGAGATGTCGTCGGCCGCCGCCGTGGCTTCGGTGCCGCTGACGAGGCTGTTGACCAGGGTCAGCCGGCCGTTGGCCTTGACCGCGGCGCCGTGCACGCTCTTGCCGCTGGCGCTGCAGTTCTCCAGGGTGCTGTTGTTGATCGTCACGTACTGCTCGGCCAGCACGCAGGCGCCGTCGGCGAGGCCGCCGTAGGTGCCGGGGCCGTCGTAGGTATACGAGCCGTTGCGGATCGTCAGGCCGTCGATCTTCAGTTCGCCGTAGCCGCCCATCAGGGCGATCGCGCGGCTGCTTCCGTTCGCATCGATCGCCAGCCGGTCGGCACCCGGCCCGTTCAGGGTCAGGTAGTCGACGCCGCTGGTCAGCGCTCCGCTGGTCAGGCTGATCGTGCTGCAGGCGAGGCCGGTCAGGTCGACGACGTCACCCGACACCGCCTGTTCGAAGGCGGCGCGCAGCGAGCCCGGTCCGCTGTCGTCGCAGTTGTCGACCGTGACGGTGCCCGCGGTCCGGTCCGGAGCGACTGGCAGGGGACCGTTGCGCAGCAGGAACTGCCGGCGCAGCGCATCGCGCGAGGCCTGCAGGCTTGCCTGCACGCTGCTGGCCTGCGCGAAGTTGGCGGCCAGCGGGGCCTGGGCGGCGCCGGCATCGGACAGGCCGCCGAGGGCGAGGGCGAGCGCGGCGATCAGCGGTGCCTGGCGCGGAATGGAAACGCGGCGGGAGTCGGGACGTGCATTCATGGCGGATCGGCGGGACCGGATTCTGACGAAGTGCGGAATTGGAGCAGAGCCGGGCCCGGCGGGAATGACGGAATCATGATCGAAGCTTGATTTCTCGTGATTTCCGGCGTCCGTCATGGATTGCGCCGGCGATTGGCCGCCGGCACGCACGGGCTCGCACCGCCTGCGTCGAGGCGGTGGCTGGAAAGGGGCGCAGAGGAACGGGCGGAGGCCGGGACCGGAGCCGGCCGGATCGTGCCCTGCTACGGATGCGTCGAACCCTGCGGCCCGAGCGCGTCGCGCGCGTGCTGGCGGATCGTCGCGAGCATCGCGGCGAGACCGTTCGAGCGCGTCGCCGAGAGGTGCTTGGCGAGGCCGATCGCCTCGACGAAGCGCGGCTCGGTGGCGAGGATCTCCGTCGCCGAACGGCCGGAATACACGCGCAGCAGCAGGGCGATCAGCCCGGAGACGATCGACGAATCGCTGATCGCGCGGAAATCGAGGCGGCTCGCGTCGCCGCCGGCGACCAGCCAGACCTGCGACTGGCAGCCCTGCACCTTGTTCGCCTCGGTACGGTCGGTGTCCGGCATCGGCGGCAGCTTGCGGCCGAGGTCGATCAGGTACTGGTAGCGCTCGGTCCAGTCGCCGAAGAACGCGAATTCCTCGGCGATCGCGGCCTGCGCCTGCTCGGCGCTGCCCTCGGCGGGCTCAGGCAGCGCGTTCATCGGCTTTCACGAATTTCCAGCGCGGCCCCTGCGGGGTGTCCTCGACGACGACGCCGAGCCCGAGGAGCTGGTCGCGGAGACGATCGGACTCCTGGAAGTCGCGCGCCTGCTTGGCGGTGGTGCGGGCGGCGACCAGGCGCTCGATTTCGGCCACGTCGAGCTCGACGCCGACGGCCTGCTTGAACCAGGCTTCCGGGTCCTGCTGCAGCAGTCCGAGCAGCTCGCCGCCGGCGAGCAGGGCGGCCTTGGCCGCGCTGCGTTCCTCCGGCGCCTTCGCCGCGCGCGCGGCGTCGGCGAGCCTGGCCAGCACCGCGAACGCGGCCGGTGTGTTCAGGTCGTCGAGCAGGGCGGCCTCGACGTCGTCCGCGGCGGCCGCGGGGCCGGCGGGCACGTCGGCGAGGTCGCGCAGCAGGTTGTACCAGCCGTCGAGCGTCGCGCGCGCCTGCTGCAGCGCGGTGTCCGACCAGTCCAGCGGCTGCCGGTAGTGCGCCTTCAGCAGCAGGAAGCGCAGCACCTCGGCCGGGTGCTGCTCGAGCAGCTCGTGCAGCACCAGCACGTTGCCGAGCGACTTCGACATCTTCCTGCCGTCGAAGGTCAGCATGCCGTTGTGCAGCCAGTAGCGCGCGAAGGTCTTGCCGCCGTGCGCGCAGGTGCTCTGCGCGATCTCGTTCTCGTGATGCGGGAACATCAGGTCGTTGCCGCCGGCGTGGATGTCGATCGTCTCGCCCAGGTGCTTCTCGGCCATCGCCGAGCACTCGATGTGCCAGCCCGGCCGGCCGCGGCCCCACGGGCTGTCCCAGCCGGGCAGGTCCGGCGTCGACGGCTTCCACAGCACGAAGTCGGCGGGATTCTTCTTGTACGGCGCGACCTCGACGCGGGCGCCGGCGATCATGTCGTCGGTAGAGCGGCCCGACAGCCGGCCGTAGTCGTCGAATGTGGCGACGTCGAACAGCACGTGCCCCTCGGCCGCGTAGGCGTGGCCGGAGGCGATCAGGCGCTCGCACATGGCGACGATCTCGCCGATGTGCGCGGTCGCGTGCGGCACCACGTCCGGCACGTCGGCGCCGAGCCGCGCCATGTCGTCACGATACGCGTCCGTATAGCGCCCGGTGATGCGTTCGATCGGCACGCCCGCTTCCTTCGCGGCGGCGTTGATCTTGTCGTCGACGTCGGTGATATTGCGGGCGTAGACGACTTTCGGATAGTGGCGCTTGAGCAGCCGGGCGAGCAGGCCGAACACCACGGGCGGACGCGCATTGCCGATGTGGACGTAGTTGTAGACGGTCGGACCGCAGACGTACATCGTCACGCGGTTCGGATCGGTCGGAACGAAGTCCTCGGTACGGCGCGTCAGGCTGTTGTGGAGTCGCAGTGGCATCGGATCGGCCTCGGTCGGCCTTCGATGATAGCAGGGCGCTTCTCCGCTGCCGCGGTCGCCGACGGTTTTCTGAACGTCGGGAAGGGCTTAGGCGTGGGTTCAGCGATCCGCTGCTGTAATCCGCGCCGAGATTGCACAAGCCCTGCAGATTCGGACACGAGCCGGCGACGATCGGCGGTGAATTTCCTGGTGAGAGAGTCTTTGCTGGAGACGGTAATGAAGAAGATGCTGTTCGCTGCGATCGCGTTGGCCCTGGCGGGAACCCAGGTGCAGGCGCAGGATCGTGGCTATGACCGGGGCGGTCCCGCCGACCCGGACAATGTGAAGGTCGCGTGGGCCGACGTGCTGCGCGTCGACCCGATCTACGACCGCGTGCAGGCGAGTTCGCCGCGGGAGGTCTGCGACGAGGTTCCGGTCGAGCGCCGTGCCGACAACGGCAACCGTGCGGCCGGCACCGTGCTCGGGGCGATCGTCGGCGGCGTGCTCGGCAACACCGTCGGCAAGGGCGACGGGCGCAAGGCGGCCACCGTCGCCGGCGCGGTCATCGGCGGAGCGGTCGGCAACAACGCGGGCCGCGGCGACGGCGGCTACTACACCGACGTCGAGCGCCACTGCCGAATGGTCGAGGACGTCAGCGACGAACGCCGCGTGGTCGCCTACGACGTGCAGTACCGCTATCGCGGCGACGTCTACATGTCGCGGCTGAACTACGATCCGGGCGACCGGCTGCGCGTACGCGTCAGCGTCGAACCGGCCGAGTAGGCCACCGCAGGACAAGGAAGACGACCGGGCCCGGCCCGGTCGTGTCGCATTTGCGGCCCGGTTATTGCGCCGCATCAGGTTTGCCGTTAACGTGCGCCCCATGCAGAACGTCGCCCTCCAGCCGCAGATCGTCACCAGCGCCCGCATGGCCGCCGGCATGACCTCGCGCGCGCGCCGACCGGAAAGCGTCATTCCCGCCGGGTAGGCTGTCGCACGTCTGCAATGTGATTCGACGACAAAACCCGGCCTTTGCGCCGGGTTTCGTCGTTTCTGGCTCCTCCAATTCCGCCGTATCCCGAACACGAACGATTTGCGCACGGCTCGCGCCGCGCGAAGCAGAACCGGCCTTCCGGGCCGGCCTTTCCACCGACGACAGGCTTCTCGATGACGCTTCGACACTTCTTGAGTACCCAGGACTGGTCCCGCCCCGAGCTCGACACGCTGCTCGAGCACGCCGCCGCGTTCAAGCGCGACAAGCTCGGCGACCAGCTGAAGGGCAAGTCGATCGCGCTGCTGTTCTTCAATCCCTCGATGCGCACGCGCACGAGCTTCGAGCTCGGCGCGTTCCAGCTCGGCGGCCACGCGATCGTGCTGGCGCCCGGCAAGGACGCCTGGCCGATCGAATTCGACTTCGGCACGGTCATGGACGGCGACACCGAAGAGCACATCGCCGAGGTCGCGCGCGTGCTGTCGCGCTACGTCGACCTGATCGGCGTGCGCGCGTTCCCGAAGTTCCAGGACTGGGCGGTCGACCGCGAGGACCGCGTGATCCACGCGTTCGCCAAGTACTCGACGGTGCCGGTGATCAACATGGAAACGATCACGCATCCGATGCAGGAGCTCGCGCACGTCCTGGCCCTGCAGCAGCACTTCGGCACGAGCGACCTGCGCGGCAGGAAGTACGTGCTGACCTGGACCTACCATCCGCGTCCGCTGAACACCGCGGTGGCGAACTCCGCCCTGCAGATCGCCACGCGCTACGGCATGGACGTGACCGTGCTGTGCCCGACGCCGGAATACCTGCTCGATCCGCGCTACATGGATTTCGCGCGCGACAACGTGGCGGAGAGCGGCGGCTCGCTGACGATCAGCCACGACCCGCAGGAGGCGTACCGCGGCGCGCACGTGGTGTACGCCAAGAGCTGGGGCGCGCTGCCGTACTTCGGCCGCTGGGCCGAGGAGAAACCGATCCGCGACGCGCACAAGCACTTCATCGTCGACGAGGCCAAGATGGCGCTTACCGACGGCGGCGTGTTCAGCCACTGCCTGCCGCTGCGCCGCAACGTGAAGGCGACCGACGCGGTCATGGACTCGCCGGCGTGCATCGCGATCGACGAAGCCGAGAACCGCCTGCACGTGCAGAAGGCGGTGATGGCAGCGCTCGCTTCGCGAGCCGGGGCCGAGGGCTGAGGGCCAGGGGCTGAAAAGCCCGTCCCAGCGCGCTCGGACGTTCCATCCGCAAAAAAAAACCACTCCAGGATCTTACATGTCTTCCCAGCCCTCAGCCCTCAGCCCTCAGTCCTCGACCAAGGACATCGTCCTGGCCTTCTCCGGCGGCCTCGACACCAGCTTCTGCGTGCCGTACCTGAAAGAGCGCGGCTGGGCCGTGCACACCGTGTTCGCCGACACCGGCGGCGTCGACGCACAGGAGCGCGCCTACATCGAGCAGCGCGCGCAAGAACTGGGCGTCGCTTCGCATCGCACGGTCGACGGCGGTCCGGCGATCTGGAACGGCTTCGTCAAGCCGTTCGTCTGGGCCGGCGAGGGCTACCAGGGCCAGTACCCGCTGCTCGTTTCCGACCGCTACCTGATCGTCGACGCCGCGCTCGCGCGTGCCGCGGAACTGGGTACGCGCGCGATCGCGCACGGCTGCACCGGCATGGGCAACGACCAGGTGCGTTTCGACCTCGCGGTGAAGTCGCAGGGCGACTACGAGATCGTCGCGCCGATCCGCGAGATCCAGAAGGAGCACACCGAAGTACGCGCCTACGAGCAGAAGTACCTCGAGGAACGCGGCTTCGGCGTGCGCGCGAAGCAGAAGAGCTACACGATCAACGAGAACCTGCTCGGCGTCACCATGTCCGGCGGCGAGATCGACCGCTGGCAGGCGCCCGGCGCCGGCGCGGTCGGCTGGTGCAAGCCGCGCGCGGAATGGCCGTCCGCGCCGCTGCGCCTGCGCCTGGGCTTCGCCAGCGGCGAGGCGGTCACGCTCGACGGCGAGAAGATCGCCGGTCACGTGCTGCTGGCCCGGCTCAACGAGCTGCTGGCGCCCTACGGCGTCGGCCGCGGCCTCTACACCGGCGACACCACGATCGGCCTCAAGGGCCGCATCGTGTTCGAGGCGCCGGGCCTGGCCGCGCTGCTGGTCGCGCACCGCGCGCTGGAGGAGGCCGTGCTGACCAAGCAGCAGAACCGCTTCAAGCCCGAAGTGGCGCGCAAGTGGGTCGAACTGGTCTACGAAGGCTTCTTCCACGATCCGCTGAAGACCGACCTCGAGGCCTTTCTCGCCTCGAGCCAGGCGACGGTCAACGGCGAGGTCGTGCTGGAGACGGCCGGCGGCCGCGTCGACGCCGTCGCGGTCCAGTCGCCGCACCTGCTCAACGCCAAGGGCGCGACCTACGCGCAGGCGGCCGACTGGGGCGTGGCCGAGGCGGAAGGCTTCATCAAGCTGTTCGGCATGAGCAGCACCTTGTGGGCCGAAGTGAACCGGGGCGGGGCGGCATGAGCGAGCTGCTCGACGCGACCCTCCGGCACCTGCGTGCGCTGGTCGCCTTCGACACGCGCAATCCGCCGCGTGCGATCGACGAAGGCGGCATCTTCGCCTACCTGCGCGAGCAGCTCGCCGGCTTCCAATGCACGACGACCGACCACGGCGTCGGTGCGGTCAGCCTGCTGGCCATGCGCGGCCGGCCGAATCTGCTGTTCAACGTGCACCTGGACACCGTGCCGGACTCGCCGCACTGGAGCGCGAGCCCGTTCGAGCTGCGCCTGGACGGCGGACGCGCGATCGGCCTGGGCGCCTGCGACATCAAGGGCGCCGCGGCCGCCTTCGTCGCCGCCGCGAACGCGACGAGCGGCGACTGCGCCTTCCTGTTCACCAGCGACGAGGAAGCCAACGACGCGCGCTGCATCGCCGGGTTCTTGAAGGACCGCGCGGCGGAGCTGGCCTTCGACGCCGTGGTGGTGGCCGAGCCGACGCGTGGCGAAGCCGTGCTCGCGCACCGCGGCATCAGCTCGGTGCTGATGCGTTTCGCCGGGCGCGCCGGCCACGCCTCCGGCGAGCAGACTCCGGCTGACAGCGCCCTGCACCAGGCCGTGCGCTGGAGCGCGCGCGCGATGGGCCACGTCGAGTCGCTCGCGCACGCGCGCTTCGGCGGCCTGACCGGCCTGCGCTTCAACATCGGCCGCATCGAGGGCGGCATCAAGGCGAACGTGATCGCGCCGACCGCCGAGCTGCGCTTCGGCTTCCGTCCGCTGCCGTCGATGGACGGCGACGAACTTCTGGCGACCTTCCGCAGCTTCGCCGAACCGGCCGCCGTCGAATTCACCGAGACGTTCCGCGGCGGTCCGCTGCCGGGCGGCGACGTGGCCGGCGCGGAGGCGCGCCGCCTCGCCGCGCGCGATCTGGCCGACGCGCTCGACCTGCCGATCGGCAACGCGGTCGACTTCTGGACCGAAGCGGCGCTGTTCTCGCAGGCCGGCTACACGACCCTGGTCTACGGGCCCGGCGACATCGCGCAGGCGCACACGGCCGACGAGTGGGTCGCGCTGGAGCAACTGCAACGCTACGTGGAAACCATCGAGCGCATCATTGAACAGTGCGGCCGCGGACAGCCGCTTCTCGACTCTCGCGTTCAGGAAGGAACGCAGGAATGAACGCCGAAACCCATCTGCAAGTGCGCCAGACCATCGTGCGCCTGCTCTCGAGCATGGCGAGCGCGCGCGAGATCGAGCAGTACCTGAAACGCTTCTCGCAGCTGGACGCCAAGCGCTTCGCGGTGGTCAAGGTCGGCGGCGCCGTCCTGCGCGACGACCTCGACGCGCTGACGTCCTCGCTCGCTTTCCTGCAGCAGGTCGGCCTGACGCCGATCGTCGTGCACGGCGCCGGGCCGCAGCTCGACGAGGAGCTGGCCGCCGCCGGCATCGCCAAGCAGACCGTCAACGGCCTGCGCGTGACGACGCCGGAGACGCTCGCCATCGTGCGCCGCGTGTTCCAGACGCAGAACCTCAACCTGGTCGAGGCGCTGCAGGAAGGCGACGCGCGCGCGACCTCGGTCCTGTCCGGCGTGTTCGAGGCGCAGTTCATCGACCGCGACGCGCTCGGCCTGGTCGGTCGCGTTTCGCGTGTCAATCTGGCGCCGATCGAGGCATCCCTGCGCGCCGGTTCCATTCCGGTGATCGCCTCGCTCGGCGAGACGGCCGGCGGCCAGATCCTCAACATCAACGCCGACTTCGCCGCGAACGAACTGGTACGCGTGCTCAGGCCGTACAAGATCATCTTCCTGACCGGCACCGGCGGCCTGCTCGACGCGAACGGCAAGGTCATCGACTCGATCAACCTCAGCACCGAGTACGAGCACCTCGTCGCACAACCGTGGATCAACGGCGGCATGCGCGTGAAGATCGAGCAGATCAAGGAGCTGCTCGATCACCTGCCGCTGTCCTCGTCGGTGTCGATCACGCGCCCGGACGAGCTGGCGAAGGAACTGTTCACGCACAAGGGCTCCGGCACGCTGGTGCGTCGCGGCGAACGCGTCGACGTGCACGGCGGCTGGGCCGGCATCGACCTCGAGCGCCTGCGCGCGCTGATCGAGGCCGGCTTCAAGCGCAAGCTGGTGGCGGACTACTTCGAGCGCACGCAGCCGTACAAGGTCTATCTGAGCGAGAACTACCGCGCCGCGCTGATCCTGACGCGCGAGGAGGGCTACACCTACCTGGACAAGTTCGCCGTCGCCGACGACGCGCAGGGCGAGGGCCTCGGCCGCGCCGCCTGGCAGGTCATGCGTGCGGACAATCCGCAGCTGTTCTGGCGCTCGCGCCACCACAACCTGATCAACCAGTTCTACTACGCCCAATCCGACGGCTGCTACAAGGAACCGCGCTGGAAGGTGTACTGGTACGGCCTGCGCGAGTTCGCCGACATCGAGCGTTGCGTCGCACACTGCCGCACGCGGCCGGCGACCCTGTCGGACTGAGGCGGCCGTACGTCGAATTCGTGGAGGAACCCGCTTGAAAGACATCCGGAAAACCGTCGGCATCGTCGGCGCGCGCGGCCACACCGGCGCCGAGCTGATCCGCCTGATCGCGCGGCATCCCTCGCTCGAGCTCGCCTTCGTCTCTTCGCGCGAGCTCGACGGCCAGCGCGTGGCCGACCATGTCGCCGAATTCGGCGGTGAGTTGCGCTACGAGAACCTCTCGCACGAGGACGTCGCGAACAAGCGCGCCGACGCGGTCGTGCTCGCCCTGCCGAACGGAAAGGCCGCCGAAATCGTGGCGGCGATCGATGCGACGGCGCCGGAGACGATCGTCGTCGATCTTTCCGCCGACCATCGCTTCGACGAGCGCTGGTACTACGGCCTGCCCGAACTCACGCGCTCGCGCTACGCGGGACAGCGCCGCATCAGCAATCCGGGCTGCTACGCGACCGCGATGCAGCTGGCGATCGCACCGCTGAAGGCCGACCTCGCCGCGCCGCCGGTCTGCTTCGGCGTGTCGGGCTATTCCGGCGCCGGCACCACGCCGTCGGACAAGAACGATCCGGAAAAACTGCGCGACAACCTGATGCCGTATTCGCTGGTGGATCACGTGCACGAGCGCGAGGTGACGCGCCAGCTCGGCCTGCCGGTGGAGTTCATGCCGCACGTGGCGCCGCATTTCCGCGGCATCACGATGACGGTGAACCTGTGGCTGCAGCAGGCGGCGAAGGCGGACGCGCTGCGCGAACGCTACCGCGCGTTCTACGCCGGCGAGCCGCTGGTGCGCGTCGTCGACGAGGCGCCGTGGGTCAGCGCGATCGCTGGCAGGCACCACGCCGAGATCGGCGGCTTCGCGCTGGCTCCCGGCGGCAAGCGCGTGGTGATCGTGGCGACCCTGGACAACCTGCTCAAGGGCGCGGCGACCCAGGCGATGCAGAACCTCAACCGGGCGTTCGGCTTCGACGAGACGCAGGGCATCGAGGCGGAAGAGATCGAGGCGGAAGAGGCGGAACGACCGTGACGCTCGCGCGTCGCCGGTGCGAACTCCCTTTTTCCGATCGAGGTGTCCCATGCGTCTTTCCCGCTATTTCCTGCCCACCCTGAAGGACAATCCCGCCGAGGCGCAGATCGCCTCGCACCGTCTGATGCTGCGCGCCGGCCTGATCCGCCAGGAGGCCGCCGGCATCTACGCCTGGCTGCCGCTCGGCCTGCGCGTGCTGCGCAACATCGAGCGCATCGTGCGCGAGGAGATGGATCGCGCCGGCGCGCTGGAACTGCTGATGCCGACACTGCAGCTGGCCGACCTGTGGCGCGAGAGCGGGCGCTACGACGCCTACGGCCCGGAGATGCTGCGCATCCGCGACCGCCACGAGCGCGAGCTGCTGTACGGGCCGACCAACGAGGAAATGATCACCGAGATCTTCCGCGCCGGCGTGCGTTCGTACCGCGACCTGCCGCTGAACCTCTACCACGTGCAGTGGAAGTTCCGCGACGAGCAGCGGCCGCGCTTCGGCGTCATGCGCGGGCGCGAATTCCTGATGAAGGACGGCTATTCGTTCGACCTCGACGAGGCCGGCGCGCGCCGCTCGTACAACCGCATGTTCGTCGCCTACCTGCGCGCCTTTTCGCGCATGGGGCTGCGGGCGATCCCGATGCGCGCCGAAACCGGCCCGATCGGCGGCGATCTCTCGCACGAGTTCATCGTGCTGGCCGACACCGGCGAGTCGGACGTGTACTGCGACCGCGCACTGCTCGACCTGCCGGTGCCCGCCGCGGACACGGACTACGCCGGCGATCTGGAACCGGCGATCCGGCGCTGGACCGCGCCGTATGCCGCCACCTCGGACGTGCACGACGCGGCGCGCTTCGAGAGCGAGGTGCCGGCCGAGCGCAGGCTGCATACGCGCGGCATCGAGGTCGGGCAGATCTTCTACTTCGGCACCAAGTACTCCGAGCCGATGCGCGCCGCCGTGACCCTGCCGGACGGCTCCTCGCGGCCGATCCACGGCGGCTCCTACGGCATCGGCGTGTCGCGGCTGGTCGGCGCGATCATCGAGGCGGGTCACGACGAGCACGGCATCGTCTGGCCGGAGCCGGTCGCGCCGTTCGACGTCGGACTGATCGGCCTCAAGCCCGGCGACGCCGCGGTCGAGGCGGCCTGCGACGCGCTGTACGCGAAGCTCGAAGCCTCCGGTATGCACGTGCTGTACGACGACACCGACGAGCGTGCCGGCGCCAAGTTCGCCAACATGGACCTGGTCGGCCTGCCGTGGCAGATCGCGATCGGTCCGCGCGGCCTTGCCGCCGGCCAGGTCGAACTCAAGCGCCGCGCCGGCGGCGAGCGCGTCGAGCTGGCCCCGGACGACGCGATCGCGCGGCTGGTCGAAGCGCGCACCGCGAGGACAGGCACGTGAGCGGGAGGAAAAACCTCGTCATTCCCGCGAACGCGGGAGGCGATTTTCAGCAGCCGAAGGCTGGCCATCCGTCTTGCTGTTGACGGATATGCAGAACCATCAAGATGGATCCCCGCGTTCGCGGGGATGACGACAACCGGGATTCTTCGAGGCGCTTATGAGTGACCTGCTCTGGCAGAAACAGGGAGTCCGTACCGACGAACGCATCATGCGCTTCCTCGCCGGCGACGACGTCGTGCTCGACCGCGAGTTCTTCCTGCACGACGTCGAGGCGAGCCAGGCGCACGTCGGTGGACTGGCCAACATCGGCCTGCTCGATGCGGAAGAAGCGGCGGCGCTGGTGCGCGAACTCGACGCGCTGGCGGCCGATTTCCGCAGCGGCGCCTTCGTCCTCGACGAGCGCTACGAGGACGGCCATTCCGCGATCGAGGCGCGCCTGATCGAGCGGCTCGGCGACGCCGGGCGCAAGGTGCACACCGGCCGCAGCCGCAACGACCAGATCCTGGTGGCGACGCGGCTGTGGTTGAAGGCGCGGCTGCGCGAGCTCCAGGCGCATTGCCGCGCTGCCGCCGAAGTCTGCCTCGAGCGAGCTGCGCGCGAGGCGCTGCCGCTGCCGGGGTATACGCACCTGCAGCGCGCGGTGGTCTCCTCGACGGCGCTGTGGTTCGCCGGTTTCGCCGAAAGCTTCATCGACGACGCGCGCCGCGCGCGCGACACGCTGGCCTGGATCGACGCCAACCCGCTCGGCACCGCGGCCGGCTACGGTGTGAACCTGCCGCTCGACCGCGCGCACACGACCCAGGCGCTCGGCTTCGCGCGGCTGCAGGTCAACCCGGTCTACGCGCAGCTTTCGCGCGGCAAGTTCGAGATCGGCGCACTGGAGGCGCTCGGCGCCGCCTTGCTCGACCTGCGCCGGCTGGCCTGGGACCTGTCGCTGTTCACCACCGCCGAATTCGGTTTCGTGCGCCTGCCGCCGGAATACACCACCGGCAGTTCGATCATGCCGAACAAGCGCAATCCGGACGTGGTCGAGCTGATGCGCGCCAGCTACGCCAGCGTCGCCGCGGCGCGCAGCGAGATCGAGCACCTGCTGTCGCTGCCGTCCGGCTACCAGCGCGACTTGCAGTTCTCCAAGGGCGCGATCTTCCACGGTTTCCACCGCGGCCTGCCGGCGCTCGAACTGCTGCCGGACCTGCTTGCGCGGCTGGAATGGAACGAGGCGGCGATGCGCGCGGCGATCGAGCCGTCGATGTACGCGACCGACGTCGCGATCGAGCAGGCCGCCGCCGGCGTGCCGTTCCGCGAGGCCTACCGCCGCGCCGCCGAGGCGGCCGCGGAGGCGGGGCAGGGCAGGACTCCGGAGGCGAGCCTGGCGGCGCGCGTGTCTGCCGGCGCGGCGGCCGATCTGCGGCTGGACGAGTTGCGCAGGCGACTGGGGGAATTTTGAGGATGAGTGGCCAGACGGTGCTGGCCGTGGACGGCCTTGGGTTTCGTGCGTTGGCGCGCAGGAACGATCGCTTCTTCGGACACGCCGTCGACGTCGACTTGGTTCGGCAAGATGGCTCCCTGCACGGGCGTCTGTCTTTCGCCTGCCATCCGGACGATGCGGAATTCGATCGTTTTCAGGCGATGACGACAGACCAGTTGTATGCCGAGGTGGCGAGACTCCTGCCTCGAATCGTGAATCGCGCCGACGAGGCGTTGAGCAATGGGCTTGCTCCGTTCGTGAGTTTGAGTGCGTATCGTGGCGACCTTTGATATCCAGAACCTGCCGCCCTGGCGCCGCGCCGTCCTCAAGATCGGCAGCAGCCTGCTGACCGGCGTCGACGGCGAGCTTTCCGATCGCCACGCGCGCGGGCTCGCGGCTTTCGTCGCCGCCTCGCGTGCGAGCGGTCGCGACGTAGTGCTGGTGTCGTCCGGAGCCGTCGCCGCGGGGCGCACGCGCGTACCGCAGGACGCGCGGCGCGCCGGTGGCCTCGTGCTGCGCCAGGCGCTGGCCGCGCTCGGGCAGACGCGCATGGTGGGGCTGTGGCAGAGCCTGCTCGACGTGCCGGTGGCGCAGGTGCTGCTCAGCCACGACGACCTGCGCAACCGCCGCCGCTATCTGAATGCGCGCAACACCTTGCTCGAACTGCTGCGCCTGCGCTGCGTGCCGGTCGTCAACGAGAACGACACGGTGGCGGTGGAGGAACTCAAGCTCGGCGACAACGACAATCTCGCGGCGATCGTCGCGGCCTTGGTCGACGCCGACCTGCTGCTGATCGCCAGCGACGTCGACGGCCTGTACAGCGCGCATCCGCGGCTCGATCCGGCGGCGCGGCCGATCGGACGCGTCGCGGCGGTCACGCCGGAGGTACTGGCGATGGCCGGCGGCGCCGGCAGTGCGCTCGGCACCGGCGGCATGCGCACCAAGCTCGAGGCGGCGACCAAGGCGGCCAAGGCCGGCATCGCGACGGCCTTGTTCAACGGCACCGACGCGGCCGCCGTCGCCAGCCTCGCCGACGGGCAGCTGCGCGGCACGCTGGTTGAAGCTCCGGCGTCGCGGCTGGCCGCACGCAAGTACTGGCTGCGCCATGCGCCCGGTTCCGGCGGCTGCCTGCGCGTCGACGCCGGCGCCGCGCGCGCGGTACTCGACGGTGCCTCGCTGCTGCCGGGCGGCATCGTCGGCGTCGACGGCGAGTTCGCCCGCGGCGACCTCGTCGAGGTGCTGGCGGTCGGCGAGGCCGGCGCGCGCGTCGTCGCGCGCGGGCTGTGCCAGTACGCCGCCGGCGAAGTGCGCCGGCTGGCCGGCCGGCACACACGCGAGATCGAGGCGATCCTCGGCTTCAGCTACGGCGACACGGTGATCCGTCGCGACGATCTGGTCGCATTCGAGGAGGCCAACGCATGAACGCATCGATGCGCGAACTCGCGCTGGCAGCGCGCGACGCGGCCGCCGCCATCGCCGCCCTGTCGACCACGGCCAAGCGGGCGGCGCTGAACCGGATGGCCGACGAAATCGAGCGGCAGTGTGCGGCGATCCTCGCCGCGAACGCGCTCGACGTCGAGGCCGCGATCGCGGCCGGACGTGCGGACGCGCTGGTCGACCGGCTGCGTCTGGATCCGACACGGCTGGCCGGCGTCGCCGCCGGCGTGCGCGCGGTCGCCGACCTGCCCGATCCGGTCGGCCAGGTCACGCGCCGCGAGACGCGGCCGAACGGCATCCGCGTCGAGCGCGTGCGCATTCCGCTCGGCCTGATCGCGATGATCTACGAGGCGCGGCCGAACGTGACCGCGGACGCCGCCGCGCTGTGCTTCATGGCCGGCAACGTGGTGCTGCTGCGCGGTGGCTCCGAGGCGTTCCACAGCAATCAGGCCATCGCTGCCGCGCTGCGCGACGCCCTGCGCGCGAGCGGCCTGCCGCCGGCGGCGATCACGCTGATCGAGGACCTGCGCCGCGAAAGCGTGCTCGAGCTGTTGCAGCTGACCGATCTCGTCGACCTGGCGATTCCGCGCGGCGGCGAGAGCCTGATCCGCTTCGTCGCCGAGCACGCGCGCGTGCCGGTCATCAAGCACTACCGCGGCGTCTGCCACCTGTACGTCGACGCCAGCGCCGACGCGGAACTCGCGCTGCGCCTGCTGATCGACGGCAAGACCACGCGCCCGGCGGTCTGCAACGCGCTCGAAACCCTGCTGGTGCACGCCGACCTCGCGCCGGCCTTCGTGCCGCGCGCGGTCGCGGCGCTGCGCCGGCGCGGCGTGCAGGTGCGCGGCTGCGAGCGCACGCGCGCGCTGGCGCCGGACGTTGAGCCAGCGGACGAGGCCGACTATGCCGCCGAGTTTCTCGACCTGGTCATCGCCGTGCGCGTGGTGGACGATCTCGATGCCGCGATCGAACACATCCGGCGCTACGGCTCCGATCACACCGAAGTCATCGCGGCCAGCGACGAGGCGGCGATCGAGCGCTTCGTCGGCGCGCTGCGCTCGGCGGTGATCATGGTCAACGCCTCGTCGCGCTTCAGCGACGGCGGCGAACTCGGGCTCGGTGCCGAGATCGGCATCTCCACGACGCGCCTGCACGCCTACGGCCCGATGGGCGCCGAGGCGCTGACGATCGAGCGCTTCGTCGTGCGCGGCGAAGGTCAGATCCGGCACGCGCCGGACGAGTGAGCCACCGGCCGGCGTTCACCAGGGCTCCAGCCGCCAGCCCTGCGCCGTCGCGCGCAGGCGGTCGGTGAGGGCGAGGCCGTCCAGGAAGGCCTCGTCGTGCGAGGCCACCAGCAGGGCGCCGCGGTAGCTGCGCAGCGTCGCTTCGAGCGCCTGCAGCGAAGGCAGGTCGAGATGGTTGCTGGGCTCGTCCAGCAGCAGGAGCCGGGCCGGCAGGTCGGCGTACAGCGCGCAGGCGAGGGCGGCCTTCAGCCGCTCCCCGCCGCTGAGTTCGCCGCACGGCAGGCCGATCCTCGCCGCGTCCAGTCCGAGCTGCGCCAGCCACGTGCGCAGCGTGCTTTGCGCGGTATTTCCGGCGACGCGCAGCAGATGTTCGATGGCCGATTCGCGCGGGTCCAGATGCGCCAGCTGCTGGTCCAGGTAGGCGGCGGGCACGTGCACCTCGCGGCGCCCGACGAGCGGTTCGACCTGTCCGGCCAGCAGCCTCAGCAGGGTGGACTTGCCGCTGCCGTTCGGGCCGACCACGCCCACGCGCTGCCGTCCGCCGAGGATCAGGTCAACCTCGCACGCGGACGGCGGCAGGAACGGCAGCGCCACCGCGTCGAGTTCTGCCACCCGCTTCTGCGCAGACATGACGGCGGGTTCGTGCAGCACGATCGAGATTTCGTCTTCCACGGCGTGCCACGCCTTGCGCACGTCGCGATCGAGCCGCTCGCGCTCGGCTGCATGCTGCCGTTGCAGCTTTCCATGGGAGGTTTCGGCGCGCTGTTTCTGGCGGTCGAGCAGGATCTTCGCCTGGTTGGCCTCCTGTCCATGACGCCGGCCGCGCGCCTGGCGCCGATCCTGCCGCTCGCGCTGGTCGCGCAGCGCGCGCTCGCCACGCTCGCGCTCGATCCTGGCCTGCTCGAGCTGGCGCGACGCGCTCTCGCGCTCCTCGGCCTTGCGCTGCGCGTAGAACGCGTGGCCGCCGCCGTAGCTGCGCAATCCGGAGGCCGACAGCTCGACGATGCGCGCCATGCCGTCCAGCAGCCGGCGGTCGTGGCTGATCACCAGCAGGCCGTTCGGCCAGTGCCGCAGCTGCTCCAGCAGGGCGCGGCGGCTGGGACCGTCGAGGTGGTTGGTCGGCTCGTCGAGGATCAGGAAATCCGCTGCGGAGACGAAGGCGCCGATCAGGGCGACGCGCGTGGCTTCGCCGCCGCTGAGCACGCCGGCGGGCGTGTCCGGATGCAGCCGTTCGAGGCCGGCGCGTTCCAGTTCGGCGTGGAAGCGCTGGCGCAGGTCCCAGCGGTTGCCGACGGTCTCGAAATCGCCGGGCTGCGCGATTCCGGCGGCGATGCGCTCGAGCGCGTCCAGCGCCGTGCGCACGTTGGCCAGGTCGGCGACCGAACGGCCGTCGGCGCGCGAAACCTGCTGCGGCACGTAGTACACGCTGCCCGAGCGTGTGCAGCGGCCGGCGGAAGGCTCCCGCTGGCCGGCGAGAATGCGCGCCAGCAGGGTCTTGCCGCAGCCGTTGCGTCCGACCAGGCCGGTCGGGCGGTGGTCGAACTGTTCGGAGAGATTGGAGAACAGCGTGCTGCCGTCCGGCAGCACGCAGGAGACGCCGTCGAGCGTCAGGCGGGGATTCGTCACGTGTCGTTTCCAGAAGATGCCGGGGACTTCCCCTCGCGCGAGGGGCGGGTCTGGCCGTCCTGCGGACGGCGGCATCACTGGCGCATCGGACGAATACCTCGAATGGAATGCGGGAGAACGCCCAGTCTAGGGCAGTGGCGGCGCTCGCGAAAGACGGCTGCGCGGGCGCCGCCCGCGTTCAGCGCGTCAGCCAGCCCTGCGCGCGCGCGGTGAACAGCGCATACGGAAAGATCCAGAACAGCGCGAACGTGGAGAAGAACGCATAGCCGATGCCGTAGAGGAAATCCCAGCTGCGCTCGCTGCGCAGGTAGTACAGCATGTGGAACGCGGAGACCAGCAGCAGGGCGCTGAAGAAGTGCAGCAGCACGTCCGGCCGCAGCGGGACCAGCGCGACCAGCAGCAGCGACGTCGCCAGCGCGATCGGATAGCGCAGGTTGCCGGTGACGAATTCGGCCAGCGCCATCGCGCGCGCGACCGGCGGGCGCTTCCACATCACGCTGCCGAGGAAGCGCAGCTCCTCGCGCACGTAGCTGCGGTCCCAGCGCAGGTACATCTTGCACAGGCGGCGGTAGGTCGTCGGCACCAGCGTATGCACGATCGCCGCGCGCTGGTAGACGCAGTCGTAGCCCTGGTTGAGGATGTCGTTGGTCAGCGCGCGGTCCTCGCCGTAGGTGCAGGCGCGGCCGAGAAAGCGCTGGCGGATCCACGCGTCCAGCACGCGCCGCACGACCTCGGTGCGGTAGCCGGCGAGCGCGCCGGGACAGCAGTAGACGGTGCCGTAGGTGCTCTGCACGGCGCGCAGGAAGTCGAACGAGAGCGCGAAGCGCACCTTCAGCATGCGCGGAATCGGGCCGTCCTCGCGATTGAACACGCTGACCTTGCCGGCCACCGCGCCGACCTTCGGATCGGCGAACGCGCCGGCCATCGCCAGCAGGGTGTCCGGCTCGATCACGCTGTCGGAGTCGATCGTCACCATGATCTCGCCGCGGCCGCGGCGAAAGCCCGCTTCGAGCGCGGCGCGCTTGCCGCGGTTGCGCTCGAAGCGCAGGGTGGTGACCAGGTCGGGAAATTGCGCGGCGGCGCGTTCGATGTGCTGCCAGGTGTCGTCGCTGCTGCCGTCGTCGACGACGAAGATCTCCAGCCGCTCGCGCGGATAGCGCGCCTGCGCGACGGAAGCGATCGAGCGCGCGACCATCTCGCCTTCGTTGTAGGCCGGAATCACCACCGTCATCGCCGGCGCCTGCGCGAAATCGGCCAGCGGCGGCGTGCGGTAGCGGAACCACAGCGCGGTGCGCAGCATCAGCATCAGCAGCCCGAGCACCGCCCAGGTGGCGGCCGGCCCGACCAGGTAACGGCCCCATTCGTGATGCCGCGCGGAGCGCAGCAGGCCGTGGAAGGCCGGATGACGCCAGCTCACGTAGAGCAGGGCGGCGAAGCCGAACAGGATGGCCGCGCGATAGAAGTGGTCGCCGGGCTGGTCGCGGTATTCGTGCAGGCGCAGCGCGCCGCGAGTGCGGTTTTCGTCGTTCATCGGATCGGCTGCGGAGACGGCGCGGCATTTTTCCCTTTTTCACGACAACCCCGGATGAACCACGCATCCTTAACGCGGGCATGCCGATATGCGCGAGGTTTGCGCTAGTCTTTACGTTCGCGCCGGAGCGGCGCAGGACGTCACGGGGTGCGGGTGGGAGCGTCGATGAGTGGGGCCCTGCAGCTTTCTTCCGCCGATCGCGTGCTGGTGCTGGCGCCGCATCCGGACGACGAGACCCTCGCCGCAGGCGACCTGATCCGCGCCGCGCTGGCCGCCGGTTCCGCGCTGCGCGTCGCGTTCGCCACCGACGGCGACAACAATCCATGGCCGCAGCGCTGGCTGGAGCGGCGCTGGAAGATCGGCGTGCGCGAACGCGCGCGCTGGGGCACCCGCCGCCGCGGCGAGGCGCGCGCCGCGCTGGAACGCCTCGGCGTGCCGAAGTCGGTGACGCCGGCGCGCTTCTTCGGCTGGCCGGACCAGGGGCTGACCGCGCTGCTGATGCGCGACGACCGCGCGGTCGAGGCGCTGGCGCAGGAGATCGCGCAGTTCGCGCCGACGCATCTGGTGCTGCCGAACCTGGCCGACCGTCACCCGGACCACAGCGCGCTGCGCGTGCTGGCGGAACTGGCGCTGCTGCGCAGCGGGCATCGCTGCCTGTGCCTGGGCTACGTCGTGCACGGCGAGAAGCCGTCCGGCGACGGCCGCCTGCTCGAGGTGCCGGCCGCCGATGCGCAGGCCAAGCGCGAGGCCATGCACGCCCATGCGAGCCAGATCGCCCTGAGCCGCAAGCGCCTGCTGGCGCTGGCGGCGCTGCCGAACCGGTTCGAGCTGGCCGACGAGGCGGCCCCGCCGGATGCGACGCGACCGCTGTACCTGCCTCGTGCCGGATCGCTGCGGCCGCACGACCTGCTGCTGGTCGTCGCCTGGCGCGAGGAGATCGCGCGCGTGCGTCTGCCGCTGCCGCGCTCGGCGGGCGAGCAGGTGGCCACCGATGCGTGCGGCCGCGAGTATCGGATCGACGTCGGCGCACGCGAGCTGTGCCTGCGGCTGCCGGCGTTCGACTCGCCGCCCGCGGCGATCTACGCGAAAGTCCATCGCTGCGATCCGCGGCTGCTGATCTTCGATCGCGAACCGTGGCGGCGCGCGGCCGATGCCTCGCATGCGCGCTCGGCGGCGTTGACCGGTTCGGCCCAGTCCGGCTACATCTAGCCGATGACGAATCCGTCCGGCGCGGACATCGGCGAGACCAGCGTGCGCGTCGTCGCGGCCGACGCTGCCGCGGCCGACCTGTGGCAGGCGATTCCGC
This sequence comes from Dokdonella ginsengisoli, assembly GCF_042652785.1. Classification (NCBI taxonomy): domain Bacteria; kingdom Pseudomonadati; phylum Pseudomonadota; class Gammaproteobacteria; order Lysobacterales; family Rhodanobacteraceae; genus Dokdonella; species Dokdonella ginsengisoli. The sequence continues at coordinate 932,641 of NZ_JBHSHD010000010.1, read as the reverse complement.
CGGGGCCGGTGCGCGACGTCGTCGTGTGGCTGCCGGCGCTCGGCGTCGCGGCGCGCAATTACCAGCCGTTCGCACGCGAACTGGCCGCACGCGGCATCGCCGTCGCCCTGCACGAATGGCGCGGCATCGGTTCCAGCGACCGCCGCGCCGGGCGGCATTCGGACTGGGGTTACCGCGAACTGCTCGCGCTGGATCTGCCGGCGACCTTCGCCGCCGCGCGCGCCGCCTTTCCACAGGCGCGCCTGTGGCTCGGCGGGCACAGCCTCGGCGGCCAGATCGCGACGCTGCAGGCGGCGCTCGATCCGGACGCGCAGGCCGGCCTGATCCTGGTCGCCAGCGGGGCGCCGTACTGGCGCACCTTTCCCTGGTACCGCCTGATCGGGCCGGTCGTCACGATCGCCCCGTGGATCGCCGCGCTGCGCGGGCATTTCCCGGGGCGGCGGCTCGGTTTCGGCGGCAACGAGGCGCGCGGGCTGATCGCCGACTGGGCGCGCAGCGGCCGGACCGGGCGCTACGCCGCCGCCGGCCTGGACGAGGATCTGGAAGGGCGCCTGGCGGTCCTGCGCCTGCCGCTGCTGGCCCTGCGCCTGCGCGACGACTGGCTGGGTCCGCAGGCCTCGCTGGACTGGCTGCTCGGCAAGATGCCGCAGTCGCCGGCGCAGCGGCACCTGCTGGCGCCGGAGGATCTGGGCGGGATACCGGCCGACCACTTCGCCTGGATGAAGGCGCCGCAGGCGGTCGCCGTGCGCGTGGCGGCCTTCGTCGAGGCGGCCGGCCGCGCCTAAATCGGCGCCGGATAACGGAAATTTACACGGAGTCCGTCATAATCGCGAGTTACCCGAGCGCCGCCTGAGGCCGGCGCACGGCGATCACGGCGCCGCTGGGCGCCCGATCGTCGGGACTCCGTTCATGAGGATTGCTATGTCTTACGATATCGGTATCGGTCGTTGCACCGAAGTGAGTGGCGACACCGTCGTCGTCAAACTCGAAAGCGTGATGGTCAAGCGGCTCTCGCCGGACCAGCCCTGGCAGCGTTCGGGCACGAGCCTGCTGCGCCTCAACCGGAACCTGTGCAGCGCGGAGCGTCCGCCGCAGCCGGACCGCGAGCTGTACGTCAGCCGCTCGGCGCTGTCCAAGCGCTCGATGGCTTCGCTCGATCTGGCCGGCGACGGCGAGACGGTGTCGGTGGACCTGCGCGCGCTGCTCAACGATCTCGATCCGCAGCCGTCGGCCGGGCCGTCGGCGAAGGGCGGGCGAACCGCCGATCGCAAGGCGCAGGCGCGCTGACCGGCGCCGCGGAAAACGACTCCACGAGAACCCGGCGAAAGCCGGGTTTTTCGTCTGCGTCCCCCGCGCGCAGGCCGCCTCGACGTTCGACCAAAGGCGTAGTCGCCGGCGCGGCTCGCCACGCCGCGCGAGGGGTTGCGTGTCGCGGATTTGGCCTATACTCGATCCCGTTCGGTGCCGTCGGTGTGGTGCATTTCCGAAGTCGTCGGTCGAGAGGTCGTCCGACGTTTGCGTGAGCGGCGCGGGAAGGCGCGGGGAAGGATTCCGGCGCGACCCGATCGAGGAGAACGTCATGTCTGCAATGACTCGACGTCAGTTCTTGAAGGTCACCGGGACGACCCTGGGAGCTTCGAGTCTGGCGCTGATGGGTTTCTCGCCCGGCCAAGCGCTGGCCGAAGTGCGGCAGTTCAAGCTCGCACGCGCGACCGAGACCCGCAACACCTGCCCCTACTGCTCGGTTGCCTGCGGCGTGCTCATGTACAGCCTCGGCGACGGCGCCAAGAACGCGCGGGCGAGCATCTTCCACATCGAGGGCGACCCGGACCATCCGGTCAATCGCGGCACGCTGTGCCCGAAAGGCGCGGCCCTGGTCGACTTCATCCACAGCGACAGCCGCCTGCAGTACCCCGAGTACCGTGCACCGGGCTCCGACACGTGGCAGCGCATCTCGTGGGACGAGGCGCTCGATCGCATCGCCAGGCTGATGAAGGCCGATCGCGACGCGAACTTCGCCGCGAAGAACGCCGACGGCCTCACCGTCAACCGCTGGCTGACCACCGGCATGCTCGCCGCCTCGGCGTCGAGCAACGAAGTCGGCTACCTCACGCACAAGGTGGCGCGCTCCCTCGGGCTTCTGGCGTTCGACAACCAGGCACGCGTCTGACACGGCCCGACGGTGGCAGGTCTTGCCCCGACGTTCGGCCGTGGAGCGATGACGAATCACTGGGTCGACATCAAGAATGCCGATCTGATCCTCATCATGGGCGGCAATGCCGCCGAAGCGCACCCGTGCGGCTTCAAGTGGGTCACGGAAGCGAAGGCGCACAACAAGGCAAGGCTGATCGTGGTCGATCCGCGCTTCACGCGCTCGGCCTCGGTCGCCGACGTCTACGCGCCGATCCGCACCGGCACCGACATCGTCTTTCTCGGCGGCCTGATCCGCCATCTGCTGGAGAACGACAAGATCCAGCGCGAGTACGTCGTCAACTACACCGACCTCTCCTTCATCGTGAAGGACGAGTTCGCGTTCAACGACGGCATCTACTCCGGCTACGACGCGGACAAGCGCAGCTACGACAAGTCGAGCTGGGACTACGCGCGCGGCGAGGACGGCTACGTCCGCACCGATCCGACCCTGGCCGATCCGCGCTGCGTCTACAACCTGCTCAAGCAGCACTACGCGCGCTACACGCCTGAGATGGTCGAGCGCGTCTGCGGCACGCCCAGGGACAAGGTGCTGCAGATCTGGGACATGATCGCTTCCACCGCCACGGCGGACCGCGCGATGACGATCATGTACGCGCTCGGCTGGACGCAGCATTCGATCGGCTCGCAGATGATCCGCACCGGCGCGATGGTGCAGCTGCTGCTCGGCAACATCGGCGTGGCCGGCGGCGGCATGAACGCCCTGCGCGGACATTCCAACATCCAGGGCCTGACCGACCTCGGCCTGATGTCGAACCTGCTGCCTGGCTACATGACGCTGCCGAACGAGAAGGAGCAGGATTTCGACGGCTACATCGGCGCGCGCGCACAGAAGCCGCTGCGCCCGAACCAGCTCAGCTACTGGCAGAACTACCGCAAGTTCTTCGTCAGCTTCATGAAGTCGTGGTGGGGTGACGCGGCGACGGCGGACAACCACTGGGCCTACGACTACCTGCCCAAGCTCGACAAGCAGTACGACATGCTGCAGGCCTACGAGCTGATGAACCAGGGCAAGATGAACGGCTACATCTGTCAGGGCTTCAATCCGCTCGCCGCCGCGCCGAACAAGGCCAAGCTCAGCGCGAGTTTCTCCAGGCTCAAGTACCTCGTCATCATGGATCCGCTCGCCACCGAGACGAGCGAGTTCTGGAAGAACTACGGCGCGCTCAACGACGTCGATCCGGCGAAGATCCAGACCGAGGTGTTCCGCCTGCCGACCACCTGCTTCGCCGAGGAGAACGGTTCGCTGACCAACTCCTCGCGCTGGCTGCAGTGGCACTGGAAGGGCGCCGAGCCGCCGGGCGAGGCACGCAGCGACCTGGAGATCATGGCCGGCCTGTTCCTGCGCCTGCGCGATGCGTATCGCAAGGACGGCGGCGCGTTCCCGGATCCGATCGTCAACCTGACCTGGAAATATGCGCAGCCGCACAGTCCGGCTCCCGAGGAACTCGCGCGCGAATACTCCGGCAGCGCGCTGGCCGATCTCGCTGACCCGAAGGACCCGACCAGGATCACGCGCAAGGCCGGCGAGCAGCTCGCCGGTTTCGCCGAACTGCGCGACGACGGCAGCACCGCCAGCGGCTGCTGGATCTTCTGCGGTGCGTGGGGTCCGACCGGCAATCTGATGGCGCGGCGCGACAACGCCGATCCGACCGGTATCGGCCAGACGATCAACTGGGCCTGGGCGTGGCCGGCGAACCGGCGCGTGCTCTACAACCGCGCGTCCTGCGATCCGCACGGCAAGCCGTGGGATCCGTCGCGCAAGCTGATCGCCTGGAACGGCAGCGCCTGGGGCGGCGCCGACATTCCGGACTTCAAGGCCGACGAGAATCCGGAGAACGGCATGGGGCCGTTCATCATGAATCCGGAAGGCGTGGCGCGCTTCTTCGCCCGCGCCGGCATGGCGGAAGGACCGTTCCCCGAGCACTACGAGCCGTTCGAGACGCCGCTGGCGACCAATCCGCTCAATCCGAACCAGCCGCAGGCGCTCAACAACCCGGCCGCGCGCGTGTTCGCGCAGGATCGGGAGGCGTTCGGCAAGGCGGACCAGTTCCCGCACGTGGCGACCACGTACCGCCTGACCGAGCACTTCCACTACTGGACCAAGCACGTCCGCCTGAACGCGATCGTGCAGCCGGAGCAGTTCGTCGAGATCGGCGCGGCGCTGGCCGACGAGCTGGGCATCGGCAACGGCAGTCGCGTACGCGTCAGCTCGCACCGCGGGCACATCGAGGCGGTGGCGATGGTCACCAAGCGCATCAAGCCGCTTACGATCGAGGGCAAGGCCGTGCACACGGTCGGCGTGCCGATCCACTGGGGCTTCCTCGGCGTGGCCAAGCCGGGCTACATCGCCAACACGCTGACCCCGTTCGTCGGCGACGCGAACACGAACACGCCGGAATTCAAGTCGTTCCTGGTCAAGGTCGAGAGGATCTAGGAGGCCCGAAGATGGCACTGCAATCGCTCGACATCATCCGACGTTCGGCGACGACCCTGCCCGAACCGCAGGCGCGCGGCGCGCATACGGGGCAGGTCGCCAAGCTCATCGACGTGACCAAGTGCATCGGCTGCAAGGCCTGCCAGGTCGCCTGCATGGAATGGAACGACCTGCGCGACGAGGTCGGCACCTGTACCGGGCACTACGACAACCCGCACGACCTCAGCGACCAGTCGTGGACGCTGATGCGCTTCACCGAGCACGAGACGCCCAAGGGCGACCTGGAATGGCTGATCCGCAAGGACGGCTGCATGCACTGCGCCGATCCGGGCTGCCTCAAGGCCTGCCCGTCGCCGGGCGCGATCGTGCAGTACGCCAACGGCATCGTCGATTTCCACGAAGAGAACTGCATCGGCTGCGGCTACTGCATCACCGGCTGCCCGTTCAACATCCCGCGCATCTCCAAGCAGGACAAGAAGGCCTACAAGTGCACGCTGTGCTCGGACCGCGTCGCCGTGGGTCTGGAGCCGGCCTGCGTGAAGACCTGCCCGACCGGCGCGATCGTGTTCGGCACCAAGCAGGACATGCAGCAGCACGCCGCCGAGCGCGTCGAGGATCTCAAGTCGCGCGGCTTCGAGCACGCCGGGCTGTACGACCCGCAGGGCGTCGGCGGCACGCACGTGATGTACGTGCTGCACCACGCCGACCAGCCGCAGCTCTACGCCGGGCTGCCGCAGGAGCCGAAGATCAGCGCGATGGTCGGCCTGTGGAAGGGCATCGGCAAGCCGCTCGGTCTGTTCGCGATCCTCGCCACGGCGGCGGCCGGGTTCCTGCACTACCTGCGCGTCGGCCGCAACGAGACCGACGCGCACGACGAGGAGGCCGCGCGCCGCGAGCTGGAGGACACGCCATGACCGTCGAACGCAAGGGCGGCGAGATCGTCCGCTACGAGTTCTCCACCCGGGTCAATCACTGGACCGTCGCGATCAGCTTCGTCCTGCTCGCGCTGTCGGGCCTGGCGCTGTTCCATCCGGCGCTGTTCTGGCTGACGAACCTGTTCGGCGGCGGGCCGTGGACGCGCATCCTGCATCCGTTCATCGGCCTGGTCATGGTGTTCGCCTTCGCCTTCCTCGCCGCGAAGGTCTGGCGGCACAACGTCTGGGAAGCACGCGACAGCCAGTGGCTGCGGCAGATGGACGACGTGCTCGACAACCGCGAGGAGAATCTGCCGGACGTCGGCCGCTACAACGCCGGGCAGAAGCTGCTGTTCTACGTCATCGTGCCGTGCCTGCTCGGCCTGCTGCTGTCGGGCCTGGCGATGTGGCGGGCGTATTTCTCGCTGCCGGTCGAACTCGTGCGCTTGGCTTCGCTGCTGCACGCGGTCTGCGCGCTGGTGCTGATCTGCGCGATCGTCGTGCACATCTACGCGGCGATCTGGGTCAAGGGGTCGGTGCGCGCGATGACGCGCGGCACGGTCAGCTACGGCTGGGCCTGGAAACATCACCGGGCCTGGTTCCGCGAAGCGACCGGCGCGGACCGCAAGTAGGAGCCTGCGCGTCGATGCGCGCTGGACGGGCGCCGCCGCAGCGGCGAGGATAGGCGCTGCCACGTCGGCAGCGAGCCCATGAGCCAGCGCATCCTCGAACGCGGTCAGATCGAAACGCTCGCTTCGCGATCGATTCCGCGCGTGCGCGTGCCGGAGCGTTCGCAGGTGTTCGCCCAGCGCAGCGCACGCCTGCGCACGCTCGCGCAGGGCAGCCCGATCGCCGACTACCTGCGGTTCTGCGCGGTGCTCGCCGAGACTCAGCACGCGGCGCTGGGCGACTTCGCCGCGACGCCGCCGACTGCGGCGCAGCTGGCCCTGGCGCACGAGCACCGCATGCCGCCGCTGGCGGCGACGAGCTGGGCGCGCGCGCCGCAGTGGCGCGAGGCGCTGTCGGCGATCTGCGCCGCGGTCCTGGCGCAGACGGAATTTCCCGCCGAAGTGACGCGTCTGGCTGCCCGCGTGCGCGCCGCTTCCGGCGACGCGCTCGAAGCACAGGCCGACGCCTTGCTCGGCGTTCGCGACGGCGCGGTCGACGTCGCGTCCGCGCCGTTCGTGATGGCCGCGCTGCAGGTGAACTGGACGGCGCTGTCGAGCGGCTTCGCCGCCGGCGACGTGCAGCCGCTCGACGTGCCCGGCGTGTGTCCGCTGTGCGGCAGCCTGCCGGTCGCCAGCCTGGTGCGCGCGCAGCGCCCGTACCAGGGCTATCGCTACCTGCACTGCACGCTGTGCGCCTGCGAGTGGCACATGGTGCGCGTGCAGTGCAGCCAGTGCGGCGCCGACGGCAAGGACATCGCCTACCACTCGCTGACCGATGCCGCCGCCGGCGAAGCAAACGGCGACGCGGCGGTGCGCGCCGAGAGCTGCTCGCGCTGCCGCAGCTACCGCAAGATTCTCTACCACGAGAAGGACCCGGCGCTCGAGCCGGTTGCCGACGATCTGGCCAGCCTCGCGCTCGACCTGCTGCTCGCCGAAGAAGGCTACGAACGCGCCAGCGGCAATCCGCTGCTGTGGACGGCGGAGCAGGGCTGAGCGCATGCGGGCGCCGCACGCGAAGGCGCAGGTCCGCGAGCTGCCGGCGCTGGATCGCCTGCTGAACGATGCCGCGATCGCGGCGCTGGTCGAACGGCACGGCCGCAGCCGCATCGTCGCGCTGCTGCGCGCGGAACTCGACGATCGCCGCACCGGTGCGCTGGCCGGCAATCTCGACGCGCAACGCCTGCGGCCGGAGAGCTTCGCTGCCGCCGTCGAGGCCGCCCTGGAGCACTCAGCCCGCGCCGGCCTGCGCCGCGTGTTCAACCTGACCGGCACCGTGCTGCACACCAACCTCGGCCGCGCTCCGCTGCCGGAGTCGGCCGCGCAGGCGGTCGCACGCGCGCTCGCCGCGCCGGTGAACCTCGAGTTCGATCTCGCCAGCGGCAGGCGCGGCGACCGCGACGCGCACGTCGAGGGCCTGGTCGTCGAGCTGACGGGGGCCGAGGCGGCCACCGTCGTCAACAACAACGCCGCCGCCGTGCTGCTGATGCTGAGCACCCTGGCGAACCGGCGCGAGGTGGTGGTTTCCCGCGGCGAACTGGTCGAGATCGGCGGCGCGTTCCGCATTCCCGACGTGATGCGCGGCGCCGGCGCGCGCCTGGTCGAGGTCGGTACGACCAACCGCACGCATGCGCGCGACTACGCCGAGGCGATCGGTGCGCGCACCGCGGCGCTGATGAAGGTGCACGCGAGCAACTACGCGATCAGCGGCTTCACCGCCAGCGTCGGCGAAGGCGAGCTCGCCGCGCTGGCGCACGCGCACGCGCTTGCGCTCGTCGTCGATCTGGGCAGCGGCAGCCTCGTCGATCTCTCCGGCTGGGGGCTGCCGAAGGAGCCGACCGTGCGCGAGACCCTGGCCGCCGGCGCCGACCTGGTGACGTTCAGCGGCGACAAGCTGCTCGGCGGCCCGCAGGCCGGCATCCTCGCCGGCCGCGCCGATCTGATCGCGCGCGTGAAGAAGAACCCGCTCAAGCGCGCGCTGCGCGTCGGCAAGGAGACGCTGGCGGCGCTCGAAGCCGTGCTCGCCCTGTACCGCGAACCCGAACTCCTGCCCGAGCGCCTGCCGGCCCTGCGCCTGCTGCTGCGTCCGGTCGCGTCGATCGAGCGGCAGGCGCAGCGGCTGCTGCCGTCGCTGCAGCAGGCGTTCGGAACGCGCTGCGAAGTCGACGTCGCGCCGATGCACAGCCAGATCGGCAGCGGCGCGCTGCCGGTGGACCTGCTGCCGAGCTTCGGCCTGCGCCTGCGCACCGGCAAAGGCGGCGGGCTCGGCCGCATCGAGGCCGCGCTGCGCGGGCTGCCGCGTCCCGTGCTCGGCCGCATCGCCGACAAGGCACTGTGGCTGGACCTGCGCTGCCTGGACGAGGCGGACGAGACCGAGTTCGTCTCGCAGTGGAGCGCGCTGCACGCATGATCGTCGGCACCGCCGGTCACATCGATCACGGCAAGACGAGTCTGGTGCGCGCGCTGACCGGCGTCGACACGGATCGTCTGAAGGAAGAGAAGGCGCGCGGGATCTCGATCGAACTCGGCTACGCGTACGTGCCGGTCGACGGCGCAGCGGAAGACGCCGAGCCGGTGCTCGGCTTCGTCGACGTGCCCGGACACGAGCGCCTCGTGCACACGATGGTCGCCGGCGCCGGCGGCGTCGACTTCGCCCTGCTGGTGATCGCGGCCGACGACGGCGTGATGCCGCAGACGCGCGAGCACCTGGCGATTCTCGACCTGCTCGGCGTGGCGCGCGGCGCGGTCGCGCTGAGCAAGGCCGATCGCGTCGACGCGGCGCGTGTGCGCGAAGTCGAGGCGCAGATTACGGGCCTGCTCGAGCCGACCGCGCTGAAAGGGGCGCCGGTCTTTCCGCTCGACGCGGTGACCGCGGGCGATCCGGGCGTGGCGGCGCTGCGCGCGTACCTGCACGGCGCCGCAGCGGCCGCCGCACGTCGCGACGAGGGCGGCCTGTTCCGCCTGGCTGTGGATCGCGTGTTCACGCTCGCCGGCCAGGGCACGGTGGCGACCGGCACCGTGCGCGCGGGGCGCGTGCGCGTCGGCGACAGCGTGACGGTGATGCCGGCTGGCGTGCCCGTGCGCGTGCGCGGCATCCACGCGCAGAACCGCGCGGCCGACGTCGGCCGCGCCGGGCAGCGCTGCGCGCTCAATCTCGCCGGCATCGAGCGCGAGGCGGTCGCCCGCGGCGACTGGCTGGCCGATGCGCGCCTGTTCCGGCCGAGCCTGCGCTGGGACGCGGACCTGCGCCTGCTGCCCGGCGCTTCGGCGCTGCTGCGCAACTGGACGCCGCTGCACGTGCATTGCGGCACCGCGCACCAGGTCGCGCACGTCGTCCTGCTCGACGCCGAACGCCTGGGTGCCGGTGAATCCGGACGCGTGCAGCTGGTGTTCGACGCGCCGATGTGCGCCGTTCCCGGCGACCGCTTCATCGTGCGCGATGCGCAGGCCGCGTGCACGATCGGCGGCGGCACGGTCCTGGATGCCGATCCGCCCGAGCGCAGGCGCCGCAGCCCGGCGCGCCTGGCCTGGCTGGCCTCCGTCGAACGCCTGCTGGCCGGCGAGGGTATCGCCGCCTTGCTCGAACAGTCGCCGCAGGGTATCGCACTGGAGGATCTGGTCCGCATCTGCGCGAGCGAGCCGGAGCGGATCGCATTGCCGGATTCGGCGCGCCGCATCGAGACGAGCCGCGGCGGTTTCGTCATTCTCGCCGCGCACTGGCAGGCCCTGCGCGAACGCGTCGTCGCCGCGTTGCGGGAGTTCCACGCGCGCCAGCCGGACGAGGCCGGCGTCGATGCGGGGCGGCTGCGTCGCCTGGCCGTACCCGCGCTCGCCGAGGCAGCGTGGCAGCGGCTGCTCGAGGATCTGCTGGCCGACACCGCAATCCAGCGCGAGGGACCGTGGCTGCACCTGCCCGAACATCGCGTCGAGCCGAGCGAAGACGAGCTGCGGCTGCTGCAACGGCTGCAGCCGCTGATCGCGGCCGGCGGCTACGATCCGCCGTGGGTACGCGATCTGGCGCAGGCGGTGGAGACGGACGAGGACGTCGTGCGCCGCGCGTTGCGCCGGAGCGCGGCGGGCGGATTCACGCATCAGGTGGTGCGCGACCTGTTCTACACGAGCGAACGCGTCGCGGAACTCGCCGCGATCCTCGACGAGCTGGCTCGCCGGCTCGGTGCGGTTGAGGCGGCGCAGTACCGCGACGCGCTCGGCATCGGCCGCAAGCGCGCCATCCAGATCTTGGAGTTCTTCGATCGCGTTGGCTACACTCGCCGCGCGCGCGACGCGCACGTGCTGCGCGGCGACGGTGGCTGGCTCGATCGCCGCTGACGTGCGGAAATTCCGGAAGGCAGGCGCATCCGGTGATGCGGCCGGGCTTCAAACCCGGTAGGGGGCGTCGATCGCTCCCTGGTAGGTTCGACTCCTGCTACCTTCCGCCAGTTGTCTTTGCGATCTTCCATGATCGCTGCTCCGTGACGATTTTCGCCCGCTGCGGCGACCGGCAGCGTCGGTCAGTCCAGAGCAGCCGCCCATGGCCGCACTTCTCACGGACAGCCGGCTTCGTTGCAGTTCGTTAGCGATCCCGCGAAGCTAGCCACCTCTCCCGCTTGCGGGAGAGGTCGGCGCGCACAGCGCGCCGGGTGAGGGGAGGGCGGCAACCACCTCCCACATTCCGCTCCAGTCGCGAGTACCCGATGATGGACACTACCGACACCACGCCGCCGCGCCTGACCTCGCTGTCGCACGGCGGTGGTTGCGGCTGCAAGATTTCTCCCGGCGTGCTCGCCGATCTGCTCAGGGACGTTCCGGCGACCGGCGTGTTCGCCGATCTGCTCGTCGGCCGCGAGACCGCGGACGATGCGGCGGTGTATCGCATCAGCGACGAGCAGGCGATCGTCGCGACCACGGATTTCTTCATGCCGATCGTCGACGATCCGTTCGACTTCGGCCGCATCGCCGCGACGAACGCAATCTCCGACGTCTACGCGATGGGCGCGCGGCCGCTGTTCGCGCTGGCCATCCTCGGCATGCCGATCGAGCGGCTGCCGCGCGAGACGATCCGCGACATCCTGCGCGGCGGAGAGTCGGTGTGCGCGCGCGCCGGCATTCCTGTCGCCGGCGGCCACAGCATCGATTCGGTCGAGCCGATCTACGGCCTCGCGGTGATCGGCGCGGCGCATCCGGACCGCATCCGCACCAATGCCGCCGCGCGTGCGGGCGACGTGCTCGTGCTCGGCAAGCCGCTCGGCGTCGGCATCTATTCGGCGGCGTACAAGAAGGGGCGTCTGGGCGAGGCGGCGTACCGCGAGCTGATCGACACGACGACGCAGCTGAACCTGCCCGGCGTCGAACTCGCCGCGCTCGATGGCGTGCACGCGATGACCGACGTGACCGGCTTCGGCCTGCTCGGACATCTGCTGGAAATCTGCCGTGCCAGCGGCGTCGAGGCCCGTGTCGACGCGGCGCAAGTACCGCTGCTGGCAGAGGCTGCGATGCTCGCCGAGTCGGGCCTGGCGACCGGCGCGTCGGCGCGCAACTGGCAGGCCTACGGCGATCGCGTGGAGTTCTCGCCGCAGCAGGTCGCGCTGCGTCGAACGCTGTTCACCGACCCGCAGACCAGCGGCGGGCTGCTCGTCGCCTGCGCTGCCGACGCGGTCGATGCGGTGACGGGCGTGTTCGCGCGCGCCGGGTTCGCGCAGGCCAGGCGCATCGGAACCCTGGCGGACGGAGCGCCGAACGTGCGCGTCGCGTGATCGCATCGTGGGTTCCGCCGCAATGAAATTCGTCCCATAAAAAAAGGCGCCGCCGGAAGACCGGCGACGCCTTCGATGTCGCTGCTCGACGAGGCGGATTAGAGCGCCGCGTCCTTGAGCTTCTTCAGCGCGCGGATCTTGACCTTGACCGTCGCCTTCTTCGCTTCGAACCAGCGCTCTTCCTTGGTGAAAGGATCGATGCCCTTGCGACGCGGCTTGGCCGCGACGGCCTGCACCGTGATCTTCAGAAGGCCCGGCAACGTGAACTGACCGGCGCCCTTCTTGTGCACGGCACCGGCGACGACCTGCTCGAGCGCCTGGAGAACCGACCGCACGTCACGCTTTTCAACACCACTGTTGCTGGCGAGATGATCGACCAGTCCGCTCTTGGAGAGCGCTTCCGTTACGGGTTTGATGCGACTGCCGGATGTCGAGGTTTTCGGTTTGGTGGCCATCGTTGTGACGGGGCTCCATTAGGTAGGTTTGATGGATGGTCCGCGGCCGCCGATCGCGCCGGATTGCCCCGATGGCCCCGCAGACGGAGTGCATCATAACTGCGATGGGTGCGCACAGGAACGAAGGGAAGCGGGGGAAGATTCTGAAATACTGTGGCCGGACGGCGCGTCCGGGCGGGGCGGTGGGGACGGGCGGGAAGCCGGGTGGCGGAAGCGGTGAGATTCGAACTCACGGTGGCATCGCTGCCACGCCGGTTTTCAAGACCGGTGCCTTAAACCGCTCGGCCACGCTTCCGGGGGATTCCAGCCGGATTGAGAAAGCTGCCGCTCCGACCTTCCGGAGCCGCAGGCGGCGGCGCGTTCGGAGTGCGCACCGACCACTGTCTACAACCGAGGGTTTCTAGTATACCGGGTCCTGTGTCGCGGAACGGCGCGGTCGGCAAGGCGCACAATCCGTCGGGCACAGGACGCAATTCTGCAGCAAAGGGACTTTGGGAGAGAGCATGATCGAAGTCGTGCTGGTCGACGACCACGAGCTGGTCCGCACCGGTTTCCGGATGATTCTCGCAGGGCAGCCCGGCATCGAGATCGTCGGCGAAGCGGCCGACGGGGAAGAAGGCCTGGCGCTGATCCGCCGCACCAAGCCGGACGTCGCACTCGTCGACGTGCACATGCCGCGTCTGACCGGCATCGAGCTGACCGATCGCGTGCGCAGGAGCAAGCTGGCGACGCGCATCGTGATCCTCACCGTGGTCAACGAGGCGCCGTTTCCGAAACGGCTGATCGAGGCCGGTGCCAGCGGTTATCTCACCAAGGGCTGCGCTGCGGAGGAACTGGTCCGCGCTGTCCGCCAGGTCGCCGAAGGACGCCGCTACCTGTCGCCGGACGTGGCCGAGGCGCTGGCGCTCGGCGTGCTCGACGGCAACCGGGTGTCGCCGTTCGACGCGCTGTCGGCACGCGAACTCGACGTCGCGCTGATGCTCGCGCAGGGGCGCGACATGCAGAACATCGCCAGCCTGCTCAAGCTCAGCGCGAAGACCGTGGCGACCTACAAGTACCGCCTGTTCGAGAAGCTCGGCGTCGACAATGCGGTCGCCCTGGCCGATCTGGCGCACATGCACGGCATGCTCGACAACCGCGCACGCGCGCTGACCGGCTAGGCGGCGCGCCGGGCGCGCCGCCTGCGGGGGTCATTCCTTCGGTTCGGAAGCCGCCGGCTTCGGTTCCTCGGTCTTCGCCGCGGACGCGGGCTTGTCGGCTTCCTCGCCGTTGCGGCGAACGCCCACTTCCGGCGTCGGCGTCGGACGCGACAGCGGCAATTCCAGCGTCTGGCCGCGGCTGGGCACGGCGTCGCGCGCTTCCGTTTCCGTCTTCACGCGTTCGGGAACGCCCGGGGCCGGCGTCGCAGGCGGGGCTGGCCGTTCGGCTGCGGCCGGCGTTTCGCCCGATCGCGGAGCAACCGGCGACGGTGCAGGAGCGCTGGTGGGCGAAGGAGCCGCGGGTGCAGCGGCCACCGGCGTCGGAGCACTCGGAGCGGGCGCCGTCGGCGCCGGACGCGGCGCAACCGGTGCTGCTGCGGCAGCGGTCGGAGACGACGTCGCCGCAGCTGGAGCCGACGGAGCCGGAGCCGACGCTGCAGGAGACGGCGCTGCCGGAGCCGGAGCCGTTGCACCGGCAGGCGAAGTCGGCTGCGGCGCTGCGGAAGGCGTCGCCGGGATCGAGTGGATCGCTGCGCGCACCGCGGCCTGCACGGTCGAAGGGGCGGGCGTCGCGGACGGCGGAGTCGCTGCCTGCGAGCCCGTCGTCGACGGCGTCGCGCTGGCGGCGGCCGGGGCGGCCGGAGCGGCCGGAGCGGGACGCTCCGCGGCGGGCGCCGCAGGCGTGGCGGCGGGGGGCGGCGTCGACGCGGAAGGCATCGACGCAGGCGTCGTCGGCGCAGAGGCGGGCGATACGGAAACCGGCGACGGCGCAGCCGGAGCTACCGCCGACACGCTCGCTGCCGTCGCTGCGATCGTCGCTGCGGCGGGTGCAGGCGTCACCGCCGGCGGCGTGGAGGTCTTCGGCTCCGCACTGGCGGCCGGGCGCTGGCGGGGTTCCTCGTTCGCGGCAGCCGGCGGCTTCGGCGCGGCGCGCTCGGCCGGGCTCGCCGGCAAAGTGGCAGGCGCATCGTCCTCGTCGTCGAAATCGACGTCGCCCTGGTTCAGCGGAGCGTCGAGACTGCCCGTTTCGGTGATCGCGCCGTCCTTGCGGCGGCGGCGTCCGCCACGGCGGCCGCGGCGGCGCGAGCGCATCTCGTCGCGCTCGCCGGCCGGTTTCGGATCGGCATTCGGTGCGGTCTGCGTCTGCGCGCCGGCGTTCGGAGCCGGCACGGGAGTCGTTGCCGCGGCGGCTGCGGCCGGAGCCGGCGTCTTCGGTGCGGATTCGTTCTGCCGCGAAGGCGGCGCGGGCGTCTGCGTACGCGGCTCGACGGCCGGCTGTTCACCGGTAGTGCGCGGGCCACGCTCGTCGCGGCGGTTGCCGCGCTGCGGCTGGGCCTGCTTCTGCGCCGCGTTGCCACCGCGCTGCTCATTGCGCTGTTCGCCGCGCTGTTCGCCGCCCGGACGGCCGTCGCGGCGGTTGTCCTGGCGGCGTTGCTGCGGCGATGGCTGCTGCGGCTGGCGGCTGCCGGCCGGCGTACTGCGCACGGTCTGCGCGTTGCGCGCCGGCTGCGTACGTGCCGCCGGGGCCGGAGCCGTGGGCGGCGCGGCCGTAGCGGAAGCCTGCTTGTCGCCGCGGAACCAGCCGACGAAGCGGGCGAGCAGGCCACCGGCCGGGGCGACCGGCGGCACCGGTGCGGCGGGTGCCGCCGCTGCGGGCGCGGGAGCGGCCGGCTCGGGGCGTTCCGGCGCCGGGGTGGCGCGTACCACGCCGGCCACGGCCGGCTGTTCGGGTTCCTCGCTCGGGCGCAGCATGGTCGGCAGCGGCTTGGGTGCGACCGGGGTCGTGCGCTGGTAGCTCGGGCGCGTTTCTTCGCCGATGTCGGCCGCGCGCAGGCGCTGGATTTCCAGGTGCGGGGTCTCGAGCTGCTCGTCGGCGACGACGATGACGTTGACGTCGTGGCGTGCCTCGATCTCGCTGAGCTGGCGGCGCTTCTCGTTGAGCAGGAAGTTGGCCACGCTCGGCGGCGCCTGCACCAGCACCTGGCCGGTGCTTTCCTTCATGGCGTGCTCTTCGACCAGGCGCAGCGCCGACAGCGACAGCGATTCGACGCCGCGGATGCGGCCGTGACCCTCGCAGCGCGGACAGACGATCTGGGTCGATTCGCCCAGGGACGGGCGCAGGCGCTGGCGCGACATCTCCAGCAGGCCGAAGCGCGAGATGCGGCCGACCTGCACGCGCGCGCGGTCGAGCTTGAGCGCTTCCTTGAGCTTTTCCTCGACCTCGCGCTGGTGGCGCGGCGAATCCATGTCGATGAAGTCGATCACGATCAGGCCGCCGGCGTCGCGGATGCGCAGCTGGCGCGCGATCTCGACCGCCGCCTCGCAGTTCGTGTTGAACGCGGTTTCCTCGATGTCGCTGCCCTTGGTCGCCTTCGACGAGTTGATGTCGATCGCGGTCAGCGCTTCGGTCTGGTCGATGACGATCGAGCCGCCGGAGGGCAGGCGCACGCTGCGCTCGAATGCGTTCTCGATCTGCGTCTCGATCTGGAAACGCGAGAACAGCGGCGTGGTGTCCTGGTACAGCTTGAGCTTGCGCAGGTTGTTCGGCATGACCTGCTGCACGAACTCGCGCGCGTCCTGGTACAGCTCCTCGTGGTCGATCAGGATCTCGCCGATGTCGTTGCGCAGGTAGTCGCGCAGCGCGCGGATGATCAGCTTGGATTCCTGGTAGATCAGGAACGGCGCCGGGCGCGACTGCGCGGCCTCGGAGATCGCCTTCCACAGCTGCAGCAGGTAGTCCAGGTCCCACTGCAGTTCTTCGGCGTCGCGGCCGAGACCGGCGGTGCGCACGATCAGGCCCATCTCGTCGGGGACGTTCAGGTGATCCAGCGCTTCCTTGATGTTGGCGCGATCCTCGCCCTCGATGCGGCGCGAGACGCCGCCGGCCTTCGGGTTGTTCGGCATCAGCACCATGTAGCGGCCGGCGAGGCTGATGAACGTGGTCAGCGCGGCGCCCTTGTTGCCGCGTTCTTCTTTTTCGACCTGGACGACCAGTTCCTGGCCTTCCTTGAGCAGCTCGCGGATGCCGGCCTTGTTCGGGTTCAGGCCCGGCGTGAAGTACTGGTCGGAGATTTCCTTCAGAGGCAGGAAGCCGTGGCGGTCGGCGCCGTAGTCGACGAAGCAGGCTTCGAGGGATTGTTCGACGCGGGTGATGCGGGCCTTGTAGATGTTGGCTTTCTTTTGTTCCTTGGACGGGATCTCGATGTCCAGGTCGTAGAGGTTCTGTCCGTCCACGATTGCGACACGCAACTCCTCTCGCTGAGTTGCGTTGATCAACATGCGCTTCATTGTCGTTTTTCCTGTTGGGCGCTCGACTGTCGTCGGCGCTGCGCGTTGTCGCGCTGCGCGATGCCCGCATTTCGCGGGCCGACGGCGGCAGGTGCGCCGGTTTTCCAAACCGGCGCTTCCGCGCGCCGGCGTTGTGGGGTTGTGCGCATCCGCGGACCCGCGCCGTCGTTCCGACGGCGAGCAATCCGCGACCCGAGCCATTACGATGAACGTTCGCTCCGGCGCCGCGCTCCGATGGAGTCACCGCGGGCGCTGGGCGCGAAAGGACGCAATGGACGGGTGCGTCGATGGCTGTTCCGTACTCCCGCGGATGGGGCAGGGAACGGCGCGACACGCACTTGCAGCATAACAGTTTCGGGACTTTTTTTTCAATGAAGACACAGACTTCGGCGACAAATCGCGACGCCAACGCAGGCCCGCGCGTGCAGATCGCCGTCGTTTCCGAGGACCGCGACGGGCAGCGGCTGGACAATTTCCTCGCCACGCGCCTGAAGGGCGTTCCCAAGAGCCTGATCTACCGCATCTGCCGTACCGGCGAGGTGCGCGTGAATGGCAGCCGTGCCAAGCCGGACCGGCGCCTGGCCGCCGGCGACGAGGTGCGCATCCCGCCGGTGCGCGTGGCCGAGCGCGGCGAGCCGGCGCTGCCGCCGGATCGGCAGATGAGCCGTGTCGAGGCGGCGATCATCCACGAGGACCGCGATTTCCTGGTCATCGACAAGCCCGCCGGCGTGGCCAGCCACGGCGGCAGCGGGGTCAGCTTCGGCGCGATCGAGCTGCTGCGGGCGGCGCGTCCACGCGACACGCTGGAACTGGCGCACCGGCTCGACCGCGACACCAGTGGCGTGCTGGTGCTGACGCGCAAGCGTTCGGCGCTGACGGGGCTGCAGGCGGCGATCCGCGAGGGGCGGGTCGAGAAGCGCTACCTGGCGCTGATCGAGGGGGCGCTGCCGAAGTCGCGGCTGACCGTCGACGCGCCGCTGCGCAAGTCGGTGCTGCAGGGCGGCGAGCGCATGGTGCGCGTCGATCCGGACGGCAAGGAGTCGCGTTCGCACTTCAGCGAACTGCAGCGCTACGCGGGCGCCAGCCTGGTCGAGGTCGCGCTCGAGACCGGCCGCACCCACCAGATTCGCGTGCACGCCCAGCACCTGGGGCACCCGCTGGCCGGCGACGAGAAGTACGGCGAGAAGGAATTCAATCGAAGAATGCGCGACAAGGGATTGAAAAGACTGTTCCTTCACGCCGCCCGGTTCGAATTCTCGCTGGGCGAGCGCGACTACAGCTTCAGCGCGCCGCTGGCGCCGGAGCTGGCCGCCGCGCTCGATGCCATTTCAGGTTGACGCCGAGCGTGCCGAGCACGATCAGCGCGATGCCGGCGAACTGCACCGGCGCCAGCGCGCGGCCGTACAGCACGTAGTCGAGCAGCAGGGCGACCAGTGGATAGATGAAGGCCAGCACCGCGATGGTGGCGACCGACAGGCGCGGATAGGCCGAGTAGAACAGCACGTAGCATACGCCGCTGTGCACGAGGCCGAGGCCGGCCAGCCAGATCCAGTGCGGGCCGACGTGAGCGGCCGCGGCGTAGTCGGTGAACGGTGCCAGCATCGCGGCGCCGGTCAGGCACTGGACCAGCACCACCGCGAGCGGCCGTTCGCGGCTGATCCGGCGTGACAGCAGCAGGGACGCCCCGCACAGCAATGCCGCCACGAACGTCAGGCCGATGCCGATCGCGTAGCTCGCGTCGGCGCGGCCGAGCAGCTTGAGCGGATCGGTCGACAGGGCCACGCCGAGGAAGGCCACGGCGGTCCAGGCGAGATCGGCCGGATGCGTGCGTTCGCCGTACAGCATGGCCGCGAAGCCGAGCATCGCGAACGGAAAGAAGTGGTAGACCATCGTCGCCACGCCGATCGACGAGCGCGCCATGCCGGCGAACAGCGCCACCCAGTTCAGCACCAGCAGCACGCCGCTGAACACGGCCGCGCCGATCAGTTCGCGCTCGCGCATCAGGCCGCGGAACTGTCCCCGCAGCAGGCCCCAGGCGATCAGGAACGCGCTGCCGAAGGCGCAGCGGAAGAACACGGTCGTGACCGGATCCTGTCCGCCCTCGTGGGCGAACACGCCGACCGAGCCGATCAGGATCTCGGCGGCGACGAGCTGGAGCAGGGCGGTGCGCGTTTCGCTGGGCGGGGAGGTCGGCATGCGGGCGGATCGATCGGACGAACGGGCAGCCTAGGCTCGGATGCGTTCTCGATACAGATGCAGTTATCATCAAAGAACACCAGTACAGATTTCCGCATGAGCCTGCTCTACGAAAGAGTCGCCGAGTCCCTGCGCGGACAGATCCGCCGCGGCGTGCTGCGTGCCGGCGAACGGCTGCCTTCGCTGCGCCGGGTCGGGCGGCAGCAGCAGGTGAGCCTGGCGACCGCGGTGGAGGCCTACGTGCAGCTCGAACGCGAAGGCCTGGTCGAGGCGCGTCCGCGCTCCGGCTACTACGTGCGCAGCACGGCGCCGCCGCTGTCCGGCGCCGCGTCGCGCCCGGCAGTACGCGCGCCGCGTCCGATGCGCAATCCGGCGCTGCTCGGCGTGCTCGACGTGCTGACGCGCTCGGATCTGCTGCCGCTGCACGCGGCCACACCCGCGCTCGACCTGCTGCCGGCGGCCGGCATCGCCGCGGCGGTCGCGCGCACGATGCGGCGCCATCGCGACGAGGCCTTGCGCTACGCCGCGCCGCAGGGACATCCCGACCTGCGCCTGCAGATCGCGCGGCGCTACGCGCAGTGCGGTGTGGACGTCGATCCGGACGAGATCGTGGTAACCGCCGGTGCGATGGAAGCGATCAGTCTGGCCCTGCGCAGCGTCACGCGGTCGGGCGACGTCGTGCTGCTGGAAACACCGACCTACTACGGCCTGCTGCAGGCGGTCGCCGCGCTCGGCCTGCGCGTGGTCGAAGTGCCCAACCGCGTCGGTACCGGCATCGACGCCGCGCAGCTCGACGCGCTGCTCGCGCGTCACGACGTGCGCGCCGCCGTGCTGGTGCCGAACTTCAACAACCCGGTGGGCAGCCTGACCGGCGAGGCGGACAAGCAGGCGGTGGTCGCCGCCTGCGCGGCGCGCGGCGTGGTGCTGATCGAGGACGACCTCTACGGCGAGCTGGCGTATTCCGGCGAGCGGCCGCCGCCGCTGCGCAAGTTCGACCGCAAGGGCGGCGTGATCACCTGCGGTTCGTTCTCCAAGACGCTCGCGCCCGGCCTGCGTGTCGGCTGGGCGCTCGGTCCGCACTGGACCGGCGAACTGCTGCGCGCGAAGTGCTTTTCGAGCGTGGCCACGGCGAGCCTGCCGCAGCTGGCGATCGCCGACTACCTGGCGCACCACGACGTCGACCGGCCGCTGCGCCGCCTGCGCCGCGAGCTTTCGGCCAACGCGCAGCGCTGGCGCGAAGCCATCGCCCGGCACTGGCCGGCCGGCACGCGCGTGAGCGAACCGGCCGGGGGCATGGCGCTGTGGCTGGAACTGGCGGACGGAGTGGAGGGCGGCGCGCTGTTCGAGGCCGCACTCGGGCAGGGCATCGGCACCCTGCCGGGGCACCTGTTCTCCAACCGCGACGACTACCGGCATCACCTGCGGCTGAGCTGCGGCCTGCGCTGGGATGCGAAAATGGAGCAGGCGCTGCGCGCGCTCGGCGCGACGGCGGATCGACTGAGGCGAAGGAAATGATCGAGCTGGTGGGTTTCGACGGCGACGACACGCTATGGCACAGCGAGGGTTACTACCAGCACGCGGGAGCGGAATTCGAGCGCATCCTCGGCGCCTGGATCGACACCGGCGACGCCCAGGTGCGCAGCCGGCTGCACGCGGCGGAACGGCGCAACCTCGCGCTGTTCGGCTACGGCGCCAAGAGCATGACCCTGTCGATGATCGAAGCGGCGATCGAGCTGACCAACGGCGCGATCTCGGCCGGCGACATCCACCGCATCGTCGTGCTCGGCAAGAACATACTCGAGCATCCGGTGGAACTGCTGCCGGGCATCCGCGCCGCGGTCGAGGCCGTCGCCGCGAAGCATCGCGTCGTGCTGATCACCAAGGGCGACCTGTTCCACCAGGAGCGCAAGGTCGCCCAGTGCGGACTGGGCGACCTGTTCGAGCGCATCGAGATCGTGTCGGAGAAGGATGCGCGCAGTTACGCGCGCGTGATCGCCGAATGCGGCACGCAGGCGATGCGCTTCGCGATGGTCGGCAATTCGCTGCGTTCGGATGTCGAGCCGGTGATCGAACTGGGCGGCTGGGGCGTGCACATGCCCTATCACGTGACCTGGGCGCACGAGCTGGAGCACGGCGTCGAGAGCGGCCACCCGCGCGTGCTGACGATCGACGCGCCGGATGCGATCCCGGACGCGGTTGCGCGCTGCGGCTGAGGCGGCGGCTCAGTCCGGAACGCGCAGGTCCTCGACCTTCGCCGCGCAGATCAGGTCGTTCAAGGAAAGACCGCCGACGTCGTGCGTGGAATAGCGCACCACGCAGCGGTCGTAGTGGACTTCCAGATCGGGGTGATGGTCCTCGCGATGCGCGATCGAGGCGACTGCGTTGACGAAGGCCATGGTGCGGAAATAGTCGGCGAAGCGGAATTCTTTGGTGATCTGCGTGCCGTTCGCGTCGGCCGTCCAGCCGGGCAGGGCGGCCAGTGTGTTGCGGACGTCGTCCGCCGACAGGCCGGCGTCCTTGCCCTTGCGCGGCTGGCAGTGCTGCGTGCGCAGCGAGGCGAGGTCGGTCATCGCTTGAATCCGGTGCGGGAAGACGCGAAGTATAGCCGCGGATGACGCAGGGTCGATTCAGGACTAAACTGGTGCTGTATTGACGGCGGACATTCCGCCCGCACGCTTCGACGAGCATGCTTTCACGAGAATCAGAGCCTTCCATGATTTCGCTTTCCGCTGCCGCACAGGAACACTTCCGCAAGCTGGTCGAGCAGCAGGAGACGCCCGGACTGGGCATCGGCCTGCGCGCGATCGAGCCGGGTACCCCGCGCGGCGACTGTCAGCTCGAATTCTCCGAGCCGTCCGATCGCGACGGCAGCGAATGGGAGGTCGAGTGCGAGGGCTACTCGCTGTTCGTCGACGCGGCCAGCGTGCCGTTCCTCGATGGCGCGACGATCGACTACGACCGCTCGCCGACCGGTGGGCAGCTGACGATCCGCGCGCCGGCGCTGCGCGGCGCGGTGCCGGGCGAAGACGCGAGCGTGGTCGAGCGCGTGCGCTACGTGATCGAGTCGGAGATCAACCCGCAGCTCGCCTCGCACGGCGGCCGCGTCTCGCTGCGCGAAGTGACGGCGGAAGGCGTGGTGGTGCTGCAGTTCGGCGGCGGCTGTCACGGCTGCGGCATGGTCGACGCGACGCTGCGCGGCGGCGTCGAGCGCACCTTGAAGCAGCGGGTCCCCGAAGTGACCGGCGTCGCCGACGCGACCGATCACGCCAGCGGCACCCATCCGTACATGCGGCGGGAAGCGGCGGCGAGAGGCTAGGCGCCGCCAAGAATCCAATGCGCCGGAACGAAAAAGGCCCGCCAGTTCTGCGGGCCTTTCTTCGAATCCCGAATCCCGACCTTACTCGCCCTGCACGTGCCCGTGCAGATCGCCGAGCTTGCTGCCCGGCAGGCTGGCGAAGTAGGCCGCCAGGTTCTCGATGTCCTGGTCCGACAGGGTCGTGACGAAGCCGGCCATGATCGGGTTCTTGCGCTCGCCCTTCTTGTACTCGTGCAGCGCGCGCGCGAGGTAGTCGCGGTACTGGCCGGCGAGGCGCGGGTACTGCGGATCGGTGCCGGCATTGCCGTCGGCGCCGTGGCAGGCCTGACAGACGACGGCCTTGGCCTTGCCGGCTTCGAGGTCCGGCGTGGCGGCCGTGGCGGCGCCGGCCGAGAAGACGAACGTGGTCAACAGCGGGGCGATATAGCGCTTCATGTCGAGAACTGTTCCGGTGCGGCCCGAACTCAGGGCGTGATGCTGGAAAGGTAGGCGGAGATGTCGCGGATGTCCTGCTCGGACAGGCTTTCGCCCTGCGCGCGCATGGTCGGATGCGAACGCTCGCCCTTCTTGTAGGAACTGAGCGCGGTGACCAGGTAGTCGTAGTTCTGGCCGGTGATCTTCGGCACGTGGTAGTTCGGGTAGGCGTTCTTCCAGCCGGTGATGCCGTGACAGCCGGAGCAGGTGTAGACCTTGGTCTTGCCGGCGGCGGCGTCGCCCTTTTCGGCAGCGGCGGCGCAGGGCAGCGAGAAAGTCAGCAGGGCGAGGGCCAGCAAGGAGGCTCGGGTCATGTCGGTACCGGGTTGATCGCGCGGACGTAAAACCCGGCGAGTATAACGTGTCGTTAAGAATTTCGGACCGGGTCCGCGCGCACGCGAGGCCGGCGATCGCGCCGCGTGGCCGGTTGGCGACAAATTGCCGCAACCTTTTGCGCGCCTCGCGCATCCATTGCGGGGCGCCGGCTCGTGACTACCGGCTCACGATTTCTCTCGCGAGGACGATCAAGCTTCCGCCTGCAACCTCGATGCACCGGATCGTGTCCTGGGAGAGCGATCCGGCCAGCGGCAGCTTTCAGCCCCCGTGACTTCCGCGTTGAATGCGGCAGTTGCACATGGATAGTGATGTAGTTTAGTATAACACCATATCAATCCCCCTCAGGACCTCGTCCTATGCTTCCGACTCGCATGCCAAGTTCCCTTCGCTGGGCGGTTCGCCGTGCCCGCTGGTCCGTCCTCGCCGCTGCCGTGGCCGTTTCCCTGGCCGCCTGCGGCGGCGGCGGTCCAGGCAAGGACGCCGGCGCGAACGCGCAGACCGCGATCCCGGTCGAAGTCGCCGCGGCGAAGCACCAGTCGGTCACCGCCAACTACTCGGGCACCGCCACGCTGGAGGCGGTCGGCGACGCCCAGGTGGTGGCGAAGACCACCGGCATCGTGCTGAAGATCCTGGTCGAGGAGGGACAGCGCGTCGAGAAAGGCCAACTGCTCGCGACGCTCGACGACGACACCGCGCGCAACAAGCTGGCGCAGTCCGACGCCACCCTGAAGAAGGCGCAGGCGGCCTATGACAAGGCGGAGAAGGGCCTGGCGCTGAAGATCACGCCGCGCGCGGACTACGACCGCGACAAGTTCGACCTCGAGATGCAGAAGGCGGTGGTCGCCGGGGCGCAGCTGGACCTTTCCTATACGCGCATCGTCGCGCCGATCGCAGGCGTCATCGCCAAGCGCTCGATCAAGATCGGCAACCTCGTGCAGACCAACCAGAACCTGTTCCAGGTCGTCGATCTGGATCCGCTCGAGGCCGTGCTGAACGTGCCCGAGCGCGACCTGGACACGCTCAAGACCGGACAGCCGGTGCAGATGCGCGTCGACGCGCTCGGCGGAAAGAGCTTCGCCGGGTCGATCGCGCGCATCGCGCCGGTGGTGGACGCGGCCAGCGGCACGTTCCGCGCCACCTGCCAGTTCCGCGACGAGAGCGGCACGCTCAAGCCGGGCATGTTCGGCCGCATCGAGGTCGCCTACGACCAGCGCCACGACGCGCTGGTGGTGCCGCGCACGGCACTGGTCGAGGAGGACGGCGAAAGCTCGGTCTTCATTATCGAGCCGGCGCCGCCCAAGCCGAAGTCGGACAAGCCCGAGGCGAAGAAGGGCAAGCCCGGCGAGGCGGTCGCATCCGAGCAGGCCAAGCCGGAAGTGCCGCTGTTCGTCGCCAAGCGCCGCATCGTCAAGACCGGCTACGTCGAAGGCGATCGCGTCGAAGTCCGTGACGGCCTCAAGGACGGCGAGCGCGTCATCACCATCGGCCGCAACGCGGTCCGTGACGGCACCGAGGTGCACGTGCTCGACGAAGCCAACCAGCCCGCCGTGGCGTCCAACACGCAGCCCGGAAAAGCCGCATGAGCCTCCCCGAGCTGGCCACGCGCCGGCGGGTCACCATCGGCATGCTCACCTTGACGATGGTGCTGTTCGGCCTGATCGGACTGTCCGGCCTGAAGGTCAACCTGCTGCCGGACCTGTCCTATCCGACGCTGACCGTGCGCACCGAGTACGAGGGCGCCGCGCCGCTGGAGATCGAGAACCTGATCAGCCAGCCGGTCGAGGAGGCCGTCGGCGTGGTCAAGAACGTGCGCAAGGTGCATTCGGTGTCGCGCACCGGCCAGTCCGACGTCGTGCTCGAGTTCGCCTGGGGCACCGACATGGACATGGCCAGCCTCGAGGTGCGCGACAAGCTCGACACCCTGCAGCTGCCGCTGGAGGCGAAGAAGCCGCTGCTGCTGCGCTTCAATCCATCGACCGATCCGATCATCCGGCTCGGCCTGACCGCGCAGGGCGACACCACCGAGGCGCAGCTGAAGCAACTGCGCCGTTTCGCCGACGACGACCTGAAGAAGCGCATCGAGCCGGTCGCCGGCGTCGCCGCGGTCAAGGTCGGCGGCGGTCTCGAGGACGAGATCGACGTCTCGATCGACCAGCAGAAGCTGGCGCGGCTCGGCATCGACATCAACGACGTCATCACGCGCCTGAAGAACGAGAACGTGAACGCCTCCGGCGGCCGCATCGAGGAGGCCAGCCAGCGCTTCCTGGTGCGCACGATCAACCAGTTCAAGACGCTCGACGAGATGCGCGAGCTGCTGATCAAGGTCGACGGCAACGTGCCGATCCGCCTGAAGGACGTCGCCGAGGTGCACCAGGGCTACAAGGAGCGCGAGGGCATCGTGCGCATCGACGGCCGCGAGGCGATCGAGCTTGCGATCTACAAGGAAGGCGACGCCAATACGGTCAGCGTTGCGACCGCGGTCAAGGCGCAGCTGGCCAAGCTGAAGGACACCCTGCCCAACAGCGCCACGCTGACCACGATCGAGGACCAGTCGATCTTCATCGAGCACGCGCTCAGCGAGGTCAAGTTCGACGCGCTGCTCGGCGGCGTGCTCGCGATCCTGATCATCTTCTTCTTCCTCGGCGACTCGTGGAGCACCTTCATCATCTCGCTGTCGCTGCCGGTGTCGCTGATCGCCACGTTCTTCTTCATGGGGCAGCTGCACCTGTCGCTGAACGTGATGTCGCTCGGCGGCCTGGCGCTCGCCACCGGCATGGTCGTCGACGACTCGATCGTCGTGCTGGAGAACATCGCGCGCCTGCGCGAGAAAGGCGTGCCGATCCTCGAAGCCGCGGTGCGCGGCACCGCGGAAGTCGGCATGGCGGTGACGGCGTCGACCCTGACCACGGTGGCGGTGTTCTTCCCGCTGGTGTTCGTGCAGGGCATCGCCGGCCAGCTGTTCCGCGACCAGGCGCTGACGATCACCTTCGCCATGCTGGTGTCGCTGGTCGTGTCGATGACCTTGATCCCGATGCTGGCCTCGCTGAAGGGCCGTTCGCCGCTGGCGTACCGCGACGAGCCGGTCACACCGCCGCGTGCGCTGCCGTCCAACCGCGTGCTGCGCGCCCTGGCGATCGGCGCGCGCGCGCTCGGCGAATTCTTCGGCCACACGCTGCCGCGTGCGTTCGGTGTGCTGGTGGCGGTCGTGGCGCGCGTGTGCGGCCTGGTGTTCGGGCGGATCCTGCGTTTCGTCGGCCGCTTCGTGATCTGGCCGTACGACCGCGCCGCCGCCTTCTACCATCGCTCGCTGCCGAAGGCGCTGGAGCATCCCTGGCGCGTGCTCGGCTTTTCGGCCGTCGCGCTGGCGGCGACGCTGACCCTGCTGCCCACGCTCGGCCTCGACCTGATTCCGCAGCTCGCCCAGGGCCGCTTCGACATGACCGTGACGCTGCCGCCGGGCACGCCGCTGGCCGAGACCGACAAGCTCGTCGCGCAGATTTCCGAGCGCCACGCCAAGGATCCCGGCGTCGCCTCGATCTACGGCGTCGCCGGCGCGGGCACGCGCCTGGACGCCAACCCGACCGAATCGGGCGAGAACATCGCGCGGCTGTCGATCGCGCTGACGGACGGCGGCAGCAAGGCGATCGAGGCGGCCGAGACCGAACGGCTGCGCGCCGGCATGACGCGCGCCGACGCCAGCATGAAGTTCGCGCGGCCGCAGCTGTTCAGTTTCTCCGCGCCGCTGGAGATCGAGATCCGCGGCTACGATCTCGACGCGCTGGCCAAGGGCGGCCAGCGCCTGGCCGACCTGATGAAGGCCTCGCCGCGCTTCACCGACGTCAAGTCGACCGTCGAGGGCGGCTATCCGGAAATCCAGGTGCGCTTCGACCAGGACCGCGCCGCCGCGCTCGGCCTGACCACGCGCGACATCGCCGACCGGCTCGTGCGCAAGGTCAAGGGCGAGGTGGCCACGCGCTACGAGTTCCGCGACCGCAAGATCGACGTGCTGGTGCGCGCGCGTGCGTCCGACCGCGGCAGCGTCGACGACATCCGCAACCTGGTCGTCGGCTACGTGCCGGCGGCCGGAGCGGCATCGGGCAGCGGCAGCACCTCCGGCAGCGGGTCGTCGTCGAGCGCCGCCTCCGGTTCCACGACGGCGGCGAGCGAGACCGCGCAGTCGAGCAACGACACGCCGATCCGCCTGTCGGCGGTGGCCGAGGTCCTCGCCAGCGAAGGGCCGAGCGAGATCCATCGCGTCAGCCAGGAGCGCGTGGCGATCGTCTCGTCGAACCTGCGCTACGGCGATCTCTCCAGCGCGGTGGCGGAGGTGCAGGACCTGATCGCACAGCATCCGCTCGCCGCCGGCGTGAAGACGCGCATCGGCGGCCAGAGCGAGGAGCTGGATTCCTCGGTGCAGTCGCTGCTGTTCGCGCTGGGCCTGGCGATCTTCCTGGTCTACCTGGTGATGGCCTCGCAGTTCGAATCGCTGCTGCATCCGTTCGTCATCATGTTCTCGATCCCGCTGGCCGCGGTCGGTGCGATCCTCGCGCTCAAGCTCAGCGGTTCGGCGATCTCGGTGGTGGTGTTCATCGGCCTGATCATGCTGGTCGGCATCGTGGTGAAGAACGCGATCGTGCTGATCGACCGCGTCAACCAGCTGCGCGAGGCCGGGGTGCCGAAGCGCGAGGCACTGGCGCAGGGCGCCGAATCGCGCCTGCGCCCGATCGTGATGACGACGCTGTGCACGCTGATCGGCTTCTCGCCGCTGGCGATCGGCGTCGGCGAAGGCGCCGAGGTGCGCGCGCCGATGGCGCTGACGGTGATCGGCGGCCTGGCCGTATCGACCCTGCTGACCCTGGTCGTGATCCCGGTCGTCTACGATCTGCTCGACCGGCGCGGCGACGCCTGGTACGTCGAACGCGGGCGCCGTCACGCCGCTCGTGCGCTCGTCCCTGATCGCGAGAGTCAGGAAGCGGCCGTCCATGGCCGCACTTCCCACAACGGCACGCCTCCGGTCGGATCTGCGGAGGGAGAACCGGCATGACCCTCGCCGAGCTCAGCCTGAAGCGTCCCGTCACCGCGATCATGTTCTTCGTGTCGATGGTCGCGGTCGGCCTGATCGCGGCGTTCCGGCTGCCGCTCGAGCAGTTCCCGAGCATCGACGTGCCGTTCCTGTTCATCGAGATCCCGTATCCGGGTTCGACGCCGACCGAGATCGAACGCACGATCGCGCGGCCGGTGGAGGAGGCGCTGGCGACGCTGCCGGGGATCAAGCGCATGCGCTCGACCTCCGACGCCGAGTCGGCGCAGATCTTCATGGAGTTCAAGTGGGGCGAGAAGGTCGCCATCAAGGCGGTGCAGGCGCGCGAGAAGATCGACGCGATCCGCGCCGACCTGCCGTCGGACCTGCAGCGCTACCACGTGCTGAAGTTCTCCACCACCGACGACCCGATGCTGCAGCTGCGCATCGCCAACGACGGCGGCGACCTCGCCAACGCCTACGAGCTGATCGAGCGCGAGATCAAGCGTCCGCTCGAGCGCATCGCCGGCGTGGCACGGGTGAACATTTCCGGCATCGGCGAGCCGGAGGTGCAGATCGAGCTGGCCTCCGACCGGCTCAGCGCGCACAACCTCAACCTCAACGACCTCTACCAGAAGCTGGAGAAGGCCAACTTCGCGGTCTCGGCGGGGCAGATCAACGCCGGCGGCACGCGCTTCCGCGTGCAGCCGCAGGGGCAGTGGACCAGCCTGGAGGACATCCGCTCGATCCCGCTCGACGCCAAGGGCCTCAAGCTCGGCGACATCGCCACGGTCGGCCTGCGCCCGGCGCGGCTGGAATTCGCGCGCCGGCTCGACGGCCGGCCCGCCGTGGGCGTGGACATCTTCCGCGAGCGCAACGCCAATCTCGTCGACACCGGCCGTGACGTGATGGCCGAAGTCAAGCGCATCCAGGCCTCCAAGGAGCTGAGCGGCCTGCAGGTCTACGCGATGGAGAACCAGGCCGACAGCGTGACGAGCAGCCTGCGCGAGCTCGGCAAGGCCGGCCTGGAAGGCACGCTGCTGTCGGTGTTGGTGCTGTTCTTCTTCCTGCGCGACTGGCCGTCGACGCTGATGGTGTCGCTGGCCATCCCGATCTGCTTCGTGATGACGCTCGGCTGCATGTACTTCCTCGGCATCAGCCTGAACGTGCTGTCGATGATGGGACTGCTGCTCGCGGTCGGCATGCTGGTCGACAACGCGGTGGTGGTGGTCGAGAGCATCTATCAATACCGCGAGAAGCATCCGGACAAGGCGTGGTATTCGGCCGTGCAGGGCACCCAGGTGGTCGGCATCGCGATCGCCGCCGGCACGCTGTCGAGCATTGTGGTGTTCCTGCCCAACATCTTCGGCGAGGCGAACGACATCTCGATCTTCCTGGCCCAGGTCGCGATCGCGATGTCGATCGCGCATCTGGCGTCGTGGCTGGTCGCGGTCAGCCTGGTACCGATGCTCGCCTCGAAGCTGCCGCCGCCGAAGTTCCTCGGCCGCGAGAACGCGATCTCGCGCCTGCGCGAACGCTACGGCCGCGTCGTCGATTGGACCCTGCATCACCGGCGCTGGACGATGGCCGGCGTGCTCGGCCTCGTCCTCGCCAGCATCGTGCCGATCACGCAGACCAAGTCGAACATGTTCGACGACGGCGAGTCGCGCCAGCTGCGCCTGTGGTACCAGCTCAACGCCAACTACCGCCTGCAGGATCTCAAGCCCGCCGTGCTGCAGGTGGAGAAGTTCCTTGACCAGAACCGCGAGCGCTTCGAGATCCGCTCTGTCTACACCTGGTACAGCGAACAGGGCGAGGCGCAGACGCGCCTGCTGTTGACCGACTCGACCGGCTCGACGATCGGCAACCTCGTCGATCGCCTGCTCGGCCGCGAGGTCAAGAAGCAGCGGCCGGTCGCCGAGATCAAGGAGGAACTGCGCAAGGAGTTGCCGCAGCTCGCGGTCGGCAAGATCGGCTTCGACTTCAACGGCGGCACCAGCGGCGGCGTCGACATCTCGCTGATCGGCGACTCGATGGACCGGCTGAAGGAACTGAGCGGCAGCGTGCTGCCGGTGCTGTCGCACCTGTCGACCCTGCGCGACGTGCGCACCGAGAAGGGCAACGGCGATCGCGAGGTCGCCGCCCAGGTCGACCGCGTGCGCGCCAAGCAGTACGGCTTCGATGCGCAGTCGGTGTCGAACTACATCCAGATCGCGCTGCGCGGCATGCCGCTGAAGGACTTCAATTCCGGCGACCGCCAGCTGCCGACCTGGCTGCGCTTCCAGGGCGCCGACACGCAGAGCCTGGCCGGCCTGTCCGACTTCAAGCTGCGCGCGCCGGACAACACGCAGATCCCGCTGCTGTCGATGGTGCGCACCGATACGCGCGAGACGCCGTCGGCGATCCAGCGCGTCGACCGCATGACCGCGCTGAAGATCAACGCCAACCTGGCCGAAGGCAAGACCATGCCCGAGGCGCGCGAGGAAATCACCCAGGCGATGAACTCACTGGCCTTGCCGCCGGGCTATCGCTGGAGTTTCGGCGAAGGCTTCGATCGCGACGAGAACGCTGGCCAGCAGATGCTGTTCAACACGCTGATCGCGCTGGTGCTGGTGTACGTGGTCATGTGCGCGATGTTCGAATCGCTGATCTTCCCGGCGGCGATCCTGATGACCTTCGTGTTCTCGATCTTCGGCGTGTACTGGCTGTTCTGGCTGACCGGCACCACGTTCTCGATCATGGCCGCGATCGGCGTGCTGATCCTGATGGGCGTCGTCGTCAACAACGGCATCGTCATGATCGTGCACATCAACCAGCTGCGGCACGAAGGCCATCTGCGCACCGAGGCACTGGTGCTCGGCGCGAAGGAACGCCTGCGCCCGGTGCTGATGACGATGGCGACGGCGATCTTGGGCATGCTGCCGCTGACCTTCGCCGGCGCGGAGGCGTGGAGCAACGGCCCGCCGTACTTCCCGATGGCGCGTGCGATCGCCGGCGGGCTGACGTTCTCCACCATCGTGACCCTGCTCGCGCTGCCGTGCATCTATTCGCTGCTGGACGACGCGCGGCTGTGGTCGCGCGGCGTGGTCGCCGACGCGCGCGCCGGCCGCCTGCGGCGCGTGCGCGCGCAGGCGGCGTAGCGGGTCAGGGCAGCGTTTCGAGCGTCGCGGCCAGCGCGCGCTCGAGGCGGCGGTCGAAGGCAGTATCGGCCGCGCCGAGCCCGGTCCATCGCGCCAGCAGCGCGACGAGTTCCTGCTGCGGGCTCGCCGCCGCGCCGCCGCGCATGCGCGCCGACAGGCGCTCGACCTGCAGGATGCGGCGGCGTTCGCGGTCTTCTTCCGGCGAGTCGACGCCGGCGAGCATTTCCAGTTCGATCACGGCCGTGCGCGCCGTGTCCTCGTCGGCGACGGCGATGTCGGAAGACGCGGCGCGATCGAATCGCTCGTTCAATGCGGCGCCGGCGACGTCGGTCGCCTCCGTCGCATTCCAACGTTCGCGCAGCGAGTCGGCGGCGCCGCCGCCCTGTTCGGCCTCGCGGCACAGCCGGTAGCGCGCCAGCCAGTGCGCGAAGCGCGCCTGGCGGACGCCGCGCTCGCGCTGCTCGGCCGCGGTGCGCAGGGCCGCCCGGGCGGCGTCGAAGCGCTTGCGCAGTCCGTCGTCGACGCGGTCCAGCGCGCCCCAGGCCTTCTCGATCCGCGAGGCGGCCGTGCGGTCCGCGTTTGCGGCGTCGGCGGCCAAGGTCTCCAATTCCGCGCACAGGGCTTCGGCCTGGCCGCGCGCTTCTGCGTCGCGCGCCGAGCGTTCGGCGCGCTCGGCGTCGAGGCGTCCGAACACCGCGTCCAGCGCGGCGCGGAACGCCTTCCACTGCGCCTGGTCGCGATCGCGCCGGCCGGAGCCGATGGTCTGCCATTGCTGCTGCAGCTCGCGCGCGGAGGCCACCGCGCCGCGCTGCAGCGTCGGCTGGGTCAGCGCCTCGGCGCGCGCGATCAGGTTGCGCTTGGCCGCGGCAATCTCCTCGTCGCGCGCGGCGATGCGCGCATCCAGCGTGGTCAGGCCGTTCTTCAGGCGTTCGGCCAGCGCCTTGCGCTCGCGCGGCTCGACGCGGTCGAGGTCGCGCAGCGCGGCGACGATCTCGCGCCGCGCCGCGATCACCGCCGACGCGTCGGCGCCATCACCGCCGCTCGCGGTGGCGCGTTCGAGCACTTCGCTGATGCGCTGCGCCTGCGATTCGCGCAGCTCGTGGCGTTTCTTGAAGTAGGCGCGCGCCGGCGCCAGGGCGTTGCGGCAGGCGGCGTGGAAACGGCGCGCGAGGCCGCCGTGGCGTGCCGCCTCGGGACCTTCGATGGCGTCCAGACGGGTCCATTCGGTCTGCGCGTCGCGCACGCGGGCGGCGACCGCATCGGGATGCGGCCCCGCCTCGGCGAGCGCTTCGATCTCCTCGCACAGCTGGCGCCTGCGCTGGCCGTCGGCCCAGTGCTGCCAGCGGCTGAGTTCGGCGTGGCGCTGCTCGGCTGCGGCCAGGCGCTGCATCAGCGCGCGCGGCAGCGGTGCCTCGCTCTGCCGGCGCAGCTCGTCGATCTCCGCTTTCAGTGCGTGAGCACGGCCGCTCGCGCCGGCTTCGAGCGCTTCCGCCAGCGGAGCCAGAGCGGCCTCGATGCGCGCGAACAGCGCCTGCTGCCGTTCACGCTGCTGCTGACGCTCGGCGTTCGCGCTGTCGAGCGAGGCGTTGAAACGCACCTGCGCCAGCAGCGCATTCACGGCCGCCGGGTCCGTCGCCGGCTCGTCGCCGGCGGCGGCTTCCTCGGCCGTTTCCGTTTCTCCGGCAGCATCCGTTTCGGAAACCTCGACCCTGTCCACGACCGGCTCGACAGCGGCCTGTTCGGCGACGGCCTCTTGCGCCGGGGCGACATTCGCCACCGGCGGCCGCTCGCTGCGGCTGGCCAGCAGCAGCGCATGGGCGGTGCGATAGCGCTGCCGCAGCGGCTCGGCGATGCGCACCTGGATTTCGTCCCAGCGTGCGTCGATCTCGGCTTCGGCGTCGGGCGCCTGCGGTTCGCGCACGAGCTGCTCGAGCCGTTCGCACAGCGCGCGGGCGCGCTGCTCGAGCGTGGCGTCGTCGCCGCGCCCGATGCGCAGGGCCTCGACGCGCTCGCGGGCGAGCCGGTTGATCTGCTTGTCGGACTTGCGCGCGCGTTCGGCCAGGCGCAGCAGCTGCGCCTCGTCGTCGACGCGCGCGAGCGCGGCGGCGCGCACGTTCGCATCGGCGTCTTCGAGCGCGCGTTCGAAGAACAGGGCGGGGCGCCGCGCCAGGTCCAGCGCCGCCAGCCGCAGTTCCGGTTCGCGCGCGCGGCGCGCGAGATGCTCGATCAGCTCGGCGTCCTCCTGCGCCTTCAGCAGGCGCAGGCGGTCGGGCAGCGCCGGCGCCGAGGCGTGCGCGCCGGACATCAGCTCGAACCACAGCGCGCGCGCCTGCCGCCGCACGTCGGCGTCGGCGTCGTCGTTCGCCATCCCCTGCACCAGCCCCGGATCGGCCAGGCGGCGCATCGCGGCGATGCGCGCACCGGGATCGGCGTCCTCGCGCGCCAGGCGTGCGAGCTCGGCGATCAGCCCGGATTCGTTGTCGGCCGCGATCGCGGCGCGACGGACCGCCGCGTCTTTCGACTGCCAGCGCGGTTTGCTCAGGAATGCAGGTAGTTTCATAAGTTGAAAAGTGCGGCCAGGATGGCCGCTTTGTGATTCTCGCGATCACGGATGATCGCATTGGCGAACACTCAGAACAGGTTCCTGATGATGCGGAATCCGGCGACGTAGCTGCCGATCATCGTGCCCAGCGTGACGAACAGGAAGTTCAGCAGGGTGCGCGCGATGCGGTTCTTCCACCAGCCGCTCCAGTGCGCGACGTCGTCGCGCAGGCTGTCGAAATCGGCCACGCGCGGGCGGCGCAGCCAGGCTTCGACGCCGGCGCTGAAGGCGGAGGCGGGAATGCCGGGGCGGAAGGGCTTGAGCGGCGCGGCGATGAACGCGGTGAGCACGCTGAGCGGATGCGCCGCGGCCGCGATCGCGCCGAGCGCGGCGAAGCCGCCGCTGAACACGACCCAGGTCTGCAGGGCCTCGATGCCGCTGCGCGCGCCGCGTGTGAAGGCGAAGCCGATCGCCGCGGCGATCGCGACGAAGGCCGCCGCGGCCAGCCATTTCGGCCAGCGCGACGCCGGCGGCAGGCGCGAGAGCTTCTCCAGCAGCGGCTGCGGAATCTCGTTCTGGCCCGCCAGTTCCTTCTCGATGCCGGCCAAGTGCCCGGCGCCGATCACCACCAGCACGCGCTTCACCGGAGTTTCCGCCGCGTGCTGGCGCAGGCGCGCGGTCATGTAGCGGTCGCGCTCGCCGATCAGCGTGTCGTACAGCGGCGGCGATTCGCGCGCGAATTCGTTGAACATGCTGCCGAGCAGGTCGCCCTGCTTGAGCTTTTCGATCTCGTCCTCGCTGACGTCCTCGCGCGTGAGCAGGCTGGCGCCGAGGCCGCCGACGATGGCCAGGCGGTCGAGGAAGCCGACACTGCGGTAGGCGCGCTTGAGCGTCGTGCCGATCTCGCGGTCGATCAGCCAGATCGGCAGGCCGCGTTCGTCGGCTCCGTCGATGGCGGCCTTCATCTCGGCGCCCGGTTCGATGCCGAACTGCTCGGCGAGGCGGCGCTGGAACGCCGACAGCGCGAGGTTGGCGGCGACCAGGCCGGCCTTGCCCTGGCGGATGACCTGGAACAGGTCGAGCTTGCGGAACGCTTCCGGGTCGCGGATCGACTGGTAGCGCGGTTCGCACAGCTCGACGGCGACCGCGTCGAACGGCTCGGCGGCGAGCAGCGCGTGCACCGCCTCGACGCTGGCGCGCGACACGTGCGCGGTGCCGAGCAGCACGTACTCGACCTCGCCGCGGCGGACGCGGGACACCGGCTGCTCGGCCAGCGCGTCGGAAACGGAAACGGATTCGGGCGTCGGGGCGGCGGCGGAAGCGTTCAATCGCGGAACCGTTTGGTCAGGTCGGCGTAGGCGTCGATGCGGCGGTCGCGCAGGAACGGCCAGATGCGGCGCACGTTCTCGCTGCGCGCCAGGTCGACGTCGACGAGCAGCAGCTCGCGCCGGTGGGTGGAGGCATGGGCGAGGAATTCGCCCTGCGGCCCGGCGACGAAGCTGGAACCCCAGAAGTCGATGCCGCGGCCGCCCTCGGGCCCCGCCTCGAAGCCGGTACGGTTGCAGGCCAGCAGGGGCAGGCCGTTGGCGACGGCGTGGCCGCGCTGCACGGTGATCCAGGCGTCGCGCTGGCGGTCCTTCTCGTCCTGCGTGTCGGCCGGGTCCCAGCCGATCGCGGTCGGGTAGAGCAGCAGTTCGGCGCCGGCCAGGGCCATCAGGCGCGCGCCTTCCGGGTACCACTGGTCCCAGCAGACCAGCACGCCGAGCCGGCCGACCGAGGTGTCGATCGGTTCGAAACCGAGGTCGCCCGGCGTGAAGTAGAACTTCTCGTAGAACGCCGGATCGTCGGGGATGTGCATCTTGCGGTACTTGCCGGCGATGGCGCGGGAGCGGTCGAACACCACGGCGGTGTTGTGGTACAGCCCGGCGGTGCGGCGCTCGAACAGGGAGGCGACGACGACCAGCCGCAGCTCCTCGGCGAGCGCACCGATGCGCTGCGTGCTGGGGCCGGGAATCGGCTCCGCGCGGTCGAACTCGTCGACGCTTTCGTGCTGGCAGAAGTACGGTCCGTTGTGCAGTTCCTGCAGCAGCACCAGTTGCGCGCCGGCGGCGGCGGCCTCGCGCAGGCCGGCCTCGATCGCATCGAGATTGGCTTCGCGGCTGCCGCGGTCGGTCTCCTGCAGGAGGGCGACCTTGAGGGATCTTTGTGTCATTTTGTTTCGGGACGTTCCGGAACCTGCGATGGTAGCGCGGATCGATGTCCGTCGTGACCGCGACGGCCTTGCCGACGACCGTTGACGGGTGTACGAAAGGAGGCGGAAGGGGCAAGGACAGATGAGCGTGGTGCACGTTCTGATCGTCGCCGGCACGGAAGAGGCCGGACGGATCGAAAAGCCGCTCGGTGGCACCGGCGGCCCCGCTTTCGTGGTGGAGCGCTGCGGCGACGTCGCGGCCGCCGCGGGGCGGTTGCGACAGGCGGTCTTCGAGGCGGTCGTGCTGGGCCTGCCGTACGCGGACGAGGCGGCGCTGGCCGCGGTCCGCGAGCTGCACGGCGTCGCCCCGGACAGCGCGATCGTGATGGTCGCGGCGCGCGAGGACGAGGGCTTCCGGGCGGCCCTGGTGGAGAGCGGCGCGCTCGACTGCATCGGCCTGGACGAGGTCGAGGCGCGCATCCTGCGGCGCGTGCTGCGCAACGCGGTTTCGCGCCGCCGCCTCGAGCGCGGCATGCGCCTGCGCGAGGCGCAGCTGCGCACGCTGTTCGATCTGAATCCGCACCCGATGTGGGTCTACGACGCGCGCACGCTGCGCTTCCTTGCCGTGAACCAGATCGCGATGCGTTCGTACGGCTACAGCGAGGACGAATTCCTGTCGATGACGGTCGCCGACATCCGCGCCGCGGACGAGGCCGAGCGCCTGCGCTCGCACGTCGCGGCCGGCCTGCCGGCGCATTCCCCGGAAGGCCTGTGGCGCCACGTCGACCGCGCCGGCAACGAGATCGAGGTCGAGATCAGCGCGCAGGCGGTGCCGTTGTGGGGGCCGCATGCGCGGCTGGTGCAGGCGCGCAACGTGACCGCCGAGCGCCGCGCGATCCGCGCCATCGAAACCAGCGAGCGGCGCTTCCGCGACCTGTTCGAATACAGCGCCGGCTACATCTGCATCCACAGCCTCGAAGGGGTCCTGCTGGCGATCAACCCGGCGGCGGCCGCCTCGCTCGGGCGCACCGTCGCCGAGCTGCTGGGCGCATCGCTGCTGGACCTCATCGGCCCGGCGCTGCGCGCCGAATGCGCGGCCTATCTGCGCCGCATCGCGCGCAACGGCGAGGACCAGGGTTTCCTGCGCGTGCGCACGGGCGACGGCGTCGAGCGCCTGTGGCAGTACCGCAACCGGCTGTTCGCCGACGTCGACGGGGTCACGCGCGTGATGGGCTACGCGCAGGACATCACGGCGCTGCGCGCTGCCGAACGCGAGCGCGAGCTGAGCGAACACCGCCTGCGCACGATCGCCGATGCGCTGCCGCTGATGATCGTCTACGTCGACGCCGACCAGCACGTCGCCTTCGCCAACAACGCCTACCGACGCCTGCGCCGCGGCAGCGGCGAGGTGGTCGGACGGCACCTGCGCGACGTGCTCGGCGAGCGGCGCTACCGTCAGCGCCTGCCGTACCTGGAGCGCGCGATCGCCGGCGAGCGGGTGGTGTTCGAGTTCGAGGAAGGCGAGGGCGAGGGCGCGCGCAGCATCGAGGCCACGCTGATTCCCGAGCGCGGCGAGGCAGGCACGGAAGTGCTCGGCGTGCACGCGATGATGCAGGACGTCACCGCGCAGAAGCGCGAGGAGCGGCGCCTGCTGCATCTCGCGCGCGTCGACGCGCTGACCGGTCTGCTCAACCGCACCGGATTCCATGAGCGCCTCGACAACGCGATCGCGCGCGCGCGCGACCAGGGCTCGTTGCTGGCGCTGCTCTACCTTGACGTCGACCACTTCAAGCAGGTCAACGACACCCACGGGCACGCGGCCGGCGATGCGCTGCTGCGCGCGTTCGCGACCCGGCTCGGCGAGAAGGTGCGCGGTTCGGACGTGATCGCCCGGCTCGGCGGCGACGAGTTCACGGTGCTGATCGAGGCGCTGTCCGACGTCCGCCACGCCGAGCGCGTCGCCGGCAAGCTGGTGGCGGCGATGCGCCGGCCGTTCGAGCTGCCGGGCGAGGCCTCGATCGTCTCGGTTGGCGTCAGCATCGGCATCTGCCTGTGCCGCGGCGGCCTGCTCGCGGCGAACGAGATGCTGGTGCAGGCGGACAC
Organism: Dokdonella ginsengisoli; assembly: GCF_042652785.1. NCBI lineage: Bacteria > Pseudomonadati > Pseudomonadota > Gammaproteobacteria > Lysobacterales > Rhodanobacteraceae > Dokdonella > Dokdonella ginsengisoli. The sequence goes on along the minus strand of NZ_JBHSHD010000010.1, from coordinate 894,401 downwards.
CCTGCTGTACGCGGCCAAGCAGGCCGGCCGCGGCACGTTCCGCCTGGCCGCGGTTCCGGCCGACGGGGAGGCCGGACGTAACGCGCGTTGAGAGGCGCCTACGCCGCCAGCACGCCGGCCGGAAGCTGCATCGTCAGGCAGTGCACGCTGCCGTTCTGCCAGATCAGCTCGCGTGCGTCGACGGCGACGACCGCGCGCCCCGGATGCGCGGCGGCGACCACGCGCGCGGCGTCGGCGTCGGCCGGATCGCCGTAGGCGGGCATCACCACGGCGCCGTCGACGACCAGGTAGTTGGCGTAGGACGAGGCGAGGCGGCGGCCGTCGTCGACGATCGCGCGCGCCCACGGCAGCGGATGCAGGCGGTACGGGCGGCCGTCGGCGGTGCGCAGTCCGGCGATCTCCTCGTGCATGCGCGCGAGTTCGTCGTAGTGCGGATCGGCCGGGTCGTCGCAGGTCTGGAACACGATCGCGTCGCCCGGCGCGAAGCGCGCCAGCGTGTCGATGTGCGCGTCGGTGTCGTCGCCTTCGAGATAGCCGTGCTCGAGCCAGAGCACGCGCGAGGCGCCGAGCGCGTCCTTCAGCAGCGCGTCGATCTCCTCGCGCGTCATCTGCGGATGGCGCTGATGCAGGCAGCGCCAGGTCGTCAGCAGCGTGCCGGCACCGTCGGATTCGATCGCGCCGCCCTCGAGCGCCCAGTCGATGCGGCGGTGGCCGGCCGAACCGAACAGGCCGCGCGCGATCAGGGTCTCGATCAGGCGGTCGTCGCGGCCGCCTTCGAACTTGCCGCCCCAGCCGGTGAAGCGGAAGTCGACCAGGCGGAACCGCGTGCCGTCGCTGAGCGTGAGCGGGCCGGAGTCGCGCAGCCAGGTGTCGTCGTAGGCGGCCTCGACGTAGCGCAGGCGCGCCGCGTCGACGCCGGCGGCGGAGAGCAGCGCGCTGGCACGTTCGCGCACGGCGCCGTCGGCGACGCAGATCAGCAGCGGCTCGTGGCGTGCGATCGCGCCGGCCAGGCCGACGTAGGCCTTTTCGATGCGTTCCAGGCGCGCGGCCCAGTCGGTCTGCGCGTGGGGCCAGGCGATGAGAACCCCGTCCTGCGGTTCCCACTCCGCAGGCAGGCGGAAACGGTCGGTCATCGGATCAGGACTTCGGCGGGGCGTCGTCGCGCACGCTGTGGATCACGCGGCTGCGCTCGAAATAGACGGTGTAGCCCTGGTAGCGCCAGCGGTTGATCGGCGGATGCCGCGGCGCGTCGCCGCCGGCGGTCGGCAGCTTCTCCAGCGGTGCGCCGTAGCGGCGTTCGACCTGCGCCATGCTCAGGCCGCGGCCGGGCATGCCGGCGGCCGCGCGCGGCGCCTTCGCGCCGGTGGCCAGCACCTCGGCCTGCGCGGAGGGGGCCGCCAGGGAGCTTGCGCAGAGCACTGACGCTGTCACGAGAACGAACTTCAGGAACATGGCGCAATCCCCTGATCTGATTGTGGAAAAAAAACCTGCAGGCGGTCGTTCGCGCTCTTTTTAACAGAACCCTGCGAACGGTTCCATGACGCCGCCGTCAGTTGCGGCCGGAAACGAGAAAGGGCCGCATCGGCGGCCCTTTCGTCGGAATCCTGGCAGCGAAGCCGGCTCAGCGCTGGCGCGCCTTGAAGCGCGGATTGCTCTTGCAGATCACGAACACCTTGCCGCGGCGACGCACGACCTTGCAGTCGCGATGGCGCTTCTTTGCGGACTTCAGGGATGACAACACTTTCATGGAACGCCTCGCGGAGGTTTTCTGGACACGGAAAGCGCGGAATTATAAGGAATTTCGACGGCCGTGCAAACCCCCGTGGCCGCGGCGCGCAGGGCATGCAGGCCGCGCCGCCGCCGCGAGCGCTGCATCGATGCCTTGATTCCGCGCCGAATATCCATAGCGTAGCGGCATGCCAAGGGTGCTGACCATCGAAGACGACGCGGTCACCGCGCGTGAAATCGTCGCCGAGCTGCAAAGCCGCGGCAACCAGGTCGACTGGGTCGACAACGGCCGCGAAGGCCTCGCGCGCGCGGTCGGCGGCGACTACGACGCGATCACGCTCGATCGCATGCTGCCCGAACTCGACGGCCTGGCCCTGGTGACTTCGCTGCGCAAGGCCGGAGTACAGACGCCGGTGCTGATGATCAGCGCGCTCAGCGACGTCGACGAGCGCGTGCGCGGCCTGCGCGCCGGCGGCGACGACTACCTGACCAAGCCGTTCGCGCCCGACGAGATGGTCGCGCGCATCGAGGTGCTGCTGCGCCGCCAGCAGGCGACCGCGCGCTCGACCGTGCTCAGCGTGGGCGACCTCGTGCTCGACCTGATCGAACGCAGCGCGCGCCGCGCCGGAAAGGAACTGGAACTGCTGCCGATCGAATTCCGGCTGCTGGAATTCCTGGTGCGCAACTCGGGCCAGGTGCTCACGCGCACGATGATCTTCGAGGCGGTGTGGGGCTACCATTTCGATCCCGGCACCAACGTTATCGACGTGCACATCGGCCGCCTGCGCAAGAAGGTCGATCCGCCCGGCGTGCCGCCGCTGATCGCCACCGTGCGCGGTTCGGGGTACATGCTTGTTGAAGCTCAGTGACCACTGGCGCTCCGCCACCGCACGCCTGATCTTCATCTACGGCGCGTTCTTCGTCGTCTGGAGCAGCCTGCTGATCGGCCTGGTGTACTGGGAGACGTCGCGCTACCTGTCGCACGTGGTCGACGAGATCCTCGAGCAGCGCGCGCACTACCTGCTCTCGCTGGACCGCGAGCGCCTGCCGCAGGCGCTGGAGGCGACCGGCGCGCTGGACCTGCGCGGCGTGATGTCGCTCGGCCTGTTCGCCTCGGACGGCACGCCGCTGGAGGGCAACCTGCAGAAGGTGCCCGCCGACCTGCCGGCCGACGGCCGCATCCGCGAACTGCCGCAGGGCCTGCTGCGCGACGGACGCGAACCGCAGCGCGCGCGCGGCTTGGCGATGCGGCTGCGCAGCGGCGAACTGCTGGTCATCGCGCGCGACACCAGCGTGATCGACCAGGTCGGCGTGATCCTGCGCCATGCGCTGTTCTGGGGGCTGACCCTGACGGTGATTCCGGGCGCGATCGGCGGCCTGCTGCTGAGCCGCCGGCCGCTGCGCCGCGTGCGCGAGATCGAGGCGGCGATCGCGCCGATCGCGCGCGGCGACCTCGGCCGGCGCCTGCCGGTGTCCAAGCGCGGCGACGAGGTGGACCTGCTCGCCGGCATCGTCAACCGCATGCTCGGCGAGATCGAACGCCTGATCGGCGAGGTGAAGGGCGTGTGCGACAGCATCGCGCACGACCTGCGCACGCCGTTGACGCGCCTGCGCACGCAGCTGCATCGCCTGCAGCAGAAGGGGGACGAATGCGCGGACCGCGGCCTGCTGCTCGAGCGCTGCGTCGCCGACGTCGATTCGCTGCTGGACCGCTTCCGCGCGCTGCTGCGCATCTCCGAACTGGAAGACCTGCGCCGCCGCGCCGGCTTCGGCGACGTCGACCTTGGCCAGACCCTGCGCCAGGTGCACGAGCTGTACGCCCCGCTGGCCGAGGACCACGGCATCGCGTTCCGCGTCGAGACGCCGGCGCGCGCCTGCGTGCGCGCCGACCCGAACCTGCTGTTCGAGGCGTTCAGCAACCTCGTCGCCAACGCGATCAAGTTCACGCCGAGCGGCGGCAAGGTCTGCGTGCGTGCGAGCGTGGAGGCGCGCGGCGCGCGCGTGGACATCCTCGACAGCGGGCCGGGCATCCCGAGCGGCGAGCGCGACATCGTGCTGCAGCGCTTCTACCGCAGCGAGCGCGACCGCGAGCTGCCGGCGCAGGGCTACGGGCTGGGACTGAGCATCGTCTCGGCGATCGTGCGCCTGCACGGATTCTGCCTGCAGATCGGCGACAATGACGGCGGTGGCGCGCGCATCAGCATCTGCTGCTGGGGCCAGTCGCTGCCGTCGCAGCCGCAGTTCTGAACGCAGCGCCGGCCATCGGCCGCGCGGGAGAGGGAAGCATGCCGGGAAGGAAGGGAATCACGCTGGCCCTGTGCGCCGCGCTGGCGGCGTGTTCGGGCGCGGCGCCGGTCGCGCAGCGCGCCAACCGGCCGATGGCGGCCGGCTCGATCGTCGGCGCGCAGTCACCGCTGTGGGACACGCCGGCCAGCCTGGTCAGCGGCGACGCGCCGGTCTATCCGATCAACGAGTTCCTGACCGGCGGCGAAGGCCACGCCGAGGTCGAGTTCACGGTCACGCGCGAGGGCGCCACGCGCGACATCACGGTGCTCTCCGCGCGGCGTCCGGCGTTCGGGCGGCATCTCGCCGCCGCGGTGCGCGGCTGGCGCTTCGAGCCGGCCCGGATGGACGGGCTGGCGGTGCCCTCGACGCTGCGCATCGAGTTCGATTTCTCCATCGACCGCGGCTACAACGCGCCGCCGTCGCCGCGCGACCGCGAATACCAGCGCGAGCGCGCCGGCGGGCGCTGAGCACCGCCGGGGCGGCGTGGCGCCACGCACTTCCGGTGCGGACCGGCGCACACGGCGCGCGCTCCACGCGGCGCGCGAGATGAAGTTTTCTTAATTCGTCGGGGGCTTGGCGATTTCGCCGCCGGGACCTACCTTGATGCGCTGCATCAGCCTCCGCCCCCGGTACACGCATGATCGGAATCGTCCGCATCGCGCTGCAGCGCCCGTACACGTTCGTCGTGCTCGCGCTGCTGATCCTGATCGTCGGCCCGCTGGCCGCGCTGCGCATGCCCACCGACATCTTCCCGGAGATCCGCATCCCGGTCATCGCGGCGGCGTTCCAGTACACCGGCCTGCCGCCCGACCAGATGGCGGGGCGCATCCTGACCATCTACGAGCGCGTGCTGACGACGACGGTCAACGACGTCGAGCACATCGAGGCGAACTCGTACGCGGGCTTCGGCATCGTCAAGATCTTCTTCCATCCGGGAGTCGACGTCGCCACCGCCAACGCGCAGGTCACCGCGGTGTCGCAGACCGTGCTCAAGCAGATGCCGGCTGGCACCACGCCGCCGCTGATCCTCAACTACAACGCCTCGACGGTGCCGATCCTGCAGATTGCGCTGGCCGGCAAGGGCCTGTCCGAGCAGAACCTCGCCGACCTAGGCCTGAACACGATCCGCACGCGCCTGGTCACCGTGCCGGGCGCGGCGATCCCGTATCCGTTCGGCGGCAAGACGCGGCAGGTGCAGATCGACCTCGACCAGGCCGCGCTGCAGGCGCGCGGGCTGACCGGCCAGGACGTCGCCAACGCGCTCGCCGCGCAGAACCTGATCACTCCGGTCGGCACGCAGAAGATCGGCGCGTTCGAGTACACCGTGCAGCTCAACAATGCGCCGTCGGGCATCGCCGACCTCGGCGACCTGCCGGTCAAGGTCGTCAACGGCGCCACCGTCTACATCCGCGACGTGGCCCAGGTGCGCGACGGCAGCGCGCCGCAGACCAACATCGTGCACGTGGACGGCGCGCGTTCGGTGCTGCTGTCGGTGCTGAAGAACGGCGCCACCTCGACCCTGGACATCGTCGCCGGCATCAAGGCCAAGCTCGCCGAGATCAAGCCGGGCCTGCCCGACAACCTCGAGGTGACGCCGATCAACGACCAGTCGCTGTTCGTGCGCGCCGCGATCAAGGGCGTCGCGTTCGAGGGCGTGATCGCGGCGGCGCTGACCAGCATCATGATCCTGCTGTTCCTCGGCAGCTGGCGCTCGACCGTGATCATCGCGGTGTCGATCCCGCTGTCGGTGCTCGGCGCGATCGCCGCGCTGGCGGCGTTCGGCGAGACGCTCAACATCATGACGCTCGGCGGCCTCGCGCTGGCGGTCGGCATCCTCGTCGACGACGCCACGGTCACCATCGAGAACATCAACTGGCATCTGGAGCAGGGCAAGGACGTGGAGACGTCGATCCTCGACGGCGCCGCGCAGATCGTCACGCCGGCGTTCGTCTCGCTGCTGTGCATCTGCATCGTGTTCGTGCCGATGTTCTTCCTCGAGGGCGTGGCGCGCTTCCTGTTCGTGCCGATGGCCGAGGCGGTCATGTTCGCCATGATCTGCTCGTTCGTCCTGTCGCGCACCCTGGTGCCGACGATGGCCAAGTACCTGCTGCATCCGCATGCGCCGCACACCGACGTGCACGGCACGAACGAAGCGCTGCCGCGTTCGAGGAATCCGCTGGTGCGCTTCCAGCGCGGTTTCGAGGCGCGCTTCGAGCGCTTCCGCGAGGGCTATCGCGACCTGCTCGGGCTCGCGCTCGCGCACCGGCGCGTGTTCGTGATCGGCTTCCTCGTTTTCATCTGCGCCTCGTTCCTGCTGGCGCCGTTCCTCGGCCGCAACTTCTTCCCGTCCGTCGACGGCGGCCAGATCCTGATGCACGCGCGCGTGCAGGTCGGCACGCGCATCGAGGAGACCGCCAACCAGTTCGCCGCGATCCAGAAGACGATCCGCCGCATCATCCCGGCCGAGGAGATCGAGGTCATCGTCGACAACATCGGCCTGTCCAACAGCTCGATCAACCTCACCTACAACAACACCGGCGTGATGGGCCTGCAGGACGGCGACATCCAGATCGCGCTGAAGGAAGGCCACCGTCCGACCGCCGAGTACGTGAGGCAGCTGCGCGAACAGCTGCCGCGCGAATTCCCCGGCGTGACGTTCTCGTTCCCGCCGGCCGACATCGTCAGCCAGATCCTGAACTTCGGCGCGCCGGCGCCGATCGACCTGCAGATCCGCGGCGCCAACCTCGACGCGAACTTCGACTACGCGAACCTGCTGCTGCCGAAGATCCGCGCGATCCCCGGCATCGCCGACGCGCGCATCCAGCAGTCGCGCCGTTCGCCGATCTTCGACGTGGACCTCGACCGCTCGCGCGCGCAGAACGTCGGCGTGACCACGCGCGACGTGACCAACAGCCTGGTCGTCAACCTCGCCGGCAGCAGCCAGGTGGCGCCGACCTACTGGCTCAATCCGCAGAACGGCGTGTCGTATCCGATCGTGATGCAGACCCCGCAGTACGAACTCGATTCGCTCGCCGCGCTGGCCAACGTGCCGGTCAACGCCACCGGCGGCTCGCAGCAGGTGCTCGGCGGCCTGGCCACGTTCACGCGCGACCACGGCAACGCGCTGGTCAGCCAGTACGACATCCAGTCGATGGTGCAGATCAACGCGACCACCCAGGGCCGCGACCTCGGCGCGATCGCGGCCGACATCCGCAAGGCGATGGCCGCCACCGCGGGCCAGGTGCCCAAGGGCAGCTCGGTGGTCCTGCTCGGCCAGGTGCGCACGATGGAGAGTTCGTTCTCCGGCCTGCTGTTCGGCCTGCTCGGCGCGATCGTGCTGATCTACCTGCTGATCGTGGTGAACTTCCAGTCCTGGGCCGATCCGTTCGTGATCATCACCGCGCTGCCCGCGGCGCTGGCCGGCATCGTCTGGATGCTGTTCGCCACCTTCACGCCGCTGTCGGTGCCGGCGCTGACCGGCGCGATCATGTGCATGGGCGTGGCCACCGCCAACAGCGTGCTGGTGATCAGCTTCGCGCGCGAGAAGCTCGACGAACTCGGCGACGCGACGCAGGCGGCGATGGAAGCGGGCTTCGTGCGTTTCCGCCCGGTGCTGATGACCGCGCTGGCGATGGTCATCGGCATGGCGCCGATGGCGCTGGGCCTGGGCGAGGGCGGCGAGCAGAACGCGCCGCTCGGCCGCGCGGTGATCGGCGGCCTGATCTTCGCCACCATCGCCACGCTCATCTTCGTCCCCGTCGTTTTCAGCATCGTGCACCGCCGGCACGGCGAGAAGCCCGCGCCGCGTCCTGCCCTCGGAGATCTCCATGTCGTCGGATAAGAACGGACATCCCGCCGCGCGTTCGCGGCGCGGACTCAAGCTGGCCGGCGTGGCCGGCGTGGTGGTCGCCGGCGCCGTCGTCGTCACCGGCCTGCTCGCACGCGCGCACGGCAACGCGCAGCTGCGCGAGTGGACCGACGAGAACGCGGTTCCGACCGTCGCCGTGGTCGCGCCCGGTACGCGTGCCGACGCCGGCACGCTCGACCTGCCGGGCCGCCTCGAGGCCTATTCACGCGCGCCGCTGTACGCGCGCGTCAGCGGCTACGTGAAGAGCTGGACCGCCGACATCGGCGCGACGGTGAAGGCCGGCCAGGTGCTGGCGGAACTGGAAACGCCCGATCTGGACCAGCAGCTCGCACAGGGGCGCGCCGACCTGATCAGCGCGAAGTCGAACGCCGCGCTGGCCGAAACCACGGCCAAGCGCTGGCAGGCGATGGTCGCCACCGGCGCAGTGTCCAAGCAGGCCGCCGACGAGAAGACCGGCGACGCCGACACCAAGCGCGCGCTGGTGCAGTCGGCGCAGGCCAACGTCGACCGCCTGCTCGCCACCAAGGGATTCGCGCGCATCGTCGCGCCGTTCGACGGCGTGGTCACGGCGCGCAACACCGACATCGGCTCGCTGGTCAACGTCGGCAGCGCCGCCGGGCAGGAACTGTTCGTCGTGTCCGACACGAAGAAGCTGCGCGCCTACGTCAGCGTGCCGCAGAACTACGTGCCGAGCATCCCGACCGGAACCAAGGCGACCCTGACGGTTCCCGAACGTCCGGGCAAGCCGTATGTCGCGACGGTGGAATCCTCGTCGCAGTCGGTCAACGTCGCTTCCGGCACCACGCTGATGCAGCTGGTGATCGACAACACGGCCGGCGAGCTGCTGCCGGGCGGTTTCGCCAACGTGAGCCTGGACCTGCCGCGCAACGGCGCGCTGAACGTTCCGGCCAGCGCGCTGATCTTCGACCAGTCCGGCCTGCGCGTGGCCACCGTCGGCGCGGACGGCAAGGTCGCCCTGAAGACCGTGACCATCGCGCGCGACCTGGGCAAGGTGGTCGAGCTCGGCTCGGGCGTCGCGGCGGAGGACAAGGTCGTGGAGAGTCCGCCGGACGGCATCGCCGAAGGCGACGTCGTGCACATCGCCGAGGCGCCGGCCACCACGCAGGCGGCGGGCAAGGAAGGCGCCGGCAAGAAGGGCTGAAAAAGCTCCGCACGAGCCTGTGGCGTTCGTGCGGAGGCGGCGACGGTCGCTCAGAGGTGCGTGGAACGATCCCGTCGTTCCCGCACGGGCGGGAACGGCGGCGATCGGGTTTCCGGCATTCCCGCCGGCAGGCGTCGTCAGTCGATCTCGAACGATTGCAGCGAGACCGGGTTCGTCACGTGCAGGATGCCGGACATCTGCTGTCCGTGCACTTCGCACAGGTACGGAATGTCCGCGTGCCCGGCCGATTCAGGGATCGTGATCACCGCGGTCCACGCCGCGTTGCTGCCTTCGTTGTCGTCGGTGCAGTTGACCGCGCAGCGGAACGTGAAGCCAGCATTGGGATCCTGGTTGGTCGAAGCCACGTTGTGGAAGCCGCCGGCGTTGCTGAAGGTCACCGTGTCGCCGACCAGCACGTCCAGGCTCGACGGGGTGAAGACGAGCTGTCCGTTGCCGCCGACCGTGACGTCGTGATTGGCGGCGCCGGTGGAGCCGGAAGCGAGCAGGGCGGCGGCGAGCAGAGCGATTGGGGATTTCATGGGTACTCCGTTTCGTTGTGAAGAGTCTTTCGCGACCGCCGTGCGAGCGGCGGCCGGGTCCGGCGAGCGCGCGCCGGGTCGTGCGGGATGGAGTGGGATGGGGTCCTCCTGTGTGTTCCGGGTTCAGGGTGGAAGCGATGCGAGCCAGCCGGCGATCGCCGCGATGGCCTCGTCGTCGAGGCGATGCGCCACGCCGCGCATGACGAATTCGTTGCTGCTGGCGGCGGCGGACGATGCGTCTCGATACGCCTTCAGCCGCGCGGCGAGGTAGTCGGCCTGCTGCCCGCGCAGCGAGGGCCAGGTGGCCAATCGCGCGTCGGCGGGACCTTTCGCGTCCGCGCCGTGGCAGCCCTGACACGGCGGCGTGCCGCGCTGTGTGTCGCCGCGACGGAACAGGTCCTCGCCGCGCGCGGACGGCGCCGTGGCGACGGCCGGCTTCGCCACGGCCTGCGAGGAGAAATACGCGGCGAGGTCGCGCAGGTCGGCGTCGGCGAGATTCGCCGCCTGCGCCGTCATCGGCGATTGCGGCCAGGCGCCGCGCCTGAAATTCGCCAGCCGCCAGTACAGGTAGTCCGCCCGCTGTCCGGCCAGGCGCGGGAAGGCCGGCACGATCGAGTTGCCGTTCGGCCCGTGACAGGCGGCGCACACCGCGGCCTTGGCCGCGCCCGCGGCGGCATCGCCGCGGATCGGCGCCGCGCCGCGCAGGTCGAGCCATTCGCCGGCCGTCGCCCAGGTGCAGGAAGCGCCGAGCAGGACGAGGATCAGACGCACGTGCAGGAAGGGCTTCATCGTCGTCGCCTCACAGCCGCACGTCGAGCAGCACGCCGACCAGGTGCGCGCTGTAGTCTTCCGGCCCGCCGTCGGTGTAGACGCGGTGATCGATCACGCGGCGCGCGTCGAAGCCGGCGTAGTGCCAGTCGTCGATGCGGCCGCGTTCGTAGACGCCGAACACGCGCAGCGAGACGCGCTCCACGATGGGGAAGACCAGCGCCAGCGCCAGCGTGTCGACGCGGTAGCGCATCGGTGCGAACGCGCCGGCGCCGGGGTCGTCGTTGGGCACCGTGTCGGCCCAGGCCAGCGCCAGCGACGAGGCGTAGGAATAGGCGGTGATGCCGCGCGAATGCAGGCGGCTCCAGTCGAGGTCGAGGCGCGCGCGGCCGAAGTCGTGGCGCAGGTTCGCGCCCGCGCTGCGGTTGTGCTGCGTGTCGGTGACCCACCAGCGTCCGGCCAGCGGATAGGTCGCGCCGCCCAGGCGCGGATCGACGCCGTTGGCGTTGAGTTCGTTGACGTTGGCCTCGCGCAGGCGCGAGCGGTCGTAGCCGTAATAGGCGCTGGCCTGCGTACGCGGCGTCGGCTGCCAGTCCCACTGCAGCGTCGCGCCGAACGTCGAGTAGCCCTGGCGGCCGATGCGCGCGTCGTAGTCGTTCCAGTCGCCGCGCAGCGAAGCGGTGATCGTCATGTCCTCGCGCGGCGCCAGCGTCGCCATCAGGTTCACCTTGCGCTGGTCGCGGCTGGACAGGTCGTACTTGCGCATCGCGTCGACCGTGTGCGCCGGCACGCCGGCGCGCGGCGCGACGAAGCCGGGCAGGCTGCTCGACCAGGTGAACCCGTACGGATCTTCGTCGTAGCGGTCGCCGGTCTGCTTGAGGAAGGTGAGGCTGGCGCGCAGGGTCAGCCAGTCGAGGCTGCGGTTGATCCAGTTCAGCTTGAGGCTGCGGCTGTCGACCTCGCTGCGTTCGCGATTTGTCGGCTCGTAGCGCTCGAAGGCGAAGGTCGCGCCGAGCGTGTTGCGCTCGCCGAGCTTCCAGTCGGCGCCGAGGTTCGCGTCGATCGTCTGCAGGTCCAGCGGCAGGCTGCGGATGCGCGTCAGGTTGGAAGCGCCGGCGCCGGCATCCCAGATGCCGCTCTCGCCCGGCACCACGCTGCCCTGGCTGCCGTTCTCGCTGACGTAGCCGTACTGGCCGGTGAGCGGGTTGAGCATCAGATAGCCGTTGCGGTAGTCGTCGCGGTTGAAGCGCAGGCCGCCGCGCACGCTCAGGTCGGCGGTCGGCTGCAGCACGAGGCGCGCATCGAGCAGGGTCGTGTCGATCTGCATGTCGGCGCTGCGCCGCGACAGCGCGGCCGGCGTGTTCCACTGCGCGCAGTCGTACAGGAGCGGGTTCTGCGGCCCGGGCTGCAGGCTGCCGCCGGTGCCAATGCCGAACACGCCGCGGCAGTCGACCGGGGCGATCAGCGAATCGTCCTGGCGCATGCGGCCGACCGAGGCGGTCAGCGAGAACTCGCCTTTCAGCGGCAGCTTGCGCGTCAGCGCGGCCTTCAGGTTGTGGTAGTCGTTGTCCGGCTCGGTCGACATCTGGCCGGTGGTCAGCGGTGCCGACACCGAGCCGGGAACGACCGGCTGCAGCGCGTACGGCGTCTGGAAGGTGTAGCGCCGGTTGGCGTCGCGGTAGAGCGAACCGGAGTAGCCGAAATCCAGGCGCCACGCCGCGCCCGCGTAGCGCAGCCCGGCGGAGAGATGGATGGTCGAGTCGTCGATCGGCTTGACCGTCTCGAACACGCCGCCGTTGTCCGGGAACGGGAAGTTGAAGAAGAACGTGCCGCCGTACGGCCGCGCGCCCTTGCGCTGCTCGTTGCTGACGTTGGCGTACGCGCTCCACTGCGGCGTGAGGTACATGCCGTAGCCGAGGGTCTGCTTGGAGCGCTTGACCTTCAGCGTGCGCTCGCTCGCCGCCGCCGATACCGCGGCGACCTGTTCGGGCGTGCTGCCGCCCGGCGTCAGTCCGTCGGACAGGGTCAGCGTGTTCGTGCCGACGCCGTTCCAGATCGACTTCGCGTTCGCGCTGAGCACGTTGGAGATGTCGCGCAGGGAGGCCTGCAGCCGGTAGCTGCCGGCGCGTCCGAAGGCGAGCTGGTAGTACTGGTCGTCGTCGCTGACGCGCGTGGCGCGCAGGTTCGCGTAGCTGCCGTCGTCGGCGCGCTCGGCGTCGGCGGCGACGAGGCCGAGCACCGGGCCGGTGTCCCAGAACGCGTAGCGGTTCCACAGCGCGGCGCCGTCGTCGCCGCCGGTGCCGAGGTAGCCGAACTGCAGCACGCCGGAGTAGCGCCAGTCGCCACGCTCGTGCATCGGCGCGGACGCGGGCGGGCAGGCAAGCCGATGGCCGGTCGGCGTACGCCGCTGGCCCGGCACCAGCCACGACGTGCCGCGCTCGTCGCAGCCTTCGACGTTCGCACCGGCGGTCGGGTCGAGCTTGGTCGCACGCCAGGTGTCGACGCCGACGCCGCTGTCGGCATGAGCCATCGAGACACACCACAGCGCCGTCATTCCCGCGAACGCGGGACTGCGCAGACAGGTCGAACATCGCCACAGCGATGTGAGGGAAGCGAACGTTCGCGCAGCGATTGGCCCGAAGGGCAAGCTGCGGATGCAGTTTGCAATCCATCCTGATCCCGCCGCAGGGACGGCAATGGATTCCCGCTTGCGCGGGAATGACGAAGGGCGGGAAGTCGGCAGCAGCGTCATCGGATGCTTCCTCGACCTCACTCGTGGAACTTCGGCCCCGACGGCGCGTTCGAGCCGTGGATGTTGGCGTGGCAGGTCAGGCAGCCGCGGCCCATGATGCGTTCGTCCGGATGCGCGCCGGTCGCCAGCGACTGCGGCGTGTGCAGGTCGTTCGGATGGCGCAGCTGCGTGTGGCACTGCAGGCACAGGAACGGGATCGGCGCGACCAGCAGCGCGTGCTGGTTGGAGCCGTGCGGCGTGTGGCAGTTGAGGCAGTTCTCGCGCACCGGCGCGTGCTCGAACAGGAACGGTCCGCGCTTTTCGGCGTGGCACTGGTAGCAGGTCTCGTTGACCGTGTTGGTCTTCAGCAGCGGATCGGTCAGGCTGCCGTGCGGGTTGTGGCAGTCCACGCAGCTCATCTGGCCTTCCGGCAGCGGCATGTGCGAGCGGCGGTTGAATTCCAGGCGCACGTCCTTGTGGCATTGCGCACAGGTGTCGTTGATCGACGGCCGCGCGAGCGAACCTTCGACCGAGAACTTCGCCATCGGGTTGTGGCAGTCGCTGCACGACACGTCGTTGCGCTGGTGGATCGAGCCGAGCCAGTGGTCGCGCGGTCCGCCTTCGTGGCAGGTCAGGCAGGTTCGGGTCTGCACTTGGATCGGCGTGCCGCCGTTTTTGGTGTAGGCGATGATCGAGCCCTTGGTCAGCGGCGCCTGCGCGTGCTGCGAACCGGGTCCGTGGCAGGTCTCACACACCGGAATCGAGGCGTCGGCCTTGTTCGCCGCGTGCAGGCCGAGCGAATGCAGCGTATGCGTGAAATGCTCGGCTTCGAGCTGATGGCAGGCGAAGCAGGTGGCCTCGCCGACCGGCGTCGCCTCGGGCGCGCCCGGATTGGCGGCGACCTTCGCGCGCGCGAAACCCGGCGCGACGGGCAGCGGCGCGGACGCGCGCGCCTCATCCGCGTCGGACGCGCGCGCGCCGAACGGAGCCAGCCATGCCGCCAGGCACAGCGCTGCCGCGAGGATTCCGTTTTTCAGCAGGCGACCGCATTGATGCGCGGTCCGGGCACTTCCGTGCGACGGCATGGGGCGCGAGCCTTCGACTGTGCGAACGACCCTTGGTACCGGATCGAGGCCGGAAGGTTGTCGGCGCGCGCAGGCGCGCTCGCAGCGCCCTATTGCAGGCGGCGATAGAACGTGCTGCGGCTGATGCCGAGGCGGCGCGCGGCGGCGGAGGTGTTGCCGTTGCAGGCGGCGAGCGCTTCCTGCATTGCCAGGCGTTGCAGTTCGTCCATCGACGCGGCGCCGGCCAGCGACGGCGCGACCGGCGTGGACGCCTGTGCGCCGCGCAGGTTCGGCGGCAGCTGCGCGACGTCGACGACGCTGTCCGGCTCGGCCAATGCGAGCAGGCTGCGCAGCGTGCCGACCAGCTGGCGGAAATTGCCCGGCCAGGCCTGCGCGGCGAGCGTGGCCAGCGCGGCTTCGTCGAGCCGGACATTCGCCGCGGCGGCGCCGAGCGAGGTCCACAGCCGCACGATCAGCTCGGAGCGGTCCTCGCGTTCGCGCAGCGCGCGCAGGCGCACCGTCGCCTGCGCGATGCGGTAGTACAGGTCCGGGCGGAAGGTCTGTGCCGCCACGGCCGCCTCGAGATCGCGATGCGAGGCGGCGACCAGGGCGAAGTCGACGGCGACCGCACGGCCGCCGCCGAGCGGCGTCACCTCGCGTTCCTGCAGTACGCGCAGCAGGCGGCTCTGCAGCGCCAGCGGCATGTCGCCGATCTCGTCGAGGAACAGCATGCCGCCGTTCGCTTCGCGCAGCAGGCCCGGCGCGCCTTCGCGGCGCGCACCGGTGAACGCGCCGGGCGCGTAGCCGAACAGCTCCGATTCGATCAGGCTTTCCGGCAGCGCGGCGCAGTTGACGGCGACGAAGCCGGCCGCGGCGCGCGCGCTGCGCCGATGCAGTTCGCGCGCGAACACTTCCTTGCCGGTGCCGGTCTCGCCCTGCAGCAGGATCGGGATGTCGGCGTCGAGCAGGCGCACGGCGCGCGCGAGATCGGCGTCGAGCTGCGCGTCGAACACCGGTGCCGGCGCGCGCGGCAGCGGCGGCCGCGGCGTGGCGGCCGGCCTGGCGACGGCGATGCGCGTCGCGGCGCCGTCGCGGCGCGCGTGCAGCGTGGTGCCGAAATGGTCGCGCAGCAGGCCGTCGCGGCCGGCGCCGGGCAGCGCGCCGGCGAACAGCTCGTCGTAGCGGCGGCGGCCGAGTTCGTCCCAGCCGAAGCCGAACAGTTCCAGCGCGTGACGGTTGGCGGCCACCAGGCGATGGCCCTCGAACACCAGCAGCGCCTCGCGCGGCGTGCCGAGCAGGGCCGCGTCGCGATGGCAGCGGATCACCTCGCGGCCGTGGCAGACCTGCTCGAACAGGCGATGCTCGATCTGGTCGACCGCCAGGCGCACCATGCCGAGCGCGTGCACGTGCTGCACCGAGGCTTCGCCGGAGAGATCGAGCACGCCGGCAAGGCGGCCGCGCGGATCGAAGATCGGCGACGCCGAGCAGGACAGGATGCGATGCGGCTCGAAGTAGTGCTCCGCGCCGCGCACCTCGACCGGGCGGCGCTCGACCAGCGCGGTGCCGATCGCGTTGGTGCCGGTGGCGTTCTCGCTCCACGGCACGCCGGGCCGCAGCGCCACGCGCGCGGCCTTGTCGAGGAAGCGCGCGTCGCCGACCGCGTCGAGCACGAAGCCGTCGGGCCCGGTCAGGATCGCGATCGCGCCGGTGTCGTGCGCGTCGGCGTGCAGCGCTTCCAGTTCCGGGCGGCAGATGCGGCGCAGGATCTCGTGGCGGTCGTGCAGTTCGGTCAGCGCCGAGCTGGGGATCGGCTCCAGCTCGGGCCGCGCGCCGGCGGCGAGGCCGAGCGCGACGCAGCGCTGCCAGGATTCGAGGATCACGTTGGAGACCAGTCCGGTCGGCCGTTCGCCTTCGGCGAAGAAGCGCTGCCGGGCGATGCTGAGTCCGTGGTTGCTGGAGGAGCGGTTCATCGCGGCGATCCCGGGTGTCGCAATCTGCGACACCGTCCTGTGAGGGTGTAGCGCTAGTACACACCGTCGCGCAGGCGATGCAAGCGGATTGTCCGACGGCGCATGCTGCAGCGCGCAAGGAAAGAAAAAGTTCGCCTCCGCAGCGGCTGTTGCAGGTTGCTACGCTGCAGCAACGACGGCGGATGGCACGACCGGTGCTCCTGGGAGTTCGTCCCTTTTTCCGAGGAAGCCGTCATGACCAAGCTGGAACAACACAACCTCGCCGTGCAGGTGCCCTTCAAGAGCCGCTACGAGAACTACATCGGCGGGCAATGGGTGAAGCCCGTCGCCGGCCGGTACTTCGAGAACGTCACGCCGGTCACCGGCAAGGCGTTCTGCGAGATCGCACGCTCGGACAAGGACGACGTCGAACTCGCGCTCGACGCCGCGCACAAGGCCAGGGCGGCATGGGGCCGCACCTCGACCACCGAGCGCGCGAACATCCTCAACCGCATCGCCGACCGCATGGAGCAAAGCCTCGACCTGCTCGCGCACGCCGAGACCTGGGACAACGGCAAACCGCTGCGCGAGACGCGCGCCGCCGACGTGCCGCTGGCGATCGACCACTTCCGCTATTTCGCCGGCTGCATCCGCGCGCAGGAAGGCTCGATCGGCGAGATCGACCACGACACGATCGCCTACGAATTCCACGAGCCGCTCGGCGTGGTCGGCCAGATCATTCCGTGGAACTTCCCGCTGCTGATGGCGGCGTGGAAGCTGGCGCCCGCGCTCGCCGCCGGCAACTGCGTGGTGCTCAAGCCGGCCGAGCAGACGCCGGCGAGCATCCTGGTCTGGGCCGAGCTGGTCGGCGACCTGCTGCCGCCGGGCGTGCTCAACATCGTCAACGGCTTCGGCGTCGAGGCCGGCAAGCCGCTGGCGTCGAGCCCGCGCATCGCCAAGATCGCCTTCACCGGCGAGACCACGACCGGGCGACTGATCATGCAGTACGCCAGCCAGAACCTGATTCCGGTGACGCTGGAGCTGGGCGGCAAGTCGCCGAACATCTTCTTCGACGACGTCGCCGCGCGCGACGACGACTTCTTCGACAAGGCGATCGAAGGCTTCGTCATGTTCGCGCTGAACCAGGGCGAGGTCTGCACCTGCCCGAGCCGCGCGCTGGTGCACGAGTCGATCTACGAGAAGTTCATGAAGAAGGCGCTCGCGCGCGTCGCGGCGATCAAGCAGGGCAACCCGCTCGACCCGCAGACGATGATCGGCGCCCAGGCTTCCGGCGAGCAGCTGGCGAAGATCCTGTCCTACATCGACATCGGCAGGCAGGAAGGCGCCAAGCTGCTGGCCGGCGGCGAGCGCAACGTGCTCGGCGGCGATCTGGAGGGCGGCTACTACGTCAAGCCGACCGTGTTCGAAGGGCACAACAAGATGCGTATCTTCCAGGAGGAGATCTTCGGCCCGGTCGTGTCGGTGACCACCTTCAAGGACGAGGACGAGGCGCTGGAGATCGCCAACAACACGCTGTACGGCCTGGGCGCCGGCGTGTGGAGTCGCGAGGCGAACCGCTGCTACCGCTTCGGCCGCGCCATCCAGGCCGGTCGCGTGTGGACCAACTGCTACCACTTGTATCCGGCCAATGCCGCGTTCGGCGGCTACAAGCAGTCCGGCATCGGCCGCGAGAACCACAAGATGATGCTCGATCACTACCAGCAGACCAAGAACATGCTGGTCAGCTACTCGCCGAAGGCGCTCGGCTTCTTCTAGCCCGCGCACGCGGACGGCGCGCTCGCACGCGCCGTCCGCCGTCGGTTTCCTTGCAGGTGAAGAACGGGCCCGCGCGGCCCGCGGGGGCGGCTTGTCCGCGACGGCAGTCCGGCGCACGGGGACATGGGTCTTTCGGCGTCGACGAGGGGAGAACGTACATGCACGAACGGTTTCGAAGCGAAGGGGCGAGACGATGTGGCGCACCGCGCGCGCTGGCGGGCGCCTGCCTGCTCGCGCTCGCCGCAGCAGGTGGGCCGGCCGGTGCCGTCTCGATCCAGGGCGGCGACTGGGAACTGGACGTCGGCGGCATCGTCAACGCCTACTACACGGCGACGAGCTGCTCGGGCGACGCCGTCGGTGGCCTGGCGCTGGCCGGCCGCGCGCTCGGCTGCTCGGGCGAGAGCCACAAGACCTCGATCGGTAACGGCCTCCTGCCCAGCGGCCTGATCACCAAGTTCAAGACCACCCAGGACGGCATCGACATCGGCGGCACCGTCGGCATCATGGTGCACGCGGCGACGTCCTCGGGCGTGAACACCAACACCAACGTCGACGTGCGCCAGGCCTTCTTCACGGTCGGCACGGCCGAGGCCGGCACGGTGAAGATCGGCCGCGACTACGGCATCTTCGGCGCCAACGCGATCCTCACCGACATGACTTTGCTCGGTGCCGGCGCGCCGACACAGGCCACGCAGCGCGGCCGCGTCACGCTCGGTCACATCGGCGCCGGCTACACGTACCTGGGCACCTACGGCCAGATCGCCTACACCTCGCCCAGCTTCGGCGGCGGCTTCACCTTCAGCGGCGGCGTGATCAGTCCGGTCGACGCCGATCTGTACGTGTCCAAGGCGTATCCGCAGGTGCAGGCGCAGCTCGCCTACAAGACCGAAGGCGTCAAGGTGTGGGCCGGGGTGAAGTCGCAGAAGTTCTACGGCGCCAGCGGCAGCACGGCCGAAGGCGACAACTTCACCGAAGTGGCCGGCGAGGTCGGCGCCTCGCTCAGTGCCGGCGCGTTCGGCCTGCTCGCCAACGTCCAGTACGGCAAGGGCATCGGCATCCTGTCCGACGGCGACCAGGGCGACGTGAAGGGCCTGAACTACCTGCTGCAGGGCACCTGGAACTTCACCGACAAGCTGAAGTTCGGCCTGAACTACGGCAAGAGCGAAAACCGCGACGACGACGTCTACAACGACGCGCTCAACGCAAGCTTCAAGTCGAACGAGAACATCACCGGCGGCCTGTACTACAAGCTGACGCAGAGCGTGACCTTGGCCGGCGAACTGGGCGTGACGCGCTCGAAGGACTACCTCGGCCAGGAGGCCAAGCAATACGGCGGTTCGCTCGGCGGCATCGTGTTCTTCTGATTCCCGAACACGCGTGCGCCTGCCGCGCGACGCGCGACTTTTCCTTTCCACGACACGGAGTGACTCCATGGCTTCCCGATCCGCCCTGATCCCGCGCACGCTGCTGGCGCTCGCGATCGCCTCGTTCGCCGGCGCCGCCGCGGCTGCCGGCGACTATCCGGCCGTCACCGACGCGCGCCTGGCCGCCGCGGCCAAGGACGACGGCTGGCTGATGTACCGCCGCGACTACACCGGCTCCGGCTACGCGCCGTTCGACCAGATCAACGCCGGCAACGTCGCCGGCCTCAAGCTCGCCTGGGACCACACCGACGGGCTGCAGGTCGGCTACGAGTCGCCGCCGGTGGTCAACGGCAACTATCTCTACGTGACCACGCCGCGCAGCCGCGTGCTCGCGTTCGAGGCGAGCACCGGCAAGCCGCTGTGGAAGTACGAGCACGACCTCGGCGACGCCGGCCTGAAGACGGTGTGCTGCGACGTGGTCAACCGCGGCGTCGCGCTGTACGAGGACAAGGTCTATCTGGCGACCCTGAACAACGACGTCGTCGCGCTCGACGCGAAGACCGGCAAGATCAAATGGAAGAAGCGGCTGGAGAAGCCCGACCTCGGCTACGCGATGACCCTGGCGCCGCTGGTGGTGAAGGGCAAGGTGGTGGTCGGCGTGTCCGGCGGCGAGTACGGCGCGCGCGGTTACGTCGCCGCGTTCGACGCGAAGACCGGCAAGCTGCTGTGGAAGCGGCACACGATCCCGGCGCCGGGTGAGCCGGGCAGCGACACCTGGCCGAAGGGCGCCTACAAGACCGGCGGCGGCGCGGCCTGGCTCACCGGCACCTACGACGCCGACACCGACACGATCCTGTGGGGCGTCGGCAATCCCGGCCCGTGGCTGGCGACGATGCGCCCCGGCGACAATCTGTATTCCGACTCGGTGCTCGCCCTCGATCCGGCCAGCGGCAAGATCAAGTGGCACTACCAGTACACGCCCAACGACACCTGGGACTACGACGGCACCAACGAGCAGGTGCTGACCGACATCACGCGCGACGGCAAGACCTACAAGGCGCTGGTCTCGGCCAGCCGCAACGGCTGGTTCTACGCGATCGACCGCACCAACGGCAAGCTGATCTACGCCGAGAAGTTCGCCACCGCGACCTCGGTCACCGGCTTCGACGCCGACGGCCGCGCGATCACCGACCCGGCCAAGCGCCCCGACGTCGACAAGGAAGTGTTCACCTGCCCGAGCTTCCTCGGCGGCAAGAACTGGTGGCCGATCGCGATCAGCCCGGACACGCGCTACGCCTACGTGCCGACCCTGCATTCGTGCATGACGATCAAGGGCGTGCCGGTGAACTACAAGGCCGGCCTGCCGTACCTCGGCGCCTCGTTCAAGGTGCTGCACGATCCGGCCGAGAAGGACCATTGGGGATCGGTGCAGGCGATCGCGCTCGATACCGGCAAGCAGGCGTGGTCGTTCAAGTCCGAGCTGCCGTGGAACAGCGGCATGCTCGCCACCGCTGGCGGCGTGGTCTTCTCCGGCAGCGCCGACGGCTACCTGCATGCGTTCGACGCCAAGACCGGCAAGGTGCTGTGGAAGAGCCCGCAGGCGACCTCCGGCTTCCTCGGCGTGCCGAGCACCTGGCGCGTCGACGGCAAGCAGTACGTCGGCATCTGGGCCGGCTGGGGCGGCGCGTCGCCGATCTGGGGCGGCGAGATGGCCGAGGACCCGAGGGTGCGCAACATCCCGCTCGGCGGCCACCTGTACGTCTTCACGCTTTGATCCCGACGCCGTCCCGGCGGCACGCCGCGCGCGCCGCCGGGACGACTCCTCCAGAGACTTTACGCATGCCGAAAACCCATTCCGTTCCGAACGCCGCGCGCTGCGTCCTCGCGCTGGCCGCCGCGTTTGCTTGTTCCGTCGCCTTCGCCGCTTCGCCGGCCGGCGAGCTGTCCATTTGCATCGACCGCGCCAGCCCCGCCGCGCAAGCCGACGCGCGCTTCGCCGACGAGCTGGCCCGCGCCGCCGGTGCGACGCCGAAGCTGCACCGCTACGACGGCCGCGGCCGCGGCGACGACGACTTCTCGCTGCACGACTTCAAGAAGCTGCTCGGCGGCGACTGCCGCTTCGTCGTCGGCTTTCCCTACGACGAAGCGGCCGGCCCGCTGCCGCGCTACCTGAAGGCGACCGCGCCATATGCGCGCACCGGCTTCGTGCTGGTGACGCGCCGCGATTCGCCGTACGCGACGCTCGCCTCGATGCCGCAGGGCACGCACGTGGGCGTGGCCTACGACACCTTGCCCAACCACTACTTCCGCCACCATCCCGCTCTCGTGCGCGACATCTTCGAGGACGAGAACGACTCGCTCGCCGGGGTCGCCGGCGGCGAGGTGGCCGGCGCGATGCTGTGGCGCGCGGCGGTCGCCGCGCGTTTCGAACGTGCCGGCGATCGCGACGCGTTCCGCCTGCAGCCGATCGACGAGGACGGCTCGCAGTGGAACCTGGTCGCGCTGTACGGCAGCGACGACGACGGCGCGGCGGCGATCTTCGACGCGGCCATCGCGCGCCTGCGCGCCGACGGGCGCCTGGCCAGGACGCTCGGCGCCTACGCCGAGGCGGTCGGCGCGGCGGCCGCTGCGCAGGCCACCGCTTTCGCCGGCCGCCGCGCTTCCGTCAGGAGCCACCTGCGCTCGGCGCGCAGCTGCGCCTCGCCGAAGAAGGCGTCCAAGGTGCCGGCGCTGTTCACGCAGGCGCAGGCCGGCGAGGGCAAGTCGATCTACGAGGCGAAATGCAGCTTCTGCCACGCGCCCGACCTGACCGGCCGCGCCGGCCCGGCGCTGAAGGGCAAGTTCTTCGCCTCGCCCACGCACAAGTACAAGGTCGGCGACATCTTCACGATCGTCGCGCAGAACATGCCGGCGACCGCGCCGGGCAGCCTGACGCAGGAGGAGTACGTGAAGATCATGGCCTTCATCCTGCAGCAGAACGGCTATCCTGCCGGCGAGCAGGTGCTCACCTTCGACGCGGCGAAGGGTTCGAAGACGCCGCTGCGCTACTACGGCCAATGAAGCAGGAGGTCGCGCGATGGCATCCGTTCCGCTGCAGGTGATCGCGCTGCCGGCCGCCCTGGAACTCATCGGGCGCCTGCGCGCCCGGCACGGTCCGCTGCTGTTCCACCAGTCCGGCGGCTGCTGCGACGGCTCCTCGCCGATGTGCTACGCGCAGGACGAGTTCATCGTCGGCGACCGCGACGTGCAGCTCGGCGAGATCGGCGGCGCGCCGTTCTACATCAGCGCGCCGCAGTTCGAGTACTGGAAGCACACCCAGCTGATCATCGACGTGGTCGAGGGGCGCGGCGGCATGTTCTCGCTGGAGAACGGCGAGGGCGTGCGCTTCCTGGTGCGCTCGCGCCTGTTCGAGGACGACGAGGTCGAGGCGCTGCGCGCGGCCGGCCGCTTCGGCGACTGACGCGCCGGCCGTGCGACACGGCCGGCGCGTGGTCCGCCTTCGCGCTCAGTCGAAGCCGTCGGCGAAGATCGTGTCGCCGCCCTGGCCGACCTGCAGCGTCACCGGCACCGCGTACGGATACGGCGAGCCGCGGCCCGGCGTCAGGCACATCGAGCCGCGGTAGCTGCCGTCCGGACGGCTGCCGGCAGCGAACGTCGCCTGCAGCGGCACCACCGTGTCGGCGCCGATGCTGCCGCCGGCCGAGGACACCGTCAGCCAGTCCACCGCCGGCGTGTCCGCGCCGCAGGGATCGCTGGCCATCGTCTCGACGTCGAGCAGCAGGTGGATCCAGCCGAAGTGGGCTTCCTCGTAGGTGATCGGCTCGGCCTGGCCGCAGGTATCCGAGGCCCAGTACGCCGGTTGCGTCTCGCCGGCCTGGTTGCCGCCGGGGTAGAGGGTCGAGCCGGTGGCGGTGCCGTCGGGCATGCGGATCTCGGCCACCAGCACGCTGTCGCCGGTCACCGACAGCGGCGGGTCGAAGGTCACGCTCATCGCCTGCAGGCCGGAGTCGGGCAGGTCCAGAGTCTTCTCGCCGAGCAGGTGCAGGTTGGCGTAGACGAACTCGCCGTCGAGCTCGTACACGCGGATCGCCAGCGGCTGCGAGCCGGTCAGCGACGAGGCGTTGTTGACGGCGAAGTTGACCTTCGTGACCAGCACCTCGTCGCCCGGCGCGTTGCGCTCGGACAGGTCGAACCTGCGCATCCAGCTGTTCTGCCCGGAGAACACCGCGCGGCAGCCGAAGGTGATGTCCTGTTCGGGCTCGGTGCTCAGCGTCTGCACCCACGGCACGAGGGTCTTCACGCCCGGGTCGCCGCCGGCGCGCAGGGTCCAGTCCGCGCCGGCCGCGCCGGTGTTCATCAGCTCGAACGGGCGCTGCACGCCTTGTCCCGCGTCGACCTGCGCGGTCAGCGCCGGCGGATCGGTGACCACGCAGGCCTGCAGCGGCCGCAGGCCGAAGTCGGCGGTCGATTGCGTGCCCGCCGTGACCGCGAATTCGCCGCCGGCGTCCAGATGCTCCGCCGCGGACGCGGTCAGCGTGAACGGTCCGAGCGCGGAGTCGACCCAGTACCTGAAGCCGCCGTCGCCCGCGCTCGTCACCGCGTGCGCGGTGCCGTTGCGGTCGACGATGGCGACGTTGGCGCCGGCCAGCGGACGCGGATTCGCCTCGCAGTAGCCCAGGCTGCGCACGGTGCCGGCGAGCCAGCCCCACGAGGCCGGCGGCGTCACCGTCATCTGCGCGGTGACGTCGCCGAGCGACCAGTAGTACGGCGTGTTCTCCGACATCTGCACGGCGACCTCGTACACGCCCGGCTGCGGCACGTCGCGCGCGTCGAAGGTGGCGTTCAGCGTGCGCGACTCGCCGGCGGCGAGCGGGCCGGAGTCGGGCGCGAGGTCGAGGATCGGGCTCGAACTGACCGTGTTGAACAGGTGCACCTGGTCGACGATGACCCAGCCCCACGGCGGCGTCGCGGTGAAGTGGAAGCGCACGCGCACGTCGCTCGATCCGACGAAGGCGCTGATGTCGATCTCGATCAGCGCGCCCGGGCCCGCGCCGTTGTTGTCGCGCGTTTCGCTGTGCACCGTGGTCCAGGTGGCGCCGCCGTCGGCGGACACGTCCACGTCCAGGCGCGGCACGCTGTCGGCGCCGTCGAACAGCGACAGGAAGAAGCCGATCGAGGCGGTGTGGCTGCTGCTCAGGTCGAGCGGCGGCGAGATCAGCGAGGTGTCCGACTCCGCGCCGCCCCAGCACGGATACAGGTCGATGGCCGCCGCGTCGCCGTCGCCGGCGGCGTAGTTCTGCATGCGCTCGAAGTCGATCGGGCCCCAGGCGCAACCGCCGCTCGGATTGTCGACCGTCCAGCCTTCCGGCGGGAACGCGGCGCCTTCGAAGTGCTCCTCGATCGGTGCCTGCTCGAAGCCGAATTCCAGCGGCAGGGTGCCGGTGTTGCCGACGTCGACCGGCACCTGCCGCGTGGTGCCCAGTTCGACGCTGGCGGCGATGGTGGTCGGATACACGCGCAGGCGTCCGGCCGGCAGGGCGAGGTCGGCCAGCGTGTTCGCGCTGCTGGTCACGCTCGGCGTGGCGCTCGCGTCGCCGTAGCCAGCCGGCTGGCTGCCGCGCTGCGCGACCACGTTCGGCGTGCCGGCGGGTGCGTGGATCGTGTAGTAGCCGTCGCCGAGGTTCGGATCGGCGCTGGTCGCGGTGACCACCGTGCGGCCGCCGTCGACGCGCACCTGCGCGCCGTTGAGGCCGGCGCCGGTGTTGGCGTCGCGCACGTGGCCGAACACCAGGCCGCCGCCGGCGGGCGCGCTGCAGGCGCCGACCACGGCGACGTCGTCGACGCCCCAGCCGGTGCCGAACAGGTCATTGCCGGGCGTGGTGCCGTCGCTGGAGTGGAAGCGGATGCGCGTGGCCGGCGAGACCACGCCGGCCAGGCTGACCGCCTCGCGCGTCCACGGCTGGTCCCAGCTCGCGGCGGCGGGCACGCCGAGCGCGGTCCAGGTCGCGCCGCCGTCGGTGCTGGCCTCCACGCGCGCCTGCCCGTAGCCCTCCTTGAAGTAGAAGCTGTGATAGGTGAGCACCGGATCGGGCACGCCGGTCAGGTTCAGCGGCGGCGTCACCAGGTAGTCGACGCTGGCGTCGTTCTCCCAGCCCTCGCCGGCGCCGAGCTGATCGTTGGCCGCGGCGAAGCGGCCGTGCTCGGTGACCGGGAAGTAGCCGGTCGCCAGCTCCGTGCGCGTGCCGAACAGCCAGCCCAGGCCGTTGCTCGAGCGCGTCCAGCCGCTCGGCAGCGCGCTGCCGTTGTCCTCGAAATCCTCGCTCAGGCGCGACGTCGCGTAGGCGTAGCCGGGCGCCAGGCAGGCGACCAGGTCGGCCGACAGGGCGAAGTCCTGCGCGCCGCCGGTGATCGAGGCGACCTCGCGTGCCTGCGCTGCGTAGCCGGGGATGTCGCTGTCGACGTCGAAGCGGTAGCTGCTGCCTTCGGCGAGGCGGATCGAATAGCTGCCGGTGGCCGGATCGGTCCACACCGGCGCGCCCGGATAGCCGCTGACGACGATCCTGGCGTGCAGCGGCCAGCCGGTGGTCGCGTCGGTGACGCGGCCGTTGATCTTGTACGTGGCGGCGGTGGCGAGCTGCACGTCGTGCACCAGCGTGCCGTCGGGCTGCACGACCACGCCGGACTCGCTCGACGGCAGGTAGCCGTAGGCGGAAACGCGGATCGTGTAGCCGGACGCATTCACCGGCAGGCGGCGCACGTAGCGGCCGTCGTTCTCGGTGGTGCTCTGGTAGATGCGCACGTTCTCGTCGACGAAGATTTCCACCTTCGCGCCCGGCACCGGCCGGCCGCCCGCGTCGGTGACCGCGCCGCGCACGATGCCCTGCGGTCCGCAGGCGTGTGCGGCCGCCTCGACCGCGGCCGGCGCGTCGATCTCGCCCCAGCCGGTGGCGTAGTTGGGCACGTTGCCGGGGCCGGGCGGCGGCGAACCGCCGGAGGCGTAGTCGATCGGCCGCGCGGTCTGCATGATCATCGTGCCGAGCGTGGCGTAGTCGCCGCGCAGGCACTCGCCGGCCTCCAGCATCAGCGCCACCAGGCCGCTGATGTGCGGCGTCGACATCGAGGTGCCGGTCATCGGCTCGTAGGCGTTGCCGCCGTCGAACGAGGAGATCACGTCCACGCCCGGCGCGACGACCTGCGGCTTGAGCGTCGGCCAGCCGCGCGGATCGGGATAGTTCGGCAGGCCCAGGCTGCTCTCGGCGCTCGGGCCCCACAGCGAATGCGCCGCGTACAGGCCGTCGTGGTTGCCGGTCGAGCCGACCGCGAAGGCGGCGCCGAGCGAGGCCGGGCTGAGCACCGTCGACAGGCCGGCCGGTTCGGGGAAGCCGCACGAGGCGGCGTTGCCGGCGGCGAAGGCCGGGAAGATGCCGGCGGCGATCCAGTTCTCGACGATCTCGCGGTAGAAGTCGTTGGCGGTGCCGTCGCAGGTGTTGCTGCCCCAGGAATTGTTGACGACCTGCGGGCGCAGGTCCGGGTCGGGCGCGCTGCCGTCGGTACGCGTCGGCGCGAGCATGAACTGGCCGCAGGCGGGCAGGGTGAATTCGGTGCCTTCGTCCTCGAGCAGGCCCTGGCAGGCGATCCAGCGCGCGCCCGGCGCCATGCCGATGTGCTTGCGCTGCGCCGGATCGGCGGCGCCGTTGTCGCCGACCATGATGCCGGTGACGTGGTTGCCGTGGCCGCCGCCGGAGATCGGCGTGTCGCCGTGGCCGCTCGGCGCGAACCAGTTGTAGTTGTGGTCGACGCCGGCCGCACCGTGGTTGCCGCGGTACTGCCGCCACAGCGCCTCGTGCGTGGCGTACACGCCGTCGTCGATGAGGCCGACGGTGACGCCGTCGCCGGTGGTGCCGTTGGCCCAGACGCGGTCGGCGCCGACCTGGGCGATGTTCGGCGCGACGCCGTCGGCGTTCAGCGCCACCGTCCTGGCCGGGTTCGACGGCTCGGGCTTGACCAGCGCTGCCTTCGGCACCTCGCGGATGCGCGCCACTTCGTTGAACGCGGCGCTCGCCTGCAAGGTGGCGAGGTCGCCGTCCCTGACCACGATCGCGTTCTTGATCCAGTACGCCTCGTAGCGCGCGCCGCGCCGGTCGAGCATCGCGCGCACGTGCGCCTGGCTGCGCTGCGCGGCCGCGCTCAGCTGCTCGTGGACGTAGCGGCCGCGCTGGATCCAGTCCATGCGCAAGGCCGGCGACAGGTCCGGGCGCTCGCGGAATTCGATCGCGAAGGTGCGCTTGCCGCCGGACATCAGCGCGCGATGCAGCGCTGCGGCGACGTCGACCGGCGCCGGGGCGCCGCTCGGACCGGCGCCGCCGGCGCCCGGCACGACGGCCGTGCGCGGCGTGCCGGCGACGGGCGCGACCGCGGCCAGGCCGCTGCCGACGGTCAGCGTCGCGGCGCACAGGACGGAAGCGACGACGCCGAGCCAGGCGCGACGGTGCGGCGGGCGCCGCTTCGGAAATGGATGATCCCCAGGCATGGTGTTTCCTCGATCTCGGCAGGAGCAATGGGCGATGCGGCCCCGGCGCGCGCAGCGGCGGCGGCAGGGCGGATCGTCCGGCCGACCCTAGGCGAGGCCGTGCCGGACATGCATTCGCGCCGGCTTTACGCTGCCTTTGCTGCCCCTTATTTCCAAGCGCGATCAGGCGCTTGCATCCTCCGCCGGCGGCGGCCCGGCGACCGCGCGCGCGCCGTGGCGTGTTCCTTCGCGCGCGCTTTGCCGCCGCCTTGTTCCGCCGCACGGGAGCGCGGCGGCGCGGGCTCCGCCTCAGCGCTTCACCGTCGCCTCGTCCTCGAGCGCGGGCGGCAGCACGCGTTCGCCGGCCAGGCGCCGCACCTGCGCCATCGCGTTGCGCGTCGGCGCCGGCTGGCCGAGGGCGTGATACAGGCGCAGCTGCAGCAGGGCGGCGTCGTAGCTGCGCGGCGCCCAGCTCGCCACGCGCGCGGCGACCGCACCGGCGCGGGCGAGGTCGCCGCCGCGGATCAGCCACTGCGCGTAGGAACCGCACACCTCGAGCAGATCCTCCGGCACGCGCGCCGCAGCGGCCTGCGCCAGCGCCCGCTCGTAGGCGGCGCCGGCGGCGGCCTGCTCGCCGGCCGCGGCCGCCTGCTCGGCCGCCGCCAGCGCGGCGAACAGGCGCGGCGCCGAGGCTTCGTCCGCGCCGGCCCACTCGCTCATCTTCGCCGCGTTGGCGGCGGCCTGTGCTGATCCCTGCACGATCTGCGCGCGGATCTGCACCAGCCACGCGCCGGCGCGTTCGCGCGGCGTTTCCGCCTCCCAGGTCTTTTCCAGCGCGGCGGCCGACAGGCGTGCGGCTTCCGGCGCGTCGCCGGCGGCCAGCGCCATGCGCGCGGCGATGATGCGGGCCGAGCCGAGCAGCGGTTCGTCGCCGCTGGCGCCGGCTTCGTCGATCACCCCGCGCAGCAGCGTGCGCGCCTGCGCGATGCGGCCGTTGGCGTCGAGTGCGTCGACGCGTGCCAGGCTCGCGTAGCGCGCGTACTGCGGATTGCGCTCGCGCGCGACCAGCCCGCGCAGGCGCGGCTCGCCGGCCAGCGCCGCGGCCGGATCGAGCAGGGCCAGGTGCGCGTACGACGCGGCGACGCGCACGAACAGCTCGCTGCTGAGGTCGTGGAACGTCGCCAGCCGCTCGGCCGAACCTTCGAGCAGGGGCAGCGCTTCGGCGTAGCGTTCGCGACGCGCCTCGAGGATGCCGAGATTGGCGTCGACGCGCGCGATGCCGAAGCGGTCGCCGGTGCTCTCGAACACGACGCGGCCCTGCGCGAAGTCGGCCACCGCCTCGTCGAAGCGGAACTGCGCGCTGCGCGAGATCGCCCGGCCGACGAAGGCGTTGCCGAGTTCGACCGACGGCGTGAGCGCGCCGAGCAGGGCGATCGACTGCTCGGCGATGCGCTCGACCGCCGGATAATCGTCGCGGCGCAGGAAGATGTTGCCCAGCCCGTTGAGCACGCGTGCGTGCCGCAGCGGATCGTCGGCGACCGAGGCGGCGCCGAGCAGGTCCTCGTACTCCTTCTGCGCGGCGTCGAGATGGCCGCTCTGGAAATCCACCGCGGCGCGGCGCGAGCGCACGTCGGGCAATGCGCGCTGCTCGGTGTCGAGGCTGTCGAGCAGGGCGCGCGCGGTGTCCGGCTGGTCGGCCAGCCGCGCCGCGTCGACCTGCTGCAGCAGGCCGGCCAGGGCGCGTTCGCGCGGCGGCAGCAGGTCGCCGTCGGCCGGCGGCGTGAGGCCGAGCGCACGTGCGGTGCGATCGGCGGCGGCGCGCGTCGCCTCGAGCAGGTCGCGCGCCTCGCCCTCGGCCAGCAGCGGCGGATCGCGGCCGTGCAGGCTGCGCACGGAAACGCGCCAGTAGCCGCCGGACTGCTGCGCCTGCGCGTCGAGCACCAGCCCGGCCGCGGTCGACTGCGCCAGTTCCTGCGCGGCGGCGGCGTCGACCGGCGCGTCGCCGCGTCCGCGCAGCAGGGCGATCACGTTGTCGCTCGGCAGCATCGGCTGGCCGGAACCGCGCAGCCGGTCGGCGATCAGGTCCATCGCGCCGAGTCGGGCCCAGGCGTAGCGCGCCTCGCCCTCGATCGTCACCGGCAGCAGCAGGCCGAGCCGCGCCGACGCGGCCGTCGGCGGCGCCGTGCGCGACACGGTGGCGTAGCGGATCGCCGCGCCGGCGCCGGCGAGCACCAGCAGCAGCGCCGCGGCGGCGAACCAGCGGCGTGCGCCGGCCCGCGGCGGTGTCGCGCGCGCGGGCGCTTCGTCCGGCGCTGCAGCCGGCACATCAGGCGCTGCCGCATCCGGCATCAGCGGGCCGTCCGCGGCATCTTCGACCGCCACCGTCGGCGCGACCCAGGAAAAGCCGAAGCGCGGCACCGTGCGGATCACGCGGCGCTCGCCGTCGGTGTCGCCGAGTGCGCGGCGTGCGCGCAGCATGATCTGGTCGAGCAGGTTGTCGGCGACTTCGGTGCGGCCCCACACCGCCGCGATCAGCTCGTCGCGGCCGACCGCGCGCTCGCGATGCTCGGCGAGGTAGGCGATGCAGTCGAACACCTTCGGCGGCAGGTTCAGCAGTTCGTCGTCGCGGCGCAGCTCGCGTCGTGCCGGGTCGAGCAGGAATCGTTCGAAGCGAAGCTGAGGCAAAACAGGATGTCCGTTCGGTGGCGGCGTCGCGGCGCCGTGCGCGGCAGGCGGCGCCGGGAACGCCGATGGTACCGGCTCGGCGCCGGCGAACGCAGGGCCGGAAGATCCCCCAGGGACAGGCCTGCGCGTTGCGCAGAGGACGGCGCGCCGAAGGCGAACGTCGCAGCGGGCCGGGCCAGCTCAGCGGCTGCGCGGTGGTGTGCCGGCGGCGTTCGCGGCCAGTGCAGTGCGCCGGCAGCCGTCGGGCGCGCGGCGCCGCGTCGCCGCCGCCGCGCAGACGTCGATCGCCGCCGCGGCCGGGCCGCCGAGCAGGGCGACCGCGTCGCGCGCCGCCAGGCGCGAATCCAGCTGCAGCAGCAGCGCGATCGCGCCGCTGACGTGCGCCGCCGCCAGCGAGCTGCCGGAGGCGTAGTCGTAGTGGCCGCCGGGTTCGAGCGTCAGCACTTCGCTGCCGGGCGCGCGCAGCGCCGGGCCGTCGCTGGGCGGATCGTCGACGCCGGTCACCGCGACGACGCCGGGCACGTTGAGCGGGAAGCCGTCCAGGCGCCGGCTCGGCGGCACCGCGCCGACCAGGATCGCGCCGTGCTCGACGGCGTGCCGGGCGAGTTGTTCGAGCAGAGGATCGGCCGGCCCGCCCAGGCTCAGGTTGATGATCTGCGCGCCGGCGTCGATCGCCGCGCCGAGCGCGAGGGCGAGAGTGAACGAGTTGCAGCGCGCCGCGTCGCCCGCGTGCGGGCTCCAGCAGGCGCGGTAGGCATACAGCCGCGCGCCCGGCGCGACGCCGGCGATGCCGAGGCGGTTGTTGGCCACCGCGCCGATCACGCCGGCCACTTCGGTGCCGTGGCGGTCGTTGGCCGCGGGCAGGGCCGGGTCGGCGACGAAGTCGCGCTGCGCCGCGATGCGTCCGCGCAGGTCGGGGTGGTCGGTGTCGACGCCGGCGTCGATCACCGCCACGCGCACGTCGTCGCCGCGGCTCCAGCGCTGCGCCTGGTCCGCGCCGATCGCGGCGAAGCCGCGCTGCAGGCCGATGTAGGGATCGTTGTAGCCGGTGCCGGCCGCCGCGTCGGGCGCTTCGGTCAGCGTGTCGAAGCGCTGCAGCGGCTGCGCCAGCCGCACGCGCCGGTCGCCGCGCAGGCGCGCCAGCAGCGCGTCGCGATCGGCCGACGCCGGGATCTCGTACAGCATGCAGCGCAGGCGCAGCGGACGGATCGTCCAGGCCGAGACCTCGCGCAGTTCGTAGTCGCGCGCCAGACCTGTCGCGCCGGCGATGCTGCGCGCGCTGCCGCCGTAGTTCGGCAGGCCGGCGTAGCCGCGCGGCGTCGAACCGGCGCCGGGTGCGGGATCGGCCTTTTCCGCGATGGCGACGATCAGCATGCGCGCGGAGGCGTCCTCGTCGTGCGCGGCGACGCCTTGCGCGGCGGCCGGCATCGCCGCGGCGAACAGCCACGCCGCGCAGGCCAGCAGCGCACCGCCGCAGCGCGCGACCGGCGACCCCGGGCGGCCGCGCACGGCGTTCATCGGCGCGCCGGCGCGATCGGTTCGGCCAGCAGCACGCCGCGGTTCGCGCGCAGGCGTTCCACCGTCGCCGCTACCGCGTCCGACGGTACAGCTTCGTCGAAGGCGAGGCCGTAGATCGAGCCGGCCGGATTGCTCTCGACGACGTGCAGCTTCTGCGAGGCGAGCAGCGCCTGCAGCTCGGCCAGGGTCAGCGCCGGTGCGGGCACCAGCCGGATCGCCGCCGGCGTCGCGCGTTCGGGCGCGCGCGTGAGCGTTTCGTAGCGAGCATCCACACGTTCGCGCTGCAGCAGGAGCACCGCGAACAGCGCCAGGCCGATCGCCTGCACGACCACCGCCGCGAGCAGCGCGCGGCCGCCGGGGCGGAAGCGGCGCGGCGCCGCGGGGGCGGCTTCGGGCCGGGTGCCGGCGTCGATGCGCGCGAGCAGCTGGCGCAGTCCGGCCTGCGCCTGGGCATCGGACGTGCTGGTCGTCTCCGCCGCGATGCCGGCGTGCAGCCGGCTCTGGAAGGCGTACTCGTCGCGGCAGTCGCCGCAGTCGCGCAGGTGTTCCTCGACCGCCTGCCGGTCGGCGGCGTCGGCGCTGCCGTTGACGACCCAGGGAATGAGTTCCCAGATCCGGCGGTGGGGCAGGGTGGACAGGTTCATCGCATCATCCTCGCGCCGCGCGCGTCGGGGCCGGACCGTCGCCGCCGAGCGCCGGCAGCGTGTTGCGCAGCCGCAGCCGCGCATGGAACAGGCGGGCCTTCACGGTGCCGACCGCGACGTCCATGATCGCGGCGATCTCCTCGCAGGACTGGCCCAGATAGTAGGCCAGTTCCATCGTCATGCGCTGCTCCGGCGGCAGGGCGAGCAGGCCGCTGCGCACCCAGTCGCGCAGTTCGCGCCGTTCGGCCTCGCCGGCGTCGCCGGCGCTCTCCTCGACGGCCGCGGCGGACAGCTCCACCGGTTCGGGCCGGTCGCGCAGCGCCTTCAGCAGGCGCCGGTAGGCGATGCCGATGATCCAGGTGGCGACCTTCGCGTCGCCGCGGAAGTCCTTCGCTCCGAGCCAGACGGCCCACAGGGTTTCGTTGACGATCTCGTCGACCAGGTCGCGTCTGGCCGTGTGCCTGGCCAGGAAGCGCGCGAGCCGGCCGTGGTGGTGCAGGTACAGCCGCTCGAACGCGACCCGGTCGCCGCGGGCGACGCCGCGCAGCCATTCGAGGTCGCGCGCGGCCGCGTCCGCGCGACCGTCGTCGTGCGATGCCCGGCTGCGATCCTCGTCCGCTGCGTTCAAGCGCCTTCCTCGGCCATCGTGGCGATGCCGTTCGTATGTACCACGAGTGAACGAAAAGGTTGCGCCGTGCGCGAATCGGACCCGCCGGCCGCCGAACGCGGCGCGGAAGCGGCTAGGATCGGCGCGGCGGAATCCGATTGGGGACGGCATGGCGGCAGGCTCGAGGCAGGGCGCGCGCGGCGGCGCGACGGCGCCGCTACGGCGGATAGCCGTCTGCGCAGCGATCGGCGCGCTGGCGGCGGCACGCGCCGGCGCCGAGGGCTGGAGCGGCTCGCTCGGCCTGGCCAGCAACAATCTCTACCGCGGGCTCAGCCTGACCCTCGACCGGCCGGCGTGGATCGCCGACCTGCGCTACGAGATCGGCGACGAATGGCTGATCGGCCTGGGCGCCAGCGCCGAGCGGCCGGAGTACGAATCGCCTGCGGCGCAGATCGCCCTGCGCATCGACCGCCGCTGGCAGCTCGGCGAGAACTGGGCCGCCAAGGTCGGCTACGCGCACTACGAGGAACCCTGGAACTTCTGGCGCAACGAGCTTCGCTACGACGAGGTCAACGTCGCGCTCGGCTGGCGCGGCCGCTGGAGCCTGAGCCTGGCGGCGACGCCGAACCGCAAGGCGGTCTACGCCTATACCGTGCCGCAGCGCGAGGGCTTC
This sequence comes from Dokdonella ginsengisoli, assembly GCF_042652785.1. Lineage (NCBI taxonomy): Bacteria > Pseudomonadati > Pseudomonadota > Gammaproteobacteria > Lysobacterales > Rhodanobacteraceae > Dokdonella > Dokdonella ginsengisoli. The sequence continues at coordinate 860,530 of NZ_JBHSHD010000010.1, read as the reverse complement.
GCCGCGTGGACCGAGGCGACCTTCCGCCAGCCGATCGCCGGCCGCCTCGCCGCCGACTTCGGCTTCGGCTACGCCTACCTCGCGCGCAGCGGCGATCGCAATTACCGCTACGGCAGCGCCGGCCTCAGCTACGGCATCGGCGACGTCGAGCTGTATTTCGCGCGCGTGTGGACCGACGGCGCGACACCGCACTACTGGTGGGAAGACGCCGACCGCCGGCGCCCGGCGCATTCGCGCTGGCTGGTGTCGGCGATGTGGAATTTCTAGGCGCAGCCGCCGGTATCGCGCCGGTCAGCGGCCGGCCGAAGCATTCCATGCGGCCACCTTCCTGCGCGTTGCGTCGAGCATCGCATCGAGCGCCCGGCGCTCGTGCACACGGCCTTTCACGATCACCGCGGCCACGCTGCGCGTCGCGCCGATGTCCCGCAGCGGATCACGTTCGAGCAGCACCAGGTCGGCCGCCTTGCCGGCGGACACGCTGCCGTAGCGGTCGAGCGTGCCGAACCAGGCCGGGCCGGCGCGGGTTGCGGCGGCCAGCGCCTGCGCCGGCGTCAGGCCTCTCTCGACGAACAGCGTCAGTTCGTCGTGCAGGCCGACGCCGGGGTAGTTGAAGGAGTTGAGGAAGCCCGCATCGGTGCCGGCGATGATCGTCACGCCGGCGCGCTGCAGCATCGGCAGCACCGCCGCCATGCGCTCGAAGTGCGCGTGGCGCGCGGCGATCGCTTGCGGGCTCGCCTTGGCGGCGCGCTCGATGCGCCAGTCGTAGGTCTTGCGCAGCTTCGGGCCGATGTAGGCCAGGTACGCGTCATCGGCGTGCGTGTCGGTGTCCAGGTAGGCCAGGATGCGGCTGCCGTTGAGCGTCGGCGTGACCGACACGCCGCGCCGGGCCAGTTCGCGATACGCGGCCATCGCGGTGGCCTCGTCGAAGCCGCCGTCGAGGCGGCGGTTGGCCTCGGCGCGCTCTATGCGGCCGGCGGCGAAATCCGCGGCGATTGCGGCTTCGTCCTTCACGCCGGCCTTGTAGGCGTAGTCGATGTGTTCGATCGAGCTGAGGCCGGCGTCGACCGCCTGGGCCACGGTCAGCGCCATCGGAATGTGTCCGGACGTGCGCAGGCCGCGCTCCTTCGCGCGCGACACGGCGTACAGGAACAGCGGCGGATCGAGCGTGCTGTCGGTGATCTTGACGAAATCGACGCGGTCCTTCTCCTGCAGGCGCGCCAGCGCCGCATCGACGTCCGTGCGGTTGCCAACCTCGATCGTTCCCTTCCAGACCGGGCGCAGGCCTTCGATCTTGGCGCCGGAGGTGAGCAGGCGCGGACCGGCGAGCCTGCCGGCGGCGATCGCCTCGCGCCAGGCGAGCACCTGCCCGGGCAGGTCGCCGGAGCAGTCGCGCACGGTGGTGATGCCGTGCGCGAGGTAGAGCGGCAGCAGGGCCTCGTTCTCCTCGATCAGCTCGGGGCCGCCGCCGAAGTGCACGTGCATGTCCCACAGGCCGGGGATCAGGTAGCGGGCCTCGGCGTCGAGCGTCTGCGCGGCGCGCCAGCCGCGTGCGATCTCGCGGTCCGCGCCGACCGCGACGATGTTCTCGCCGCGCAGGACCACCGCCTGATCGGCGATCGTGCGGGCGTGTTCGACGTCGACGACGGTGGCGTGGCGGACGATCACGTCGCCGCTGCGCACCGCGGCGAAGGCCGGTGCGGCCGCCAGCAAGGCGGCGAAAAGCAGACCCGGACGCGTCATTTCACTGCGCTCCGGCGTCGGCGAGGAGGCGCTCGATGGCGGCGTGGCCGCGCCGGTGCGCGTGCTGCCGCGGCGTGAGGCCGTCGCCGTCCGCCAGCTCGACGTCGGCGCCGGCTTCGATCAGCACGCGCGCGGCGTCGACATGATTCAGGCGCGGGGCGAACACGGCGAGCGTCGTCGCGAGCGTGGCAGGCAACGGATTCATGGATCGGTTCTCCTCCGGGATGGCGGCCGCGCGGCGCGGCGCTGTTCGGCACGGCCGGATCATGCTAGAAGCGCGTTCGGGCATTTGAAAGCGAAATATTCGAATGAAACCCATCGCAAAACCGAATAGGCCGCTGTTCGATCTGGACCTGCTCCGGACCCTCGTTGCGGTGGCCGACTGCGGCAGCTTCACCGCCGCGTCCGCGCGGCTGCATTCGACGCAGTCGACGGTGAGCCAGAAGATCCGGCGCCTGGAGGAAATGAGCGGCCATCGCCTGCTCGAGCGCACCAGCCGCGACGTGCGTGCGACCGACGCCGGCGAGGCCCTGCTCGCGCTCGCGTGCCGCATGCTCGAGCTCAATGACGAGACGCTCGACGTGCTGGCGGGCGCAGCGGTGGCGATGACGGTGCGCCTGGGCGTGCCCGACGATTTCGCGGCCGGACGCACGGTGGCGCTGCTCGCCGCGTTCGGCCGGCGGCATCCGCAGGTGAAGCTCGAGGTGACGACGGGACTGAGCCGCGATCTCGGCGGCGGCTACGACCGCGGCGAACTCGACCTCGTCGTGCTCAAGCAGAAGCGCCACAGCCGCGAAGCCGTCGCACGCTGGCCGGAAACCTTGCGCTGGATCGACAGCGCCAGGCATCCCGCGTTCGACACCGACCCGCTGCCGCTGGTGACCTTCCCGCTGCGCGGGCTCTACCGCGACGAGATGATCCGCGTCGCCGAAGGCCTCGGGCGCAGCTGGCGCATCAGCTTCACCAGCTCCAGCCTTTCCGGTATCCAGGCCGCGGTCGCCGGCGGCCTGGGCATCAGCCTGCTTCCCGCGCGCGCCGTCACCTCGGAGCACGTCGTGCTGACGCGAAGGAAGGGGCTGCCGGCGATCGACACGATGGACGTCGCGCTGCTGCACCGGCCGACGGCCGATCCGATCGTCAGGGACTTGGCGGAGGAATTGCGCCGGATGCTGGAGCGGGAGCGGAGATAGCGATCGTGCGCTCCCGCTCCGTCGCTGGCGGGGCGTACTGGCGTGAGACTTCAGTTCCCCCTCTCCCGTTGGCGGGAGAGGCGAAGAAGTCGTTTTCTCATCCGGTCGAGAGAGAGCTGGCGCGGGCCGGCAGCCATTCGCCGCGCACGACCACGCGCCGGGCGCAGGGCACGCCGGCAACGGCGTCGGCGCCGTTGCGGGCGTCCAGCACGACGAAGGAGGCTTCGTCGCCGGGGCTCAGACCGTAGTCTTTCAAGCCGATGACCGAGGCGGGTGCGTGCGTGACGAGATCGAGCGCGATGCGCAGTTCGTCGTCGGTGTGGAAGCCGGAGCGGTAGCCGATCAGCATCGCGCGCTGCAGCAGGTCGCCGTTGCCGTACGGCCACCACGCGTCGCGGATGTTGTCGTTGCCGGCGAACACGCGCACGCCGGCCTCGCGCAGGCGCCGCACCGGCGGGAAAGGGCGGTCGCCCGGCGCGTTGGTCATGATCGAGACGCCGGCAGCGGCGAGCGCGGCGGCGGTGCGTTCCAGAGTGTCGGGTGCAACCTCGCCCAGCGCGTAGGCATGGCTGACCGCGACGCGGCCGGACAGGCCGGCGGCGGCGGTGCGGAACGCGATGCGCAGCAGCTGTTCGATGCCCTGCTGGCCGGGCTCGTGCAGGTGGATGTCGATCCTGGCGCCGTGCCGTTCGGCGAGGCCGAAGACGACGTCGAGCTGGGCTTTTGCATCGCCGTCCAGCGCGCTCGGATCGATGCCGCCGACGACGTCGGCGCCTTCGCGCATCGCGGCGTCGAGCACCTCGGCGGTGCCCGGGCACGACGCGACGCCGGCCTGCGGAAACGCGACGATCTCGATCGCGACCGTGTCGCGCCATTTTTCCGCGGCTTCCAGCACCGCGTGGAGATGCGAAAGGCCGGTGGTCGCGTCGACGTCGACGTGGCAGCGCATCGCGAGTGTACCGAACGAAACCGCCTGTGCGATCAGCGCATCGGCGCGTTCGACCATCGGCTTGGCCTGGGCGAGCAGCCGCTTCTCGACGGCCAGCCGTTCGCGCAGGGTGGCGGCGGGCACGTGCGGCCGCCAGACGTCGCCGACGAAACTCTTGTCGAGATGGATGTGGCCGTCGACGAAGCCCGGCAGCACCAGCGCGCCGCGCAGATCGACGACCTCGGCCGCGGCGGGCTGGACGCCGGCCTCGACGAAGCGTCCGTCGCGGACGGCCAGGCGCAGCGGATGGCCGTGGATGTCCACGGCGTTGGCGAAGAGGCGGTCGGTCATCGCAGGGTCCTGGTGGGCGGTCGCCGTGGCCGGCACGACGATCGCCCGCGGAGAATCGGATTTCCAGCCTAGCGCCCGGACCGACCATTTCCCAATGAAATGGATTGATAAGGCCTATTCGAAATCCGAATGATCAGGAACGGATGCAACCGCCGCAAGCGCATCGCCGCGCGCGGGCGCGGCGATGCGCCGGACCTCAGGCCGCCTGCGCCGACGCCGCGCGCAGCCGGCGCGCCGCCTCGACCATCGCCTGCAACGCCGCGCGCGTCTCCGGCCAGCCGCGCGTCTTCAGGCCGCAGTCCGGGTTGACCCAGATCTGGCCGGCGTCGAGCACCGCGACGGCCTTGCGCAGCAACGCGGTCATCTCCTCCACCGACGGCAGGCGCGGCGAATGGATGTCGTAGACGCCGGGGCCGATCTCGTTCGGGTAGCGGAAGCGCACGAAGGCATCGAGCAGCTCCATGCGCGAGCGCGAGGTCTCGATCGAGATCACGTCGGCGTCCATCGCCGCCACCGCGTCGATGATGTCGTTGAACTGCGAGTAGCACATGTGGGTGTGGATCTGCGTGTCGTCGGCGACGCCGGAGGCGCTGATGCGGAAGCAGTCCACCGCCCATTCCAGGTACGCAGGCCAGTCGGCGCGCCGCAGCGGCAGGCCCTCGCGCAGCGCCGGTTCGTCGATCTGGATCGTGCGGATGCCGGCCTGTTCCAGGTCGAGCACCTCGTCGCGCAGCGCCAGCGCGATCTGCCGGCAGGTGGTCGCACGCGGCTGGTCGTCGCGTACGAACGACCACTGCAGCATGGTCACCGGTCCGGTCAGCATGCCCTTCATCGGCCGCTCGGTCAGCGACTGCGCGTACTGCGACCAGCGCACCGTCATCGGCGCCGGCCGCTGCACGTCGCCGTAGATGACCGGCGGCTTGACGCAGCGCGAGCCGTAGCTCTGCACCCAGCCGTTGTGCGTGAAGGCGAAGCCGTCGAGCCGTTCGCCGAAATACTCGACCATGTCGTTGCGCTCGAATTCGCCGTGCACCAGCACGTCGAGGCCGATCTCCTCCTGCATACGCACGCAGCGCTCGGTTTCCGCGGCCAGGAACGCGTCGTAGTCGGCGTCGGACAGCTTGCCGCCGCGATGCCGGGCGCGCGCCTGGCGCACCTCGCGCGTCTGCGGAAACGAGCCGATCGTCGTGGTCGGGAACGCCGGCAGGCGCATGCGTTCGTGCTGCACGCGGCGTCGTTCGGCGTACGGCGAGCGGCGCGCCACCTGCACCTCATCCAGCGCATCGAGGCGGCGCGCGACCTGCGGCCGGTGCACCTTCGGCGAGGTGCGCCGCGATTCGCGCCGCTCGCGCGCCAGTTCGAGCGTCGAGGCGGTGTAGAACGCGCCGTTGGCGGCGTCGGCCAGCACGCGCAGCTCGTCGATCTTCTGCCGCGCGAAGGCGAGCCAGGCGACCATGTTCGCCGGCAGTTCGGTCTCCAGCCGGGTGTCGACCGGCACGTGCAGCAGCGAGCACGACGGCGCGAGCTGCAGCCGCTGCGCGCCGATGCGCGCGGCGACGCGGCGCACGAGGTCGAGCGCCGCATCGAGGTCGGCGCGCCAGATGTTGCGCCCGTCGACCACGCCGATCGAGAGCGTGCGTCCGGCGGGCAGGGCATCGAGCACGGCGTCGATCTGCGGCGCCGCGCGGACCAGGTCGACGTGCAGGCCGTCGACCGGCAGTTCCATCGCCAGCGCCAGGTTGTCGCCGAGCGCGCCGAAGTACGTCGCCAGCATCAGCTTCGGGCCCTGCGCGGCGGCAAGCGCGGCATAGGCGCGGCGGTAGGCGGCGTGGTCGTCGGCGTCCTGGTCGAGCACCAGGCAGGGCTCGTCGATCTGCACCCAGGTCGCGCCGGCGGCGTGCAGGCGCTGCAGCAGCTCGGCGTAGACCGGCAGCAGGCGATCGAGCAGCTGCAGGCGGTCGCTGCCGTCGGTGGTCTTGGAGAGCAGCAGGAAGCTCACCGGCCCGAGCAGGACCGGCCGTGCGTCGAGGCCGAGCTGCCGCGCTTCGACGTATTCGGCCAGCGGCTTGTCGCCGCGCAGGCGGAACGACTGTCCTGCGTGCAGCTCGGGCACGAGGTAGTGGTAGTTGGTGTCGAACCACTTGGTCATTTCCAGCGCGGGCAGGTCGAATCCGCCGGTCTGCACCCCGCGGGCCAGCGCGAAATAGCCGGCGAGCGGATCGCGATCGGCCAGCGCGCGGTAGCGGTCCGGGATCGCATCGAGCAGGAAGGCGGTGTCGAGCACGTGGTCGTAGAGCGAGAAGTCGTTGCACGGCACGACGTCCGCGCCGGCTTCGCGCTGCAGGCGCCAGTGGGCATGCCGCAGCTGCGCGGCGGTCTCCTGCAGTTGCCGGGCGTCGAGTTCGCCGCGCCAGTAGCCTTCCAGCGCGGACTTCAGTTCGCGTTTCGCGCCGATGCGCGGGAAGCCGAGATTCGTAACGAGAGTCATTGGATGCGTTTCCTCATGCGTGATGGGCAGTGAGGAACGAAGGAACCGCGCGCCGCCGCCTCCCGCGAAGGGACGCACCGCCACGCCAGCGACCTTCGCCCCCTCGGGCGATCCGGAACGACGTGGCGCGGGCGCGGGAAGGCGCGCGCGGGCGGGCCGCGCGTGCGCTCCGGCGCTTCCCCACGGAAGCTCCAGGTCAGACCGGGATTTCTCCCGGGCCGGGGCAGGTCTTCGGGCTCGTGGACGAGGAACGCTCGCGGGTTCCGCCTAGTGTTCGCCGCTTCCCGGTCCGACTCGCGGAAAACCGCCGTGCGGGCGGTTTTCCAGGTCGCGCAGAACCAGTGCTATTGGCGAAGGTCGTTTCCACACACCGCTGCGGGGCAGCGCCGGAGTTGGTCGCGAGGACCGTACCGGCTTCCCTATTAATTCATCCTTCTATACGGATAGAGGGATGAAACCGTCGGCGGGCGCACCGTAGCCGGCGTGCCTCGCGGCGTCAAGCTTCAGGTGTGCGCGACCAGCGCCAGGGCGTGGCGCGCGGCGATCCATTCCTCGTTGGTCGGCTCGACGGCGACGGTGACGCGGCTGGTGGCTGCCGAGATCACCGGCGCATGGCGCGCGTTGCTTTCCTCGTCGATCGCGACGCCGAGCCAGCCGAGTTCGCGGCCGATGCGCTCGCGCAGGATCGCGTTGTGTTCGCCGATGCCGGCGGTGAACACCAGCAGGTCGAGGCCGCCGAGCACGGCGGCGAGCGCGCCGATCTCGCGCACGATGCGCCGCACGTACAGGGCCAGCGCCAGCTGCACGCGTTCGTCGCCGGCTTCGCGCGGCAGCAGCACCTGCGGGTCGGACGACACGCCGGAGACGCCGAGCAGGCCGGAGCGGTGGTAGAGCAGGTCGGCGACCTCGTCGACGCCGAGCCGCTCGATCTGCATCAGGTAGAGCAGGGCGCCCGGATCGAGCGAACCGCAGCGCGTGCCCATCATCAGGCCGTCGAGCGCGGAGAAGCCCATCGTGGTGGCGACGCTGCGCAGCTCGCGCATCGCGCACAGGCTGGCGCCGCTGCCCAGGTGCGCGCAGATCGTGCGGCCGCGCGCGCCATCGCCGTAGCGTTCGGCCAGCGCGATCGACAGGTATTCGTACGACAGGCCGTGGAAGCCGTAGCGGCGCAGGCCGCGCTGCCAGGCGTCGTACGGCAGCGGAAGCAGTTTCTCCACGTCCGGCAGCGTGTGGTGGAAGGCAGTGTCGAAGCAGGCGATCTGCGGCAGGTCCGGCCGCGCCTGCAGCAGCGCACCGATCGCGTCGAGCGCGAACGGCTGGTGCAGCGGCGCGAGCGGAATGTAGTCGCGCAGGTCCGCCAGCACGGCGGCGTCGACGCGGACCGGCTCGAAGTACTTCGCACCGCCGTGCACGACGCGATGCGCGACGGCGACGAGCTGCGCGCCGTCGAGGCGCGCCTGCACGCGCTCGCGGATCAGCGCCAGCGCGGCGTGGTACGGCTGCGCGGTGTCGAGTGGCACCGATCGCCGCGGCTCGCCGCGTTCGTCCAGGGTGGGCCGGTCGCTGCCGATGCCGTTGACCTTGCCGTTCCAGGCCGGCGTGCGCGGCAGCGGCTCGGCGGTGTCGAACAGCGCGAACTTGATGCTGGAGGAACCGCAGTTGAGGACCAGGATGCGTTCGCTCACGGCTTCACCGCGCGGTAGCGGTTGGCCACCAGCACGGCGACGGCGCAGGAGGCCACGCGCGTTTCGCCCGGGTCCGCGCGGCTGGTCAGGATCACCGGCACGCGCGCGCCCATCACGATGCCGGCGCTGGCGGCGCCGCCGAGGTATTCGAGCTGCTTGGCCAGCATGTTGCCGCTTTCCAGGTCCGGAACCACCAGCACGTCGGCGCGCCCGGCCACTTCCGAGGAGATGCCCTTGATGCGCGCGGCGTCGGCCGAGACCGCGTTGTCGAACGCGAGCGGGCCGTCGAGCACGCCGCCTTCGATCTGGCGGCGGTCGGCCATCTTGCACAGCGCCGCCGCGTCGAGCGTGGCCTGCATGCGCGGATTGACCGTCTCCACCGCGGCGAGGATCGCCACGCGCGGCGTGTCCACGCCGATGATGCGCGCGAGGTCGATCGCGTTGCACACGATGTCGGCCTTCTCCTCCAGCGTCGGCGCGATGTTGATCGCCGCGTCGGTGATGATGAACGGGCGCGGATAGGCCGGAGTCTGCATCAGATAGCAGTGCGAGACGCGCCGCGCGGTACGCAGGCCGGCTTCGCGGGCGAGCACGGCGCTCATCAGTTCGTCGGTGTGCAGGCTGCCCTTCATCAGGGCCTCGACGCGGCCCGAGGCGGCCAGCGCCGCCGCGCGCTCGGCCGCGGCGTGGCTGTGCGGCACGTGCTCGATCGCGATGCCGTCGAGATCGAAGCCGGCCTGCCGCGCGACGGCTTCGATCCGCTCGCGCGGCGCCACCAGCAGCGGATCGACCAGGCCGGCGGCACGCGCCTCGAGCACGGCGCCGAGGCTGGTTTCGTCGCACGGATGCACCACGGCGACGCGGATCGCGCCGAGCGTCTGTGCCTGCTCGAGCAGGGTGCTCGCGCCGGCGCGGATTCCGCCCGCGGGCGAGGAAGCGGGTGACAGGTCGTTCATGGCGGCTCCGCGCGAAGGGATCGGGTCGCCCCGATGATCGTGCGGAAACGTGTCGGACGGAAGATGAGGCGGTGCCGGCGTCCCGTGCGGACGCCGGCACGATGCGTCGGGTCAGTGGCACATGGCGCCGCCGCCGCCCTGTTCGAAGCCGTCGGCGAAGATCAGGTCGGCGGCGGCGCCGCCGCCGATGCGTACCTCGTCGAGCCAGAAGCCGGTGAATTCCGAGCCGCTGTCCGACGAGAAGCGCCAGCGGATGCGTACGGTCTGTCCGGCGTAGGCGGCCAGATCCGAGCCGAAGCCGAGGAACACCGGCGTCGCTTCGCCGTTGTCCGGATCGGCCGGGTCGGCGCTGGTGCTGACGCCGTTGAACGCGCCGTGCGTGTAGGCGTAGCCGCAGGCATTGGCCGGCGCGTCGGCGTGGGTGGTTCCCTGCGTCTGGTCGAACGTGCTCGGATAGCCGCCGTCCGGCGGCAGGTCGGTCCAGGTCGCGCCGTCGTCGGTCGAGATCTCGGTGACCACGCCGTCCCATTCGTGCTCGAGGTCGTAGCGCGCCTGGTAGCCGAGGCTGGCTCCGGCCGGCAGCCGCAGCGGCGGCGTCTCCAGGCTGGCGCAGGTGCTGGACGGATACACGCCGCCGTCGCGGGCGTTGTGATAGCTCAGCGTGCCCGCGCTCGCCTCGGTATTGGTGATCTGCCACGGCGACTGGAGCGTGGCGTAGACGTGCGTGTCGGCGTCGTCGAGGTAGGCGTTCGGATCGGGGCCGTCGGCGCCGGTCGGCGTCACGCCGAGCGTGTCCGACACCGGGCTGGCGTTGCCGAGCGAGTCGTTGGCGAACACGCGATAGAAGTACGGCGTGCCGTTCCCGACGCCGGTGTCGGTGAATGCCGGCGTGGCGAGGTCGTCGGCGAGGGTCGTCGGCGCGCTGAAGTACGGGTCGGTGTCGCGCAGCACCGTGTAGGTGATGGTCGAGGTGGTCGGGCATTGCGAGGCTGCCGTCGCCCACGCCAGATCGACGCTGCAGCTCGCGTTCGCGCCGTCGGCGAGCAGCGAGTGCGTGTCGAAGCCTGGCAGGCGCGTGCAGGCGTCCTGCGAGACCACGGCGACGCAGCTTTCCGACAGCTCGCCTTCGACGTCGCCCTGCACGCCGCGCACGCGGTAGGCGTAGGAATAGCCGCCCTGCGTGCGGTCGTCGGTCAGCGGCGCTGCGGTTCCGCTGGCGACCAGGTGGAAGTCGGCCGCGTTCGCGCTGCAGTCGCCGTCGGCGCGGTAGAGCTGGAAACCCTGCGCGCCGGCAGCGGCGGTGAAGCCGATGCCGACGCCGGCGTCGCCGTTGCTCGCCGCGGTCAGCGCGGTCGGCGCCGGGAACGCGGCCGGATCGGGCAGGGCGAAGGCGGCCGACAGCGCCAGTGCGTAGCCCTGCCGGTCGGAGCCGTCGCTGCCGTCGCCGGGCACGTTGCCCGCCTTCACGCGGATCGTGTAGCGGCCGGCGACCGGCGTCGGCAAGCGCACCTGCTCGACGGTGTCCTTGGCGTTGGCGCTGCCGCCGGCGACCGATGCATCGCCGCTGAAGTGGTTGCCCAGATAGACCGTGCCGTCCGGCGCGACCACTTCGAGGTCGAGATCGTTGACCAGGGTCGAGGCCGCGCCGGGCGCGGCTTCGACGTCGAACCAGGCCAGCGTCGCGCGCAGCTCGAGACCGGCGGCGACGTTCTCGATCACGTACTCGTTCGCATCGCCGGTTTCCAGGCCGGCCGCGTTGACGCGCTCGAACAGGCGCAGGCGGCGGCTGTCGTCGCCGCCGGGCGTGGTGTTCTTGAACCACAGGTTGCCGTCGAGCCAGGCGCGGCCCCAGCCGTTCTCGCCGGTCGGCCAGTCGGGCGAGGCGAGCGGATTGGTGCCGTTGAGAAGCACCGCCTTGAGCATCGCGCCGGTCGGGTTGAGCGCATCGGCGGCGCTGCGCTCGCCGCGCGGGTAGAAGCCGTCGGTGAAGAACTGCCGCACCAGGGTGGCGTTGCCGGTGAGCGTGGGCGCGGCCATCGAGGTGCCCGAGTCGGGCCGCGACTGCGGCGCGCGCACGGTCGCCGAGACCGGCGAGGAGGCCGTGGTGTTGCGTGCGGAGATGATGTCCGTGCCCGGCGCGGCGATGTCGGGCTTGATGCGGCCGTCGGCCGCCGGGCCGAGGTTCGAGTACCAGGCGTGCGCGGTGCTGCCGGCGTGATCGAGCGCGGCCACGCTGAGCGCGTTCTTGGCGTTGCTCGGCGAGCCGGTCTGCACCGGACCGTCGGCGTTGTTGCCGGCGGCGATGATGACCAGCAGGTCCTCGCGCCGGCGCGTGACGCGGTCGACCGCGGCGTCGTCGGCAACGTACAGGCCGTTCTCGGCGCCGCCCCAGCTGTCGTTGTGCAGGCGCGCGCCGCCGGCATGCGCCTGTTCGAGCAGGTCTTCGACGTCGCCGGCGTTGACGTTGCGCGGACTGGTGCCGCCGATGTCCTGCATCAGCAGCTGCGCGTTCGGCGCCATGCCGTCGGCCAGGTCGTGGCTGGGCAGCAGCGGCGTGGACGGCAGGAAGCTGGACGCGCCGAAGGTGCCGGCGGCGTCGCCGAGCACGCTGCCGGTGACGTGCGTGCCGTGGCCGGAGTAGTAGTCGTAGGCGACGTTACCGGGCTGCGTCCAGTAGCCGATGATCTTGTTGTCCGGATACAGGCGGCCGATCGCCGGCGGCAGCGGCGGCGGATCGTCGGCGAAGGTCACTTCGGTGTGCGCGCCGCTGCCCTTGTCGAGGGTGGCGAACCAGGCCGCGTCCGGCGTGGTGCCCGAATCGGCGACGGCGACGATCTGGCCGCTGCCGAGCAGGCCCTGGTCCCACAGCGGGCTCGGTCCGCAGACCGCGCCGCTGCCGGCGCAGATCGAGGTCGAATTGGCCTGGATCGCGCCGACCGAGCCGGCGTTGGTCAGCCGGGTCTGCACCCACGGCGTGACGTAGCGGACGCCGTCGATCGCGCTGGCCTCGCGCACCAGCGCGTCGAGCTGCGCCGCGTCGGCGACGCGTGCGCGCACGTACGGCGATGCTTGCGCGCGCTCGCTGCGCGCGGTGATCTCCACGCCCGGCACGCGCTTGCGCAGGGTCGCGGCGATCTGCGCCGAAGACGCGCCGCGGAAAGCGGACAGCACGATCTCGTGGCCGCCGTCTTCCTGGCTCGCCGTGGCGGCGGTGCGCCGCGACCGCCACAGCTGCGGATCGAGCTTCATCGCCGGCTGCAGCGCGCCGGCCCAGCGCACGCCGGCGATCTTGCGCACGCTCTCCAGCGCCGCGGCGTCCAGGCGCGCGTAGTAGGCGTTGTTCGGCACGTAGCCGAGCAGTTCCACGCCGCGCGCAAGCAGCTCTCGCCGCGCGGCCTTGAGATGGTCGGGGTCGAGCTGCACGATCGCGTACGACGTCGGCTGCGATGCGTCCGCCGCGCCGACGGCGGAAACGTCCAGCCGCTGCGCGGCCGGATCGAACGCGCCCGCCTGCAGGATCAGCCGGCGCGAATCGGCGCGCGCGGCGTCCAGCGCATCCAGCGGCAGCGGCGCGGCGGCGACCGTGGTGGTGGCGGCGCGTGCATCGGAAGCCGGCCAGCCGAGCGCGAGAACGAGCGCGGAGAGCAGGGCGGTACGGGCAGTGCGTACGGGCATGGAAGCGTCCTCGAAGGAATCCGGAGCGTGCGAGCGGATGCGCGGACGTCCCGAAGGAAGCCGCGGCGCATCCGATCGAATTCGAAGCGGACGATATCGGCCGCGCCGGCGTGCCGCCATTGGATGAACTCGTGCCCGCGCGCAGCGCACTGTACAAAACGCCGCGTTCGTACCAATCCGTTCGTAGGCGCGGTCCGCGGCGCGCCGCCGTCGACTGTCAACAATCGTGTCCTGCCCGGTGCGCCGGGTTGCGCATCGATCGCCTGTCGTGGTCGCCGCGGCGCGCTACAAGGCCCTGGACGGCCGCTCGCGCGCCGTGCAGGCGGCATCGCGCCGCCCGACATCGTGGCCGACGGCCTATTTCTCCGCCGGATGCGTTGTGCCTAAGATCGAATCGCCGCAGGGTTTTCGCTTGCACATCTTTCCGGAGCGAGGACGGCGGCGGGTCGCTGGCCGCGTCACCGGATCGGAGCCTTCTCCGCAGCGGGGCGCGCCGAAGTGGGGCAACGCAGCAACAGGCCGGCGCGGATCGCGAGCGCGCGGGCCTGTGCGGATGGAGAAGATCCGGAGTCGACGCATTGCGCGCGAACGCTCTCGTGCTCGCCGGGACAGGTCTGGTCCTGCACGTTTTCTGCGCTTTCGCTTCGACCGCCTCGGCGGCGTCGCGCATGCACGCCTATCGCCTGCCGGCCGGCGAGCTGTCCGCGGCGCTCGGCGAATTCGCGCAGCAGAGCGGTATCCAGCTTCTCTACGACTCGACGCTGGTCTCGGGCCGGCGCACGCCGGGCCTGCAGGGCGGCTACTCGGTCGAGGCGGCACTCGCGCGCCTGCTGCGCGACAGCGAGCTGGAAGCGCTGGCCGTCGCCGACGGAACCTTCATCGTCAGGCGATTGCCGAAACCGGCGGCGAAGGAGGAGCCGCGCGAGATCCGCGTGCCGGTTCCGGCGCCGGCGATGACCACCGAACTGTCGACCGTGACCGTCCGCGACGAGGACTTCCAGCGCCTCGCCGCGCAGGGAGTGACGCCGGTCACCGAGATCACGCGCGAGCAGATCGACGCCAGCGGCTACGCGACGCTGTTCGATCTGCTGAAGGCGCAGCCCGGCATGCAGGTCGCCAACCAGCCCGAGGCGATGGCCTCGTCGAGCGATGCGAACTTCCGCACCGGCGCCGCCGGGGCGGCGGCGGTCGCCCTGCGAAGGCTCGGCAGCAAGAGCACGCTGTTCCTCGTCGACGGCCGGCGCATCGCCGGCTACGGCCTGGCGCAGGACGGCAGCGGCACCGTGCCCGATCTCAACGCGATCCCGCTGGCGATGGTCGAACGCATCCAGATCCTGCGCGACGGCGCCTCGGCGATCTACGGCGCGGACGCGGTCGCCGGCGTGGTCAACGTCATCCTGCGCCACGACTTCTCCGGCACCGAGATCAGCGCCTCCGCCGGCGAGTCGGCCCGTGGCGACGCCGGCATGCAGCAGACCTCGCTGCTGTGGGGAACCCGCACCGAGAGCGGCATCGGCCTGCTGCTGAACGTGTCGTACCTGCACGCCGATCCGCTGCTCGGCGAGCAGCGCTCCTGGTACAGCCTCGACCAGAGGCGGCAGGGCCTGCTCGATCTGCGCAGCCTGTATTCGTTTCGCGGCAACTATCTCTACTTCGGCGACGACGGCGGCGTGCGCGTCGCCGCCGCGCCGGGCTGCCGCACCGCGCTCGCTGCCGACGGCACCTGCCTGCTCGATTCGGCGCGATACACCACGCTGCAGACCGGCAAGGTCGGCAAGTCGGTGCTCGGACGTCTGGACGTCCCGCTCGGCGAATCGACCCGCCTGCATCTGGATCTTCGCGCCAGCGACCTGCTGCAGCGGCAGCAGGCGGCGCCGTCGGGCGCCACGGTATTCCTGCCGCTGCCGCGGGAGGTTTCGGCGCAGGACCCGTTCGCGCTGCTGTATTCGTTCGACGACATCGGGACGGTGCGCGAGCGCACCGAATCGACTCTGCTGAGCGTGGACGCCGGCGTGCGCGGAACGCTCGGCGACTGGAACTGGGGCGCCGACGCGAGCGTGCAGCGCAATCGCGTCGACGACGTCATCGACGGACTCGTGCGCTCGGACATCCTTTCCATCGACGGCGAGGACTATTCGTTCGGCGAGGCGCCGCCGAGCCGTGCGCTGCGCGAGGCGATGGCCCCGCAGATCCGGCGCAGGGGACGCACGTCGCTGGACGAATTCTCGCTGGACGCTTCCGGAAACCTCTTCGACCTGCCCGCAGGCGCCGCGTCGATGACGGCCGGTGTGGAGATCCGTCGCGAAGGCATCGAGCAGCAGCCGGGCAGGGAACTCACGGCGGGCAAGCTGCTGAACCAGCCGCGCGAATACGCGCAGTCGCTCGAGCGCGATTCCTCCGCGGCCTACCTGAAATTCGACCTGCCGATCGTCGAGCGCGTCGACGCATCGCTGGCGTGGCGGCTGGAGAAGACCGCCGGCTTCGCCGCGCACGCCACGCCGGTGCTGGGTCTGCGCTGGGCTCCGCTGGACAGCCTGGTTCTGCGCGCGTCGCGCTCGACCGGCTACCGCACGCCGACCCTGCTCGAACTGCACCAGCCGCGCGGCGTGCCCGCTTCCAGCACGGTCTGGATTCCGCAGTCGGCCGGGCCGTGCGCGATCGAACTCGCCACGGCCGACGGCCAGAGCGCCTGCCAGCTCGACATCAGCATGGGCGGCAACGCTGCGTTGCGTCCGGAGAAGTCGGTGACGACGGCGTTCGGCGCCGTATGGGCGCCGTCGGCGACGTTCAGCCTGAGCGTGGACCTGTACCGCAGCGTGCGCGACAACGAAATCGCCGCCGCGCCGCTGGCCTACGTGTTCGACCATCCGCAGCAGTTCGAAGGCTTCCTGCAGCGCAACGGCGACGACCAGCTGGTCGCGGTCGACAATGCGTTCGCCAACCTCGCCAGGACCGTCACCAGCGGCGCCGATGCGGAAGCGCGCTGGGACCTCGACGCGGGCAACGCCGGGCGCTTCCGCCTGGGCCTGGGACTGAACTATCTCGACACGCTCGATCGCCGCATCGCCCCCGGCGTGCCGGTGTCGCGGAGTGCCGGCTACGCCGACGCGCCGCGCCTGACCGGCGTGTCGAGCCTGCGCTGGACGCGCGGCGACTGGAGCGGTGCGGCGTACCTGCGCTACGTCGGATCGTACGAGCTGGAGCCCTACGCGGACTCCGCTTCGCCGTGTCCGCAGTACAAGTCGGCGCTGGGCAAATGCGCCGTTCCGCCGCTGCTGCTCGCCAACCTCAATCTCACCTACGGCGGCATCGCGCACTGGACGTTCACGCTGAGCGTGAACAACGCGTTCGACCGCTCGCCGCGCTACTACGACGAAGCCGCCGGCGGCTACAACGCCGCGTTCGAGGACGCCGTCGGCCGCTACTACACGTTCCGCGCCGCGTACCGCTTCTGAACATGGGCCCGGTGCCCGCCGGGTAGGGGATTGTCGCCGTTGCACGTCTGTGCACCGAGCGCCTTTCCGGCGCGCGCGTCGGGGAGGTTCGATGGGCACGAGCGGAATCCGGTCCGGCGAGCCGAACCGCCGCGAGCGCATCCTGCAGGCCGCCTTGCACCGGTTCGCGACGCACGGCCATGCACGCACGCCGCTGCGCGTGATCGCGCAGGAGGCACAGGTTTCCGCCACGCTGATCGCCCACCACTTCGGCAACAAGCAGCGGCTGCGCGAGGCGGTCGAGCGCTGGATCGCCGGGCGATTCGAGCAGGCCGCAGCCGCCGCGGCGGACGACCCTGCCGATTTCGCCGGCGAAACCGCACTGGGCGCGTTCGCCCGGCGCATCGGGGACCTGATGGCCTCGCAGCCGGACGTGCGCGAGTACCTGCGCCGCGTCACCGTCGTCGAGCCGACGCCGGAAGGCGCGCTGCTGCTGCAGTCGCTGCTGACGCTCGCGCGGAGCCTGGTGCGCAAGCCGCGTCGCGGCGCGGCCGGGCCGGAGAGCACGGATCGATCGCTGCAGTTCCTGCTGCTCGCGCTGGGGCCGGCGCTGCTCGGTCCGGCGCTGCAGCGCTGCATGCCCGACGTCTTCGACGAATCGGCGACGAGCGATTTTCTCGCCCGGCAGGTCGATGCTTCGCCGTCCTCCGGCCGCCCCGCCTGACATTGCGCGATTCGCCGGTGCGATTCCCGAAAAACGCCGGAAAAATGCCGACAAATGAATGATAAAAGGGGACGAATTAATCAATGGAAAGATATAACGATGTCGAATTTTCGTATATCTGTATAGAAATGGAATCGAGAAATAAACGATTGATGTTGCTCCAATTGTCTGCGTGATTCCAGAAAAATGCGGCCTCTCCAAACGCAGTCCGCGGCACGGCTGCTTTGCATCGATACGGGGCACTGAATGATTGCGTGCATTTGTCCAGTGCCGTGCGCGCTTATGCAATGTCATTATCGATCGCGATGTCGTTCATTTCATCGAGTCGCACTCCGCGAAGGGCAGGGTCCTGAACGGAGCGGGATCGCTCGTCCATTCGATCCGCTTTCTCGCCGGCGGATCGAATGCTCCCGCTTCTCGTTCGCCGGACGAACGCCATCGCCGAGGCACGCTCGAGGGAA
Organism: Dokdonella ginsengisoli; assembly: GCF_042652785.1. NCBI lineage: Bacteria > Pseudomonadati > Pseudomonadota > Gammaproteobacteria > Lysobacterales > Rhodanobacteraceae > Dokdonella > Dokdonella ginsengisoli. The sequence goes on along the minus strand of NZ_JBHSHD010000010.1, from coordinate 842,898 downwards.
TGTCCGGACTGCAGGGTGGGCGGTGCGGGGCATCGAAGAACCGGGGATCGACGGCTGCCGCCGCAGGACCGGAATTCATACGTCAGGCGCGTAACCGCGCGCGGGCAGCGACAGGCAGTCGCGCCTGGATGACGTGTGCCGGCTGATCTCCCGAACGAACGGTCGCGTCGCCGCCGACGGCTGACGCGATTGCGGACCTATCAACTGGGGATCACCGCATGTCGATGAATCAGAGAAGCAAGCGAGCGAACGCATGGTCGAAGTCGCTCGGACTGGCCGTGGCCGTCGCCGGGGCGGTCTTCGCCTCCGGCGCCGGTCTGGTGGCGCCGGTGCAGGCCAGCCCGGCCGCGACCCAAGGTGCCGGCAACGGCATCTATCAGTCGCCGGCGCTGAACAAGTCCGTGCCGCAGACGTTCGACGGCACGACGATCAACTGGGTCACCGGCGTGTTCGACGACGGCGGCCCCATCAACGGCGACTGGGACCTGAATTTCTGGGGCTCGGGAACGGGGAACGCGACGTTCGACCTGTTCGCGGTCGACGACCAGGGCGACGAGATCGTCGTCGACGCCGATCAAAAGTTCTCCTTGTTGCAGTCGGGAGCGGTGATCGGCCCTTCCTCGACGTTCAAGGACGGCGACCAGGAGGCTGCGGCAGGCTGGCTTGCAGGCGCGGACGGCTACATCGGCTTCAAGTTCAACTGCGACGGCCGCCTGGCCAATCCGGTCGCCGGCGGCGTGTGCTACGGCTATGTGCACGTGACCACCACCGCTCCGAGCGGATTCCCGGCGACGATCGTCGACTACGCCTACGACGGCGACGGCAACCCGATCACGATCGGTCCGGTCGAAACCTTCACGGTGACGCCGAGCGTCGGCACGCCGTCGGGCACGATTTCGCCGGACACGCCGCAGACGGTGAATTCCGGCGCCACCGCCAGCTTCACGCTGACGGCGGACTCGGGCTTTCACGTCGATGCCGTCGGCGGCACCTGCGGCGGCTCGCTCGCCGGCAACGTGTACACCACGACGGCGGTGACGGCGGACTGCACGGTCATCGCCAATTTCGCGGCGGGCGAGGCGTCACCGGCCATCTCGGTGACGCCGTCGCCGCTGGCGATCTCGGTCGACGCCGGCGCCACCGGAACCGGCACGCTGACCGTCGCCAACACCGGCGGCGGCACGTTGACCTGGTCGATCGCGGAAGCGCCGGCGAAGGCGCCCGCGCGCCACGCGCACGCCTCCAAGCGGAGCTTCGACGCGGCGCGCGGTCACTTCCCGCTGGATCGACGCCAGGTCACGCCGGTCGGCCAGGCAGACGGCGTCGAGCCCAAGCTCGCACCTCGCCTTGCCTCGCCATTCGCGGCACCGGCTGCGGCGATTGCGTTCGGCAGCGGCGTCAACGGCTTCGCTCAGGTTTCCGGTACGCGCACCCTGGTTTCGCTCGACTTCAATGCGCCCGGCACGTTGACGGCCGTAGGCCCAGCGAACGGTGAACCGTTCTGGGGTGCAGGCTTCCTCGACGGCGACACCAGCACGCTGTACATGCTCGGCGACAGCGGACTGTTCTCGGTCGACACCACCACCGGCGCTGCGACGGAGATTTCGGGCAGTGCTGGCGGCGGCGACGTCTGGGGCATGACGGCCGATCCGTCGACGAACACGCTGTACTGGATCGGCCCGACCAGCGACCAGGAACTGTCGACGGTCGATCCCGTCACCGGCGCCACGACGTTGATCGCCGCGATCACCGGTGCAGCCGTCGGCGACACCATCAACGCCATCGCGGCCGACGCGCAGGGCCATCTGTATGGGACCCTGCAGACCGGCGACAGCCTGATCTCGATCGACAAGACCACCGGCGACACGGCGGTGATCGGCTCCCTCGGCGTCAACGTGACGAATCTCTCGGGCCTGGCCTTTGACCCGGCGAGCGGCACGCTGTACTTCGCCAACGCCGGTATCGGCGTCTTCACCGTCGACGTCACCACTGGTGTGGCCACGGCGGTCGGCGCCGCGCAGGACAGCGCGCAGCTCGTGGCAATGGCGATCGGCGGCGGTTCGTCGCCGGCCGCCTGCGACAGTCCGGGCGATGTCCCGTGGCTGAGCGTGACGCCGGCGAGCGGCTCGCTGGCCGGCGGCGCCTCGGCCGATGCGACCGTGACGGTCGACGCTTCCGCGCTCGCCGCGGGCAGCTATTCGGCCAACCTGTGCGTGACCAGCAACGATGCGGCCACGCCGCTGGTGACGGTGCCGGTCGACGTGACGGTCGAGGCGACCACGGGCGGCGATCCGTGCTCGGCGAAGGACACGATCTTCTGCGACGGCTTCGACGGCGAGGAAGTCGGCCCGTTCGAGCAGCCGGTGCAGGATCCGGGTTTCGAGGCCACGCCGGGGAACACGGAAGTGAATCCGTTCTGGGAAGGCAGCGACAGCAACGATACCGGGGGCGGCACTCCCTTCTACGAAACCTCCGGCCTGGGCAATCCGGTGGGGCACGGCGGAGAAGGCTTTGCGGCCTGGGGCGGTGGCTGGGATGCCGCGGGGACGCAGGAATGGTCGCAGAGCGTGACGATTCCGAGCGGCGGTCCGCGCTGGCTGAACTACTGGCGTTTCGTCGACCAGGCCCCGGACGGCACGGCGACGCTGACGATCTCGGTCGACGGCACCGCGGTCTCGACGACCGACATCGTCGCCAACGGCGTGGATGCGGACTGGACCAACGTGTCGGTGGATCTGAGCGACTACGCCGACGACGCCGCGCATGAGATCCGGTTCGAGTACACCACCACCGGTGCCGAAGACGGCAACTGCTTCGTCGACGACATCACCATCGACGAGGCGGAGGGTTCCAGCCGGCGCTGAGCAGTCCTTCGGCAGTCATCCGCAAGAGGGCGAGGCCTCCGCAGGGAGGCCTCGCCTTTCCGACGGAACGCGGACGCCGGGCAAGACGAAGTGCCGGATTTGTGCAGTCCCTTTCCCCGCCCGGCATTGCTACCTTGCCGCGGCCCTTTCGTGCGGCGGCCGGCGGAGTGCAGAATGCCGGATGCGCCGCGGCGGTCGGGCCGCCAGTACGTGCGGGCGATCGCAGTCGCGACGGTCGTACGGTCACTGCTGGATTTCGCACGGCTGGGGAGCCGAAGACATGCAAACAGGTCGATCGCATCATGCGTGAGTGGGCGCTCCCGGGGAGCGCCGCCCGTGGTTCCGAGACAAAACCGCACCGTCGACTTCGGCGGTGCGCCAGGCTGCTGTTCGCCGCCGTGGCCGTGTTCGCCTGCGCCGGTGCGCAGGCGCTGGATTTCACGCCGCACGGCACGCAGCCGGGGCTGCAGTCGGCATTGATCGATCCGACCGGCTGCTCGTCTTGCCATCGCGGCGTGCCGCCGGTGCAGTCGACCTTCATGCCGCACTCGACCTGGAGCGGTTCGATGATGGCCAATGCGGTGCGCGATCCGCTGTTCTGGGCTGCGCTCGACGTCGCCAATCACGACGCGGCCAGCATCGGCAAGGACGGCGTCGGCGACTACTGCCTGCGCTGCCACACGCCGCGCGGCTGGCTCAGCGGGCGCGTGGTGAAGGACGCCGAGGGCAATCCGCCCGCAGCCGACGGCGAGAAGGGCTGCCGCCTGCTCGGCAACTACGCCGAGCGCGAGGGCAAGTCGAACGACTACAGCGGCGTCGACTGCCAGTACTGCCACCGCCTGATGCCGGCCGGACCGCAGGGAGAAACGGTCGCGATCGGCAACGGCAACACCTGGGTCGACGACGCGCTCAGCTGCACCACGCCGTCGGGCGGCACCTACGCCGGTCCGTGCCGGCGCGGGCCGTACGCGTACGCCGAGAACGATCCGCTCGAGGCACCGCACGGCTACGTGTATTCGAGCTACCACAAGGATTCCGCCCTGTGCGGCAGCTGCCACGACGTGACCACGCCGGACACCGACGAAGGGCCGCTGCGCACGCTGATCCGCGCCGACGGCAGCGACAGCGGCCGGCCGTTCCCGATCGAGCGCACCTACACCGAGTGGAAGCGCAGCCTGTTCGCCGAGGCGATCTTCCGCGACGGCCTGGGCGACGGTGCACCCGGCACTCCGGCGGTCGCCGGCGCACGCCATTGCCAGGATTGCCACATGCCTTCGTCGATTTCCGAAGAGGCTGCGGCCTGTCGCCAGAATCCGGCCGGCTCGCGCACCGGCAACCTGCCGATGCACGAATTCGCCGGCGCCAACACCTGGGTGCCGGCCATCATCAAGGGCGAGTACGCCGGCCTGATCAGCAGCAGCCTGCCCGCCGATTTCGACCGCACCATCGCCGCCGCGCAGGCGATGCTGCAGTCCAGCGCCGCGCTGAGCGCCACCACGACGAAGTACCAGCCGCCGACCGGCGCGAGTGCCGGCTCGCTCGGCGTGCGCGTGGAGATCACCAACCTGTCCGGCCACAAGCTGCCGACCGGCTACGCGGAGGGCCGCCGCATGTGGATCAACGTGCAGGTGCGCGATGCGAACAACCAGCTGGTCGCCGAGAGCGGCGCATACGACGCAACCAGCGCGACGCTGACGCAGGACCCGCAGGCGCGCGTCTACGAGGCGCTGCAGGGCATCTGGAACGCGACCACGCAGGCCTGCGAAGTGGAGCAGGGCGGCAAGAAGCAGTTCCACTTCGTGCTCAACAACTGCGTGGCCAAGGACAACCGCATTCCGCCGCTCGGCTTCCGTCCGAAGGCGGGCGACGATCCGGACGGCGAGGAAGCCGCGCCGGTCGGCCACGTCTACCCGGAAACCTCGCCCGGCTCGGGCGTGCTGGTCAACCTCGATCGCGCCGACTACAGCTTCCCGCTGGCGGCCGGCACCACGCCGCCGTTCACCGCGAGCGCGACGCTGTACTACCAGACCTCCAGCCGCGAATACATCGAATTCCTGCGCGATCAGGCGGTGCTCAACGCCACGCCGGGCGAGAACGCGATGTGCAGCGGCAGTCCGGAGCGGCCGTTCGCCGTCGGCCCGCAGGAACGCAGCCGCGGCGAATTCGTCTACCAGCTGTGGAACAACGCCGCCGACGATCCCGACCAGCCGGGCTACGGCAAGTCGCCGCCGGCACCCGTCGTCAGCGCCGCTGCCGTCACCGCGCAGGAGCGCACGCCTTGAACACTTCCACCCGCATCCCGGTACTTCTCTTCGCGGCGCTGTGCACCGCCTGCGCCGGCCAGTCCGCGCGCGTGAAACGATCCGCCGCGGACGCCGGCACCACCAAGGACGTCGCCGGGGCGGGCCGTCTGCACGGCTACGTCGTCGGCCGCCGCCACAGCGATTTCTCGTGGAAGGACGGCAAGGAGCAGCGCTTCCAGGTCGAATACGGCTGGGACTACGACCAGGGCATCGCGCTGCGCAAGACCTTCGACCAGAGCGGAGCGCTGCTGAAGACGCAGCGGGTCACGGGTGAGGAACCGCCGCTGACGGAGGCCGAGCGCGAGCGCGTGCAGGTGCTGGTGCGCGAGCAGCCCGAGCTGAAGCCGCTCATCGAAAGGCCCGGCGTCGTCGTCTGGGCCGGCGGCTTCGTTTACCGCAAGCCCGGCGACCCGTACTGCGGCGACAGGACGCGCTGCATCCATGCGATCGCGTCCGCCGACGGCGGCAATACCGCGGTCTCGCATTCGATCGTCGATCTGCAGAGCGATCGCGTCGTGTATCCGTTCTATCGCCCGTCGGACGAGAAGACGTCCACCAAACCCTGAGGGAGATTAGGTCATGCGTTCACGCAAGCTCGCTTTGCCGCTGTTGCTGCTGTTCGCCGGCTGGGGCGTCGCCCACGCCGGTTCGCCGACCTGCACGAGTCCGGAAACGAAACTGAGCTGGCCGGCGACCGACCCGATCTGGGAAATGTGCTGGCTGCCGCCGAGCGAGAGCGTGGGCGGCATCGGTTCGGGCATGGAACTGCGCAAGGTCTACTTCAAGGGGCACCTCGTGTTCGTGCGCGCGCACGCGCCGATGCTGTTCGCCGAGTACAAGGACGAACAAGGCGGCGACTGCTATCGCGACTGGAAGAACGACGATTCGCCGCTGCTCGCCGACCGCGCGGTGCAGAACAAGCTCGGCGTCTCGGTCGATCCGCCGGCGGCGATCGCCTCGTGCGATCGTTCCCACGACCCGACCATGTCCTACGAGATCTGCCCGTACCAGCTGTCCGGCTATCCCAACGCCACGGCGACCTGCGGTGCGCCGTTTGCGATCGAGGACAACGGCGACCACGTCGTGCTGACCACGCAGTATCGCGCCGACTGGTACATGTACGCCTCGCGCTGGACGTTCTGGAACGACGGCCGCATCCAGCCCTCGTTCGGCTTCGGCAACCGCGACGGTACCTTCAACGACGTCACGCACTGGCACCACAACTACTGGCGCATGGAATTCGCCATCGACGATGCGGCAAACACGGTCAGCGTCAACGGCGTCGACAAGACCACCGAGTTCTCCGACCTGCGCGATGCCACCGGCGGACCGGGCGGCGTGGCGAAGACCTGGGAAGTGCGCAACCCGGCCACCGGCAACGGCTACAAGCTGACCCCGGGCGACGAGGACTACACCGTGCCGGCGAACCAGTCCGGCCGCGGTTTCCATCTCGTCGACGTGATGGCCACGCAGCAGCACGACGGCGAATACGCCGACATCGTGGAATCCGATCCGCAGGCCGACCTGTTCATCTGCAACATGGAAGCGGGCAACCTCGTCAACGACGAGAGCCTGGTCGACGTGCGGCCGGCGCTGTACTACCGCGTGGCGGTGCGCGATTCCACGTCCAACGACTGGCCGCCGGGCTGCAGCGGCAGCGACTGCATCCCGCAGGACTCGATGGTGTGCAAGAAGACCGGGCCGACGCTGACGCCGTTCGGGCCGTGGGTCGGCTCGGTGCCGGCCGACCCGACTGCGACGGTCACCTCGGGCGATCTCGAAGTCAGCGTGACGGCGGGCGCCACGGGCAGCGACCTGTTCGGCCTGAGCAACACCGGCGCGAAGGGCAGCACGCTGACCTATACGGTCGACACCGCACCGACCTCCTGCGCGAGTCCCGCCGCCGTTGCCTGGCTGAGCGCGGCGCCGGCATCGGGCAGCGTCGCGCAGGGCGCGACGACGAAGATCACCGCTACCGTCGATGCGGCCACGCTCGCGCCGGGCAGCTACTCCGCCTTCGTCTGCGTGCACAGCAACGACCCGGCCAACCCGGTGATCGAAGTGGCGGTGAACGCTTCGGTGCTGCCGAACGACGTGATCTTCGCCAACGGCTTCGACTCGGCGCCGTAAGGCGCGCGCCGCCTCCGCATGCGCGGGGGCGGCGTCGCATTTCCACACGCCGGCGCGGCTCCGGACCGCGCCGGCGCGGCTCGCGCGGCCTTGTCACATTCCGCCGCCGTCACTAAGATGCCGCGCGTTTCGGGCCCGACGGCCCGCAATCCGATGCCAGCAGTTCCGGGCCGTGCCCGATGTCCGCCAGCGAATCTTCTTTCATTCGCGAGGACATCATGCCGAAGAAACTGCTGTTCACCGCCATCGCACTCTCTCTCCCGACCGCCGCCTTCTCGCAGGAGGAGGAGGTCGAGACGCCGTTCTCCTCCGTCTCCGAATCCGAGCGCAAGAACGCCGAGGGCAAGATCTCCTCGCTCGAGCAGATCACCGTCACCGCGCGGCGCATCAAGGGTGATGCGCTCTCCTATCCGGGCGCGGTCAGCGTCATCTCGCCCGAGGTGATCGAGCGCGAGCAGGCGTCGACCGTGATCGACCTGCTCAACCTTGTGCCGGGATTCAACCTCGACTACGACGTCGGCCGCGACATCGGCCGCAACTTCACCCTGCGCGGCTTCGGCTTCGCCGACGAGGATCGCGTTATCGTCAAGGTCGACGGCGCCCGCCGCAGCTTCAACTTCGCCAACCAGATCAGCACGTTCGGCGTCGATCCGGAAATGCTGCGCGAAGTGGAGGTGGTGCGCGGCTCGTCGAGCGTCGTGCACGGCGGCGGCGCCTTCGGCGGCGTCATGGAGATGCGCACGAAGGACGCGCGCGACCTGCTGCGCGACGGCGAGGCGTTCGGCACGCGCATCAAGCTCGGCTACAACGACAACAACCGCAGCCACGTCGCCGCCCACGTGTTCGGCACCAACGACGCGCGCAACTTCGACTACCTGCTGAGCGCGCTCGGCACCAACGCGCGCACCCACCAGCTCGCCGGCGGCCTGGACGTCCCGACGAAGAACGACAAGCGCGAAGGCCTGCTCAAGCTGCGCTACGCGCCGGCCTCCGACCACGAGCTCCACTTCAAGCTGCAGAGCTCGAAGATGGACGTGCGCAACCCGTGGAACACGCTGTGGCACCTGGCCGAGTGGACCGACACCGAGATCACCGGCACGCACACGCAGCAGGACGTCGCCGCCAGCTGGTACTACACGCCGGCCGGCTCCTGGATCAACCTGGCCGTCGACGTGTTCGCCAACCGCACCGAGTACGACCGCAGGATCTGGGATCTCCCGCCGATCGACGAATACAGCGGACTGGTCGACCGCAACCGCTACGCCGGCGTCAACGCGCAGAACCTGACGCGCTTCAGCACCGGCGCCGTGCGCCACACGGTGCAGTTCGGCTTCGACGCCACCGCGCGCAAGGAGGACCAGTTCGACAAGTACACGCGCGAGTACGCCTTGCTCGCATCGGCCAAGTCGCGCGACTACGGACTCTACCTGCAGGACAGCATGAGCTTCGGCGAACGCGGCCAGTGGGAAGTGCTGGCCGCCGCGCGCTACGACCGCTTCGAGCGCGAGGCCGGCCGCCTGAGCCAGCCGCTGCCGCAGGAATCCACCGACACCTACGACAGCCACCGGCTGTCGCCGCGCCTGGGCCTGGGCTGGCAGGCGAACGACTGGCTGCGCGTGTTCGCCAACTACTCCGAAGTGTTCCGCGCGCCGTCGGCGTTCGAGCTCTACGCGACCGGCTCGGGCAATCCGTGGACGTTCTGGGTGCCCAATCTGGGCCTGAAGGCCGAGGTCGGGCGCGAATACGAGGGCGGCATCGCGCTCGATCTCGGCTCGCTCGCCGGCGTCGACGCGCTGCTGTTCAAGCTCAACGCGTTCCGCGGCGACTTCGAGGACTTCATCGACCTGGTCGACATCGACCCGCGCACGCCGATCGCCGGCGACACCGGCGTCGGCGGCACCCTGCGCGACCGCCTCAACCAGTACCGCAACCTCGATTCGGTCGAGCGCCGCGGCATCGAGGTCGAGGGCAGCTTCCGCAACGGCAACTGGAGCGCCGACCTGGTCTACTCGAAGCTGAAGGTGCGCGACGAGGAGACCGGCAGCGACGTGCCGCACGCGTTCGCCGACAAGCTGCTGCTCACCGCCGGCTACCGCATCGCACCGATCGACGTGCAGCTGGACTGGCGCCTGAACTGGTACTTCGCCGCGCCGAACCGCCCCGCGCGCAACGCCTCGGGGCAGTGGCTGATCGACCGCAGCTTCAAGACCCACGACGTCTTCGTCAGCTGGCGTCCGCGCGCATGGTCCGGTTTCGCCCTGGCGGGCGGCGTGCGCAACGTGTTCGACCAGGAGGTGATCCGCCCCGGCTACCCGGGCACGACGACCCAGGTCGGCATCGGCCGCAGCGTGTTCGGCGAGGCGAGCTGGCAGTTCTGACGCCGCCGCGAGCGGCGGGCGCGCCGACGGAAGACGAAGCAGCCGGGGGATCGGCGCTTCGCTTCCGGCGCGCCCGTCCGTGGCGAGAAGTCCGGGGCGCTGCCCGGCAGGTCCGGCAGGGCCGGGCGGACCTCAGCCGAGCAGCAGACCCGGGCGCGGCGCGACACCGATCGTAGCTTCCAGTCCCGAGCGGAACTCGAGCCCGTCCGATTCCATGCCGTCGCTGAAGATCAGGCCGTGCTCGGGCATCAGCGAGCGGATGCGCAGGCTTCCGCCTTCGGGAATCTGTCCGAACACCAGGCCGGCTTCCGTCGTGCGGCTGGGGTAGGGCTCGCGCACGTTGTAGACCAGGGTGCGGCTGTTCCAGGCGAAGCCGTGCTGGCGGATGCCGAGCATGCCCTCGTCCGCGTCGCGCCCGGCCACGGCGCAGGCGCCGGTCAGGATGCTGCGCAGCCAGCCGGTCGAGCCCAGGCCGGTCGAGACGATGATGCCGCTGGAGGACTGCCGTTCGCGCTGTCCGTCCAAGGCGATCTCGTAGCGCGCCGAAGCGTGGCCGCGCATGCCGATGAACAGGTCGTTGACGGCGAGCAGGCTCTGGCCGTCGTCGAGGCGCGCGCAGGCCATGGTGATCTCGCGCACGGGCCGGCGGCCGCGCATCACCTCGGGCAGTACGGCGGAAACGTCGTCCACCGCGAACGGCAGCAGCACGCCGTCCCATCGGGCCGGGTCCGGATTCACCGCGAGGACCGGCTGGCCGTCGAGATACTTCAGCGTGTTGGCGACGAGGCCGTCGCGCCCGAGCACGACGACCAGGCAGTCCGGCGGAAACAGGAAGTTCGGCAGGAATCGGCGATCCAGCCGCTGCAGCCGTCCGTGGACCTGCAGCGCCGGCGTCAGCGCGTCGAGCGCGGCACGGTGCAGGCGATCCTCTTCGAGGAAGTCGCCGAAATCCATGCCCAGCCGTTCGGTCTGGAAGCGTGCCTGCTCGACCGTGTTGTGGCGCGCCACGAGTTCTTCCAGGCGCGTGCGGCGCGTCACCAGCACGATCTTGCGGTCGGTGCGATCCATGCGTCACGCCTTGCGCCCGGCCAGTTCGCGCAGCAGGTCGGGAGAGAGGTTGAACTCCCCGATGCGCGCGGCGTTGTCGGCGATGTTCTGGAAGCCCAGCGCCATCAATGTCTCCGGGCTGGCCTGTCCGAGCAGCAGCGCCTGCAGCGAGCGGGCGTCCAGTCCCTTCATCGCGTTGACCATGGCCTGCAGGCCGTGCGCACGCGCGTCGGCTTCCTGCTTGCGGTTCTCCGATTGCAGCCGGACCAGGTCTGCGTTGTGGCGTTCCAGCTCGACCTTGCCGGCCAGTTCCTGCGCCTGCGTCTGCTGCTGTTTCTCCAGCAGCGCGCGTTCGGATTCGGCCTGGGTTTCGCGCACCTGCCGTTTCTTCTGCTCGATCGACAGCTCGCTGCGCAGCTCGTTTTCCCTGACCTGGCGTTCCTGCTCGATCGCCGCGTTGCGGCGCGCATAGGTGGCGTCGTCGGCCTGCTTGAGGATTTCCTCGCGGATCGGCGCTTCCAGCGCGCGCGCGGTTTCCGGATTGGGTTTCACCGCGAGCAGGTTCAGCGCCGAGATCTCGATGCCCAGGCCGCTCAGGCCGGTCGCCGCAGCCGCGGCATGGTGGGCCGCGGCCGAGAGCCGCTCGGTGCCCTGCAGGACTTCGCGCAGATCCAGCGCCTGCAGCAGGTTGCGGAAGGTGGCCCTGACCGCGTTGAGCACGCGCAGCGGCAGGCGCTCGGGGTCTTCCGAGGCGTAACGGCCGCCGGCCGCCAGGCTGTAGTCGAGCTGTTCGGACAGGCGCTTCGGATCGGCGATGCGGTAGCTGACCTGGCCCTGCAGCGTGACCTGCTGGAAGTCGCGCGTGACCTCCTCGAACATGAAGGGCGCCTCGATCGCCGTTACCGGCACGCCGACGAGGATCGACTGCGGCGCGAAGTGCCAGAAGGCCAGTCCCGTGCCCTCGCGCAGGATGCGGCCGTTGCGGTACTGGATGAGGTACTGGCTCGGAGAGGATTTGACGTAGCGGAAACCGAACATGAGTGGACTCCCGTGGAGGTCGGGCGCCCGCGCAAGAGACAGGCGCCCGTGCGACCCGGGCAGGCCGGGTCGCAGGATTGAGTACGGAACGTCGCGAAGCGCGGATCAGAGCCGGCTGGCGTCGGCGCGTTCGCGCACCTGGCCGAAGGTCCAGTCGTGCACGAGGCGGCCGTCTTCCCAGACCGTCACCATCGCGTCGTCGTAGCCCATCGGCTTGCGTACCTCGTCGAGCGAAGCGGCCTCCGGCGGTACCGTCTCGGTGCGGTAGCCGCCGTATTCGCGATGGCGCAGCAGGGTCATGCGGCCGCGCTTGCTCTGCTTGCCCTTGTCGGTGACCGGGTCCTTGTAGACGTCGATCCAGCGGCCGCCGACGCGCGCGGCCGAACACTTCAGCGCGAACTTCTGCGTGTCGCGGTCCAGGCGCTGCAGCAGCGCGCCGCCCATGCCGAAGGCGACGTTGTCGGTGGCGTAGCCGGCGCTGGTGATGCGTTCGAGGATGGCGCGGATGCTGGTCGGGTTGATGCCGTCGCCCTGGATCACGCGCACGTGCCGGAGCACCTTGTAGCCCTTGGCGTTGACGGTGTGGCCGAAGGCCTCGTCGAGCAGCTCTAGGCACTGGTGCACGACGGCGACCGGATCGCCCGAGTCCGGGCGGATCACCACGGTGGCGCCGGAGTCGATCACTTCCTGCCTGAGCGTCCTGCCCCAGTGCTCGCGGATCGCGTGGAAGATGTCGTAGCTGTCGGACACCACCGCGACGATCGCGCCGGGCCTGGCGAACTGCGTCAGCATGTTGCGATAGGCCGCCACTTCGTTCTCGCGGCCCCAGCTGGTGATCGTGCTGTGCTCGGCGGCGGGAATCGAGAACGCCGCCATCGGCTCGTGGTAGTAGGCCCTGGCCAGCTGCAGCGCGGAGACGGTGTCGGTGCCGCGGAAGTTGACCAGATGCGCGGCGCCGCCGATCGCGGCCGATTCCACGCTGGACACGCCGCGCGAGCCGAAGTCGTGCAGCTTGAACGGCAGTTGCCCTTCCGCATCGTCGCTGGTGCGTTCGAGGAACTGGCGGATCGTCTGCTTGGCGTGCCAGCTGATCGTGGCGACGGTGACCGGATACCAGATGCGCAGCAGCATCGTTTCCAGGTACGAGGGCACCCAGTACGCCTTCGCATCGGTCGACTCGATCGTCATCAGCGCGTTGTGCGTGGGCACCACCGAGCCTTCGGGCACGGCGCGGATGCGGATCGGCAGCAGGCCGCCGTGGCGCTCGACGACGTAGCGCCAGCCTTCTTCGTTGAACGGCTCGCCGTGCGCGGCGAACAGGTCGCGCGCCTCGTCGACGTCGGCATGGGTGATCGGCCTGGCCAGGTATTCCTTCAGGATCGCCTGCAGTCCGAAGAACACGGTGCGGTCGTAGGTGCCGCCGCGCGACTCGACGTAGAAGAACGTGGCGTCGGTGCCGGGCGGGTACTGCAGCCAGTGGCTGGCCTTGTAGCTGTCGGTGTTGAGCAGCAGGTTGTCCAGGCATTGCATGACGGAAGCTCCTTCGCGTCGCAGGGAACCGGCGGTCTGTCCGCCGGTGGCGATCTTTGCACCGCACGTGCGGGGCGGCTGAACGGCCCGGCACTTGTACCGAGGCGGAATTGCAACAATCCTGTCGCCGCTGCCCTGTGCAGCCATCGACACCACCAGCGGCAGGAGGCCGATCATGCAAACCGTACTCGACCACATCGAGGAGCGACGCGAGACCTTCCGGCAGGCACCATTCTTCCAGTTCCTGCACAGCCCTCAAGACGATCCCGTGCGCACCCTGGGATTCGTCAAGCACGCGGCCTACTTCATCATGGCCTTCGCCGATTTGAACCACTACGCGCTGCGCTCGCTCGGCCCGAACGACCGCTGGCAGGCGAGGCAGGCCGTGGAGGACACCCACCACTGGCCGTGGTTCCTGGACGATCTCGCCGCTCTCGGGCTGGACGACATCCAGCCGTTCTCCGAGACGCTGCGCTTCCTCTGGAGCGAAGACAACCGCGCCGCGCGCCTGCTGCCTTATCGGCTCTGGTCGATGGCGGAGCGGGCCGATCCCCTGGAGCGCGTGGTCATCATCGAGGCCATCGAAGCGGCCGGGGAAGTCTTCTGCAGGGCGATGGCCGGGATCGCCGACCGGATCCCGCCGGTTCCGCTCGGGCAGAAGCTGCACTACGTCGCCGAAACCCGTCACTTCGCGGTGGAGCACGACGCCGACGGCAGCCACGAAGAAGCGCTGCACGGCGGCAACGACGTGACGCTGGAAGTCGATCCGGCGCTGCGCGCACGGCATCTCGCGCTCGTGAGCGAGGTGTTCGATCACTTCACCGCGCTGATCGACGAGCTGCACGTCCACGCCCGGCGGATCGCCGCATGACCGGCCCGGCCTAGATGGCGCGCCGGCGCGCCCGTGCGGCCACCTGCGCGTCGGCGCCCTCGTCGCGGCTGACCATCGCGTAGTTGTAGCCCTGGCCGGACCAGTACTGCGCGAGCAGGCCGCGGTCGCTGCGCTGTCCTTCCGGCAGCAGGCGATGGCGCGGGCCGGGCGGGCGCACGTAGAAACTGATCGCGTGGCCGTCCGCATCGCGGTAGAGCACCATCGCGGCGGCGCCCTGGTCGGTGGCGAACAGGCGCCCGCCGGTCGGATGGAAGCCTGCGGCACTGAGGTCCGGCAGGCGCGTCGCCTGTGCGAAGTGCCGGTCCAGCCAGGACTGCAGGTCGCCCTCGCTGCGCGAGACGAGATCCGGGGCGGCGCTGCCGTCGGTGACCACCAGCCGGTAGGCCTCGAGCGCGTCGCTCATCGGCGCGGCGGCCGTCTCGGCGCGCATCCCGCGTGCGTGCCAGCCGCCGAGCGCGCCGACGAACAGGCAGGCCAGCGCGGCCGCGGCGAGCGACAGGCGCGCGCGACGGCGGCGATGCGCGCGCGCGCGCAGCGCCGCCGGATGCAGCGCGGGATTGTCCGGCAGCGCATTCGCCGCGCCCAGTTGCGCGCGCAGCGCCTGCGCGTCGCGCTGCCAGGCGGCCACTTCGGCGGCGCGCTCGGGATGGCGGGCGAGGAAGCGCTCCACCGCTTCGCGGCGTTCGCCGTCGAGGCGGCCGTCGACGTAGGCGTGCAGATCGTGTTCGCTGGGCGGGCTCATGGACGGAGGCATCGGTTCTTTCGATTCACTTCAGGAGCCGCAGCGCGGGCGTGCGGATTTCGCCGTCGCCGAAGCGGCGCAGCGACTGCCGCGCGCGTGACAGCCGCGACATGACGGTGCCGATCGGCACCTCGAGGATGTCGGCCACCTGCTGGTAGCTCAAGCCCTCGACGGTGATCCACAGCAGCAGCGAGCGCTGCTCGGCCGGCAGGCGCTCGAACGCGGCCAGCGCCGACCGCGCCAGCGCATCGCGCTCGGCCGACGGGCTCTCCGGCTCGTCGACGCTGCGGAAGCGTTCGAGGAAGCGCGCGTAGCGCTGCGAGCGGCGCCGGCCGTCGAGGAACTGCCGGTAGACGATGCGGAACAGCCAGGTGCGCAGGTCGCCGTCGTCGCGCTTGGAAGCGCGGCGGGAGAGGGCGCGTTCCAGCGCCGACTGCACGAGGTCGTCCGCCGCGGAAAGGTCGCGCGTCAGCCACAGCGCGAAGCGCCGCAGGCGCGGCAGCAGTTCGCCGAGCGCGTCGTCGAAGGCGAGGTCGGTCATGGAGGAAGCGCGAAGGTCATGCCTGCAGGACGCCGCTGCCGCGCCATTATTCCGCGGCCAGGGAATAGACTCGCCCCGGCGGCGTCTGGCAGCAAGTCCACCCCGCACCGGAGCCGCCCATGCACGATTCTCCCGATCCGCTTCGTCCCGCCGGCGTCGGCTGGCGCTGGGCGGCGATCGCCGCCGCCGTGGTGGTCCTCGCCGCGGCATTCGCCTACGTCGGCGGCTGGCTGACGCCGGGCCGGCTCACCGCCGGGCGCCTGGTCGACGAACTGCAGCGCAACGGCGGGCTGCATCCGGGCTACCGCCGCAACCACGCCAAGGGCGTGTGCGTGGCCGGCTACTTCGAAGGCAACGGCAAGGCGAGCGCGTATTCGACGGCGCCGGTGTTCGCCGCCGGGCGCACGCCGGTGATCGGCCGCTTCGCGATCCCCGGCGGCAATCCGTATGCGCCCGACAGCAGCGTGCCGATCCGCAGCCTGGCGCTGCGCTTCGACCTGCCCGACGGCCAGCAGTGGCGCACCGGCATGAACAGCATGCCGGTGTTTCCGGTCGCCACGCCCGAGGCGTTCTTCGCCCAGGCCGTCGCCGGCGAGCGCGACCCGGCCACCGGCAAGCCCGATCCGGCCAAGCTCGCCGCGTTCTTCGACGCGCATCCGGAAACCGGCCCGTTCCGCGCCTGGGTCAAGACGGCCAGGCCGTCGGCGAGTTTCGTCAGCGAGAGCTACTACGGCCTCAACGCGTTCTATTTCGTCGACGCGCGCGGCGATCGCCACGCGGTGCGCTGGCGGGTGGTGCCGGAAGCCGCCGATGCGTCCGCCGCGCCGGCGGGCGACGACGACTACCTCGTGCGCGATCTGCAGCAGCGCCTCGCCGCGGCACCGCAGCGCTGGCATCTGCGGGTGACGCTGGCCGCGCCGGGCGATCCGGTCGACGACGCCACCCAGGTGTGGCCGCCGGAGCGCACCGAGATCGACGCGGGCACGCTGGTGCTCGAGCGCGAGCAGGCGCAGGACGACGGCGCCTGCCGCGACGTCAACTACGACCCGACCGTACTGCCCGCGGGCATCGCGCCGTCCGGCGATCCGCTGCTGGCGGCGCGTTCGGCGGCCTACGCCGATTCGTATCGCCGCCGCACGAGCGAGGAGGCCGGCATTCCCGGCTACGCGACGCCGAAGCAGGAGAAACGTCCGTGAGAGATACGTCCATGATCTTCGCCTTGCCCGCGCGCGTGCTGCACTGGACGATGGCCGTGCTGATCCTGGCGATGCTGTTCGTCGGCGTCGGCATGGTCGCCACCGTCGCCGAACGGCACGCCTGGCTGCTGGCGATCCACAAGCCGCTGGGCCTGGCCATCTTCGTGCTGGCGATCGTGCGCCTGGCGGTGCGCCTGCGTCATCCGCCGCCGCCGCTGCCGCCGGACCTGCCGCCGTTGCAGCGCATCGCCGCGCTGCTGTCGCACTGGCTGCTGTACGCGCTGATGATCGCGATGCCGCTGATCGGCTGGGCGATGCTGTCGGCCGGCGGGTATCCGGTGATGCTCGCCAGCGACCTGCGCCTGCCGGCGATCCTGCCGGAGAACGCGACCGCCTTCGCCTGGCTGCGCGCCGCGCACGGCGCATTCGCCTACCTGCTGTTCCTCACGATCCTCGCGCACCTCGGCGCGGCGCTGTACCACGGCCTGATCCGCCGCGACGGCGTGCTCGACGCGATGCTCGGGCGCGTGCGCCGCGGTTCGCCGCGTGGGGAGGAATGACGCCGGTCGATCGTTGTCCGCAAGCGTTCGTTGGTCGGCCTCGTTGAAGCGGGCAGGCGGCGAAGCTTCGGTCCGCACGGAAAGCGGGATCCCCATTTTTTTGCAGGCTCAAGAAAGACGCCGGGCGGCAGGGAGCCGCCCGGCGCGACGCCTCAGCGCAGCAGGCCGCTCTGGCGTTCGAGGCGCTGCAAGCGCCGCTGCAGGATGCCTTCGCACAGTGCGGCGATCCTGCGCGCCTGCGTGCCGTAGAACTCGACCGAGCCGTAGCCGGTGTAGATGCGCACGCGGCGCTTCATGGCGGGGATGTGGCAGGAGAGGGCGTAGTTGAGTTCGGCGATTTGTAGAGCGAGTGCGTCGGGGGCGTTGTGTGCGCGGTGTGTGTTGTGCATGGCTGTTCTCTTCGCCCGCGATCCGGAGTGGATTGCTGTGGGCGAACCCCTCACAGCGCCGCGCGCAGGTGCGTCAAGGCCGCGCGCAGCGCGCCCGAAGGGCTTGGCCTTGACGCGCCGAGCACGGCGCTAGTCTGAGACGACCACAGCGAGCCATTCTTACGACCTTACTTGGCTTGCGCGAACTCACGTGCATGGTCGAGTGAATAAGTACAATTCGCGCAATGTGGCGAAAATACGAGGCAAGTTAATCAGTGAGATGCCCGAGTTTCCCGAGTTTCCCGAGTTTCCCGAGTTTCCCGAGCTTTCAAGCTTGAATTGCCATTGGCTGCAGGTATAGTTGCGACGCGACCGATCCTGGGGAAGAGGTCATGTTCGTACGCTGCATTGCGATGCCGCTGGTGTTCGCTTTTCCCACTCTATTCGCGAAGAACGCGCAGGCATTCTTCGATCCGCCGTGGGTTATGCCGGAGAATCCTGTTGCTGGGGAGGCCATATCGGTCGGTGTTCGAGGTGGAATATGCGACATACTTCTTGGCCGAGACGGTTATCCGCAGATCACGCGGGAAGGCAATGCAATCCGCATAGCTATATTTGGTGCCCACTATGAGCCTGGAGATGAGCTTTGCGTCTTTCCACCAGTCTGGACTGGTACGAGGTCAATAGGAGTCTTTCCGCGCGGCGACTACACTCTGACCGTGGACCTGGTCTACGAAGACCAATTCACGGGTAGACCGGAAATTCTTAACATCGGTGTCGTGCTGTTCCGTGTGAATACGCCTCCGGCGTTGGTTTCCGTCCCCGTGTTCAATCCGATCGGTGCGGCCACGCTGATCGTTGCTCTGACGTCATGCGTCTGGATGCTGTGCAAACGTAGGCGCCTCCGTGCCTCGTTGCCGAAACATGGTTTGTGCACTTCTGAATAATGGTCGTGAGAATTTCAGACAGGTCCGAACAGTGCTTCGTCAAGTCGCGTCGTACGGCTGGCGTCGACTCTCCAATGTGGCGCGCGACCTTGAACCGAAACGCGTCCGCTATAGTCGAATCGCCATTGGATATCTAAGGAAGGGGAAAGGCGATGGGAAATGTCCTTGTACGTCGTATAGCGATTCAGTTTTTACTCGTCTGCATTGTTTTCTTTTCGCACGGCGCACAAGCTTTCTTCGATCCGCCGTGGATCACACCGACGAACCCGATCGTCGGGAATGTCATATCAGTCAACATCCACGGCGGCATATGCGATTTCATCGTTGGCCGTGAAGGCTTTCCGCAAATTACCCAAGAAGGCAATGCGATCCGCATTGTTGAGTATGGGAACCACTACGAGCCAGGTAGCGAATTTTGTATCGATGGTGTCGGAACGGTGACAGATCCTATAGGTGCGCTTCCTCCGGGCGACTACGTGTTGACCGTCGATTTCGTCTATGAGCATCCGGTCTTTGGCCCTGCCTTCCTGAATATCGGAATCGTGCCGTTTTCCGTAACGGCGCCACCTGAACCTGTTTCCGTACCGACCTTCGGTCCACTCGGTACAGCTATATCGTCGCTGGGCCTTATGGTATTTGGAATGTTTCGCGCGCGGCTCCGGTAATTGCGATGGCGGCTTGCATGTCATTCAATGTACGTGCTCATGCTGTCGGACAGGCCTGCGTTCGACCGACCGCTGCACCGCGCTGCTGGACAACAGCGATCAAAATTTTGGCTAGACACGAACAATACTCGTCGCACCGATCCGCCATGGACTCAAGCCTGCGCCGCAACAGCGGTGCGCCCGCTAATGCGGCGTGCGACCTTGAGCCGAAACTTGCGTCCGCTATAGTCGCGGCACCATTGGATATCTAGGGAAGGGGAAGGGGAAGGGGAAGGGGGATATGCTCGTACGTCGTTTCGTTTTTCAATGTGTGCTCGCCTTCGTTGTCTTGTTCGTGCAGAACGCGCAGGCGTTCTTCGACCCACCATGGATCACGCCGGAAAATCCATTGGCGGGAGAAGCTGTGTCGGTGAGCATGCGCGGAGGTATTTGCGATTGGATTGCTGGCCGATATGGTTATCCTAAAATCACCCATAATGGCAATGAAATTCGCATTCTTGAGTACGGTCACCACTACGAGCCAGGAAGCGAACTTTGCGTGGACGGAATTGGCATCACGACACGTGAGTTAGGCGCGTTTCCTTCAGGCGACTACACGTTGACGGTTGATCTTATCTATCCGCATCCCGTCTTTGGTCCGACCATTCTAAACATTGGCATCGTGCCGTTCAGCGTAAGCGCGCCCCCGGCACCGGTCTCCGTTCCGGTGTTCAATCAGGCCGGAACGATCGCGCTATAGGTTCTTCTCATACTAGCCGTATGGGTGCTACGTAGACGTCGACTGGTCATGCTGGCTGTAGCATTCGCCTGCCTCCCATTGGGCACACGTGCATAGCAGCCTATGGCGCAGGTTTGCATTCGGCCGACGCCCGCACTAGGCGCGCCGACACCGACGCAAATCATGACCTGGATCAACAGTTCTCCGCGCTCGAGCACACCACCGCTGGAGGCATTCAAGATCAAGGCGCCACTAGCCAGTGCCTGGCTAATCCCCGATCGCGCTACGGGGGATTTCCTAGACTGGTTGAACAGGAACCCGAACTCGGCACGCAAGAAGCTGGAAGACTGCCAAGTGGCGACCTTCGCCCTTGCGGACTTGCCAGCCGCACTGGCGGCCTTACAGGCCGATCCGTACGTTGCTTCGGCTTCCGTAAGCCCTGAATACCAACTCCACTCCGTCGAGCTGATCGATGCCGGCATTGTGCCTGAGTCAGAAGATCCTCTCGGCGGAGAGACGCAATATGGAATCTACGACATGAACGTCGATAGGGCATGGCAGTGGGCGAGCGGTTATGCGCTGATCGGTCAGATCGATATTGGACTATTCGAGCAGCACGTTGGATTACGACAGTTCAACGGCAATTCCTATGCCGGCGGCAATTTCATTAAGACGGCGTCGCGTGACGTCGGATTGACTGCGCAACCCCCGCAGAGCTCATTCGATTCAACGAATGTTGACGAAAAGAAAGCGATGTACATCAGTGATACGGCGTGCACGGCCACACCCGGGTTTCTGCTGCCAGCGAATCTCGGCCACGGCACACACGTTGCAGGTCTACTAGCTGCCAATGGAACGAGCGGCCTGGGTTTGCAGGGGACATGCCAGCAATGTGGAATTTCCGCTTGGAAAGCCGCGTTCCTTGAGTGCAGTCACGCTTTCACACCTGCCAGAATTGTTCCTTCTTTCAATGACAACGCCTCCGACCGCGCCAAAGCTCAAGCCGTCGACGCCGGCGTCCAAGCGCTCAGCATGAGTTTCGGCGCTCCCAGCAGCGGCGGCGTCTACGACTGCAAGACCGCCTATCGTGACTATCCGATGTGCCAGGCCATCGCCTATGCGACGGGACGCGACGTAGCGCAGGTCGCCTCGTCCGGCAACGTGAAAGCCGAGCTGGATTTCCCTGCCAGCGACAAACGCGTGATCTCCGCCGGGGGCTTCGTGGAGGGGCGGGCATTCTGGGACGACGCGCCAAATTGCCCGCCATCCCCCGACTCGGCGCAATGCGGCAGCAACTACAGCAAGAGCAGCAACGGTACTTACTACCGCACCCATCAGGAACTGCTCGGATCGGCCAAGCGAGTGTTGTCGACGACTTACCCGAACACGCTGCATGCGGCATACGCCGAGTGCGGCGACGGTTACGGCACGCCGATGGGCGATGGCGTCGGCTGGTGTACCGGAACATCGATGTCGGCGCCGCAGATCGCGGGAGTGGTCGGGTTGCTGCGCTCGATCAATCCGCTGGTGCCGACCGGCAACCCGGAGCCGATCGCTGGAGAGAAGGCAGGACTGCGCACCGTGTTGAAGCAAACCGCATCGCGTGCGGGCGCTTGGGACCCGAAGCTCGGCTATGGCATTCCAGATGCCGCGGCTGCGGCACGCAAGATGCTCGGCACCGTCGCTGGTGCGACCGTGCGCAATCGCGCCACGCCGCTGTTCCGGCTGTGGCAAGCGACGACCAAGGACTTCGCCGAGACCAGTTCACCGCAGTACGCGCTGAGCTTGATGATCAACCAGGACAAGAAGTACGTACAGCCGGTGTCGGGGACCGGCAAGCAGCCGCCGATTCCAGGCTATGCCTTTCCCTACGACGTAGACGATCCGGCCGACCCAAACGACAGCTTCGACACGACACCGCCGGCCACGCCGCGCGCGTCGATC
Organism: Dokdonella ginsengisoli; assembly: GCF_042652785.1. NCBI lineage: Bacteria > Pseudomonadati > Pseudomonadota > Gammaproteobacteria > Lysobacterales > Rhodanobacteraceae > Dokdonella > Dokdonella ginsengisoli. The sequence continues at coordinate 821,035 of NZ_JBHSHD010000010.1, read as the reverse complement.
TACGTGCTGACCACCGAGTACCGTCCACGCAGTGAATGGCCGGCTCTGATTCCGCTGCATCTGATGGACAAGGACTATCCCGGCGGCAAGGACTACCTGCTCGCGACGACGAAGGCGGAGATCGAATCGGCGTACTTCGGCCCGGATCATGTCCATTGCAACAACGGCCATCTCGACAATGATCCGACGTCGACATGCGCCGGCGATGACTACGATCTGCGCACGATTCAGGGCTACATCTATGCGCCGTGCACGCCCGAATCGACCTGCATACCGCCCGGAGCGGTCAAGCTGTGGCGCCAGTATCGGGAGGCCGACAACGACTGCGCTGTATTCCTCGATGGCGAGAAGTCTGCGTTCGTAGCCGCCGGCTACATCGCGGCTTGCCCGATCAGCAGCACGACGATGATCGGCTACGCGTATCCAGCGACCGACGCGGACGGCAATGGCGTGATCGATGCTGATACCGACCACGACCAGGATGGTCTGATCGACGGCTTCGAGTACGTCGTCGGCACGAATCCGAACGCTGCGGACTCCGACGGCGACGGCATTCCCGACGCGACCGAATTTCCGCTGGCCGGCATTGCGACCGGCGATCCCTGCATGGATGGACCACTCGGTGCCAGGAATTGCGGAGCCGACATCATCTTTCAGAACGGATTCAATCCGTAGGACTGGCTTCCGCAATCCGGGGAGCGCACGCGCTCCTCGTTCCCTCGATGGGACAGACGCGCGAGGAGCATCGGCGGTCGAAGCCGGCGGACCTCCTCGCTCCTTGAGTCGCGGCGACCTCGTCGTCGCCTCGTCCGGCCATCGCCAGACCCGGCAAAGGACCGGCCCGTCGACGACGGGCCGGTCCTGCCTTTCCTGGCTCGCATGCGGGGCGGGCGTTCGCCTCAGCGCACCACCGGCGTCGCCGCGCCGCCCAGCTCGATGTGGCGTCCGGCCGCGTTGCTGCCCGAGGCGCGGATCACCCAGTTCACGGCGCTGCCGACGGCCTGGGGCGTGAGACGCAGGTTCACGTCCGGGCTGTCGAGCTGCGGATCCTCGCCGACGTAGGCACCGGCGTAGGAACGGCTGCGGAAGGTCGACAGTTCGCCGGCCGCCGGGCGCGGTCCGGTGCCGGCCGGGTTGGTAATGGCGATGACGACGTCGCCCGGTCCGTCCAGCACGATCGGCTGGTCCAGGATCAGCGTGCGCAGGCGCGCGCCGGCCGTCGCGATGACGTGTCCCTTCTGCGAACCGGCCAGGGTCGCACCGTTGGCCGGATCGCGGTCGTCGTCCTGGTAGACGTAGAAGTCGAACTGGTCGCCGGCGTGCACGTAGGCGGACGATCCGGTCAGGAAGGTGATCGTCGTCAGCGTGATCGGGAACGCGGCGGACGGCGGCGAGAAGCGGTTGGCCCAGATCATCCGGCAGGGTTCGGAGCCCTCGCAGCCGACTGCGCTGTAGCTGCTGGCGAACTGGTCGGTGCGGAGGTTGCAGTGGCCGTTGGCGCACTCCACGCTGGTCTCGTCGCCGCGCACCGCGATCGGCAGTTGCTGGTCCGGCACGTCGCCGGCGCTCTCGTGCAGCCGCAGCTGGCCGAAGCTCTTCTGCGCCGGCAGGGTGACGTCGAGCACCGTCGCGCTGATCGTCAGCGTCTGGCTCGCTCCCGGCTCGAGGGTGAAGCTGGCCGGTTCGACGCTGAGCGTGTAGCCGGCCGGAACGTCGTAATCCACCGTCCAGGTGCCGGCGCGCGCCAGGCGGTTGCGCACGGTGCGTGTCCACTGGCAGTGCTCGCCGCAGCTCATGTTGCGCAGCGACGGCAGGTTCAGCTCGTGGATGCGGATCGATCCGCCGTCCGGGTCGGCGGCGTCGTAGCGGGCCATGCTTTCGTCCAGCGTCAGGCCGGCCAGCGCCGCCCTGGTCAGGTCGACGCGGCCGCTGCCGACGTCTTCGGAGGTCCACGGCGTGACGCCGTCTTCGCGGTAGCCGAGCGTCACGGCGGTGGTCAGCAGCGCCGACTTGATCTCGGCCACCGACCAGTCCGGATGCAGGGCGCGCAGCAGGATCGTGCTGCCGGCCACGTGCGGGCTGGCCATCGAGGTGCCGCTGAGCCACTCGTAGCGGCCCGAGGCCGGATCGGTCGCGGCGTAGATGCCCACGCCCGGCGCCGCGATGTCCGGCTTGGCCAGGTCCGCCAGCGGCGCCGGCACCGGGCCGCGCAGGCTGAAGTTGCCGATGACGTCGGGTTGCTGCGTGACCTGCAGGGTGGGCTGGAAATGCGCGGTCGTGCCGGCCGGCGGGTCGAAGCCGTCGACGAACAGCGCATCGGCCGGCGGCATCGGCGAGGGATGTTCCGCCAGGTACGCAAGCAGCGCCTCGGAAACGTTCAGCGCGTTGATGCTGAAGGCGCCGATCGTCTCCGGCGCGCCGGTAGTGTCCATCTGGAACGGATCGGTGCTCTGGTTGACGACCAGCACCAGGTCGGCGCCGGCGCCGGCGGCGTTGGCGATCTTCTCGGAGAAATTGCAGTCGCCGCGCTGCAGGACCGCGATCGCGCCGTCGAAATGCCCGGCAGGAATGCTGCCGCCGGCGGTGCAGCCGCGCAGGTTGCCGTCGAAGGTGCGCAACGGACTCGCCAGGCGCTCGCCCACTTCCAGCGCCGACAGGGTGGTGGTGCCGGCATCCACCTGCATCTGCCGCAGGATCGGCGGCGGTTCGACGGGACCGGTGATCGACAGCGCCGGAATGAAGGCGACGTCGTGCGTGGTCGCGGCCACCGTGGTCACCCACGGTCCGAGGTTGGTGACGCGCCCGGCCGGGTCCAGGCAGATGGACTCGGTGTTGCCGGCGGCGGCGACCACCGCGATGCCGGCGGCCGCGGCGCCGCGGAAGTCCGGCGCCGAGGCCCATGGATCGTCGTAGCCGCAGGTGCGGCCGATGGAGTAGTTGACCACGTCGACGTTGTCGGCGACGGCGTTCTGCACGCCGGCCTCGAGGGAATCGTCGAAGCAGCCGGCGCTGCCGCAGACCTTGTAGCTGACGATCGCCGCGCACGGCGCCACGCCGGACATGCGTCCGCCGGCCGGCAGCACGGGCGTGGGCACGGTGTCGGCGTCGAGCGTGTTGCCGGCGGCGGTGGAGCCGACGTGCATGCCGTGGCCGATGCCGGTGTCCGGAGCGGGGTTGGTGCCGTTGCAGACGATGCCGTCGCTGCTGGTGCAGTCGCGCGCCACCAGCTTGGGGTGATCGGCGTCGAAGCCGCAGGCCGCGTCGTCGGCGAACGAGGGGTGATCGCCGTCGATGCCGGCATCGATGATGCCGGCGCGGATGCCCTGGCCGCGCGTCGCCGTGGCGTACGCCGGCACGGCGCTGCCGTCCCAGATCGCGCCGGCGCCGATGAAGGTCGGTCCGCGATAGGTCAGGGCCTGCTGCACGTTCACCGGCGTGACGCTGACGATGCCGGGCAGCGCCGCCACCTTGGCGGCTTCGTCTTCCGACAGCGGCAGCGAGACGCCGTGATGGGTGACTTCGTAGTGGAAGGCCGGCGTCACCGGCCTGCCCAGCGCGCGGTCGATGCTCGCCAGGTGCGCGGCGCGCTGCGCGGCCAGATGCGCCGAATAGGCCCGCGCCGCCGCAGAGGCGGCGTCGAAGCGGGACGGGAACGGCAGGCTCACCGGCGCGGTGCGCGCCAGGCCCGCCTGCCCGCCGGTATAGGCGGCCAGTCCCGGTTCCTCGAACCGCACCAGGTAGCGGCCGACGGGCGAGGCCGGGATTTCGCGCACCGCCCGCGCATCGGGCGGCGCGGCCGCGGCGGCGGGGACGCCGGCCGCGGCGAACAGCGCGAGCAGGATCGCGGACGGCAGCGTGGACGGACGCAGGGAACAACGAAGAGTCGTCATGGGTGTTTCCGAAAGACGAGAAGAGCGCGTCGGGAAGACGGAAGGAGCGATCCGGCCGCGGCGTGCGGCCGGATCGCCGTGGAGCGGAACGGTCAGGGCGCGCCGTCGAAACCGTCGGCGAAGAGGGCGTCGCCGCCGCTCTCGGTCACGGTCAGCGACACCGGCACCCGCACCAGCGACTGCGCGCGGTCGTTGCTGAACACGCACAGGTTCGCCTCGTAGGTGCCCGGCGCCAGCTCGCGCGCGTCCAGATCGACCGCGACCTGCGCCTGCGCCGCCGGCGGCGTGCTGCCGGCGTTCTGCTGCACGCGCAGCCACGGCACCTGCGACGGCGCGGCGCAGTCGCCGCCGGCCACCGCGATGCTGAGGCCGTCGATGCGCACCGGCGTGCCGTCGATGGTCAGCCCCGGTCCGTGCAGGGTCGCCGCGCCGGTGACGAGGTTCACCGTGTACAGGCGGCTGCCGTTGGCGAAGTACAGCACGCCGGTCGACTCGTCGAAGTCGGCGCTGAATTCCGGGCCTTCGACGGCGACGCCGAGCGGGCCGACGATGGCGGCCGCGCCGGTGGTCTTGTCGATCGCGACGAGCGTGTTGTTGAAGTCGTCGATGCCGTACATGGCGCCGTCCGGTCCGACCGCCAGCGCGCGGATGCACACGTCCGTCTCGCCGGCGTCGATCGCGCCGACGTAGTGCGCCTGCGCCGTGTCCAGGTCGATGCGGTAGAGGTCGGACGCCACCGTCGAGGTGCAGTTGCCGATGTCGGCCGCGGTGGCGGCGAACATGGTGTCGGTGCGGCTGTCCCAGGCCATCGAGGTCCAGCGCATGTAGGGCGGCTGCTGCACGTTCTGCGGCAGCAGCTCGCCGATGCCGGTGGGCAGCAGGCTGGTGGTGTCCGACCAGGAGAATCCGTAGTCGCCGCCGAACGAGCCGATCTCGTAGACGCGCGTGAAGTCGTTGCCGGCGAATTCGGCGACGAGGTATTCGCCCGACTGCAGCGGCACGCCCACGCCCTGCACGACGAGGTCCGGCCGGCTCGCGTCGAAGGCGATCGCGCCGAAGTTGAAGCCGTTCCAGTGCGTGCGCGCGTTGGCGTAGGCCGGCACCGCGAGCGCCGACTGCGGCGTGTCGCCGTCCGTATCCGCGGTGCGGCTGACGGCGGGCCGGTAGGCGCGCTCGCTGGAACGTTCCAGCTCCGGCAGCCAGCCGGTGAGGTCGACCGGCGGGAAGTGCCCGCGCGCCTGCGCCTGCTTCAGCGACCAGGCCAGGTCGATCTCGCCGTGGTTGCCGATCGTCAGCGACGCATGCGCCTGTTCGCCCGCGCCGGCGCTCGCCTGGATCGAGGCGGGAGCCAGCACGAGCCGCGGCGCGCCGACGTCGACCTGCACGTCGTTCCACGCCTGGCGCGGCACGTCGACCGGCGTCCAGGTGATGACCTGGCCTTCGGCAAGGGCCGGACTGGCGTAGGAATACTCGCGGAACGGCGGATCGCTCGACATCGGCGTGAAGCCGACCAGCCCCACGGTGGCCGAGCCGCCGAAGTCCGGGTTGGGTTCGGCCACGACGTCGAACGTGAGGTCGTCGTAGACGTAGTGGATGCGACCGGTGCCTTCCTCGATGACCACCTCGAAGGTGACGCCGCTGGCCGGGTTCGGATAGTCGGCGTGGTCCTTGTCCTTCCACTGCACGATCAGGCGGCGGTTGGGCGCCTCCCCGACGGTCGCGTAGTACACCACGCCGTGACTGCCGAGCAGGTCCCAGTAGGGCGCCATGCCGTTGTAGCCGTAGTACGGGAAGCTCATGTTCGCCACCGCGGCCATCGCGTCGTTGTCGCCGACCAGCGGCGGCGGCACGACGAGCGATTGCGGGCAGCCGTCCGGATCGTCGGCCGTGCGCAGCGACAGGGTGCCGCTGTTGTTGATGCACAGCACGCTGCGGTCGCCTTCGTGGAAATACTGGCCGTAGAAGCTGATCGGGAACGGCAGCGCGTCCAGGCGGTGCACGCCCAGCGTGTCCAGTTCCAGCGCGGTACCGGTCGCGCTGATGTCGGTGAAGGTGACGCCGGCGTCGCTGCCCAGCTCGTAGCCGGGCAGCGCGGCGGTGGCGTTCCAGGTGAAACGCGGCGCCTGGTCGCGCGTGCCGGCGGTCGCCACGTGGTTGTAGCGGAAGCTGCCGCCGGGCGGCACCGGCTGCGGCAGCAGGTCGAACAGGCGGTCCCAGCCGTTGGACTCGTACTGGAACGGCGCGTGGGTCAGCATCATCAGCGTGTGGTAGTTCAGCGTCACGTCGCTGCGGTTGATCATCGTGAAGCAGTAGTTGACCGGCTCGCCCGGCGTCACCTCGATGTGCGTTTCGGTGCCGCAGGCCGGCGGCGGCTGCGTGCTGACCGTGACCTGCAGTTCGATCCCGCCCTGCGCCGCCGATTCGTTGGTCAGCGCGAACTGCGTCTGGATGCCGTGGGCGCTGGCGGTCACGGCGTAGCTGCCGGCGGTGCCGTTGGCGCGCGCGAGCACCGCGGCGGTGCCGTCCGCGCCGGTCACGGCGCTGGCCTGGGCGAGGATCGCGCCGGCGCCGGAGGCGGGCGCGCTGAAGCTCACTTCCACGCCGCGCACTGGCAGGCCGTCCGCGTCGCTGACGCGCACCGACAGCGGCGTGCCGAAGCCGGTGTTGACCGCCGTGCTCTGCGGCGTGCCGGAGCCGGCCGTCAGCGCGGCGGGCTGGTGGAAGCGCGCGATCACCGAGCAGTCGGCCAGCACGTGGCCGGTGGTGTAGGTGGTGCCGTCGAGCGCACCGCCGCAACCTTCCGCGCCGGCGACGTAGTAGCCGGCCTCCGGTGCGAGTTCGAAGCTCGCGGTCTGCGCGAACAGCACCGACTGCGGCGTCGCCGGCGTGATGCTGCCGTGGGCGCCGGCGGCCGGCAGTACCGTGTAGGTGATCGTCTCGAGCAGGAACTCGACGGTGACCGTGCAGTGGCCGCCGACCGTGCCGGTGGTGTAGACCAGCCCGTCGAGCGAACCGCCGCAGCCGGTCACCGCGCCGATCACGTAGCCCGGATCGGGCACGATGGTGAACCGCACCTGCTCGCCCGGCAGCGCTTCCTGCGGCGTGTTCGGCGTGATCGTGCCGTTGGCGCCGGCCAGCGGAGTGACCACGAAAGCGTCGACGTCGACGCGGCCGTCGCTCTTCAGGCGCGCGATGCCGCGGCGCGGGAATCCGGAGATCTGGCTGAAGTAGCCGGCGATGACGATCTTGCCGTCGCCCTGCACGGCGATGTCCTTGACCCAGGTGTTGGGGCGCGAATCGAAGCTCTCGTCGAGAGTGCCGTTGGCCTGCAGGCGCGCCATGTTCGGACGCACGACGCCGTCGACGGTGCGGAAGCCGCCGCCGATCAGGATCGCGCCGTCGGGCTGCACGGCGATGCTCTTGATGCCGCCGTAGCCGCCGTCGACGCGGGCGGCGAAGGTCGGGTCGCGCGCGCCGCTGGGCAGCATGCGCACCAGCTGCGAATCGACCGGCGAGCCGTCGCCGAAATCGATGCGCACGAACGAGCCGATCAGATAGCGGCCGTCGTCCAGGCGCTGCAGGGCGGAGACGCCGGCGATCGTCGCCGCGACCGGGAACATCGTCTGCAGCGATCCGGCGGTGTCGAGGCGGCCGAGGAAGCCGCCGCCGACCGTTTCGCCGCCGACCACGATGCGGCCGTCGGGCTCGAGCACCAGCGCGTAGATGAAGAGATCCTCGGCCAGGCCGAAATCGGCGTTGAAGCCGGCGTCGAGCGAACCGTCGGGATGCAGGCGCACCAGGTTGGACACGGAGGCGCTGGCGAGCAGCTGCCGTCCGGAAACCAGGATGCCGCCGTCGGGCTGCACGAGCAGCTTTTCCACGAACGCGTCCGGTCCCAGCGCGGCGGCGAACGCGGTGTCGCGCGAGCCGTCGGCGTTGTTGCGGGTCACGCCCTTCTCGCCGCCGAACAGGACCTTGCCGTCGGGCTGCGCGGCGATGGCGTAGACCACCGAGCCACCGGTGTTGCCGCTTTCGTAGATGCCGGTGCCGTCGGCGAAATCCGCTTCGGCGGCGCCGTCGGTCGGACGCAGCCGCGCCACCTTGAGGCGGTCGAGGCCGCCGATGCGCGTGAACCAGCCGCCGGCCAGGATGCGGCCGTCGGCCTGCAGTTCGATCGACTCGACATTGGCGTTGGCCGCCGGCTCGAACACCATGTTGGCTTCGGGCACGAAGCTGGCCGACACCGTGCAGTCGGCGTAGACCCAGCCGGTGCGGTAGACGTTGCCGCTGCGCAGTCCGTCGCCGCAGCCGGAGACGGAGGCCAGCGCGTTGCCGGCATCGGGTGTGAACGTGAACTCGGCGCGGCCGCCTTCGCCGACCGGCTGCGGCGCAGCCGGGCTGGCGCTGCCGCCGGCGCTGACGCGCGGCGTGACCGACAGCGGCGCGGTGCCTCCGTTGTCGAGGCGGCCGTCCGCATGCAGCCGCGCGACGTGGTTGCGCGTCAGGCCGTTGATCTGCGTGAAATGCGCGCCGAGGATGAGCTTGCCGTCGGCCTGCAGTGCCACGTCGTAGACCGGCGTGGCGTTCGTTTCGGGGATCAGGAAGTTCGGGTCGAGTGCGCCGCTCGAGGTCAGCCGGAGCAGGCCGCGATGCAGGGCGCCGGCGGCGGAACCGGCGTTGCCGGCGATCACGATGTTGCCGCTGCCGTCGCGGACGATTGAATTGATGTCACCGCGTGCGTCGGGGGCGAAGCCCGCATCGACGCTGCCGTCGGCGTTCAGTCGCACCAGGGTGCCGCGATCGACGCCGCCGAGCGTCAGGCCGTAGCCGCCGCCGACGAGGAGCTTGCCGTCGGGCTGCAGCTCGATCGCGTAGACCATCGAATCGGGATTCACCGCCGGCAGCGGCTGGGCGGCATCGGGCTGGCCGTCGGGCAGCAGGCGCAGCAGCATGCCGTAGCCGGAAACCACGATGCGGCCGTCGGTCTGCACCGCCAGGCCCTGGACGAACTGCGTCGCCGCGGCCTGCGTGCCCGCATCAAATGAGGCGTCGAGCGTGCCGTTGGCATTGAGCCGGGCCAGATTGGTGCGCGGCTGGCCGCCGATCACGCTGAACGTGCCGGCGATCAGGATCTTGCCGTCCGGCAGCAGCGCGATGGCGCGGATCAGCGGCGTGCCGGCGCTGGCGGCGTCGACGAAACCGCCGTCCACCGTGCCGTCGGCGTTGAGGCGCAGCAGGCCGCCGTTGCCTTGCGCGCCCATGCCGCCGATCAGCGCCTTGCCGTCGGGCTGCACCGCGATCGCCATGACGTCGCGCACGGCGGAGGCATTGTGGAAGGCGGTATCGACGCTGCCGTCCGGCTTGAGCCTGGCGTAGTGGTTGCGCGGCTGTCCGCCGACCGAGGTGAACGCACCGGAGATCAGCACGCCGCCGTCGGGAAACGGGCGCGCTTCGTACACGTGGCTGTCGGCGTTCGGGTCGAACGCGTGCGCCGCACGCGGGCCGGCCAGCGCCAGGCAGGTGGTCGCCAGCAGCAGGGCGGCGAGCGTCGACCAGAAGCCGGCGTACCGGCGCCCGCCGCTTCCGCCGCCCCGGCGGGGCGCCGGCGCAGCGTCGTTGTCGTGGATGAAATCGTTCATTCGGGTTCTCGTTGGAGTTGCTGGCACTGCCACCGGGGCCGGCGACGCGGCCCTGGACCTGAAGCCACCCGGTTCGGAGGGTGCTGTACGGACTGTGCAAAACCTTTATGGGTCAGGCACGTGACGCACATGACAGGCGATGACAGGCGATGACGGCGGGTGTCCCGGCGGCTTCGCGCGCTGACCGGCGCCGTCCGGCGGGCGGCCGCGCGGAACTTCGCAGGCATGGGGCAGGGTGAAGCAGGCGTGCGTCAGCCCGGCGACGGCACGCCGGGCCGGGCGCGCCGGGTGTTCAGCCGACCGCCGGCGGCAGGGTCAGGCGGGCGGGAACGACGCGCTCGCCGGCCAGCTCGCGGGCGCGCCCGAGCGACTGGCGCCAGGCGTCGGTGCTGCCGAGCGCGTGGAACACCTTGACCCGGATCAGCGCCGATTCGTAGTCGTCGTTGGCCCACACGGCGACGCGCCCGGCCAGCTCGGCCGCCTTGTCGCGGCGCTGGTGGGCGAGCAGCCAGTCGACGTAGGACTGCGCCACCAGCGACACCAGCACCGGCAGCCCGACGTCCTCGGCCTTCGCCAGCGCGCGGTCGAACGTGGCGCGCACCGACTCGGCCTCGGCCTTCTGTTCCGCCGCCCACTCGGCGCGCGCCAGCAGGAACACGGCGGACATGCCGTCGCCGTCCGGCGGCAGCCAGTCCTCGATCTGCTCGCGCTTGACGTGCCCGCCGGCGATCAGCGCGCGCTGGCGCAGCAGCACCAGGTAGGCGTAGCGGTCGAACGACGGATCGCGCGGCCAGGTTTCCAGCGCGGCGTCGACTGCCGTCACCGTGCGTTCGGGCTGGCCCGAGCGCGAGGCGAGTTCGGCCTGTACGTCGTACAGGTAGCGCACGGTGCCGGGACGCAGGTCGTGGAAGCGCCGCTGCGCCTCGGCCACCACCTCGGCCGCCTCGCGGTAGCGCCCGACGCTCATCAGCACGCGCGCCTGGCGGTTGAACACCACCAGGGTCAGGCCCGGATCGCCGATGCGGTCGCGCGCCTGCCACTGGCGCTCGCTCAGCGGAAGCACGTCGGCCCAGCGCAGCAGGTCGGAGTAGACGTCGATGAGCACGCTGCGCAGGGTGACGACGCGCTCGACCACGCCGAACGCCTCGTAGCGGTCGATCGCCGCGTTGAGATGGGGCAGCGCCAGCTCGAGGCGGTGGCGCGCGATCTGCAGCTGGCCGAAACCGGTCTCGATGTGCGCCACGCGCAGGCGGTCGCCGGACTGCTCGGCGAGCAGGTAGGCGCGGCCGTAGTCGGCCAGCGCGCCGTCCGGGTCGTTCAGCGCCACGCGCGTCAGCCCGCGGCGGGTCAGCGCGTCGCACAGGTCCAGCGGCGCGGCGCCGCCGTCGAGCACGGTCACCGCCGCATCGAAGTCGGCGACCGCCTTGGCGAAGTCGGAGCGGCGGAAGTTCAGGTTGCCGCGCAGGATCAGCCCGCGGCCGCGATCGACGTCGTCCGGCGCGATCGACGGATCGTCCAGCAGCGCCTGCACCGCTTCGGCCGAGCGGTCGTAGTTGCCGCTGCGGAAATCCAGGTCGGCGAGCAGGAAGCGCACCTGCGGCGGCGCGTGCGGCACGTCGGAAATGGCCAGCAGGATGTTGCGCGCGAGCTGCAGCTCGTTGGCCAGCGTGGCCGCCTGCGCCTGCTGCAGGCGCTCGCGCAGCGCATCGTCGCCGGCCTCGTGCGCGTCCTGCGGCGGCTCGTGCCCGGTGGCGGCGAGCAGCAGGTCGGCCGCCGCGCGGGCGGTGCGGATCGCGTCGCCGCCGCGCGCCTGGATGCGGCGTTCGGCGCCGGCGGTGTTGGCGGCGGCCAGCTCGACGCGCCAGTCCTCGCCCGTGCGCGTGGCCTTGCCCTGCACGATCAGGTCGCCGCCGAGCACGCCGCGGATCTTCGCGTAGTCGGGCGCGTCGGCCGAGGTGCCGGCGCCGTGCAGGGCGGTGACCACGGTGCGGCTGGGCGAGACGCGCAGGCCGGCCGCGCGCAGGCGCTCGGCGACCAGATCCATCGCGCCCAGTTCCAGCCAGCCCGATTCGGAGGACGCCTCGACCGCGAACGGCAGCACGATGACGGCCTTGTCCGCGAGCAGCGCCTCGCCGGCCGGAGCCGCCGTCGGCGCGCCGCCGCCGGGACGGTGCGCGGCGATCCACGAGGCGGCCAGGCCGGCGGCCAGCAGCGCGGCGGCGGCGTATGCCCAGCGCCGCTGCGGCCGCGCGCGCCGGTTCGCTTCGCTTGCGACGGGGGGCGGTTCTGCCGCCTCGGGTGCGGACGCCGGCACGGCAGCGGGCGCCGGCGGTCTGGCCGGGGTCTCCTCCGCTGCCTTGGTCTCCCGCGCGTCGACTTCGCCGACCCAGCGGTAGCCGAATCCGGGCACGGTGCGGATCAGGCGCTGCGTCTGCGCGTTGTCGTCCAGCACGCGGCGGGCGCGGGCGATGATCTGGTTGAGATGGCCGTCGGTGACTTCGACGCGGCCCCATACCGCCGCCACCAGTTCGTCGCGGCCGACGGCGCGGTCGCGGTGCTCGATGAGGTAGGCGATGCAGTCGAAGATGTAGCGGTTGACGGACAGCAGCGCGTCGCCACACCAGAGTTCGCGCTCGGCAACCTTGACGCGAAACCCCTCGAATGAATACTCCAGCGCAGCCACCGACGTCAGCAATCCCCGACAACGACGCAGGCATAGTAGCCGTTGCCACCGGCGACGGGCAGGGGCGGCGAGACCGGTTGCGCCGGCGTGGCGAGGCGGCGCTCATCCGACGTGCCGGCGGCGTATGCTGCGCGACTGCCGAAACCGGGTGAGACCGCGATGCCTGCCGATTCCTCCGCACCGCCGCTGCGCCTGCGCCTGCGCGAAAAGCTGCCGGAAATCCTCATCGAGGCCGCTTCGGTGGTGCTGGCCCTGTTCCTCGCCCTCGGCGCCAACGCGTGGCACGAGCACGGCCAGGACGTTGAACGCGCACGCACGGCGCGCGCGGCGATCCTCGCCGAGATGCGCACCAACCGCACCGAGCTGGGCGGCAGCCGCGAGGCGATGTCGCGCAACCTGGCCTACCTGGCCGAACTGGCGAAGGACGATTCCTCCGCGAAGGGACAGAGCGCCCATTTCGACGTGCCGCTGGCGCTGCTCTCCGAGGCGGCATGGCGCACCGCGCAGTCCTCGCAGGCGCTGCGCGAGACGGACTACGCCTGGACCATCGAGGTCTCGCGCTGCTATGAACTGCAGGGGATGTTCATGCAGATGCAGTGGCTGGTGCTGGAGCAGATCGCCGACATGGGCAAGGCCCGGGTCGACACCAAGGCCGACATCGCGCGCCAGCTGCAGGGGCGCATCGATCTGTTGAGCAAGCTCAGCGCGGATCTCGAGCGGGCCTACGCCGAACTGCTCGGTGCGACGGCGCCGCGCGACCAGGGCTAGGCGCCGCGCAGGGAGCCAATCACTCCAGTCCGTTCGCGCCGCCGCAGTCGCCCAGCAGCGGCGAGGTCGACAGCCAGTGCGGGTCCGGGTAGTAGGCGAACACGAAGGAGCTTTCGTTCAGCGTGTCGATCAGGCGACGGGCGACCTGCGGCCGCACGGCCGGACAGCCGAAGCTGCGTCCGAGCCGCCCCTGCGTGCGGATCAGGTCCTCGCTCACGTACGGCGCTCCGTGGATGACGATGGCGCGCTCGTAGGCGCGATCGTTGAATCCCGGCTCCAGTCCCTGCAGCCGCAGCGAGTAGCCGTTCTGGCCGACGTAGGTGCCGGCCGCCTCGAAGCCGCCCAGGCTCGACATCAGGCTGCCGGGGCGATTGGAAAAGCGCTCGGCGTAGTTGTCGCCGGTGTTGCGTCCGTGCGCGACCCATTCCTGGAACAGCAGCTTCTCCTGCTGCAGGTCGAACACCCACAGCCGCTGCTCGGTGGAGGGACGCGAGTAGTCGATCACGCCGAGCACGCGGTCCTCGCCGCCGTGGCGGCGCACGCAGGAGAGCGCGTGCGTGGCGAGCCGGATCACTTCGCGGTCGGCCGATGGTGCGGCGGCGGCGAGCGTGGCGGCGAGACGGTCGGAAGCCTCCGGTGCGGTGGTCGCCGCCGGTGCGGCAGCGGACCAGGACAACAGCGGCAGCCAGGCGAGCCGCAGGACGGCGAAACGGATCCACATCGTGATGAGCTCGAACGAACGCCAGGCCGGCCGTTCGCGACGCAACGGCGCGCTAGCGCGAGACATCCAGCTTACCATCGCGCACCGTTTCGGATTCGAGCACCGGCTGCGCGGCGCCTGCTGCATCGGCCATTCCGGTCGCGGGGCGGTCGACGACCAGGATGCTGGTGCCGGGCGCCAGCGCCGCTTCGACCCGCGCGGCGAATTCGTCGGGAACCTTCAGCTTCGCCGCCAGCTCGTCCATCGTCGGCGCCGCCTCGCCGCGCAGGCGGTACATCGCCCAGCGCGGTGCGGCAAGCGCGGAAGCCGTGGTCCCGGCCTCGCGCAGCCGCACGAACACCACCGCGCCGCTGAAGTCGAACCCCTCGGCCACGTCGATGCGCGAAGTGCCGATGCGGATGCCGCTGCGCAGTACGTGGACGCGCCGGTCCGGCGTGCTGACGACGAGGCTGAGCGGCCCCGGCGGGGCCGCCGATTCGTCCCAGGCCCAGGCGGAGTGGGCACGATCGCGCAGGTCGGCCGGCAGCCCGCTTGGCGTGACCGGAGCGAGCACCGATGGATGCACGATCGCCACCGGCGAGGCCGCGCCGCTCGCCACCACCACCGTGTCGCCGCGGCGCGTGATCGCGAACAGGCGCTCGGCGAAGTCGTGCGGCAGCCGCACGCAGCCGTGCGAGGCCGGATAGCCGGGCAGGGTGCCGCCGTGCATCGCCACGCCATCCCAGGTCAGCCGCTCCATGTACGGCATTGGCGCGTCGTCGTAGCGGTTGGAACGATGATCGCGGTCCTTCTGCAGGATCGTGAAGACGCCGCTCGGCGTCTCGTGGCCGCGGCGGCCGGAACTGATCGTGCTGTAGCCGATCGCCACGCCGTTGCGGTAGACGTACAGGCGCTGTTCGTCGAGGCTGACCACGACGACCAGCGGCCCTTCCGGCGCGACTTGCGGATGCCACAGGTACTGCCCCGGGCGAAGCCCGGTTCCGGCGGCGCAGGCGGGCGCCGCCGCGAACAGCAGCAGCGCGGCACGGGCGAAGATCCGCACCGCCAGCCGCTGCGTCCACACGTCGCGGGCCCGCCTCAGTGCCGCAGGAACAAGGGAATCGTCGCATCGGCGAGCACCTTGCGCGTGGCGCCGCCGAACGCCCACTCGCTGATGCGCGTCCTGCCGTAGGCACCCATCACCAGCAGCTCGGCGCCGATGTCGGCCGCGGCGTCGAGCAGGGTTTCGCCGGCGCGCTCGTCGTCGGTGTCGAGCCGGATCCGCTCGATCTCCACGCAGTGCAGGCGCAGGTAGGCTTCGACGTCGAAGTGCGGAATCCAGCCGATCTCCAGGTCCGGATCGCGCTGTCCGCCGTCGAGCAGCGCCACCTTCGAGGCGTGCTGCAGCAGCGGAATGGAAGCGTGGATCGCGCGCAGCGATTCGGCCGACCCGTTCCAGCCGAGCGCGATGCGGTCGAGCCGGGCGACGCGCCAGTCGCGCGGCACGACGAGGCAGGGCAGGTGCGTGCGCAGCGCGAGCATGCCCAGGTCCGGCGGCGAACCCCACGGCGCCTGCGCATTGCGCTCCAGCACCAGCAGGTCGTGCCAGTTGCCCAGGCGCGCCAGCACCTCCGGCACGTGGCCCTCGGCGACCTGCCAGGCCACGCGGCGCGCGCCGATGGTCTTTGCCCACGCCACGAACGCGCCTTGCGCGTCGTGCGCCTTGCGTTCGACGTCGCGCGCGTTCTCGATCACCGCCTCCAGCAGGTCGGGCGAGGAATACCCCGGCATCATGAGCAGCGGCGAAGGCTGCACGAAGACGCCGGTGAGGGTGCCGTCGAGCCGTGCGGCGAGATCGGCCGCATAGGCCATGCCGCCGTCCCAGGAGCGGTAGTCCGCCGCGAGGGCAAGGATGTCGCGCATGTTCGTCTCCTCCCGCCTCAGGGAACCAGGGCCAGGTTCTCGCTGGCCGCCTTTTCCATCACGCCGATCATCCGTTGCGCCTGCGCCAGGCAATCCGTGGCGGCGTCGGCGCCCAGCTGCAGCTGCAGCTGCACGATTTCCGCCGGCGTCCTGCACGCGGCGAGCTGGCCGAACGCCGCGGCGGTCTTGGCCAGGCGCGAGCCGAGGAAGCGCAGCAGCTCGGACTGCGCTTCGACCACGCCCTCCAGCACCGCGCTGCCGAGCCGGGATGCGGGATCCAGCGGCATTTCTTCGTGGTGTTCCGCGGGCGGCGAAACCGCCGCGGGGCCGGCAGCCCGATGCCGCCCGTGCCTGTTCTTGCCCTTCGCGCTCATGTTCGGTCTCCTCGATGACGGCGATCACGGTCCACCTTAGCCGCCGCGCCGCAGCGGCGATTGATCCCGGTCAAGGCGGGCCGCGGCCGCGTGCGCCGCGGGTGATCCGGATCAAGAGCCCGTGCATGGATCGGCGCAGATTCGGCGCCGACCCCATTGGAGGATCCGAACATGACCATCCCAGCAGGCGGACCGGAAACGAAGGCCGGCGACGGCGGAGCGCTGACCCCGGCCGAAGCGGGCGCCGACCATCCGCACTGGACCGACACCCTGCGCGACGGCAGCCACGTGCTGATCCGGCCGATCCGCGCGGCCGACGCGGCGCTGGAGAAAGCATTCATCGAGCGGCTCTCGCCGGTGTCGCGGCGCTACCGGTTCCTCGGCTCGATCGGCGAGCCGGGCGACGAACTGCTGCGCCGGCTGACCGACATCGACTACCGCCGCGACGCCGCCTTCGTGGCGCTGGTCCACCGTGACGGCGAGAAGCGCGAGGTCGGCGTCAGCCGCTTCAGCCTCGGCGCCGACGGGCGGACGTGCGAATGCGCCGTCACCGTCGCCGACGAGTGGCAGCACAAGGGCCTGGGCGTGGTGCTGATGCGGCACCTGATCGAGGTCGCGCGGGCGCGCGGCATCCGCTCGATGGTGTCCTACGACGCGGCCGACAACGCCGCGATGCGCGAGCTGGCCGACTTCCTCGGCTTCCGCCGCGCCGTCGATCCGGCCGATCCGCGGCAGGTCGTGCACACGCTGTCGCTGGCGTGAGGAACCGGCGAAGGCACGGATGACGCGTCGCGTCGTCGTGAACGTGCGCGGCCGCGCGTTCGCCCCGCAGCGGCCCGGGCGGACTACAATGCGGCCGTCCACTTCTCCATTTCGTCATGCCGGCCGCGACGCCTTCGTCCCCTCCGTCCCAGCACCTGCTCGTGGTCGACGACGATGAGGAAATCGTCGCGCTCGCCGAACGCTATTTCGGCAAGCACGGCTTCCGCGTCAGCGCCGCCGCCGACGGCGCCGCGATGCGGCGCGTGCTGGCCGAAGCGCCGGTCGACCTGGTGCTGCTCGACCTCGGCCTGCCCGGCGAGGACGGATTCGACCTGACCCGCTACCTGCGCGCGAACTGGCGCGGCCCGGTCATCATCGTCACCGGCCGCGGCGAATCGGTCGACCGCGTCGTCGGGCTGGAACTGGGCGCGGACGACTACGTCACCAAGCCGTTCGACCTGCGCGAACTGCTCGCCCGCGTGCGCAGCGTCCTGCGCCGCAGCGGCAGCCGCGAGACGCCGGCGCCGCCGGAGCAGGCCGCCGTCCGCTTCGCCGGCTTCCGCCTCGACCTCTCGGCGCGCCGGCTGACCGACGCCGAAGGCCGCCCGGTCAACCTGACCACCGGCGAATACGACCTGCTGTGCGTGCTGCTCGAGCGTCCGAACCGCGTGCTGTCGCGCGACGATCTGGTCTCGCTGCTGCACGGACGCGAGGCCGGCCCGTACGACCGCGCCGTCGACGTGCAGATCGGACGGCTGCGGCGCAAGATCGAAGCCGATCCCGCCAACCCGGAAATCATCAAGTCGGTGCGCGGCGTCGGCTACGTGCTGGCGGTGAGGCCGCAGCGCGCATGAGCGCGGCCGACCGCGCCGACCTGTTCCAGGCGCTGTTCGAGACGGCGCCCGACGCGATGATCGTGGTCGACCGCGAGGGGCGCATCGTCCTGGCCAACGTCCAGGCCGGACGGCTGTTCGGCTACGGCAATGCCGACCTGCGCGGACTGCAGGTCGAGGCGCTGCTGCCCGAGGCCCTGCGCTCGGCGCACGGTGCGCATCGCGAGCGCTTCATGGCCAATCCGCGCGTGCGTCCGATGGGCGCCGGGTTCGAGCTGGTCGGCATGCGCCGCGACGGCAGCGAGTTTCCGGTGGAGATCGGACTGAGCCCGATCCACGCCGGCGACGCGCCGCTGTACGCCGCCTCGATCCGCGACATCTCCGAGACGCAGCGCGCGCGGCTGACCCTGGCGCGTGCGCGCTACGACGCCTTCGTCGGCCAGCTCGGCCGTCTCGCGCTGGAATCGCGCGACTACGAGGCGCTGCTCGCGCAATTGCCGGAGCTGGTCGCCGAGGCGCTCGAGGTGGAGGCCAGCGCGATCTTCCTTTCCGGCACGCAGCGCCAGGACCTGCGTGCGCGCGGCAGCGTCGGCATGCCGCTGGAGACGCTCGAACGCCTGCCCGCGCTGCTGCAGCAGGTGAACTGGAAGGCCGCGGCCTCCGGCGGCCATCGCGGCGCGATCGCGCTGCAGGACCTGCCCGCGTCCAGCGCCGGCGGGCTGCAGGCGCTGCTCGCCGAGGCCGGCTTCCGCGACGCGGCGCTGCTGCCGCTGTTCGATCGCCGCGAAGCCGTCGGCGTGCTGCTGGCGCTGACCGGCGAGGCCCAGGCGTTTGATCGCGACAAGCTGCACTTCCTGCAGTCGGCCGCGCACCTGTTCACCGCGGCCATGCAGCGCAACCGCAGCGAGGAGCGGCTCGCGCACGCGCAGCGGCTGGAGGCGATCGGCCAGCTCACCGGCGGCGTCGCGCACGATTTCAA
This sequence comes from Dokdonella ginsengisoli, assembly GCF_042652785.1. Taxonomy (NCBI): domain Bacteria; kingdom Pseudomonadati; phylum Pseudomonadota; class Gammaproteobacteria; order Lysobacterales; family Rhodanobacteraceae; genus Dokdonella; species Dokdonella ginsengisoli. Next base: position 802,484 of record NZ_JBHSHD010000010.1, on the reverse strand, counting down.
CAACCTGCTGACCATCATTTCCGGCAACCTGCAGCTGCTCGAGGACGAGGAGGAGGGCCGCGAGGAGCGCGCACCGATCATCCAGAGCGCGCTGCGCGCGGTGCGCAGCGGCGCCGCGCTGACGCGCAAGCTGCTGGCGTTCGCGCGCCGGCAGCGCCTGTCGCCGCGGCCGATCGCGCCGGCCGCCTGGCTCGGCGACGTGTCGGCGCTGCTCAAGCGCACGCTCGGCGAAACCGTCGTCGTCCACACGCGCTGCGAGGAGCAGCTGCCGGACGTGTTCGTCGACCCCGGCGAGCTCGACGCCGCGCTGGTCAACCTCGCGCTGAACTCGCGCGACGCGATGCCGCGCGGCGGCGAGCTGGGCATCGCGGTCGAGGCGCACGAGGCGCTCGCCGAGGATGCGGCGCTGGAGCTGGAGCCGGGCCGTTATCTCTCCATCAGCGTCGCCGACACCGGCATCGGCATGGCGCCCGACGTGCTCGCGCACGCGATGGAGCCGTTCTTCACCACGAAGATCGCCGGCAAGGGCAGCGGCCTGGGGCTGAGCATGGTGTACGGCTTCGCCAAGCAGTCCGGCGGGGCGATGCGCATCGAGAGCCAGCTCGGCTACGGCACGCGCATCGTGCTGTATCTGCCGGTGGCGCCGCCGGCTGCGGCCGATGCGGCGGGGCCGGAACGCAGCGCGCTGACCAGCGGCGGCGAGAAGGTTCTGGTCGTGGAGGACGAGCCGGAGGTGCGCGAGATCGCGGTCGCCTTCCTGCGTTCGCTCGGCTATTCCAGCCGCGTCGCCGCCACCGCCGAGGAGGCGCTCGACGTGCTGCGCGGCGACCGTGCGATCGAGCTGCTGTTCTCCGACGTCGTGCTCGGCAGCGGCATGACCGGCGTCGACCTCGCCCACGAGGCGCAGCGGCTGCGCCCGGCGCTGCGCGTGCTGCTCACCTCCGGCTACGAGCATCCGCTGCTCAGCGGCGACACCGACGCGAACCGCTTCGACCTGCTGCGCAAGCCGTACAGCCGCGAGGAATTCGCCGCCGCGCTGCGCAGCACGCTCGACCGCCGCTAGTGCAGCGTCGCCGGTTCGGCCTCGCGCAGGCCGTCGGCGTCGAGGATGCGGATCTCGCGGCGCTCGACCAGGATCAGGCCGCGCTCCTGCAGCCGCGACAGCACCCGGCTCACCGTCTCATGCTTGAGCGCGAGGAAGCTGGCGATGTCGGCGCGGCTCATGCGCAGGATGAAGTGGCACGCGCTGAAGCCGAGGCGGCCGTAGCGCGCGGCGAGGTCGAGCAGGAACGACGCCACCCGGCGTTCGGCGCCGAGCGTGCCCAGCGCGAGCATCCAGGAGCGGTCGTGGCGGATCTCCTCGGCCAGCGCCGAAGTCAGGCGCGCCTGCAGTTCGGGAATGCGCAGGCACGCCGACAGCATCGGCGGATATGGCAGTTCCCACACTTCGCCGGCTTCCAGCGCGACGACGTCGCAGGCGTATCCGCGCAGGCCGATCGATTCGGCGCCGATCAGGTCGCCGCGCATGCGAAAGCCGGTGACCTGCTCGCGGCCGTCGTCGGACAGTTCGCAGGTCTTCAGGCAGCCCACGTTGACCAGGAACAGCGCGTTGAACGGCTGGCCGGCGCGATACAGGTGCTGGCCGGCCTCGAGACGGCGCCGCGTCACCGGCACGTGCTGCCGAAGCTGCTCGATGTCGACGTCGCCGAGGTACCGGGGTTCGTGAAGGGCCGCCGGGCCGGCCGCGGCCGCCTGCGCTGAAACCGTGTTCATCCTCGCTCTCCGCTCGTCGTTCGATGCGCACAGCCTCGGCGGTGCGCGTCACGCCTCGACGACGTTTCGGTAACGGTGTGTAACAGCGTGTAACGCGGCCGCGCCGCGCCGGCTTGATCCAGCTCAACGGCTCGCGCCGGCGTCGCACCGATACTGCGTGCCGGAGTACGCAGTCCACGCATGCACGGATATTCGCCATTCATCGATGCGGCCGCCGTCGAGGCGTGGGACGCCTGGTTCCGCTGGCGCGAGCACGATCGCCTGCACGATCTGTCGATCGAAGCGACCTGGCGCCGCGTCGCCGACGCGCTGTGCGGCGAGCGGGGCATGTGGGCCTCGCGCGAACGCAACGAGCTGTTCACGGCGCTGGCCTCGTGGCAGCTGCTGCTCGACGAACGCATCCTGGAGAGCGCCGGCACGCCCGGCCGCCGCTGGCCGGACGATCGCCTGGTCGCCGCGCTCAACCTGCCGATGTTCGTGCGCGGCGCGTTCTCCGCGCATCCGCAATTCGACGAATCGGCATTCGAAGCCGTGGCCGGCCTGGCGGTGCGCGCGCTGGACGACGCCCTGCTGCTGGCGCGCAACGCACACGCGCCGGCGCCGCGGCTGCGCATCGGCATGATCGGGCTCGCCGATGCGTTGCTGATGCTCGGCCTGCCGTACGGCGCGGAAGCCGCACGCCGGCAGGCGGGCGTTTTCGCGCGGGCGCTGGCGCACGGATGCCTGCGCGGGACGGTGCGACTGGCGGCCGAGCGCGGCGGGCAGCCGGACTGGACGCAGCAGACGCTGCGCCGGGCACGCCTGCGCGGCATCGCCGGACCGTTGCTCGAGGAGACCGCCCTGCACGGCGTGCGGCACGCCGGCCTGACCGCCATCACCGCGCAGCCGCGGCTCGCGCTGCTGGCCAACAACGTCGCCGATGCGCTCGAGCCGCTGCCCGGCGCCAATCACGTCCGCCACGTCGCCTCGCACGGACAGGATCGCGCGATCCGCTCGTCCGGCTACGCGCTGACCTTGCTGCGCCGGATGCAGCCGTTGCGTGCCGGGGCCATGCACGTGGACACGGCGGCGACGGTGCCGCTGCGAGCGCGGCTGGCGATGCACGACGCGGTGCGGCCGTGGATCGACGAGCCGTTCGCGTTCCCGCTGGCGCAGGCCGAACCGGTCCAGACGCACTGAGCGCACCGCTCGCAAGCGGGCCGCTCAGAAGCGCGGCGGCTCCAGGCCGAGCATCAGCAGCAGCACCACGTTGACGGCGATCAGACCGGCCGCCACCGGCCGGCCGAACGCGCGTCCGCCGGACAGCGCGGCGAAGCATCGGAACGCCGCGTTGGCGGTGAAGGCGACGGCGATCGCCTGCGCTGCCTGCAGCGGCGTCAGCGTGGCGGTGGCGGCGAGCTGGCCGACGGCGAGCGTCGCCGCGTGCACGTCGGCGAAGCCGCCGAAGGCCGCCGCCGCGAAGGCACCGCGCGGCCCGAGCCAGTCCTGCAGGGCGGCGGCGCCGAGCAGCGCCACGGCGACGATGGCGGCGAACGCCAGCGCGTGCGAAAGCACGAACGGACGGCCGTAGTCCTGCGCGGCGCCTGCATCGGCCGCGCCGCCGTTCGCGTGCCACATCGCGGCCACGCATACGACCATCGTGGTGAGCGCCGCGCCGAGCAGCGGCCAGGCCAGCGCCACCAGGCTGGCCGGCGAAACGAGGGCCAGGATCAGCGCCAGCTGCACCAGCGTGGCCACGTTGGAGGCCAGCGCGGCGGCGATGCACGACCGCGTCAGCGCCGGATCGGCGCGTGCGCGCTGGCCCATGCCGGCGATCGTCGCGGTGCTGGAGACGAAGCCGCCGAAGACGCCGGCGAGCACCAGCCCGCGCCGCGCGCCGAACAGGCGCAGGCCGAGGTAGCCGACGGCGCCGACCGCCATCACCCAGATCACGAGCAGGCCGAGCTTGTGCGGATTGAGCACGCCGTATGGACCGACGACGCGGTCCGGCAGCAGCGGCAGCACGATCAGGCAGGCGGCGGCCAGCAGCAGGATGTCGTCCAGGTCCTGTTCGCCGAGCACTTCGCGCGAGAAGCGGTGCAGGGTCTCCTTGCCGGCGAGCAGCGCGGTGAGGACCACGAACAGCGCGGCGGCGAGCTGCGCATGGCCGATCGCCAGCGCGCCGAGCAGGAAGGTCGCGAACAGGGCGAATTCCGCGGTGAGCGTGCGGTGGCGGTGCCGCAGCGGCCAGCCGCCGGCGAGCACGCAGGCGCCGACCAGCACCGCGCAGAGCGCTGCCGCGACCGGGCCGAGCAGCATGCCGAGTGCACCGATCAGCGCGGCCAGCATCGACGTGCGCAGGCCGCCGGCGAGGCCGCTGTCCCAGGTGCGCCGGCGCTCGCGTTCCAGGCCGACGAGCAGGCCGCCGCCGAGCGCCACGACGAGGCCGTACAGGTCGATTCCGTCGAGGAGGATCTTCTCTTGCATGGCCGGGCGGGTGGTGGGGGGAGTCGCGCCCACGCTATCGGCGGGCGGGCGCTGCCGCTTGATCGGGATCAAGCGTACCGCATGCGCTCGACGGCGCCCGCTTGATCTTCGTCAAGGGCGAATCGCCGCGTGCGGCGATGCTGCGCGAAGAACGAAAAGCGCCTGCGCGCATTTCTCCCTTCCAGCAACCCCGTCGAAGGAGGCAAACCCATGAAGATCCTGCTGGCTGCCGATGGCAGCGAATACAGCTGCAAGGCGGCGAAGTTCCTCGTGCAGTCGCGCAGCATGCTCGGCCGCAAGCCGGACGTGATCGTGCTGAACGTCGACCGCCCGCTCGGACGTACGCTGACGCTGGAGGTCGGCGCCGAAGCGGCCGCGCGCTATCACGCCGAGGCCAGCGCGGCCGCACTGCAGCCGATCGCGGCGATCCTGAAGAAGGCGCGCATCGCGTTCCGCGAGGTCGCCGCGGTCGGCGATCCGGCGAGCGTCATCGCGCGCGTGGCGAAGGCCGAGGCACGCGATCTCGTCGTGATGGGCTCGCGCGGGCACGGCGCGCTGGGCAACCTGCTGCTCGGCTCGGTCGCCACGCGCACGATCGCGCGTTCGCGCCTGCCGGTGCTGATCGTGCGCTGAGACGCGCACGCACGCGGCGCGGCCGTCCCGCCGCGTCGCGCGCCATTCGGGGCGGACTCAGAGATCGATCACGATGCGCCCGTCGACGCGGCCGGCGCGCAGGTCGTCGAACACGCCGTTGATGTCGGACAGGCGCGCCTTGTGCAGGTGCGCGCGCACCTTGCCCTCGGCGGCGAACTGCAGCGCCTCGGCGAGATCGCGGCGCGTGCCGACGATCGAGCCGCGCAGCGTGATGCGCTTGAGCACGACGTCGAAGATCGGCGTGGCGAAGTCGCCCGGCGGCAGGCCGACCAGGCTGACCGTGCCGCGACGGCGCGTCAGGTCGATCGCCTGGCGGAACGCCGGCGGCGATACCGCCGTGACCAGCACGCCGTGCGCGCCGCCGCCGGTTGCCGCCAGCACGCGCGCGACCGCGTCGGGCGAGCGCGCGTCGACGGCGAGGTCGGCGCCGAGGCGGCGCGCCAGCGCGAGCTTTTCCTCGCCGACGTCGAGGGCCGCCACGTGCAGGCCCATCGCCTTGGCGTACTGCACGGCGAGGTGGCCGAGCCCGCCGATGCCGGAAATCGCGATCCACTCGCCGGGCCTGGCCTCGGTCTCGCGGATGCCCTTGTAGGTGGTGACGCCGGCGCACAGGATCGGCGCCAGCTCGGCGAAATCCCCGCCCGCGGGCAGCCGCGCGACGTAGGGCGCGGCGCCGATCGCGTACTCGGCGAACGTGCCGTTCACGCTGTAGCCGCTGTTGTGCTGGCTCTCGCACAGGGTTTCCCAGCCGGTCGTGCAGTATTCGCAGCCGCCGCAGGCGTCGTGCAGCCAGGCGATGCCGACCGCGTCGCCTTCCTTGAGTCCGCGCACGCCGGCACCGAGCGCGGCGACGATGCCGGTGCCTTCGTGGCCGGGAACGAACGGCGGCGACGGCCGCACCGGCCAGTCGCCGTCGGCGGCGTGCAGGTCGGTGTGGCACACGCCGGTGGCGGCGATCTTCACCAGCACTTCGCCGGGGCCTGGGGTCGGCACCGGCAGCTCCTCGATCGCCAGCGGCTTGCCGAGTTCGCGCACGACGGCGGCGCGCATCGTCCGGGTCATGGGGATTCTCCTTTGGACAGTTGCCGCCGACTGTAGCGCCGCCGCCGCGCGGCGCAGTTGATCGAGGTCAGTGCCTGATCGGGACCTGCGCTGCGGGTGCGATCGACACCGTGGGTCCGACGGCTGAATCCGCCGCCACGCCGGCAGTTGACGCACGTCAACGCGTCCGCCGCTGCCGGGCGTAGGGTTCCGGTGCCGGTCCCGGACTGGCACCGATTTCCCGCGCAGGTACATCGCCGATGAGCACTTCTGTCCCGCCGAATGCGTCCGGTCCGCGCGCCGCGTCGACCCCGTTCGCCGAACTGGAGGACTTCTTCCGCAGCATCGGTTTCCGCCCGGCCTGGCGCGCGAGCGACGCGGCGCCGGACATCCGCCTCGACGTCGGCGAGGACGAGGCGAACTATGTCATCCGCGCGGAAATCCCCGGCGTCGAGAAGCACGACATCGAACTGTCGATCGACGGCAGGCAGGTGTCGATCGGCGCGCAGGTGAAGCGCGAAAGCCGGCAGGAGGGCGAGAAGGAACTGCACGTCGAACGCCGCTACGGCCGCGCGCGGCGCGTGTTCGTGCTGCCGCTCGACGTCGACGCCGAGCGCACCGAGGCGACCTACGAGCGCGGAATCCTCACCGTGACGCTGCCCAAGAGCGCCGACGGCAGGTCGCGGCGCGTGGCGATTTCCTGAAACGACGAGGAAGACGATGTTCAAGCACATCCTGATCCCGACCGACGGCTCCACGCTGTCCGAGGCCGCTGCGAAGCAGGGCATCCGCCTGGCCCGCGAAATCGGCGCGCGCGTGACGTGCTTCCACGCGATCCCGCGCTTTCACGCCTCCGACGTGATGCTGGGCCTGCTCGAGACCAGCCGCGGCGACTACGAGAAGGCGGCGATGAACTACGCCGGCAACTACACCGGTTTCGTCGCGCGCGCCGCGCACGCCGCCGGCGTGAAGTGCGAGGTCGAATACGCGACGACCGACGATCCGGCCGGGGCGATCGTCGAGGCCGCGCGCAAGCGCAAGTGCGACCTGATCGTGATGGCCTCGCACGGCCGGCGCGGCGTGCAGAGCCTGCTGCTCGGCAGCGAGACGCAGAAGGTGCTCACGCATTCGAACATTCCGGTGCTGGTGTATCGCTGAGCGGACGGCACCGGGCTTCGATTCAGGCGGAAATGCGCCGCCGTGCCGCAGCGGGCCTTGACCGGGATCAACGCGCCCGCGCCGCGGTGACCTAAGCTCGACGGCATCTTCCGCGAGTCCGTTTCATCATGCGCGACATCCTCTGCCGGGTCACCCGCATCCAGCCATGGAATGCCGGCGTCTCCTACGCGGCGGATCTGGCCGCGCGGATCGACGGCGCCGCCACCGGCGTCTACGTGCACGCCTCGCCGCTGGATTCGATGCCGCGCTTCGGTTCTTCCGAGCTGTTCGGCACGCTGCTGCGGCACGCGCGCGAGCGGCTGGCCCTGGCGCAGGCCTGCGGCGAGGCGTTCGTCGAGCATGCGCGGGCGCTCGGCGCGCGAACGGCCGGCTGGCAGATCGCCGAGGGCTATCTCCCCGACGTGCTCGCCCGCCTGAGCCTGCGCCACGACCTGCTCGTGCTCGAGCGCGACGACGAGCACGCGCATGGCGACCCCGGCGAACTCGCGCGCCTGCTGCTCGCCACGCCGCTGCCGTGCATCGCCGTTCCGGCCGGCCTGAAGCAGGCGCGCCTGGACTGCGTCGCGCTCGCCTGGAATGCGGGCGTGGAATCGATCCGCGCGATCCATGCGGCCATGCCGCTTGTGCGGCGCGCCGCGCGCGTGGTCCTGCTGCGAGGCGCACCGCGCAAGCCGCTGGGCGCGGCCGGCTGGCATCCGCCGTTCTCGATCGATGCCTACCTCGAGCGCCACGAGATCCGCGCCGAACCGCGCACCCTCGCCACGCCGGATCGCGACGCCGGCGCGCCCCTGCTCGAGGCCGCCGCGCAGGTCGGCGCCGACCTGCTGGTGATGGGCGCCTACGGCCGCAGCCGGCTGGACGAATGGGCGCTGGGCGGAACCACGCGCAGCGTCCTGCGGCAGGCCGCCATTCCCCTGTTCCTCCACCATTGAACCGAAGGTGTCGCCATGACGTACTCCAATTCCGATCCCCTGCTGTGGGTCATCGTCCTCGTCATCGCCGTCTCCGTCATCGCCACCGGCATGCTGCGCTGGCTGTACAGGAAGCGCGGCGGCCTGACGGCGGGGTGGGGCGGAGCGCTGTTCGTCGGTCTGTGCTGGATCGCGGCGCTCGCGCTGATCGTCCACCGCACGCTGCACTGAAGATCGCCACTTCCATTCGTTTTCCGTAGGAGAAGATCGATGACCCTGCGCAACACGCGCACGCACTACGGTTCGCTCGCGGTCGCCCTGCACTGGGCGATGCTGGTGCTGATCGCGGCGGTCTACCTGTGCATCGAGATGCGCGGCTATTTCCCGAAAGGAAGCGCCGCGCGCGATGCGCTGAAGACGTGGCACTTCATGCTCGGCCTGTCGGTGTTCGTGCTGGCCACGCTGCGGCTGGCGGTGCACCTGACCGATACTCCGCCCGGCATCGCACCCGAGCCCGTGCGCTGGCAGCGCCTCGCGGCGCGCGGCGTGCACGTGCTGCTGTACGGTTTCATGCTCGGCATGCCGTTGCTGGGCTGGCTGCTGCTCGGCGCCGAAGGCAAGACCGCGCCGTTCTTCGGCCTGCAGCTGCCGTCGCTGGTCGCGCAGGATCCCGCGCTCGCCGACCGGCTGGAGGAGATCCACGAGACCATCGGCACCGCCGGCTACGGCCTGATCGGCCTGCACGCCGCGGCGGCGCTGTTCCACCACGCGATCCGCCGCGACGACACGCTGCGGCGCATGCTGCCGCGGCCGCGTCGCGCCTAGCGTCGCGGCTCAGCGCACGACCAGGACCGGCACCTTGCACTGCGCCAGCACGCGCATGGTGACCGAACCGAGCAGCGTGCTGCCCAGCGGCGTGCGTCCGTGCGAACCCATCACGATCAGGTCGACGCGCTCCTTCTCGGCGAGGCGCGAAATGTGCTGCGCGGCGTTGCCGACCTCGTGCCTTTCGTCGAAGCGGATGCGCGCGCGTTTCAGCCTGCGGCGCACCGCACGCAGGGCCGTGCCGCTGTTCTCGTGATGGATCTCGGCCACGCGCCGCTCGCCGAGTGCCGAAACCACGCCGCCGAGCATCGGCGCGTCCACGTGCAGAAGGGTGACGCAGAGGTCGTCGGCGTGCCGGCGCAGCGTGCCGGCGAGATAGCGGGCGGCGCGGTCGGAGCAGTCGCTGCCGTCGGAGGCGAACAGCACTTTCATGGGCAATCTCCCGGGACGGGTCGGAGGGAAGCCGGCCGGCGGCGGCCGAGCACGCGCTGCACCGCCGGCAGCGTCTTGGCCAGGTCGAAGACCAGGGCGGCGGCGAGGCCGGTCGCCACGGCCGCCGCGGCGAGTCCCGCAGGCGGCACGGCGAAGCGGAACAGGCGCTGCAGGAACGGCACGAACACGCAGGCCGCGGTGACCAGGGCGGCGACGCCGGCCACCGTCCAGTAGGCGCGATGATCCGGTGCGGCGAGCGCGGCGAGCGTCGCGCCGCGCGTGCCGACCACGCGCACCAGCATGAGGTTGCCGGCGGCGAAGGCGAGAAAGGCGAGCGTGCGCGCCAGGTCGACCGGCTGGCCGGCCGCCAGCAGCGCGGCGTACAGGCCGAGCGAGGCCGCCAGCAGCAGCGCGCCCTGCGCGAAGGCGACCAGCATCTGCGGCCAGCCCAGCGGCGGATCGTCCGGATGGCGCGGCGGCTGCTCCATCGTGCCGGGCTCGACCGGCTCGTTCTCGAACGCGATCGCGCAGATCGGATCGATGACCATCTCGATCAGCACCACGTGCATCGGCAGCAGCAGCGGCGGCAGGCCGAGCAGCAGCGGTAGCAGCGCGAGGCCGGCGATCGGGACGTGCACCGCGGTGATGTAGATCGTCGCCTTGCGCAGGTTGTCGAAGATGCGGCGTCCGGTCCGGATGCCGGCGACGAGGTGGCCGAGGTCGTCGTCCAGCAGCACGATCGAGGCGGCCTCGCGCGCGACGTCGGTGCCGCGCCGGCCCATCGCCAGACCGATGTGCGCCGCCTTCAGCGCTGGCGCGTCGTTGACGCCGTCGCCGGTCATGGCGACGACCTCGCCGTTCGCCTTCAGCGCGCGCACGATGCGCAGCTTCTGCTCGGGGCGGATGCGCGCGAACACGCGCGCGTCGCGCACCAGCCGGCCCAGCTCCGCCTCGTCGGCGGCGTCGATGCGCGCGCCGGTGAGCGGCGGCGCGGTGACGTCGATGCCGACCTCGCGCGCGATCGCCAGCGCCGTGAGCGGATGGTCGCCGGTGATCATCGCCACCTTCACGCCGGCACGGCGCGCCGCGTCGATCGCCGCACGGGCGCCGGCGCGCGGAGGATCGGCGAAAGCCAGCAGCCCGAGGAAGCGGAAGGCGAGCGCTTGCGGAGCCTGCGGCAGGTCGCCGTCACCGATGCGGGCCTCGGCCACGGCCAGCACGCGGGATCCGCTCGCCGCGTGCAGCGCGATCTCGCCGAGCATCGCCTCGCGCTCGGCCGTTTCCAGGCGGCACAGGGCGGCGATCGCTTCCGGCGCGCCCTTCGCGGCCGCGTGCAGGCGGCCGTCGATGCGCCAGATTCGCACCACCATCGGCTGCTCCTGGGTCAGCCCGAACTCGCGCACCAGCTGCGCGGACGCGGACGCGGGCGCCGGCGCGCCGACCGCGGTCAGGCGGTGCACGGCCAGGTCCATCGGGTCGATCGAGCCCCGCGCCGACGCCAGCGCGGCGACGCGGACGAGGGAGGCGAACGCGCCGCCGGGCGTGCCGTCTTCGCCGTCCAGCGCCTGCCGCGCGCCGCCGGCGGACAGGGCGCACACGCGCATGCGGTTTTCGGTCAGGGTGCCGGTCTTGTCCAGGCACAGCGTGCTGCACGCGCCGAGCACCTCGATCACCGCCGTGCGCCGCACCAGCACGTGCAGGCGCGCCAGACGCCGCGCGCCGAGCGCGACGAACACGACCAGCACCATCGGGAATTCCTCCGGCAGCGCCGACATGCCGAAGGCGATGCCGGACAGCACGCCGTCCAGCCAGGCGCCGCGCAGCCAGCCGTACAGCACGATCACCGCCACGCTGGCGACCAGGGCCAGCGCGCCGAACCAGCGCACGATCCTCCCCAGCGAACGCTGCAGCAGGGTCGGCTCGATCTCGATGGACGCCAGCGAGGCGCCGATGCGGCCGGCCTCGGTGCGCGCACCGGTGGCGACCACCTCGGCCACGCCGCGCCCGGACACCGCCAGCGTGCTGGCGAAGACGCGCGTCGCGTCGCCGTCTTCCGTTTCGTCCGGCGCGCCGCCGCCCGGCGCGGCGGCACGCTTGGCCACCGCCACCGACTCGCCGGTCAGCAAGGACTCGTCCACGCTCAGCCCTTCGGCGCGCCGCAGGACGCAGTCGGCGGCGATCCGCTCGCCGTCGGCGAGCAGCAGCACGTCGCCGGGTACCACGTCGCGCGCGGGAATGCGCCGCTCGCGACCGTCGCGCATCACGCGCGCCGTCGGCGCCGCCAGCGAGCGCAGAGCCTCGAGGGCGCTCTCGCTGCGCGCCTCCTGCATCACCACGAGCAGGATCGACAGGCCGGCAAACGCGGTCATCAGCAGCCCTTCGCCGATGCCGCCGACGGCGAGGTAGATCGCCGCCGCGACCATCAGCAGCAGGAACATCGGCTCGCGCAGCACGCCGAGCAGGATGCGCCCGATCCCGCGCCGCGGGGCCTGCGGCAGCTCGTTCGGGCCGATCCGCCGCAGGCGGCGAAGGGCTTCCTCCTCATGCAGGCCCGGGCCAGCGGCGGGATCGCACTCGACAGCGGCTTGGATCTTCATTGCGCCTGTGTACAGGCAGGCGAAGACGCGCCGCTTGACGGGCATCAAGCGAGCGCTTCGATCCGGCGCGCGCCGCGCACGTCGACGTTGATGCGGATCAATCGATGCGCGCGCGGCGGAACTAACGTGTCCGCCGACATCGGCCGAGAGGCGCGTGCGCGCCCGGATTCTTCCCATGGTTCTTTCCAGCGATGCGAGCCGCTGCGCGGCCGGCGCTTTCCCTTCGCCCGGAGTTTCGCCGCTGCGGCTGACGCGCATCGGCATCGACACCTACCGCGAGTCGGTGGTCTACATGCACCGCGACTGCGGCGTGTGCCGTTCGGAGGGCTTCGAATCGCTCTCGCGCGTGGTCGTGAGTTCGCAGGGGCGCTCCATCGTCGCGACGCTGAACGTGCTCACCGGCGAGCGCTTCGCCGCCGACGTCGCCGGCCTGTCCGAGGCGGCGTGGCGGCGCCTCGGCGCGAGCGAAGGAGCGCTGGCCACCTTCGCCCATCCGCCGCAGGCCGAATCGGCCGGCGACCTGCGCGCCCGACTCTACGGCCACGCGCTGAACGAGGAGCAGTACCTGCGCCTGCTGCGCGATGCCGTCGCCGGCCGCCTGTCCGACATCGAGCTCGCCGCGTTCGTCGCGGCGGGAGTCGGCGACCGCGTCGACCTGGAGGAAACCGTCGCGCTCACGCGCGCGATGGTCCGCGTCGGCGATCGCCTGCAGTGGCCGCGCGCGCTGGTGGTCGACAAGCATTGCGTCGGCGGCCTGCCGGGCAACCGCACCACGCCGATCGTCGTGGCGATCGTCGCCGCGGCCGGCCTGCTGATTCCGAAGACGTCCTCGCGCGCGATCACCTCGCCGGCGGGGACGGCGGACACGATGGCCGTGCTCGCGCCGGTCGATCTCGACCTGGCCGCGATGCGCCGCGTGGTCGAGCGCGAGGGCGGCTGCCTCGTGTGGGGCGGAGCGGCCAACCTGAGTCCGGCCGACGACACGCTGATCCGCGTCGAGCGCCCGCTCGACGTCGACAGCGACACGCAGCTGACGGCCAGCGTGCTGTCGAAGAAGCTGGCGGCGGGGGCGACTCACGTCGTGCTCGACCTGCCGGTCGGACCCACGGCGAAGATCCGCAGCGTGCAGGCCGCGCAAGCGCTGGGCGCACGCCTGCTGGCGGTCGCGCGGGCGACCGGCCTGCACGCGACGCTCCGCGTCACCGACGGCACGCAGCCGGTCGGCAACGGCATCGGCCCGGCGCTGGAGGCGCGCGACGTCCTGGCCGTGCTGCGCGGCGAGCCGGACGCACCCGACGACCTGCGCGCAAGCGCGCTCGAGCTCGCCGGCGTCGCGCTCGAATTCGATCCTGCGGTGCGCGCCGGCGAGGGCAGGGAATGCGCCTGCCGGCTGCTGCGCGATGGTTCGGCCTGGCGCAAGTTCGAGGCGATCTGCGTGGCGCAGGGCGGCCTGAGCGAGCCGCCGCAAGCACCGCAGCGCATCGAGCTGCCCGCTCCGCGCAGCGGCATCGTGAGCCGGTTCGACAACCGCCGGCTGGCGCGCCTGGCCAAGCTCGCCGGTGCGCCGCGCGCGCCGGCGGCCGGACTCCGGCTGCACGCCCACGTCGGCCAGCCCGTCGCGCCGGGCGAACCGCTGCTGACGCTGCATGCGCAGACGCGCGGCGAACTCGACTACGCGCGCGGCTATTTCGCGCGTCACACCGACATGATCGTGGTGGAGGACGCGCCGTGAAGCCGCTGCTGCTCGCCTTCGCGGAAGGGCTCGACCTGGCTGGCGAGCTGGCCTGCGGCCTGGATGCGATCACCGGAAGCGTCCTCCGGCATCGTTTTCCGGACCGCGAATCGCTGGTGCGCCTGGACGGCGATTGCCGCGGCCGCGAAGTGATCGTGCTGTGCTCGCTGCGCGATCCCGACGATCTCGCGCTGCCGCTGCTGTTCGCCGCGCGCACGGCGCGCGAACTGGGTGCGCGGCGGGTCGGGCTGGTCGCGCCGTATCTTGCCTACATGCGCCAGGACGCACGTTTCCATCCGGGCGAGGCGGTCAGTTCCACGCACTACGCGGCATTCCTGTCGTGGACCTTCGACTGGCTGGTCACCGTCGATCCGCATCTGCACCGGCGTGCGAGCCTGGCGGAAATCTTCGCCATGCCGACCCGCCGCGTGTCGGCGATGCCGCCGGTGGCGGAATGGATCCGCGCCAACGTCGCCGCTCCGCTGCTGATCGGCCCGGACGAGGAGAGCCGGCAGTGGGTGCAGGAGGCGGCCGCGCGCATCCAGGCGCCGTTTGTGGTGCTGGCGAAACATCGCCGCGGCGACCGCGACGTCGAGGTGTCGATCCCCGGCGCGGCGCTGCCGGCGGGACGCACGCCGGTGCTGCTCGACGACATCGCCGCGTCCGGCGGCACGCTGATCCAGGCCGTGTCCCGCGTGCGCCGGCTCGGCGGCGCCGATCCGGTCTGCGTCGTCGTGCACGGCCTGTTCGCGGACGCTTGCGATCGCGCGTTGCTGCAAGCCGGAGCGGCACGCGTGGTCAGCACCGATGCGGTCCCGCACGCGACCAATGCGATCGGGCTGGCGGCCGAACTGGTTCCCGCGATACGCGAGCTGCTCGCCGGGAAGACCTCGCCGGTCAGCGGCGGCGACGTGGACGCACGCTGACCCGGACGGCGGCCGGCGCGCGCCGGCCGTAGCGGACGAGCAGGAACAGCGCGCCGCCGAGGAGGAGCAGAAGGGTCGTCGTTTCCACGCTCATGATGGTTTCGTCCGCTGCGGATGGGGAGTGCCAGCGTGCCTGCCGCGCGTGGCTGCCGGCTTGACCGCGATCAAGACCGCGCGTGCGGCGCGCTTGACGTCGATCAAGCGGCCCGCGCCGTCCGGGCCTACGCTGGACCGCAGCGGCCGCGCCAGGCGGCACACCAGGGATCCGACGATGCGCATCCAGTTCCTCGGCGCGGCCGGCACGGTCACCGGGTCGAAATACCTGCTGACGTCGCGCGACACGCGCGTGCTGGTCGATTGCGGACTGTTCCAGGGGCTCAAGCAGCTGCGCCTGCGCAACCGCGCGGCGCTGCCGGTCGAGCCGGCGAGCATCGCCGCGGTCGTGCTGACCCATGCGCACCTGGATCATTCCGGCTACGTGCCCCTGCTGGTCAGGAACGGCTTCCGCGGCCCGGTCTACTGCACGCCGGCCACGTTCGAGCTGTGCAGGATCCTGCTGCCCGACAGCGGCCGCTTGCAGGAGGAGGACGCTGCCTACGCCAACCGCCGCGGATTTTCAAAGCACCATCCGCCGCTGCCGCTGTACACCGAGGAGGACGCGCTGGCCTCGCTGCGCCGGTTCCGCCCGATCGGCAGCGGCGAGAACATCGACCTGGGCGGCGGACTGTCCGCGCGCTTCGATCCGGCCGGCCACATTCTCGGCGCGGCGATCGTGACGCTCGCCGACGCGACGCGCAGGATCGTGTTCTCCGGCGACCTCGGGCGGCCGGACGATCCGCTGATGCGGCCGCCCAGCCCGATCGGCGCGGCCGACTACCTCGTCGTCGAATCCACCTACGGCGACCGCCTGCATCCGGCCGTCGATCCGCTGGACGAGATCCAATCCGTCGTCACGCGCACGATCCGCCGCGGCGGCGTGGTCGTGGTGCCCGCGTTCGCGGTCGGACGCGCGCAGTCCCTGCTTCTTTGTCTGGCGCGCCTGAAGGCGGCGCAGCGCATCCCGCCGGATCTTCCGGTCTATCTGAACAGTCCGATGGCGGTCGACGTGACCGGCCTGTACTGGCGCTTCCGCGACCAGCACCGCCTGGACGAGGGCGAGTGCGCCGCGATGTGCCACGTGGCGAAGTACGTGAACAGCGTGGAGGAATCCAGGCACCTCAACACCCTGCAGCGGCCGATGGTCATCGTCGCGGCGAGCGGCATGGCCACCGGCGGCCGCGTCGTGCATCACCTCAAGGCATTCGCGCCGGATGCGCGCAACACGATCCTGTTCTCCGGCTACCAGGCCGCCGGCACGCGCGGGGCGTCGATGCTCGCCGGCGCTGCCTCGGTGCGCATCCACGGACAGGACGTGCCGGTGCGCTCCGAGGTCGCCGTGTGCACTTCGCTGTCGGCGCATGCCGACCATGCGCAGATCGTGCAGTGGCTGCGGCACTTCCAGGCGGCGCCGCGCACCACCTTCGTCACTCACGGCGAGCCGGTGGCGGCCGACGCGATGCGCCAGCACGTCGAGCGCGAGCTGGGCTGGACCACCGTCGTACCCGACTACCGCGACGGTGCCGATCTCGAAGGTGCCGGTCTCGACGGTACCGGTCTCGACCGCGAGGTCGCCTCCGCTTGACGCGGATCAACAGGCGGCGGCGTGCCGGCGGGCACCATCGGCCATGTCGCCGACGAAACCCGGCGCCGGAGAGGAATCGCCCGTGCTCGAGATCGCCGTCAACGTGCAGGATCCCGCGGCCTGGACGCCCGGTGTCGAATACGCCGCCGGACTGGCCGCCTGGGCGAACGCCTCGTTCACCGGATTCCACGTTCCTCCGGCGCCACCGCTGCTCGCATCGCTGCCCGAGGACGTGCGCGCCGCGCCCGTCGATGCGGCCTGCGCCGAACGGCGCGTCTTCCGCGAGCATGCGAAGGAGCGCGGCATCGCGCGGGCGGCGTGGCAGGTCGTGCAGGGCTACCTGCCCGACGTCCTGGCGCACGCCTGCAACTGGCTCGACCTCTTCGTGCTCGAGCGCAATCCGCAGCTGGCCTGGGGAAGCGCGGCGCAGATCGGCCAGCTCGTCCTCGCCAGCGGCGGCGCGTGCGTGGTCGCTCCGGGAGAGTGGACGCGGCACGTGCGCGTAGAGCGCGTGCTGATCGGCTGGAACGGTTCGCCCGAGGCGATCCGCGCCGTGCGCGCCGCACTGCCGCTGCTGCATCGCGCGCGGCACGTCGTCGTGCTGGCCGGCGCCGCGCGCAACCCCTACATGGCCAACTGGGATCCGCCGTTCGATCTCTCCGCGTACCTCGGCCGCCACGCCATCGACCACGACGTGATGGCCTGCCGCGAACCCGACGCGCACGCCGGCCGCACCCTGCTCGAGCAGGCCGAACGGCTGGATGCGGACCTGCTGGTGATGGGCGCCTACGGCCGCAGCCGCTTCAGCGAATGGATGTTCGGCGGCGCGACGCGGGAGGTGCTGCACAACGCGGCGTTTCCCGTGCTGATGAAAGGCTGATGCGCAAGGTGGCATCGGCACGAACCGGCAGCGTCCGTCGTCGACGATGATCCGGATCAAGAGGTCTTGCGCCGGCCGCGGCACAGTACGGAACGGGTTTTCCACGGGAGCCGCCATGCCGACCGAAGCCGATTCTTCCGCTGCGCGCGACGCGCGCTCGCTGCGGCCCGTGCCTGCATCGGGCTTCGTGCCGTGAGCGGCACCGCACTGGTCACCGGCGGCACGCGCGGCATCGGCCGCGCGGTGGCGCTCGCGCTGCAGGCCGGCGGGCATGCGGTCGCGGCCGTCTACCACGGCAACGAGGACGCCGCCGCGGCGTTCCGGCGCGAAACCGGCATCGCCGCGTACCGCTGGGACGTCGGCGACTTCGACGCCTGTGCCGCCGGCGTGGCGCGCGTCGAAGCCGATCTCGGCCCGATCCGCGTGCTGGTCAACAACGCCGGCATCACGCGCGACGCGACCTTGCACAAGATGACGCGCGAGCAATGGAGCCAGGTGATGCGCACCAATCTCGATTCGTTGTTCAACCTGTGCCGCGCGGTCGTGCCGGGCATGCGCGAACGCCGCTACGGCCGCATCGTCAACGTCAGCTCGGTCAACGGCCAGCGCGGCCAGGCCGGACAGACCAACTACGCGGCGAGCAAGGCGGCCGTGCTCGGCTTCACGCGCTCGCTGGCGCTGGAAGGTGCCCATCGCGGCATCACGGTGAACGCGGTCGCGCCGGGCTACTGCGACACCGAGATGGTCGCCGCGGTGCCCGAGGAGATCCTGAGAGCGACGATCGCCTCGATTCCGGTCGGCCGGCTCGGCCGCGCCGAGGAAATCGCCGCGCTGGTCGCCTGGCTGGCGCGCGAGGACGCCGGCTTCGTCACCGGCGCGACGTTCTCGATCAACGGCGGGCAGTGGACCGGCTGAGGCCGCGGCGGCGCCACGCGATGCGCAGCGCCTGGGTGATCGATGCGCCCAGCAGCGCCAGCGCCATGTCGCTCTGCGCATCCCAGACGTCGCCCTGCGTGCCGAGATAGGCCTGGCCGAGGTCGCCGCCGAACACCGTCGCGGCCGCCCATTCGATCAGCTCGAAGATCGCCGACAGCGCCTCGATCACCAGCACCGGCAGCACCGCGGCCCAGGCGCCGCGAAGGCCGGCGCGCTGCTCCAGCAGCTCGGCCGTGGCCGGCAGCAGCAGCAAGCCGAAGCAGAAATGCACGAGGCGGTCGTAGTGGTTGCGCTGCAAGCCCAGCAGCGCGTCCAGCGAACGGCCGGTGAGCGCCTGGAAGGCCTGGTCGTACGGCACCA
Organism: Dokdonella ginsengisoli; assembly: GCF_042652785.1. NCBI lineage: Bacteria > Pseudomonadati > Pseudomonadota > Gammaproteobacteria > Lysobacterales > Rhodanobacteraceae > Dokdonella > Dokdonella ginsengisoli. The sequence continues at coordinate 784,091 of NZ_JBHSHD010000010.1, read as the reverse complement.
TCGAATAGGTGTAGTGGGCGCCGATTTCGTGCAGGCAGAAGAACACGAACAGCAGCGTATAGGCGAAATTCGAGAAGCGCTGCCGCCGCGCCGTGACGACCAGCAGCGGGATCGCAACGAACACCAGCACGTTTTCCAGCAGCCAGTCCTGCCGGTACCACGGCGCAATGGCGAGCACGAGCCAGAGCAGGACGAACAGGCCGAGCAACGTCGCCGGATAGGCGAAGCCGCGGCGGCGCCCGTCAGCCGGCGGGGCGGAGTGGGCGGCAGCGGGCGGCAGGTCGATTGCAGGCATCCGGGCGGACCGCGGCGGCAGGTGGATGGCGATTGTAGCGGTGCCGCCTCCGCCGTCCGCGCATGATCGTCCGCGCCCGATCGTCCCGGCTTCTCGCCGGCGATGCGAAATCCCGTACAGCGCGCTGGTGCCCCGGGCCGGATTTGCACAGTGGTCCGCGGCCGAACCGCTCGCTAGATTCGAAATGGGAAATTTGCATTACGGGTGAATGCCGCATCGGAATGGAAATGGATTATTCGTCCATTCATTCGGATTATTCATTTTCAAATATCCATTCCGCGATGCAAGCCGCAGGACCGGCCATGCGGCGGGATTGCGGTCGCCCGGAGCGAAATTTCCCTTCAGGAACGACCGCCGCTGCGGCGGCGTCGTGCGAACCATCGTTCAGCTCTCGAGGTTCTTCATGAAATCACTCAATACAGAGGCGGCCGCCGCGAAGCGGGCCGTCGCAACGAAGCCGTTGACGGCGCTGGCCGCGGCCGTGGCCGTCACGCTTGCCGGCGCGGCGGGCGCCGCGTCCGCGCGGCTCGATCCGCCGCCGTCGCTCGCAGCCGCCGGCGGGAGGCTCGCCGCCTCGCAGAGCCACGGTCGCGTGGACGTCTTCGTCACGCTGGAGGGAACGCCGGCCTCGGTCGCCTACGCGCGCTCGTTCGCGCGCGGCGGCAAGGGGCTGGTCGCGCGCAGCGCGGCGGGGCAGGTTTCCCGCGGCGTCGTGTCCACCAACCGCGCCGCGCAGGTGCGCTTCGCCGATCGCCTGGCCGGCAGCGGCATCGCCGCGACGGAACTCTATCGCGTCGGCCGCGTGCTCAACGGCATTGCGCTGAACGTCGACGCCGGCGACATCGCCGCGCTGGGCCGCCTGCCCGGCGTGGTATCCGTGCGCCCGCTGCCGCAACACAAGCCGAGCCTGTCGACCAGCGTCCCGTTCATCAACGCGCCGCAGCTGTGGGAAGGCACGCCGCTGGCGACCGCCGGCGCCGACGGCACCGGCGTGCGCATCGGCATCATCGATTCCGGCATCGACTACCAGCATCCGATGTTCGGCGGCAGCGGGCTGCTGGCCGACTACCAGGCCAACGACCGCACGGTGATCAGCGACGCCATCGGCGGCGCGCCGTCCTTCCCGACCGCCAAGGTGGTCGGCGGCACCGACTTCGCCGGCGACGACTACAACGCCGGGACCACGGCCACCTCCACGCCGCATCCCGATCCGGACCCGATGGACTGCGGCGGCCACGGCACGCACGTGGCCGGCATCGCCGGTGGACTGGGCGTGCGCGACGACGGCACGCCGTTCGCCGGCCCGTGGAACACCGGCACCGACTTCGCCGGCCTGCGCATCGGACCCGGCGTCGCGCCCGGCGCCGAGCTGTACGCGCTGCGCGTGTTCGGCTGCGGCGGCACCACCACGCTGACGATCAAGGCGCTGGACTGGGCGCAGGACCCGAACGGCGACGACGACGTCTCCGATCACCTGGACGTGGTCAATCTCTCGCTCGGCTCGTCGTTCGGCCAGCCCGACGACGACACCAGCCTGGCCGCCGACAACGCGGTGGAGGCCGGCATGATCGTGGTGATCTCGGCCGGCAACGACGGCGACACCTATTTCGTGAACGGCTCTCCGGCCGCGTCGCGCCACGCGATCAGCGTGGCGAACACGCTCGACAGCGGCGTCAGCGGCCCGGTCGTGGTGAACGCGCCGGAGGCGCTGGCGGGCATCAAGACGACCGGCTCGGCGCTGTTCGGTCCGACCGTGCCGCCGGCCGGCGTCACGGCCGCGGTCGTCGCGGTCGACGACGGCTCGACGGAGACGGTGCCGCCGGGCGGCACGCCCGCGGGAACCGCGCAGGACGGTTGCCAGACGCCGTTCGCCAACGCGGCGGCGGTGCAGGGCAGGATCGCCTTCATCGATCGCGGCGGCTGCGCGTTCAAGCTCAAGGCCTACAACGCGCAGCTCAACGGCGCGGTCGGCGCGATCATCGGCAACGTGGCGACCAGCGGCGACGCCGGCCAGGTGACCGGCATGTCGGACGACACGACGATCCCCGAAGTGACGATCCCCTCGGCCAACCTGGCCCTGGCCGATGCGGACGCGTTCCGCGCCAGCCTCGCCGGCGGCATCGACGTCACCCTGTCCAACGGCGCCGATACGGTCAGCGCCTCGACTTCGCGCGGACCCAGCGGCGTGCCCGGGCAGGCGATCCTCAAGCCCGATCTCTCCGCGCCGGGTACCAACATCGAATCGGCCCTCACCGGCGTGATCTGCACCGCTCCGGCCAACGCTCCGCCGGCCGGCTGCGTCAGCGCCGATCCGAGCGGCTACACCGCGGCCGGGCGAAGCCTTCGCCTGAGCGGCACGTCGATGGCCGCGCCGCACGTTGCCGGCCTGGCCGCACTGCTGCGCCAGCAGAACCCCGACGCTTCGGTGGCGCAGATCAAGGCCATCGCGATGAACTCGGCGCGGCACGAACTCACCACCGGTCCGAACGGCACGCTCGACGTCCACGGCGCCAGCCGCACCGGCGCCGGCCGCATCGACGCGGCGGCCTCGGTCTCGCCGATCGTCGCGTTCAACGACGCCGCCCCGGAACTGGTGTCGCTGACCTTCGACGACGACGTGGTCGACGCGGCCGACGTCACGCGCGACATCCGCCTGGAGAACCGCACGTCGACCGCACAGACCGTGGACCTGGCGCTGTCGACGCGGCTGGATTCGCCGGGCGTGGCGTTCTCGCTGGCCGGGGCGACCTCGCAGGTCGCGGTGCCGGCCGGCGGGTCGGTGCTGGTACCGGTGCGCATGGTCGCCACCGGCAGCCAGATGAAACGCTACCGCGACCCGAGCGTGTCCGCCACGCAGACCGGCTCGTCGGACACGGCCGTCGAGATCGGCGCGCTGCCGCGCGAGTACATCGCCGAGGAATCGGCCGACCTGATCGTGTCCAGCGCAGGGCAGGAAGTGGCGCGCGTGCCGGTGTACATGGCGCACCGGCCGCACTCGCGCCTGTCCGGCCGCCTCGGCGGCGACGATGCGCAGCTCTCGCTCGAGATCGCCGGCACCGGCCTGTGCACCGGCACGCTGGAAGGCACCGACTGCGAGACGGAAGCCGACGATCGCCAGTCGATGGTCTCGGTGCTCGAGCTGCAGTACACCGGCACCCGTCACGCCGACGACGTGCGCGCCTCGCAGGAGATCCAGTACCTGGGCGCCACCTACGCCGACGACCGCTTCGTCTTCGGACTGGCCACGTTCGGCCCGTGGTCGACGGCGAACGCGCAGTCGATCAACGTCTGCGTGGATACCGATCGCGACGGGGAATACGATCGCGTGCTGTTCACGACCACGCCCGGCGACTACGCAGCCCTCATCGACGACAAGTCGAACGATCCGATGGACGTGTACGTCACCGGCATGTTCACGCCGCCGGAGAACCTGAGGCTGGTGTCGCAGCCGAACTTCTCCGCGCCGGACAGGCGCGATGGCGACTTGTTCGACGGCAACACGCTGCTGATCAGCGCCACCGCCGCCAACCTCGGCCTGGCCGACGGCGAGCGCAAGCTGGACTACGCCGTGGCGGTGTGCCCGTCGTTCAACCACCTGTGCGCGCGCATCGACCGCGACCCGACGCAATGCGGTACCGCCAACGGCACCCATTCGCGGGTGCCGGGTCCGTTCACCTACGACGGCAACGCGCCGGGCTTCGTGATTCCGGTGACCGACGGCGGTCCGGCGGCGCTGCTGTTCGAGCAGGACGGCTCGGTGATCCACGGCACCCTCGACGCGGCCAATCTCGCCGCCAACGGCGCCAGCGGTCTGCTGCTGCTGCACCATGCGAACCTGCCCGAAGAGGCCGCGCAGGTGATCGGCTTCGACCGCATCTTCGCCGACGGTTTCGAGCCGGGCGCCGACTGAGTCGAAGCGGAACCCGGGCCGCGGCGGCGGCCCGGGCTCCGTCTTTCCGGTGGCGCCGCGCTTCGTCAGAAGATCGCCGGACGGCCGGTGAAGTGCACGTTCTCCTTGGCGTGCGTCTGGCCAGAGAGCGGATCGAGCGGATCCACCGGCTGGCGCATCGTCGCGCTGGAATCGCCCCACACGGCGTGCACCACGCCCAGGCCCACGCTCAGGCCGGTGTATTCGCCCAGCGAGGAACACTGCGCGACGAGGCGGTCGTAGTTCGTGGTCTGGTACGGATTGGCGGCCGTCGGCAGCGGCACGCTGGTCGGTGCGAGCGCGATCGGCCGGGCGTTGAGACGGCGCTTCCTCGCGTCCGGAAAACTCTGGCCGCGGTCGCGCGACTGGGCGAGATTGAAGCTCAGCGTGCCGTCCGGCTCCTGCGTGTAGTAGGTGATGTGCACGTTGCGCGGCGAGGGCAGCAGCGGCAATGCCGCCTCGCCGCCGAACGAGCCGATCGCGATCGCCGGTGTCACGCTGCGGCCGCTGCCGCCGGCGCCCGCGTTGACCGCCTGCGGCTCGCTCCAGGTCGCGCCGTCATTGTCCGAACGCATGTACAGGATGTCCGCGCCGGAAGTGGCCTCGCCGAACACCTGGCTGGTCGAGTTCGACCACACCAGGTGGATCACGCCCTTGGACACGGCCAGCATCGGCTGCAGGTTGATGCGCGTGGCGTGCACGTAGCGCGGCGCGCCGCTGACCGAGCCGCCGATGTCCGGGCCGCTGTGCAGGGTCAGCACCGTGTTGGCCGCGAACTGCGGCGGACCGCCGGGCGGATCGAAACGCGTCGCGCCGCATTCGGTGTAGGTGCCGGGCTGCACCACCGGGATCACTTGCGGCGATGGCGCATCGGCGCGGTTGAAGGCGAGCGGATGGAACGTCTCGCCGCCGTCGTCGGATTTCAGGATGCGCAGGTAGTCGTGCGAGACGAAGCCGAACTGGAGGAACGCGACGTAGATGCGGCCGTCGTGCGGATCGACCGCGACGGTCGGGAACTGCACCGTGTTCTGCGGATGGTTCGGATCGGGATCGGGCGCCGGCGCGAACACCGTGCGCGTGGTGAACGTGTGGCCGCCGTCGGTCGAACGCGCGAAGCGCAGCACGCTGGAGCCGACGCTGTCGTCGAAGCTCACCCAGCTCAGGTACACGTTGTCGCGCCAGCGCGCGCCCGGCGCCGGCCCGGTGGCCAGCCACGGGCGGTCCGGCCGCCCGGCGGCGTCGACCGGCACCGCGGCGGCGAAGCGCCGCCCGCCGTCGACGGAGAGGTTCACGGTGACGGTGGTGCGTCCATCCGCGTCGGCGCCCAGGCCGCTGGCGTAGAAGCGGCCAGTGCGGTCGGCGGCGACCATGCCGTAGCCCAGCGTGGTGGTGCTGCCGGGCAGCGGCGGCAGGTAGTCGCTGCGCCAGCTGCGGCCGCCGTCCTGCGAGTGCGAATAGGCCAGGCGCTTGTTGCTGACGAGGTAGGGCTGGCCCTGCTCGTTGGCGGCGACCTCGGCGCCGACGGTGCGGAACACCGAGACGAGCGAGGCGCCGTACTCGGCGATGGTCGGCTCGGCGTCGGTGGTCTTCACGAACGGCCGCGTGCCGGCGATCTGCTGGATCGAATCCAGGGCCGGATCGTTGATGGGATGATCGAGGGACTTGAGCGGCGAAGCGGTGACCGAGCCGGCCACGATGGCGGCGCAGACGGCGCCGGCGAGAGGATGGAATCGCATGGAGGGTCCTGTGCTGGAAACGGGGCGTCGCGTGCACGTCGTGCAGCGATGACGGCAGGCTAGGTTCGGCATCGTCGGCGGACCATCCGTCGGTGGAGGCGAACCGTACCGTTCGTGCGAAAGGACGCTGCGGTCTCCGCCGGAGGGCTTCATCGGAGAGGGGCGCAGCCCCCTCCGAAGACAGGGAGGCGCGCTCGGCGCGCCGGCCTATACTGCGCGCGATGCGCACGGAGGATCCCGTTCTGGCCGCTCACGATTCGACCACGACGGCGCCGTTCGCCGATGCCGGCGCCGCGGCGACGCCACGCGCGCGCCTGCTGCTGGTGGACGATCACGCCATCGTCCGCGAAGGCCTCGTCTCGCTGTTCGAGGAGGAAGCCGACATCGTCGTCGCCGGCGAGGTCGATTCGGCGCAGGCCGCGCTCGCCTTCGTCGGCCGGCACGCCGTCGACGTCGTCGTGCTCGACCTGCGCATGCCCGGCCTGCCGGCGCCCGACGCGGTGCGCGCGCTGCTGGACGCCCGGCCGGAGCTGCGCATCATGATCCTGACCAGCTTCTTCGAGGACCACGAAGTGCACGCGGTGCTGAGCGCCGGTGCGCACGGCTTCCTGCTCAAGGACGCCAGCCGCGACGAGATCCTGGCGGCGATCCGCCACGTCGCCGCCGGCGAGAGCTGGATCCACCGTCCCGTGCAGGCGCGACTGCTGCAGCTGCTGCGGCGCGGTTCGCGCGAGGAGGAGACGTTGACCCAGCGCGAGCGGCAGGTGCTCGCGCTGCTCGGCCAGGGCCTGAGCAACAAGCGCATCGCCAACGCGCTCGGCATCACCGAAGGCACGGTGAAGAGCTACCTGCGCCAGCTGTTCCCGAAGATCGGCGCAACCGACCGCCTGCAGGCGGCGCTGCACGCGCGCGGGCTGCGCGGCAACGACGGCCGCTGACGCACGCACAGGCACGGGCGCGATCGTGACGCTGCGGTCATGTCCCTGACGCGGCGCGATCGGCTCGCGGCAGTTCCGCTTCCACTTCAGTTCCGCACCGCGCGCCCGCGCCGATGCGCACGCGGCCGCCGAGCGCGGCGATGCGCCGGCGCATGCTGTCCAGCCCGATGCCCTGGCGCAGCACGCCTTCGGGCAGGCCGCAGCCGTCGTCGACGACGCGGATGCGCGCGGCAGCTCCGGCGATGCGCCCGCTGACTTCGAGCGTGCTCGCGCCGGAGTGGCGCACCGCGTTCGACACTGCTTCCTGACAGACGCGGAACAGCGCTTCCTCGTGCTCGAACGCCTGCGGCGGGAACTGCTCGAAGTCGCAGACCACGCGCACGCCGTCCGGCACCGCCGTGGCGAGCAGGCGCTGCACCGCGTTCGGCAGAGAGCGGTCGTGCAGGTAGCCGGCGCTGCCGTCGTGCCGGCCCGGCTCGTCGTTGGCCTCGTCGGGACGCAGCTGTTCGACGTAGGCGCGCATCTCGGCGACGGCGATGCGTGCCAGTTCGGCAAGCCGGTCGGCGTGGCGCGTCGAGGCCTCGGACTGGCCGCGGCCGTGCCGCGCCAGCGTCTGCGCGCGCATGCGGATCGAGGCGAGGATCTGCATCACGTTGTCGTGCAGGTCGTGCGCGACGCGCTGGCGTTCGGCGACCACCGCGACCTCCTGCGCCCGGCCGAACAGGTGCGCGTTCTCGATCGCCACCGCGAGGCAGTCGGCGACGATGGCCAGGCTGCTGGCGTCCAGATCGTCGAACGGGCGCGCGCCGCGCACGCGGATCGCGCCGAGCCGTTCCTCGCCGAGCAGGATCGGCACGTCGAGCGCGTGCGCCGCGGCCGGCGTCGCAGCGGCGGGGCGCAGACGACCGGTGCCGTCGGCGAGCGGGATGTCCACCTGCTCGCAGCCGAGCACCTCGCGCAGCGACGAGGCCGCCCGTTGCGCCAGCGCGTCCGCATCGAGATTGGACGACAGGATCGAGGCGATGTGCGCGATCAGGCTGAAGCGTTCGGTGCGCCGGCGTTCCTCGACGTTTGCCGCGGCCAGCGCGCGCTCGGCCGCGGCGCGCTGTCCGACTTCGTCGCGCAGGCGCTCGACGGCGACCTGCAGCGCTGCGGTGCGCTCGCCGACCTGCGCGTCGAGCTGGCGGTTGCGACGGCGCAGCAGCGCGGTGCGCCAGTGCAGCAGTTGCAGCAGGAGCAGAGTGGCGGCGAGCACCAGAGCGGCGCGGAACACCGAGGTCTGCCACCACGCCGGTCGCACCTCGAACGCCAGCGTCGACGGCGGACCCCAGGGTCCGTCCGGTCCGCTGCGCGCGGCGGCTTCGAGGCGGTACGAGCCGGGCGCCAGTCCGGAGAAGCGCAGGTTCGGGCTCGTCGTCACGTGCGCCTCGGGCTCCAGGCCGGCGAGGCGGACGCGGTATTGGAGTGCGTGCCCGGCGAGATAGCCCAGGCCGGCGAGGCGCGCTTCGAGAACGTTGCGGTCGTGCGCGACGCGCGGCTCGGGCTGGTCGGGCGACCAGCGCGCGGCGCCCAAGTGCACGTCCATCAGCGCGACGTTCGGCGGCGGCGGGCGCGGCGCATGCTCGTACGCGGCGCCGTCGAAACGCGCGAGCCCGGCGCTGGTGCCGATCCACACGCGCCCGTCGGCTTCGGCGAGGAAGGCGCCGCTGGCGACGTCCTCGCCGACGAGTCCGTCGGCCAGGCCGAAATGCCGCTGCGATTCCCCCGCGAGCCGATCGATGCCCTGCGGTCCGCCCAGCCAGTGGCGTCGCGCGGCGTCCTCGCCGACGAGGTAGACCGCGTCGGCGCTGCCGCTGTCGCTGTCGTGATGGCGCAGCACGCGCAGGCGGCCCTGCTCGTAGCGCACGCGCGCCACGCCGAGCGGATCGCCGTAGCCGACGAACAGATCGCCGGACGAGGTCGGCAGCACGTGTGCGACGAAGTCGCGGCGCAGGCCGTCGGCGCGGCCGAAGCGCCGCCAGCGCTCGCCGTCGCGCATCCACAGGCCGCGCTGGCCGGCGATCCAGAGCCGGCCGGACGCGTCCTCGCGCACGTCGGCGAGCGGGCCGTCGGGAACCGGACCATCGGGAGCCGCGTCGGCTGTGCCGACGCGTGCGAACTGCGGCCGCACGGCGTCGGCTTCGGCGTGGTACAGCCCGTCGGAAGTCGCCGCCCACAGCGTGCCGGCGCGGTCGACATGCAGGCGCAGGACGCGCGCGCTCGCCGCGAGACCGGCAAACGGCAGGCGGGTCAGCGTGTCGTCGCGCGGATCGAGCGAGAGCAGTTCCGCGCCGATGCGTCCGGCCAGGAACAGGCGTCCGTCGGGCGCCTGCGCGATCGTGCGCAGGTCCTTGCCTTCGCTGCCCGGCACGCGGCGGAAGCCGGTCGTGGCGAGCACGGCCGCGCCGGAATTGGTCGCCACCCACAGGCGTTGCGCGCGGTCGCGCAAGACGGCCCAGACCACGTCACCGGGCAGACCTTCGCGCGCGGTGTACGCGCTCCACGCGCCGCCGCCGAGCTGGCGGTGCAATCCGGCCGATCCCCACCATAGCGAACCTTCGCGATCCACCAGCACCATGCGGCACCACTGCGCCGACAAGGCGACCGGTCCCTGCACGCGCTGCCAGTGGTCGTCGTCGTGATGCAGCAGCCCGGCCTCGGTCGGCAGCCAGAAGCCGCCGCGCGGATCGGCCAGCAGCGCGCCGGACTGCGCATCGACCGGCAGCGGCGTGGCAGCCGCGGCGAATTCGCCGTCACGCGGCTTCGCCGACAGGCGGTTCGGCTGGCGCACCCACAGGCGACCCTGCGCGTCCTCGAACAGTGCATCGATGCGTTCGTGCTCAGTGCCGGCCGCAAGCGCGATGCGCTGCCAGTGTCCGTCGCTCCGCCGCAGCACGTGCGCGCGCGATCCGTCCCACACGCCGACCCACAGCGACCGCGCGTCGGCCTTGCCGGCCAGTGCGGTCGCCGCGCCGCCGGGCCAGTCGGGCACGGCGGCGAAGCGTCCGTCGGTGTCGCGCAGCAACGGCCCCCGGTCGGCGGCGCCCGCGATGATCCACACGCCCTCCGCGTTTTCCGCGAGTGCGCGTATCGCCGCCTCGGACGGATCCTGGTCGGTCGCGGCCGCCACGAACGATTCACCGTTCCAGCGATGCAGGCCGCCGCGGGTACCGACCCACAGCGTGCCGTCGCGATCCTCGAGCAGATGCCCGACCGACGCCGAGCGCAGGCCGTCGCGCAAGCCGAACGCCTGGAAGCGCTGGCCGTCGTAGCGGTACAGGCCGGTATCCGTGCCGACCCAGACGAAGCCCGGCCGATCCTGCAGCAGGGTCCGGATGTACACCGACGGCAGTCCGTCGGCGGGCCCGTAGCTGCGATACGGCGCGTGGCCGGCGGCCTCGTCGGGCGCGGCGTGCGCAACGGAAGCGCACACGAGCAGCAGCAAGCCGGCAAGGTGGCGGAGGAGCGCCTTCGTTCGCATCGTCGAGAAATGGTGTCGAGCGTGGCCGCGCATGCCGCTGGTCCGCCGGGAAGGGGCGTATCTACCATCCGGAGAGCGGCGGCTGCCACTGTCGTTGGTGGGGGCGGTGCCGTCGCGGCGGACGGATGCGCGTCGGCCGGATATCCTTGCGCGCGGTGTTGGAACCGGGGGCTTTCCGATGGCAGGGGAATACAACGCAAGGATTCTCGGCCGGTCGATCATCGCGGCCGCCTGCATCGTGGCGTTCGTGCCGATCGCGTATTACACGATCCAGGAATGGCGTGCGACGCGGGCCTTGGAGACCTTCACCAGCGAACTCGCCGCCGGGGTTCGCGAGGCGGATCGCAAGGCGGCCATCGCCGCCTATCAGGCCAAGCCCGTTGCGGCCAAGCCCGTGATGCTGGAAACGGACGAAGTCTGCATGCAGGGCACGGTGGTGCGCGTGCTGCGCACGCCGACGAAAGGTTACGAGCAAGTGCTCGAGCGGGGCAGGCCGGTGCGATGCAACGGGCGGCGGCGGCTTTGAGGGAGATCGTCCGAACCTGAAAGATCGCAGCGTGGTCGGGGCGGGCACGGTCAAGAACTCGCCGAGCCGGTGTTCCGTGCGGAGACCTTGGTGCCGATTCGGTGAGCCGGGCGTTTCGCTCCTGCCATGTCGAGTGAACGAGATCCATCCCGCCTGTCGAGAACATTCAAAAAAAAGAGATCCGCAAAATATCCAAGGAGCATTCGTCATCCATGAAGATTTCGACGATTCTCGACCACATCGATAACGGCCACATGGCTCTGCCGGAGTTCCAGCGCGGATACGTCTGGAATTCCGAACAGGTGCGCGGACTGTTCGACTCCCTCTATCGCCGGCATCCGGTCGGCGGATTGCTGGTCTGGGCTACCGATTCGAGCACTGCCAAACATCGAGGCGACGGAGAACTCGCCTCCGGCATCGTTAAGCTTCTGCTGGACGGACAGCAACGGATGACGTCGCTCTACGGCGTCATTCGAGGCAAACCGCCGAAGTTCTTCGACGGCAACAGCGGCGCTTTCACCGGCCTGCGGTTTCATCTCGAAAGCCAGACTTTCGAGTTCCATCAAGCCATCAAGATGAAGGACGATCCACTCTGGGTAGACGTGTCGGACCTCATGAAGCAGGGCAACGCCGGAATGGGGGCGCACATCACCCGCCTTTCAAGCAGACCCGAGCTGGCCGCCGGGATCGGGGACTACGTTGCGCGCCTGAGCCGAGTGCTCGGCATTGCCGACATCGACTTGCACATCGAAGAAGTGACCGGAGCCGACAAGTCCCTGGACGTCGTGGTGGACATCTTCAACCGGGTGAACAGCGGCGGCACCAAGCTCTCGAAGGGTGACCTGGCTCTCGCCAAGATTTGTGCGGACTGGCCCGAGGGGCGCGACAGCATGAAGGCGAGGCTGAAGGAATGGAGCCGGGCCGACTATGCCTTCACCCTGGACTGGCTGCTGCGCTCGATCAATACGGTTCTCACCGGCGAAGCAAAATTCCAGCATCTTCACGAGAAAGGAGCCGGAGAAATCAGGGACGCACTGGCCAAGGCCGCCAAGCACATCGATACCAGCCTGAACATGATCGCCGGCCGCCTGGGACTGGATCACGATCGGGTGCTGTTCGCCCGTTTCGCCGTACCGGTGATGGTTCGCTATCTCGATCAGCGGCAGCAGAAGAAACTGGGCCCGCTCGATGAGAAGGAGCGCGACAAACTGCTGTTCTGGTACTTCCAGGCGGGCATGTGGGGGCGTTTCTCCGGTTCCGTCGAGTCCTACATCGACCAGGATCTGGCTGCCGTGGAGGAAGGAGGACTGGACAGGCTTCTGGAGCAGTTGCGACTTTGGCACGGAGGCTTGCGCACAGAACCCGCGCACTTCACCGGCTGGAGTTCGGGGGCACGCTTCTATCCTGTGCTGTACATGCTGACCCGCGTGGGCGAAGCGAGGGACTGGGGTTCCGGAATTGCGCTGAGAGCAAATCTGCTGGGCAAGATGAACAAACTGGAGGTGCACCATATCTTCCCCAAGGCCCAGTTGTACAAGCGGAAGTTCAAGAAGCCTGAGGTCAATGCCCTAGGCAACTTCTGTTTCCTGACCAAGGGGACCAATCTCGACATCAGCGACGCACTCCCGGAGATCTATTTCGCCGAAATCGAAAAAAGGCACCCAGGCGCCTTGGCCTCTCAATGGATACCCATGGACCGCGACCTGTGGAAGATCGATCGCTATCGAGAATTTCTCGAGGCACGCAAGGCATTGCTGGCAGCCGAGTTGAACAAGCGGCTCGAGGAACTCCTGCACGGCGACGCGCGGTGGCTGGCAGGACCGTCCGCGCCCGTCATCGCCGAAGCGGTCGGTAAAGCCGCTTCCGGCGAGGAGGAGGCCGAGTTGGCGGCGCTCAACGACTGGATGGGCTCGAAGGGTTTGCCTGAAGGACAGGTGGCCTACGAATTGGTGGATGTTCAGACGGGAGAGCAGAAGGCGGTATTCGATCTGGCTTGGCCAAGCGGAATTCAGGAGGAACTCAGCCAGCCTGTTGCGTTGCTGCTCGATGAAGAAGCGGCCGTCTTCAGTCTGGCCAGCCAAGCCGGTTTCCGCTGCTTCATGGACGTACCTTCATTCAAGAGATACGTGGAAGCCGACGTTCTCCAGGAAGCCAACCCTCTTCAGCTGTCAACACCATGAAAGAAGGGCTTTCGTGGCGACGTACTCTCACTGCAGCCCGTCAACGGCGACCAGGAGGAGTTCGCCCCGGCGCATTGCCGTCTTGCCGCGCGGCCTGCGCATGCCGCGCGACTGAATCGGGGGAACCGGATCGGAGGTCGAGATTTCGAACTTCGAAGGTCTACCACATGAATTTCAATTCCACGCCGAGATAGTCGGCGTCACGGCCGCCGGCCGTGCGGATCGCGCGCCCGACGTCGTAGTGCACGGCCTCCATCGCGCCGCTGAGGTTCGCGTCGAAGGCGTAGTCGGCGCGCAGTTGCACGTAGGCACCGCTCCAGCGTCCGCCTTGCCCGGCGGTTCCGGGCAGGGCGATGTTCGGCTGCACGTAGATGGCGTCGCGGGTGGTCTTGCGCCATTGCAGTCCGATTCCGCCGGTCAGCTTCAAGCCGATGGCGGGGCTGATCGTCAGCGTCGGCTTCACGTGCACGAGGTTGGCGTAGCCGGTATAGCCGGCGAGCGTGAAGTAGTAGCCGTTCGGAAACAGCGGATTGAAGGTGCCGAGCGTGCGGTCGCCGCGGCGCTGGTCGCCGGAGGCCGCGTCGACCTGCAGGCCGATTCGCGGACGCCAGCCGGTCCCGGTTGCGGTATAGCCGACGCGGGCACCCCAGGCCCAGGCCTCGATGCGCTTCGCGCCAACCTCGCCGCGCTGCTGCATGGCTTCCACGTCCCAGTCGAAGCCGCCGACCGTGCCGGCGAAACGCAGGTCGAACACGTCGCGGCCTTCGCGGCCCGCGGCGTCGGCATAGGACGCATCGTCCCGGCTGTAGCGCGAGTAGTAGGCCGACAGTTCGTCGCGGCCCCACAGCTTGCGTTCGACGCGCAGCGTGCTGAAACGGAAGCGCCGGTCGGAGGTGTCGTCGAACGGGCGCGCGTCCGCGTACTGCACCGGCTGGCTGACGAAGCCGATGAAGCGCCACAGCCCGGTTTCCCAGTTGGCCCAGATCGCGTCGAAGGACTGTCGCACGTTGGGTCCGTCGCGCAGCGAGACGAAGCGCTGCAGGTCGAAGGCGAAGTCCTGGCGGCCGACGCGCATCTTGAGCGTGCCGGCGTCGAACTCGCGCACGTAGGCGGCGAAGGCGAGGCGCAGATCCCAGGGATTGCGATCGGCGCCGCCGATCGCGCGCTTGCTCACGGTGCGCACGTCCTCGATCTGGACGAACGCCTGCCAGTGTTCGGCGAAGCGCGCATCGGCGTGCAGTTGCAGCCGTTGCAGCAGGTAGGTGTCGTCCTCGGTGCCGCGAAGGCCGAACGAAGCGGCGTCGTTGATTTCGATGCGCTCGCGCAGGTTCAGGCCGAGCGACAGGTAGCTGGCGGGATCGCCGGAATCCAGCGGGAGGTACTTCAGGGCGTCGCCTGGCTGCGTGCGCAAGGCGGGATCGGCCAGCGCGGACCAGTCTTCCTGCCAGCGGTTGCCCGTCGGCCTGGGACGCGTCGCGGCCTGCTGCGGCTCGCCGTCTTCGGCGTCCTGCGCCTTCGCCGGCGCCGGCTGCGCCAGGCAGCCCGCTACCGCGGCGAGGCATGCCATGCGGCGCCAACGGCGAGCGCGAATGCGACGGGGCGGCATTCCGGTCAGCGCTGCAGGACGGCGTGGATCTCCGCGACGTATCCGCCGGGGAAGCGCACCATCGCCGATTCGCGTCTGTCGCTCTCGAACGGCTCGACCAGGACCTCCACGCCGCTCGCCTTCGCCTTGTCGAGCGTCGCCTTCAGGTCGGCGACTTCGTAGCCGGTCAGCTCGTGGCCGTACGGATACGGCAGGTGGCCGTCGCTGACGTGCGCGGTCAGTTTGCCGAACGTCGATTCGAGGCGGATGCGCCGGTAGATCTGGCCGGGCCGGCCGATCTCCGCGCCGGGCGCGCGCGCCTGGTCGGAGACGACCTTGCCGTGCGAGAAGGCGAGGAAGCTGCGCACGAAGGCGTCGGCGCGATCGGCGGACAGGTAGACGCGATTCTCCGGCACGGTCCGGAACGGCGCATAGGAAGGCGCCTTGGTGTGCCAGTACAGCTGCATGTTCACGCCGCCCGGCCACTGCACGACGGCGTCGCGGCCGATCGGATCGGGGAACGGCGCCACGAGTACGTCGGCGCCCGCCGCGCGCGCGGCGCGAATCGCCACGTCCATGTCGGTGACCAGATAGCCGGTCCGCTCGAGCCCGAACGGGTAGGGCACCGGCGTTGTGAATCCGAACAGCGAAACCGTTCCGACCGGCGTCTGCAGCAGTTGCGAGGTCGTGCTGCTCGGCGTCGGCGTGACGGTGGCGACCACCTGCTTCGTGCTGCGGCCGCCGAAGGTGGCGAGGAAGCTTTCGGCGAAGCGATCGACGTCGGCAGGCGCGACGTAGACGTGAGTGGTGTCGTACTGCGCGCCGACCGCGACCATCGGCGTCGCGACGCGGGCCTCCCGCGCCGGCGCCGCGGCGATCATCGTCAGAGTAGCGGCCGTCGCCGCGGCGAAGCGCAGAACCAGGGTCGGAAACGGAGTCCGGGCGTGCATCGAAGTTTCCTCACGTGTCATTGCGGACGGGCGGTCTCGTCCACGCGCTTCCAGTCGCCGCTTCCCGCGCGCTCGCGCAGGTCGTGCCAGGCGACGAGAACGAACGCGCCGGTCAGCCCGAGGTGTTCGAAGAACGCATTCGTGACCATGAAGCGCTCCGGCATCGGCAGTGTCCAGAAGCGGTTGGCGATGAAGGTCGCCGCGAGCGTGAAGCCGGCCAGCAGCAGGGCGCCGAGCCAGCGATGCAGGCGCAGCAGGATCATCAGCGACGCGCCCAGTTCGAGCACGATCGTGGCGAAGGCGACCAGCGCCGCCGGCGCGAGGCCGAAATGCGCCGCTTCCGCCGTCGCCGCGCCGAAATCCCAGGCCTTCTGCACGCCGCCCTGCAGATACGCCGCGCACAGGGCGAGCAGGGCCAGCCAGTGCACGGCGGGAACGCAGAACCTCGCCGCGAGCCGCTGCACGAAGAGGGCGCTCATATCGCCCAGCACGCGCAGCCGAGCGCGCCCCAGAACGATTTCAGATCGCCCGCCGGCAGCGCATCCGACCAGGCCGCCGCGTGACCGTGGCCGTGAATCCCGCAGGCATGAGCGCCGCCGGCGTGCGCGCCCGGCGCCGTCGTCGCACGCGCCTGCGCCCACGCGCCGTAGCCACCGTAGGTGCGCACGGGTGACCAGTCCGGCATCGCCGGCGGTACCGGGGCTTCGTCCAGCGGCGCGAAATCGCCGGCGGCGTGGACGACGCGTCCGCCGACGATCGTCAGCAGCGACGTCGTGTCGGCGATGTCGTCTTCGGCGCAGCCGAAGAAGTCGCGGTCCGGCACGATCAGGTCGGCCAGCTGGCCCGCCTGGATGCGGCCTTTCCGGCCTTCCTCGTTGGAGAACCAGGTGACGTTCTCCGTCCACATGCGCAGCGCGGTGTCGCGGTCCAGGCAGTTGCGCCGCGGGTAGAGGCCGAGCCCGCCGACGGTCCTGCCGGTGATCAGCCAGGCCAGGGACACCCACGGGTTGTACGACGCCACGCGCGTGGCGTCGGTGCCGGCGGAAACCCTGACGCCTTTCTCCAGCATCCGCGCCACCGGCGGGGTGGCCTGCGCCGCCGCCGCGCCGTAGCGCTCGACGAAGTATTCGCCCTGGTAGGCCATGCGGTGCTGCACGGCGATGCCGCCGCCGAGCGCGGCGATGCGGTCGATCGAGCGCTCGGAGATCGTCTCGGCGTGGTCGAAGAACCAGTTCAGGCCGCGCAGGGGAACGTCGCGGTCGACGCGCTCGAACACGTCCAGGGCGCGCGAGATCGTCTCGTCGTAGGTCGCGTGCATGCGCCAGGGCCAGCGGTTGCCGGCCAGGATGCGCACGACGTCCTCGAGTTCGCTTTCCATCTGCGGCGGCATGTCCGGCCGCGGCTGGCGGAAGTCCTCGAAGTCGGCGGCGGAGAACACCAGCATCTCGCCGGCGCCGTTGTGGCGGAAGTAGTCGTCGCCCTGCTTGTACGTGGACGTGCGCGTCCAGTTGAGGAAGTCGTCCTTCTCCTGCTTCGGCTTCTGCGTGAACAGGTTGTAGGCGAGGCGGATGGTGAGCTGTCCATCGGCGGCGAGTTTTTCGATCACGGCGTAATCTTCCGGATAGTTCTGGAAGCCGCCGCCGGCATCGATCGCGCCGGTGACGCCGAGCCGGTTCAGCTCGCGCATGAAATGACGCGTCGAGTTGAGCTGGTAGTCGAACGGCAGTTTCGGGCCCTTGGCCAGCGTGGCGTAGAGGATCGCCGCATTCGGCTTGGCCAGCAGCAGCCCGACCGGATTGCCGGCGCCGTCGCGCACGATCTCGCCGCCCGGTGGCTCGGGCGTCTGCTTCGTGTAGCCCACCGCGCGCAGCGCCGCCGCGTTGAGCAGGGCGCGGTCGTACAGGTGCAGCAGGAACACCGGCGTATCCGGCGCGACGGCGTTGAGTTCGTCGATGCTCGGCAGGCGCTTCTCGGCGAACTGGTGCTCGGTGAAGCCGCCGACCACGCGAACCCATTGCGGCGGCGGCGTGATCGCCACCTGGTGCCTGAGCATCGCCATCGCGTCGGCCAGCGAACGCACGCCGTCCCAGCGTAGTTCGAGATTGAAATGGAGGCCGCCGCGGATGATGTGCAGATGGTTGTCGATCAGCCCGGGCAGGACGCGGCGGCCGCCGAGGTCGATCCGGCGCGTATCCGCACCGGCCAATGCCATCACGTCCTCGTCGCGGCCGACGGCGAGGAACCTGCCGCCGCCGATCGCCACCGCGGCGGCTTCGGGAAGGCGGCGATCCAGCGTGGTGATGCGGCCTGAGTGCAGGATCAGATCGGCAGCCGGCGTGGCGGCGTTCACGAGCGCTTCTCGCTGTCGTCGTCGCGCGCGGTACGCTTCGCGCGCGGCAGTTCGCCGAAGACGTGGGGCTTCACCTGTTCGCCGATCCAGCGCGACGCGACTTCCTCGCGCTGCCACAGGCTCTTCAGCAGCGGCGGCAGCTGCTCGCCGAGAAGAATGCCGAGCAGGCCGACCAGGGCGATGACCGGCGGAGCGGGCGAGCGGACGTTGAGCAGGTTGTAGACGATGCCCACCAGCAGGCCGGCAGCGAGCGAGAACAGGTAGGGTTTCATCGGCGTGTCCCGAATTCCAATGCATTGGACGGCGGCAGCGCGCCGCCGGGGTGCGGCGCTCAGCCTCCGTGCGCGTCGAACATGGCCCTGGCGTAGGTGATTCCCAGGCCGTAGGAGCCGCCGCAGGCGCGGGCGATGCCGGTGGTGCTTTCGTAGGTGTCCGTGCGCGCCCAGTCGCGCTGCAGCTCGAGCAGGTACTGCAGCGAGGTCATCGGACGCGCACCGGCCTGGATCATGCGCTGGACGGCGCGCTCGTGCGCCTCGGCCGACACGTCGCCGCAGGCATCGGTGATCACGTAGACCTCGTAGCCCTGCGCCAGCGCCGACAGGGCCGGGCCGACGATGCAGACCGACGTCCACAGGCCGGCCAGCACCAGCCGCTGCTTGCCGATCTCGTTGACGCGCCCGATCACCGCGGCGTCCTCCCAGGTGTTCATCGAGGTGCGGTCGAGCAGCGCCTGTCCGGGAAACGCGTCGGTCACTTCGGTGAACATCGGGCCGGAGAAGCTCCGCGCGGCGACCGTGGTCAGAATCGCCGGCACCTGGAAGCTCGCGCCGGCACGAGCGACCAGGCCGGCGTTGTTGCGCAGGGTGACGGTGTCGATCGAATGCGTGGCGAAGGCCATCTGCGGCTGGAAGTCGATCAGGATCAGCGCGTGATCCTTCGGCGTCAGCAGCTGGATGCTCGGAACGGGGGTGGCGGTGATGGCCATGCGGCTCTCCTGGAACGAGGGGCGGGTCGCGGCGTCGCGCCGGCGCAGGGACGGCATCGAGCGCCGGTGCGCTATCGCCGTCTGCTCCAAGCAGGACGGCTGCGCCGGATGCCTCATTCTTGCGATGCGCGCGTCGCTGCGAAGCCCTATCGAGGTAGATCTGCGCTACCCGATCGGGTAGCGGGGCGGCGCAGCCGCTCAGCCGTCCAGGAAGCCGCGATTGCGCGCCAGGGTGACCGCGTGCGTGCGGTCGGTCGCGCCGAGCTTGTTCATGATCGCCTTCAGCCGTGCTTTCACCGTGTCCTCGGAAATGCACAGGATGTCGGCGATGCGCTTGTTGGTGTTGCCGGTGGCGACCAGCCGCAGCACGCTCAGTTCGCGATCGCTGAGCATCTCCGACCAGGCGTGCGAGGCGATCTCGCCGGCGACGTCGGAAGCCACCACCCGGCGTCCGCTCATCACGGTGCGGATCGCGGCGAGGATCTCCTCGCGCGTCGCGCTCTTGAGCAGGTAGGCGCTGGCGCCGACGGTCAGCGTGCGCTTCACGCGCGCATCGCCCGGATACGAGGTCAGCACGATGACCCGCGCCGTCGGGAATTCGGCGCAGATGGCCGCGATCGCCTGCAGGCCGTCCACGCCGGGCATCTGCAGGTCGATCAGGGCGACGTCGGGGCGCAGTTCGCGGAAGCGGACGATCGCTTCCGCGCCGTCGCAGGCCTGCGCGATGACGTGCATGTCCCCGCCGCTCTCGATCGCCGCCGCGATGCCGTCGCGCATCACCGGATGGTCGTCGGCGATCAGCACCTGGATGCGCCGGCCGTGCTCACTCATGCCGCATTCTCCGCTCCGTTGCAGCCGGGGCGGCGATGCCGGCTGCCGCCCGTCGCGGCGACGAGCCGATCGCCGGCCGTGCGCGCGACTATCCTTCGCACGGCAGCGCGGTTCAATGCCCGATCGGGTGATTCTGTGTTCATCGGATTCCGCTTTCTGAGGCAGACCTGCGGCGATATGCTGCCGACGCCGGTGCGGACCTCTTCGCCGGCGAACGGTCGACGCGGGGAATCTCGGGGGCGATGCGCGAAAAGCCAGGGGCGTGCGTGAAACGAAACCGTCGCACGGCATCGAAACGATCGGCATCGCGCGTGCGCACGTCCCGCAGCGGATTTCGTCGGCGCTGCGCATTCGCGCTGCTCGCGGTGCTGGTCTGGCTGGCCGTGCCCGCGGCATCGGCGTCCGAATTCCGGCGCAAGTCGTGGACCACCGAGCAGGGCGCGCCGGCGGACATCTGGGCGCTCGCACAGGGCAGGGACGGCTGGCTGTGGCTCGGCACCGGCAACGGCCTGTACCGTTTCGACGGCGTGCGCTTCGAGCGCTTCGAGCCGCCCGCCGACGAGAGTTTCCGATCCAACAACATCACGGCGCTGAACCTGCTGCCGGATGGAACCCTGTGGGTCGGCTTCTACTACGGCGGCGCGAGCGTGATTCGCGATGGACACGTGCGCAGCTTTCCGCCCGGCACGGCGTTTCCCGGCGGCATGGTGCTGACCTTCGCGCAGACGCCGGACGGCGCGACATGGGCGGCCACCGAAGGCGGCCTCGCCCGGTTCGACGGACGCGAGTGGAAGATCGCCGGTTCCGACTGGGGGTATCCGGCGCCGCGCGCCGACTGGGCGATCGTCGCGCGCGATGGAACCTTGTGGGTGACGACGGGCCAGACGCTGATGTCCCTGCGCAGCGGGGCGAACCGCTTCGAGGACACCGGGCTGACGGTCACCACGTACGCGGTCGCCGCCGAAGCTCCCGACGGCACCTTGTGGCTGTCCGATCGCGCACGCGGCACGCGCGCGCTGCCCGGCCTCGACGCAGGCGGCCGGCTGTCGAGCGTCGCCGCCGCGCCGCAGGAAACCCGCTATGCCGAGTCCTATCGCCTGCTGTTCGACCGCTACGGCAATCTGTGGGGCAGCGACGCCGGCAAGGGCGGCGTGTACCGCGTCGCCGATGCGGCGCGCGCCGCGAGCGGTCGTTCGCTGACGCCGCAGGACGTCGCCGAAGTCGTCGACCGCAACGGCGGCCTGGTTTCCGATCGCGCCGTGCCGCTTCTGGAAGACGCCGAAGGCACGATCTGGGTCGGCACCAACATCGGCCTGGTCAGTTTCCACCGCAACCGCCTGCTGGTGCCCGGCAACATCGTGCCGGGCACGGCGTCCACCTACGCCATGGCGGTCGATCGCGAAGGCGCGGCGTGGCTGGTCAACGGCGGCGCTGTGTGGCGCATGAACGGCGTCGACGGCGAGGCGATGGCGCGCGGCCTGCCCGACATTTCCGGCGCGCTGTTCGATGCGACCGGCACGCTCTGGCTGATCGGTAGGGAGAGCCTGTTCCGGCTGCGCGGCGGCGTGCCCGATCCGGTCGCGCTGCCGCTGCCTTCGGCGCCGACGAAGGTCAATGCGATGGCGTTCGACGGGCGGGGGAATCTCTGGCTCGCCCTGGCCGAGCGCGGGCTGTACCGCCTGCGTGACGGAAACTGGTCGCCGCTCGACGCGGCGATCGCGCTGCCGGCGGTCGCACCGACGGCGCTGGCGAGCGACGCGGCGGGACGCCTGTGGATCGGCTATCCGGACGATCGCATCGCCGTCCTCGACGGCGACGCGGCGCACGTGCATGCCGGCGGGCTGCGCGTCGGCAACGTGACCACCATCAACGCCGCCGGCCGCGACGTGCTGATCGGCGGCGAACTGGGGCTGGCGCGCCTGCGCGAAGGCCGCATCCAGTCCCTGGTCGCCGGCGACGACGAGGCCTTGTGCGGCATCTCGGGCATCGTCGAGACGGCGGCCGGCGACCTCTGGCTCAACGCGATCAAGGGTGTGGTGCGCCTGGACGCGGGCGAAGTGGCGGCGGCGTTCGAGCGCCCCGGCTATCGCCCGGCGTATCGCCTGTTCGACTACCGGGACGGCCTGCCGGGCGTCGCCGTGCAGGCGGCGCCGGTCGCGTCGGCGGCGGTCGACGCTGCGCATCGCATCTGGTTCCTGACCAACCAGGCGCCGGCATGGCTCGATCCGGCGCGGCTGAGCGGCAACCTGCTGCCGCCGCCGGTCGAAGTGCTGAGCCTGAGCGCGAACGGTGCGCGCTATCCGCTGACCGCGACGCCGCGCCTGCCGCAGGGCACCAACAACCTGCAGATCGAGTACACCGCGACCAGCCTCGCCATCCCCGATCGCGTGCGCTTCCGCTACAAGCTCGACGGCGTCGACGCGGACTGGCGCGACGCCGGCAATCGCCGCGAAGCTTCCTATTCGAACCTGCGGCCGGGCAGCTATCGCTTCCAGGTCGCTGCGGCGAACGACGATGGCGTGTGGAACGCGCAGGGCGCGAGCGCGCAATTCGTCATCGAGCCGAGCTTCTTCGAGACGAAGTGGTTCTACGCGATCTGGGTGCTGGCGGTGCTCGGCCTGGCCGCGATCCTGTATTTCTGGCGGGTGCGCCTGGCGATCGAGCGCGCGCGCCTGCAGCTGACCGAGCGCATGCGCGAGCGCGAGCGCATCGCGCGCGACATCCACGACACGCTGCTGCAGGGCGTGCAGGGGCTGCTGCTCCGGCTGCAGGCGGTCGTGGTCGGCCTGCCTGCGGACGACAGCCGCGGCAAGGTGCTGCAAGCGGCGATCGAGCAGGCGCGACAGATGGTCATCGAAGGGCGCGACAAGATCATCGCCCTGCGCGGCGAGGACCCCAGGCACACGGAACTGGCGCAGTCGATACTCGCTATCGGCGAGAACCTCGCCAGCACCCATCCGCTGGCGTTCCATCTCACCACCGAAGGGCAGCCGCGCGTCATGCTGCCGAGCGCCGTCGACGAGATCATCGACATCGTCGGCGAGGCGGTGCGCAACGCGTTCGTGCACTCGCAGGGCACGCGCGTCGACGTCCACGTCGCCTACCGGCGCAACGCGCTGAACGTCCACATCCTCGACGACGGCCGCGGCATCGACGCGGCGGCGATGCAGTCAGCCACCCGCCTCAAGCGCTGGGGCATCGTCGGCATGAGGGAGCGCGCGGAGAAGCTCGGCTCGCGCCTGGTGCTGCGGCCGCGCGCTCCCGCCGGAACCGAAGTGGTCCTCAGCGTGCCTTGCCGCGCCGCGTATCCGGAGACGGGCAGGTTCTCCTGGCGCCGGCACGTGCGGGAGCAGCGCCCGGATTCCGATCCGCACTAGGCCGCAACGTCCGGCAGCGCGCCCGACCCGCGCGCTTCTTCCTCGCAATGGGCGAGTCGATCGCTACAGCGCCAGGAAATGATGCACTTCCGGCTTGTCCGGACCGATGTGGAAGCGCACCACCTCGTTCTGCAGGTCGGCGTCGGCGTGCGATACGCGATGGTGCTGGCGCAGGTGTTCGGCCCACGACTCGACCAGGAACCACTCCACCACGCGCTCGGTGTCGCCGGTGTGTTCGACGACGCCCCAGGCATAGGCGCCGTCGCGCAGGCGCTCCTGCGACAGGCGCCGGATCGCTTCCAGGAAAGCCGCACGGTCCTGCTGGCGAATGCGGTATTCGACCTGGATCAGCACCGGACCGCGATCGTGCGCGACCGGCTCGGCCAGCAACGGCTCCGGCCAGTGGCGCGAGGCCTGCAGGTCCGCCTCGCCGGCCGGCAGGCGCGCGCGATGGAACAGCAGCGCCACCACGGCCAGGCCGACGGCGCTGACGACCAGCGTGGAGGGCACGCCGACTTCGCGCGCGACCAGTCCCCAGCCGAAGCTGCCGGCGGCCATCGCGCCGTTGAACACGGTGAGGTACACCGCCAGCCCGCGCCCTCGCACCCAGTTCGGCAGGATCGCCTGCGCCACGCTGTTGAACGTGGTCAGCGCCGCGATCCATCCCATCCCGAGCAGCAACAGCAGGCCCACCGCCGCCCATTGCGGCGGGGCGAACACCAGCGCGCCCATCACCGCCGCACTGATCAGCGAGGCGAGCAGCACCAGGCCATCGGCGTCGAGCCGCCGGCGCAGCCGCGGCATCACCAGGGCACCGGCGATGGCTCCCGCACCGACGGCGCCGAGCAGCACGCCGTAGAAGCCGGCGCTGCCGCCGAGCATCTGCCGCGCGACCAGCGGCAGCAGCGCCCACACCGCGCTGGCGAACAGGAAGAACGCGGCCGCGCGCAGCAGCACGCGATGCAGTTCCTTGCTGGCGCGCGTGTAGCGCAGGCCGGCGCGGAAGGCGCCGAGGAAGTTCTCCGACAGGCCGCTGTCGGCCACCGCGGGCCGCTTCCACCACAGCAGGGCACCGATCACGAACACGTAGCTCAGCACGTCCATGCCGTAGGTGACGGCCGCGCCGAAGCTCGCCAGGATCAGGCCGCCTGCGGCCGGTCCGATGGCGCGGGCGATGTTGATGCCGAGGGAGTTCAGCGCCACCGCGCCCTTGAGGTCCTCGCGCGGCACCAGCTCCGGCACGATCGACTGCCAGGTGGGCCCCATCAGCGCGGCGCCGATGCCGCCGACGAAGGTCAGCGCGATCAGGTATTCCACCGTCAAGGAGCCCGTCCGCGACAGCAGCAGCAGCGTGCCGCTCACCGCCGCCAGCACCAGCTGCACGAAGATCAGGAAGCGTCTTCGATCGAGGATGTCCGACAGCACGCCGGCCGGAATGGCCAGCAGGAAGACCGGCAGCGTCGCGGCGGTCTGGATCAGCGCCACCGCCGTCGGACTGGCCGACAGGTCGGTCACCAGCCACGAACTGGCCACGTCGCGCATGAAGCTGCCGATGTTGCCGAGCACGGTGGCGGCCCACAACACGGCGAACACCGGCCGGCGCAGCGGGGCGAAGCTGCTGCCGGCGGAAGCGGGCGCGGCGTCGGTCATGAAGTCCTCGACCTGCGCGGGCCGTGCGGAGCCCGTGCGGAGGCAGGACTTCCTCGAAGCCGGCGGTCGAACGGAGCGTGCATGGGCGCGGACGGCCGCTTCACGGACACGGCGGCATCACTGGAAACGCACGGGCGTGACGCGGTTGCGGCGCCAGGCGACGAAGGTGGCCGCGATGAACGCCAGCAGCACGAGGCCTTCGGCGATGCCGAACGGCGGCTCCGATCCCGTCGGCGCGAGCGCGTGCAGGGCCGGCACTTTCTGGAACAGCTGCGCCACCAGCACGAACACGTTGAGCCACTGGCTGATCGCCGCGCCGATCACGAACGTCGTCCGCCAGCCGCCGGCCAGGCGATACGGCCGCCAGGCCAGCCAGGTCGGCAGCAGCACCAGCAGCGAGATCGCGCCGACCACGTGCGAGGGAAGCACCTGGTCGCGAGAGAACAGGTACCCGGTGAGGCTGGTCAGCGTCGTGGAAACGAGAAAGATCCAGACCACGCTCGCGCGGAAGCGTGCCTGCAGGAAATCGCGCATCAGCACGAAGCCGAAGGCGATGCCGATGAGGCTGAGAGCGACGTGCGGGACCAGCAGAAGGATCGGATCCATGGAACGGCTCCTGGGGCGGGGGATTCAGGCGGCGGGGGAACTGCCTCGGCGGCTGGCTTCGAACAGGAACCAGACTCGCCGTTCCGATTCGTCGATCCAGTTTTCGATCAGGCTCGCCGAGGCGATGTCCTGGTGTTCGTCGCACACGCCGTGGACCTCGCGCAGGCGTGCGGTCAGCTGCTGGTTGTCGTCGCGCAGCTCGGCCAGCATGTCCAGCGCGTCGACGAAATCGGCGTCGTTGTCGCGCACGCGCGCCACCCGGGCGATGTGCCCGATCGAACGCAGCGTGGTCGCGCCGACCTTGCGCACGCGCTCGGCGATGGGATCGGTCATCGCGTAGAGCTGGTCCGCCTGCTCGTCGAGCAGCAGGTGGTAGTCGCGGAAGTGCGGCCCGCTCATGTGCCAGTGGAAGTTCTTGGTCTTCAGGTACAGGGCGAAGACGTCGGCGAGCACCGCGTTGAGGCCGCCGGCGATGTCGCGCGAAGCTTCGGCGCCGAGGTCGGTGGGCGTGGCGAGGCGGGCGCCGCGGCGCTTGCGGAGTTCTTCACGCTTGCTTGGGCTGGACTTGGCCATCGAGGTTCTCCGTGGGACGGGTGTGGCGCGGCCTATCGGCGGACGGTCAGGAGCGGGCCCGCTGCGGTGTCCGGACGAAGCCCGGGCACGGCGGCGAGCCGCAATCACGAAAGACCATCCCCTGTCGAAGGCGCCGGCGAGCACGAGCCGCATCGCCGCTGGTCGACCGCCGCGCCGCGTGCAATGCAGCGCGGTGGAGATCGGGGCCGGCGCGGAACCGATGCGCCTCGTGCCGCACGCTGCAGATGCTGCATCCGATGAGGCGGACGCGCCAATCCAAGATCAGGTATCACGCGCCTACCCGATCGGGTAAGTGACGGGTTGGGCCGCGTACGGCGCGAAGCAGGCCGACGGCGCGGAGCGCGCGGGCCGGCGCCATCCGGCGCATGCGCGTGCAAGGCGCGATCTTCCGCGCATTCCCCGATCGGGTAATTTATTTTTCCACTTTTCAGGGTTTTACTGAGGCTTGCTCGCGCTCACTATCCGGCGGAGAGCCGGATCGGGGCGGCCCTGCGATCGCCCCTTTCCCGCGAAGGGGGCGCAGCGGCCGGGTCCGGACGCCCCGTACGTTTCACGCCGTGCCCGCCGGCACCGTCGCGCCGGTGCGCGACGGTGAAGTCCCGCCGCCCAGCCGAAGGAGTCCACGATGTCCAGCAACGAGAGCCGAGAATTCGATCGTGCACGCCGCGAACTGATGATCGGCGGCGTGGCCGCCGCCGGCCTGGCGACCCTGGGCATTGCCGGATCGGCGCTGGCGGCCGGATCCGTGCAACCGGGCACCGATGCTTCCCACGACAAGCCACGAGGAAACCCGCCCATGAACTACGTTCGCACCAAAGACGGCGTCGACATCTTCTACAAGGACTGGGGAAGCGGGCAGCCGATCGTCTTCTCGCACGGTTGGCCGCTCAGTTCCGACGACTGGGACGCGCAGATGATGTTCTTCGTCAGCCACGGCTTCCGCGTCGTCGCGCACGACCGGCGCGGCCACGGACGCTCGACCCAGGTGGCGCAGGGCCACGACATGGACCACTACGCCGACGATCTCGCCGCGGTGACGGCGCATCTGGATCTCAGGAACGCCGTCCACGTCGGCCATTCGACCGGCGGCGGCGAGGTGGTGCGCTACCTGGCGCGTCACGGCGAGAGCCGCGTCGCCAAGGCAGTGCTCATCAGCGCGGTGCCGCCGCTGATGGTCAAGACCGAGGCGAATCCCGGCGGCCTGCCCAAGGACGTCTTCGACGGATTCCAGACGCAGGTCGCGACCAACCGCGCGCAGTTCTACCGCGACGTCGCCGCCGGACCGTTCTACGGCTTCAATCGCCCGGGGGCCAAGGCCTCCGAGGGCATCATCCAGAACTGGTGGCGGCAGGGCATGCAGGGCGGCGCCAAGGCGCACTACGACGGCATCGTCGCCTTTTCGCAGACCGACTTCACCGCGGACCTGAAGAAGATCGCGGTGCCGACCCTGGTGATGCACGGCGACGACGACCAGATCGTTCCCTACGCCGACTCCGCGCCGCTGAGCGCCAAGCTGCTGAAGAACGGCACGCTGAAGACCTACAAGGGTTTTCCGCACGGCATGCCGACGACGGAAGCGGCCACGATCAACGCCGACCTGCTCGCCTTCATCAAGGCGTAGCCGGCGCCGTCGTGCATCCGGGGCGCGACGCCGCAGGAGCGTCGCGCCCGGTTGTCGTCCGGCGGCCGGCGCCTCGGCCCGGCCGCTCCGATGCTGCGAGCGATTTCCGCGACAGTCCGTGGAAGACGCCCGGCGATCCCGGCCGGCAGTGCCCGCTCAGCGCATCAAGATTCGAAGCCGCTGGCGAAGATGCCGTCCCTCACCAGGCGCGTCAGCGTGTGGTCGGAGTCTGGCACCGGGAAGTTGAAGTCCCACAGACGGAATCCCCCGACCAGGACACGATCCTGGGCGTCGACGTAGAGGCAGGTCGGGCCTCCCTGCGGGGTCACCTGCGAGGGGTACTCGATGGACACCGTCGCCGTCGGCCCGTTGCCGGCGGTGTCGAACTGCGCGATCGATTGCTGGGTGGCCGGCGTGTAGGGGTTGGGGAGAATGCCGTTCGACGACATCGAAACGACGATGTCGCCGTTGGAGCGGACGCCCATGTCCAGCACCACGGCGTTCAAGCCGACGTTGACGCGGGTCGCGCCACCGACGCCGAAATCGGGCGTGGGCGTTCCATCGGGCTCGAGCGAGGCGAGCAGCACGTCGGTCAAGGTGTTGAAGAACTCGTCGTCGTGGTTGGCTTCGCCGGCGAGAAGAATCCGGCCGTCGTCGAACACGTGGATCTTGCGCACCAGCACCTGGTCGAAGTGCACGCCGGTGTCGAACGAGAAGAACGTATAGCCGTCCGTGCCGAACGACGTGTCGAGCGCACCGCTGGCCGGATCGAACGCGAGCACGTAGCCGTCGCTGCCCTGGTTGTCGTTGTTCTGCGCGGCACCGCCGACGAGGATCATTCCGTCGCTGGCGAACGCGGCGGCGTAGGCGAAGTCGTTGCCGTCCGGATAGACGTCGGGATTGAAGACGACCGTGCCTGGCAGCGGGCCGCTGCCGTCGCCGAACGTCGCGTCGAGCGCGCCGGTCGAGGCCTCGAGCTTGGCGATCGCCATCGCGCTGGAGTGGCCGCGTTCGCCGCCGGGGTCGGTGTTGCCGATCGCGTACAGCTTCCCGTCTCGATGCAGGACGCGCAGGGCCTCGCTGGTGAAGCCGGGAGCGTTCAGCGCGATCGTGACCGTGCCGTGGTCGTCGCCGAAGCCGGGGCAGTACGCGCCGTCGACGTCGACGCAGGCGACCGCCATCACGCCCGGTCCGTTCGACGTGAGCAGGTGCATGCCGACGACGTAGAAGCGGTCGTCCACGCGGATGGCGTCGCGAACGAAGCTGATGCCGGTGTCGACCAGGGTCTTTCCTCCCGTGCCGAACGAGGGATCGAGCCTGCCGTCGGCATCGAGCTTGGAAATGGCGAGCCGGTCGGCGCTCGCGTCGGTGCGGTGAAAGCCGACGAGCCAGAGGCCGTCGTCCTGCGCGGGGAGCACGCGCACCGCTTCGTCCCAGGTGCCGCCGTCGTCGTTGTAGTTGACGACGGTGTAGCCCTGGTCCCCGAAGCCGGGATCGACCGTCAGGTCGGTGCCGATCGAGACGCCGACGACGCCGTTGGTCGCCACGGCAGTGCCCGAGAACGCCGGCGGGCAAGAGCAGAACGCCACGAACGAACCGAGCGTCAGTGCGAGTTTGCGCATCATGAACTCCTGAGTGTCTTGCGACCCCGGGGCAGGGGTGGAATGGAGGCGTGCCGGGCGCGCAACGGCGCCCGGCACGTGATCGTGTGGTCTACGGATCGAAACCGTTCGCGAAGATGGCGTCGCCGACCTCGAAGCGGACCGGCACGACCAGGCGCGGATGTGCCGGATCGTTGCTCGCGATGCACAGCGTCGCCGCGTAGCTGCCGTTCGCCAGCCCGGTCGGATCGAGCGTCGCCGTGAGCGTGCCGCTGTCGTGCGCCGCGACGTTGCCCGAGGTTTCGCTCAAGGTCAGCCATGGCACGTCGGCGGGGTTCGCGCAGAAGTCCGGCGCCTCGACCGCGCGCACCAGCAGCGCGTGATAGTCGGCGAACTGGTCGATCGTCGGATCCCACGAGCCGAGGCCGAGATCGGATCCGCGCATGTGGTAGCCGTGACCGGCATCCGGATCGCCGTCGACGTCGGCGGCGATGAAGATGTCTCCCGGATCGAGCGGATTCCACTGCGCGCCGATGTAGACGCTGCCGCTCGGGATGCTGATGCCCAGGGCGCCGAGGTCGACCTTGACGAAGGCGGCCGTCGCCGTGTCCGGAATGCCGGTGGCGGTCGCGGGCACCGAGGCGATCAGGTTGCCGGGACTGCCGTCGAAGCCGCCGTCGTCGTAGATGATCAGCTGGAAATCCTGGGCCGTCGGACCGAGCGAGAGGAAGGAAACGCACGCGGCGGTCAACGTCGCCGGATAGGCGCTCGGAGTGAAGCGGTCGACGTAGGCATTGATCGAGAACAGGCCCGAGCCGTCGCGATAGCCGTCCTCGGGCGTGCCGTCGTCGTGCACGAGAATGCCGGGCGTGGCCTCGTCGCAGCCGGGTGTGGATTGCCCGCGCACGGCCGGCGCGGTCGGTGCGCGCGAGCGGAAGCGGTCGCGCGTGGCGTCGTTCGCGGCGATCTTGCGCGCGACCGGCGAGGTCGCGGTGCGATCGGTGGGCGTGCCGGCGCGCGTCGACGCGCCGCCCGGCGCTTCGAGCAGATTCCACGCGAGCTCCGCGTCGCCCGCGTTGGCGATCTGCACCGGCACGCTCACCGGCGCGCCGCCGGGCGTGCCGTTCGCGTCGATCTGCGCCGGAGTCACGCTGGCCGTCGCCGGCAGAAGGGCGGGGCTGACGTCCAGCGTCGCCGTCGCATTCGCCGCGAACGCGGTCGGGGTCGTGGCGATCCAGTCGATCGCGAGCGGCGAGGTCACGATGGGCGTATCGAACGAATACAGGTTGCCGATCGAAGCGTCGGCGTTCTGCAGTCCGACGGTTGCGCTGCCGCCGTTGTCCCAGGCGGGATTGGCCGGATCGCCGAATACGGTCGAGGCGTACTGGAACGAGAGCGAACCGTCCTCGCCCAGGATCGCCTCGACGTTGGCATGCCCGCCGTCGTCGAACAGGAAGTGCGGACGATCCCACTGGATGATCGTGCGCCGGTTCGGCGGTGTGCCGACGACCTCCCAGTAGACGTCGCCGTTGGCCTGGCCCAGATCGTCCCAGAACGGCGCGACCAGCGCGCCCTGGCCGAGGATGGCGAACGTCGACGGCAAGGTGTCGTTGAACGCCGCGCTGAATGCCTCGAGCGTTCCGAACACCAGTTCGCCGTTGTTGCCGACCGCCAGGTCCGTCGACGACACGCCGTACAGGGAGAACGCGAACGGCAGCGTGATTCCGGCGACGCCGTCATCGGCCAGTCCGAGCGGGGTGCCGGTCGCGCGCACGTCGACGAAGGCGGGCGTCGCCTCCACCGGCCGGTAACCTGGCGCATAGTCCTGCGCGGTCCAGGTCGCGTCGTAGGTGTCCGCGTCCTCCCGCACCGTCACGAGCCGGTTGAACCGGAAGCTCTCGCCCGGAGCGAGCTCGTGCGGGAGCAGGGAGAAGATCGTGCCGTCGACGCTGTCGGTCAGCGTGTGGTAGCCGAGCGTGAGGGGGCTTGCGTTGGTGATGGTGTAGCAGAAGTTGACCGAGTCCCCGACGTGCGCGGCGAGCGTCTGGGCCGTGCCGCAGGCATCCGGATCGCCGTCGTCGAGCATGAGGCCGACCGTCAGTGCGACGCCGTCGCCGGTGGGCGCTGCGGCGTGGGCGGCGAGGCGGACCGTGGCGGCCGACGCCGAGCCGCCAGCCGAGGCGAGCAAGGCAGCGAGTGCGACTGCCGCGGCCAGTGGCCGGGCGCGCAAGGAGTACACAGGAACATTCACCGGTAGATGCGCCTATTCAATGAGGAAGGGGCCGAGCGACGACCGTCGGCGACAGTAGCGCTCGGCCCGATCGGCGCATCAAACGGGCGTGACATCGCTATGACATAGTCGTTAAGCCGGCCCCGGAGCCGGGGAGCGGCGCATCCCGGGCTCCGAAGTCCCGTCGGAGGAGCGGCGAGTGCGGCCACCCGGCGGCGAGCGGTGTCCGTCCGCTCGCGGGCCGAGCCGGAGGCATGGCAAGGCCGCCGTGCCGGCAAGCCCATCGCGCCGCCGGGGCGCGATGGGACCGAGCCGGCCCGCTCAGTCGGTGATGTTGACCGCCTGGATGATGTGCATGTCCGGATAGCCGACGTTGGCGGTCGTCGTCGGATAGGGAATGTTGCACGAAGCGGAGCTGATGAAGCTCGGATGCGTCTGGGCCGACGTCGTGGAGCCGATGTAGAAGGTCGTCCCGTCTTCGGTGCCGTCGTCGGTGGAGACTTCCACCACCAGGTCGCTGTCGACGGGGTCGGTGACGGTGCCGGTGACCGGCACGTTGACCGTGGCCAGCAGGGCATCGGCGGGAGAGGCGACGACGGCCTGGCCGATCTGGGTCAGCTGGCCGAGATCGATCGTGTCGACGGTCACGGAATGCGGGATCGTGTACAGCGTGACGGTCATGTTCGGCGCGCCGATGGTCTGCTCGACCGCCACGTCGACGCTGGTGACGCTGGCCATCGTGGTCACGCCGTGCTCGCTGAAGTAGTAGCGGCGCCAGTACTGGTTCTCGGCGGTCGTGCCGCCGGAGTCGTGGCTGCATGCGATCGAGTTCTGGGCGACCGGCGCGGTATCGGTCGTCTGTGCCAGCGTGGCGGAGCCGCCGCTTTCGAAACCGTCGGCGAAAATGTAGTCGATGACGCTGTCGACGCAGGTCACGACCACGTTGGCGACGTTCGCGCCGGCGAGCGTGCCGTTGCCGTTGGCGACGGAGCAGGTCTGGGCCGGATCGCGGGGCTGTGCGGCGATGCTGACCGCATAGTGGCTGCCGTCGTAGACCGGCGTGGCGAAGGTGAAGTCGCCGTCCGCGGCGATCGGCAGATCGTCGCCGCCGTTCTGGCGCAGCACCAGGCCGCTGCCGGCGAGGCCGCTGACCGAACCCCCGACCGTGTAGGTGGGCAGCGGCGTCCCGTGGTACTGGAAGAAATAGGCCTTGCCCGGCACCGTGCCTTCCGGGGATCGCCACAGCCAGGAACCGACCAGTGCCGTATCGCCGTCGAGCGTCACCGGGAGTCCGAACTGGAAGCTCGGCGCGCCGTCGCTGGCCACGAACCGCTGCGTCTCGACGAACGCGCCGGAGGAGCCGTCGAAGGCATAGACCGCGCCCTGCGCGCTGCTGTTGCTCCATCCGTCGGCGCCGATCAGGGCGGTCGTGCCCTGGAGCGCGACCGAGTGGCCGAACTTGTCGTGGGGCAGGCCATCGCTGGCGGTGAGCTGCTGGGTCTGGGTCCAAGTGCCGTCGGATCCGGTGAAGACGTAGACCGAGCCCTGCATGTCGTTGCCGCCGGGATTTCCGCCCCACGCGCCGACCAGCAGGGTCGATCCGGACAGCGCCGTCGCGTAGCCGAAGTAGGTGTTGGGAGAGCCGTCGCCGGCGAGGAGCTTCTGCGTCTGGGTCCACGCACCGTCGCTCCCGCCGAACACGTACACCGCGCCCTGGTAGCCGTTGTTGCCGTACGCACCGATCATCGCGCGGTCGCCGTCAAGCGCGACCGAGTAGCCGAAGATGTCGCCGATCCAGCCGTCGCCGGCGGTGAGCTTCTGGGTCCTGGTCCAGCTTCCGGAGGAGCCGTCGTAGACGAAGGCGGCCCCCTGGAATTCGTTGGTGCCGACCTTCGCGCCGTCCGCGCCGATGATGGCGGTGGTGCCGCTCAGTCCGATCGAGTAGCCGAAGTTGTCGTTCGACTGTCCGTCGTCGAGGAAAATCTTCTGCGTCTGGGTCCAGGTGCCTTCCGCGAAGGTGAACACGTACACCGCGCCCTGCGCGAAGTTGTCGTTGATCGTCGCACCATAGGCGCCGATGAGCGCGGTGTCGCCGCTGAATGCGATCGCGTCGCCGAACAGGTCGTTCGCCTGGCCGTCGTCGGAGACGAGCTTCTGCGTGCGGGTCCACACGCCGTCGGATTTCTCGAACACGTACACGGCGCCCTGGCCGCTGTTGTCGCCGATCTTGGCCTGCTGCGCGCCGACCATGGCCGTGGTGCCGTGCAACGCCACGGAGACACCGAATTCCGGATCGAACCCGGGATCGGCTTCGGTGAAATCCTGCATCTGCACCCATCCGTCCTCGCCGAGCGTGCGGCGGATGGCCGCGCGCAGGTCGGCCGGCGCCGATGATTTCGACAAGGCGGGTTTTTGCGGAGCCGCGGCGCACAGCGGGATCGCACCGGCCAGCAGGGCCACGCAGGCCATGGAGCGCAGTGCTTGCAGGAGACGTCGGCGCGATACGAAAGCAAAGCCGTTCATGCGGGATGGGTTCCTCGAAGGTTACGTGGAGACGCGAAGCCGCCGATCCCTTCGCCGGCGCCGGGCACCGGGGCTCGAAAGGAGAGGGCGGGGCGGGAGGCCGATGGCGCTTCCCGATGCTTCGCGGCGGTCAGCACGACCGGTGCCGGTACCGCGGTGGATAAGGAGTCATTTCTTCCAGGTGCTGCAGCGCGCCGAGATCCGTATCGGCTTCGCCGGGGGTGTCGTGCACGCTACCGTCCGGGTGAAGCGTTCTCCGGCCATCGGAGAACCCCACCATGACGCAACGGGTGCGGCAGTTCCCGCATCGGCCGTGAACGAGGAAGTAGAAAGGGAGTATTTCGGGCGTAGAAGGTGCTGATTCGACGGTGTTTCCTGCGGACGTCGCGCTTGGCGACGTCACCGTCGCCGTCGGTCACCGCGCCGGGAACGCAATCGGCCTCTCGCCGGCGAGTCTGCGCGCCTGATGCCGGGAACGCAGGGCGGCCTCCGGGTTTTGCACCGCGTCATAGACCCGCGCCGCGATGAGGGCGCTGCGCATGTCGCGCTCCGCCCATGGCGCGACTCGCCCGGCCAGAGCGGAGGCCTCGTCGGTCTTCCCGGCGTCCACGAGAGCCTCCGCGTACGGGCTCGCGACGGCGAGTATGTCCTCGGGAATGCCCGAGCGTTCGGCCTGCGCCAGCGCTTCGGCGAAGCCCAGGAGCGAGGCCTGGTGGCGGCCTTCGAGCCGGTCCTGCGCGGCCTGCAGCAGCCGCAGGTAGAGGGCGCGGCGTTCGTTGGGGGACTGCGCCGCCCATGGCTTCAGGCGGACCGATTCCGCGGCGGCAGCGGCGTGGTCGCCCTGGCTCTGCATGGCTCGTATCCGGGTGAACCACACCGCGAAATAGTCCTGGTCGTTCGCGGCTTCCAAGGCGGGCGTCAGCGCCGCCGAGGCATTTCGTTCGGCCTCGCCGTAGTCGCCGCGCGCGAAGGCGATCTCGGCCAGCGCTGCGTCGGCCTCGCTGCGAACCGCCGCGTCGGCGCCGGGATCGCTGTCCTTCTTCAGGCGCCCGAGCAGGGCGACGGCTTCGTCCAGGCGGCCGACACCCGACAGCGCCACCGCACGGCTGAGAACGTTCCACCAGCGCTCCCGAGCATTGGGGGCCTGCGCATCCTCGCGACCGAGCCGCTCGGCCGCAGCGAGCGCCTTGTCGTGTTCCAGCAGCATCGCGTACGCCTCGACCAGGGAGCGCAGGGCGGAATCGCGAGCCTCCGGAACGGAGAGGGCTTCGAAACGCTCGGCGGTCTGCTCGAAGATGGGTATCGCCGCCTGTGGCTGCCCGCGGTACATGGCGATGGCGCCGAGATTCAGGTCGACCCTCGCCATGCCGAACACGTCGTTGCTCGCCTCGTGCAACAGCCGCGCCTGGCCCATCTGGGCGGTGGCGGCATCGATGCGCCCCTCCAGCACGTCGACCCCGCCGCGCCCGGTATGCGCGGCCGCCTTGGCTTTCGGATCGTTCACCGACTTCAGGAGCTCGAGCGCCTGGTCGAAAGCGGCACCCGCCTCGGCGAATTTCTGCTCGCGGAAATCGATCACGCCCAACTGATTCAGCACGAGCGCGTGCATGCGCGGGTCGCGCACCGCCGGATTCTGGTCGAGCAGGGCTTCGCAGCGCGCGCGGCTGGCCGGGTAGTCGCCCTTGTAGAAATCCACGTAGGCCAGGCTGAGGGCGATTTCCGGGCGGGCAAGCTGTTGCGGCGTGGCGCGCTCGGCGATCGCGCGGGCCGCATCGAGCTGGCCGGCGAGGCCGGCGGCGGCGATCCGCTGCGCCAGTTCTTCCACGCCCTCGGGCGCGCTGGTCTGCAGGGCCGGCGTGCGGCCGAGGGCGAGCAGCAGCGTGTCCGCGGCGCGGCGCGCGGCGACCAGCACATCGCGATCCTGCGCGGTGGCGATGCGCCGCGCGTTGGCGGGTTCCCGTGCGGACAGCTCGACGCTCCACACGCCGTCGGTCAGCGAGACCTTGGGCTTGATCAACAAGGCAGCCACGTGCGCGAACGACGGATCCACTTCGAGCTTGTCGACGTCCAGTCGCCTGGCGTTGATCAAGCCCACCGTGGTTTCGCTCGGGGTGGTCGTAAGGCCGCCGTCGCGCAGGCGATTGGCGACCAGGTCCATCAGGCCCAGGCGCAGCCACGCCCAGTCGCCCGCCGCCTCCACGCCAGCCGGCAGAACCATCGCGGCCAGTGGCGTGAGGTCGGAGGAGGAGGGGGAGGAGGGCGAAACAGCGGGCGGCTCGGCGGCGCGGCGCGCGGGCAGCGACCATGCCGTCACGACGAGAATCGCGAGGATCAGCGTCGCCGCGGCGGCCAGGGCAATGCCGCGGATCCTGTGTCTTCGCACAGGGACGGCTGCCGTCGTCGCAACGGGCGGATCGATGGCGGCCTGCGTTTCCGGCGAGTGCTCGCTGGTGGGCTCGAAGGCCCATCGGTAGCCCAGGCGTGGCGTCGTCCTGATGCACGAGGCATCGCCCACGACGCGGCGCAGCCGCATGATCGCCTGCGTGATCGAGGCTTCGCTGACGTCGACCCGCCCCCACACGGCCGAGGCGAGTTCGTCGCGTCCGACCGACCGATTGCGATGCCGGACGAGGTAGATGAGGCAGTCGACCGTGCTGACCGGAAGGTTCTCGGCGACGCCTCCCCGGCGAAGCTCCCGCGTGAGCGGGTCGAGGAGAAAGTCACCGAACTCATAGACGACGTGGGTCATGCGCGTAGCTTAGCCGGCGCTGCCGGGAGCGGCGCCGGTCCGGACCGCGAACGCGCCCGCTCGTGCTTAGAAGAACTCTTCCATCCATGTGAGGAAGCATTCGCGCTTTCTGGCCGGGACTCGCCGGAACGCGGTCAGCATGCGTTCTTCCATGAAGTCCACCGCGAACGAAGCGGGTTCGATCGCGGGTACGTCGCCTGCGGCGACCGCGACAGGGCCTCTCCCGGTGGCGAGCCATTCGAAAGACACGCCGCAGCTCACCGCAATCTGTACCAGGTGAGCGACCGTAGGCGAGGAGCCGCCGGGGGATTCCCATTGGGCGACTGCGCTGGGCCCCACGCCGACGGCACGCGCGAGAAGGGCCTGGGTAACGCCCGCGACCCGCCGCGCATGCTTGATGCGGATCGGTAGCGGCCCGGTAAAAGCGCGATCACCCACTCGACGCTTGCGTGTCGTCGTCACCATTGTCGTTCCCCTTCCTCGACAACAGAAAAGCTGAAGATTCAGCGAAGCTCACGACATCTTCTCACTATTGCTGTATGGCTAAAACCGCCTGCGCCGTTCCCGAGCGATGCGAGCCTCGCCACGAGTGATTCTAAACATCGAGCGGATGGCTGGCCTATTCGACTTTCGGTAGTTTTAGCTCAGGGGTTCTCGTGGATTGAGTCGTCAGTCGGGACAAGGGGACGCGTGAGCGATGAGGCGCCAGTCACAGTGCGGGCGCGAATAAGGGGATTTGCGATGGCCGCTTCTCGCTTGTGGGCAGGCGTCGTTCGATGCGTGTCCCCGAACTGCAGTGAAGGACACAACGCTGCGCATCCACTGGCCTCGGT
This sequence comes from Dokdonella ginsengisoli, assembly GCF_042652785.1. Classification (NCBI taxonomy): domain Bacteria; kingdom Pseudomonadati; phylum Pseudomonadota; class Gammaproteobacteria; order Lysobacterales; family Rhodanobacteraceae; genus Dokdonella; species Dokdonella ginsengisoli. Next base: position 746,483 of record NZ_JBHSHD010000010.1, on the reverse strand, counting down.
TCTTTATTGGAAGAATTTCGTACCTCAGAAGTTTGTGAAAAATATATGAATATTATCGTGAACAGAGCCATCTTTTGCGGTGCGTTGGTACTGGCCTTGCTTCCCGGTTCTGGCTGGGCGATTCCCGTGGAGCCCGACGTTGGCAAGCAGGCATCTGATGTGTTCGGAGAGTTGCTTGGCGAACTCACTGGGTTGTTTGTTGTTGCGACGGTCATGGAATCCGCGCTCTCGCTTTTGTTTCAATGGCGCCTGTATCGGGAGTTCTTCAATGGCCATGCGGTAAAGACTGTCGTAATAGTTGCCATTGGATACTTCGTGGTTGTCCATTTCGACTACGACATCTTCGATCGCATCGTGCGCATAGCACGGGGGGCGTCCACTGTGTCTGAATCTGCAGGGGATGCAAAGATTTCACGGTTTCTGTCGGCTTGTGTGCTTGCCGGCGGAAGCGCCGCGGTGAATCAGCTTTTCAAGGCTCTGGGGCTTCGCTCGCCCGTGGACCCGGAGCAGGAAAAGCCCAAGCCACCCAGCGATCGAGCATGGGTGTCCGTGAAGGTGAACAGAAAGATGGCAGTGGGCGACATTCAGATTCACATAGAAAAGGTCGGCATTCCGAACGCCGGGAATGGCGCGCCACTTTCAAGAGGAATTGCGGGGATCGTGGGTGTCAGGAAAAACATCCTGAAACGTCTGAAAGAGGTCTTCTTCGCGGATCTTGACCGTCTTCCCCCGTACGGTGGGATTGCTGTCGAGGCAGGTCCTGTGTATCGAATCTGGGTCGAGGGCACGCTCGATGACGGTTCGGGGATTCCGCCCAGGTCCGTCACCAACGAGCTGTACCGTGGCGCTTTCTTTGGTCGCTCCATAATAAATTTCGTCGCTGATTTATGAGCGTTGATTACCATGTATTGGCCGGCCGAAGAAATAATTCGTATGCCATTCTCATGGCGGTGTTAGCCATCTCCGGCTGCGAAGCTTCTTCGCGGTCGTTGCTCAGCCATCACTTGTGCGACACAGAGAGGAATCACGGAGGCAGCCGATGAGCCGAATATTCTTGATAGCGGCATTTTCTCTGCTCGCGACCGGATGCGCCTCGCGCGGAACGGTTTCCCAGGCTTCCAAGCTGGCAGAGGCGGGCATTGCCTATGGTGCGGCTTCTGCAGAGGTCATACCGCTGACGCGTGATCGATATCTGGCGTGGTCGACGGAGAGCCTTCTCGAGGAGAGTCAGGATCTCGCGCATTGCACGGCGGGCGAGGTCATGGATGAGGCCGAGCGGTCCCAGGCCTGCCGGGATGCCATGTCCGATTTCGACCAGACCTATCGCCAGTACGCGGTTTTTGTCGACCGCATGTTCGCCTTGCAGGCACATGCCGAGGCACTTTCTCGCTATTTTGGACAACTCAAAGCGCTAGCGGACTATGACAGCAATTCGGCAGCAGCTGGAGCGGCTGGACGGTTGATCGACAGGATCAACGACCTGAGCGCGGTGCTCGAGCCCGACGCAAAGTTGAGCGACGCACAGAAAGATGCGTGGTCGGCAATGGCCGGGCTCGTCGGCGATGCGATCAAAGCGGCCCGCTTGCGAGCTCGCCTCGAAGCCGATGCCGACGATATTGCGAGGGCGATCGACATACAGGACGGTGTTCTGAAGGCGAGCAAGGCGACGATCGAAGCGATCGACATCGCCGAGAGAGAGCTCGTGTTCCAGCGCGACGTCCGAGCCAGTTACCTGAGCGGTGAAGTAGAAGACGCCGCCGCATGGCAGGCTTCCTTACGCGCCTCACTTCTTCCGGGGCCGGCAATAGCACCGCTGCAGGCCCTGGAGACCGCAAGCTCCGGGTTGCAGGACGTTTGGAGGGCAATCCTCACGGGGCAGGGTACGCTCGAGTCGGCGCAGATGGTACTCGACGATATCGCGGCATCGCTCAAGGCCATTGATGACATTCGCCGCGCGAACGCACCAGCGAAGGAAGGGGAATAGCGTATGGACAGTTTCTCCCAGGCGATCGGCAACTTGCTGCTGGTCCACGCGCGAGTTAGAGCGCTCGACCGCAACGCGCTGAGCGAGAGAAGAAGGGTTCAGCGGGCCGAGCAGATGCGTGCATTGCGAAGAAGTGCCGACGCTCTCGTGACGAAGACGTTCAGCGACCTTTCGGAAGCAGGCAAAGCAAGCGCGGCGGAACTCGATGCCGCGGCCGGAGAACTCGAACGGGATCTCAGGGCGCAGAAGACCGCGGTTCAGTTGCTCGATGCAGTCGGCTCCGGGCTAAGTGTGATCGCTCGGCTCTTGGCATTGCTGGTGTGAGGTGACTGCGCGGCGCCGACGAAAGAGCCAGGGCTTTCCGAGGATGTCGCAGCGTTGCGTTGAAACTGAAGATCGCCCGATCGAGAACATGGGAAATTGAGGGAAGCGCATGCACAAGTCCCCGTACTGCACCAGGCCCGAGCGGAGACCTTTGCGGATTTTCGCGTTTGATCCGATGCTCTCTCGCGCCGGAGACCATCGCATAACCGTGGAGATTCCCTATCGCGACATCGAGCGAGAGGAGCGGCGTTTCTGGGACGACCGCCTCGAAGTCGTCGACTACGACGCGGCTACGCAACGCTATTTCCGCGCCGTTGACTTGCGCAACGACGAAATTGCCATGAGCCAGGGGCTCGAGCCGCAGGAGCAGGATCCACAGTTTCATCAGCAGATGGTCTATGCGGTCGCGTCAAAGGTGCTCGAGAACTTCGATCGCGCGTTGGGTCGGAGGCTGAGGTTCCGCAGAGGCGAGCGGCTGCGCCTGATACCTCACGCCTTCCAGGCGCGAAACGCCTACTTCGACAAACGGCTCAACGCTGTTCTCTTCGGCTACTTTCCCGCTGACGAAGAAGACCCGGGGCCGAATCTTCCGGGGCAGTGGATCTTCACTTGCCTATCTCACGACATAATCGCCCATGAAGTGGCTCACGCAGCGTTGAGCCGTCTCCATGTTCACTACGACGAGCCGACCAATCCGGAAGTCCCGGCCCTGCATGAGGCGTTTGCAGACATCGTCGCCTTGTTTCAGCGGTTAACGTTCCCCGAAGTCGTTGCGCCCGCCATTCGAGACTGCCGAGGCGATCTGCTCGATCCTGCCAGCCGTCTTCTCGATGTCGGTGCGCAGTTCGGAGCTGCCGCCGGGAGAGGCGGTCCTCTCAGGCGCATAGCCGGCAAGCCCGACCCTGCGCTTCTCCTGCGCACCAAGGAACCTCATGCGCTGGGATGGGTCCTGGTTTCAGCCGCCTACGAGGGTTTCGTCAGCACTTACGTCAAGAAAACGCGCGACCTGCTTCGCATCGCCACAGGCGGCAGTGGAACGTTGCCTGCCGGTGAGCTGCATCCGGATCTCGTCAACAGGCTGACGACTGAATGCGTGAAGGTTGCGCAGGCGGTGCTGTCGATGTGCATCCGTGCGACGGACTATCTCCCTCCCGTCGACCCGACCTTCAGCGATTTTCTGCGCGCGATGGTTACGGCGGATTTCGAGTTGAATCGCGCCGACGACTCCGGACTGCGAGCTGCGATGATCGAGGCGTTCAGGCAGCGCGGCATCCGCCCGAAGGCGGTCGGCTCACTGACGGCCGAATCGCTTCTCTTGGAGTCGGAGGACGATACCGAGGCGTCGCCCGATCCGAAGCTCGCAGGCCTAGTCCACCAGCTACTGGCGTTCGGAGTACAGGAACTGGACCGGGGTGTACGAGGTGCTCGCAGCGCTCAAATGGCGAGATCAAGACGTCGACTGCCGCAGAGCCGCGCGCAACCGGTCGACAAGAGCGATTCTGACGAAGTTTCGGAGTCCGGTGACGGATACGAAGATGAAGGCGAGGAGCCTGAGAAGGTGCTGCGAACCGTTGCAGTCAGTTTGCACGCGTGGGCGGTGCGCAATCGCAACCGTTTGAAACTCGATCCTGACCCCGACCTCCAGATTGCCCTTCGCGGCTTTCATCCTGTCCACCGAACCGCGGCAAATGGTGAGCTGTTGGTCGAGATGGTTGCGCAGTTCGTGCAGACGAAGAAACAAAGTAGCGACCTCGGAGGGCTCTGCTACCGGGCCGGAACGACCATGGTGGCGAACTTCAGCGGCCAGGTCCGCTATCTCATCGTCAAACCCTTCCACGCCGAACGCGAACAGGCGCTCACCGATTGGGTCCGCGCATTCGACACGGAGAATGTCGACAGCTGGGCAACGAGCAAGCCGAGCCCAAAGCGAATCGTCGAGGCCCACTCTGCCAAAGCCATGGATCAGAGAAGATGGCGATGAGCACCTTCTTGCAGGTGCGGATGTACAACGTCGGCTTCGGAGACTGTTTTCTGATCCGCACTCCCGACGGCAGAACGATTCTCGTCGACGCGGGCTTCCACTCGCAGGGGAAGGGGGCCTTCAGCGGAAACGAGCTGGCGCAGCGTGTCGTTGAGGATGTGCGCGACGACAATGGTAGCGCCCGCATCGACGTCGTGATTGCAACGCATCGGCACCAGGACCACATCTTCGCCTTCAACTCCGATATCTGGGACGAGGTCGATGTAGGTGAAGTCTGGATGCCGTGGGTGGAAGATCGAAAAAACTCAGCTGCAGCCAGCCTGTGGAGGAAACAAAGGCAGTTTGCCCTCGACCTGGCCGCTTCCGTGCCGTCCTTCAATTTGGACGACGGCGACCGGGAAAGCGTCGAGTTCATGTTGTGGAATGCCGGCGTCGATATGCCTGGAGTTCACGGCGCCGAGGGTGGCTGGTCCAATCAGAACGCGCTGGACCGACTGCACGAAGGTTTCGCGAAACGCGATCGCGCTCGCCCGCGTTTCCTCCCAAGTGCAAAAGCATTTCCGCAAACGTTCGAATCCACGGCGTTGCCCGGCGTTCGAGCGCATGTGCTAGGTCCTCCCCGAGATCCCTCGCTGATACAGGAGCTGGATCCGTCGACCGATGGCGAAAGCTATCGCGCGATCGCGCTGCGCGCAGCTTCCATGATGCCCTCGAGCGCCGGGGCAGCGGCACCGTTTGGCCTCGCATGGCAAGTGGCTGAAAGAGAGTCGGGATTCTTCCTGGAAAGCCGCACGGTGAAGAGCCTGGACTCGCTCGCAACGTCTGCGGACGCGGTGGCGGCGGCGGCAAGCATCGACAACATGATCAATTCGACGAGTCTCGTCCTCGTTCTCGACATCGGCAAGGCCAGGCTACTGCTCCCCGGTGACGCCGAATGGGGCACGTGGAAGCGGATACTTGCTCACGACGACGCGCGAGCTTTGCTGCGCGGAGCGACGTTCATCAAGGTTGGCCACCACGGCAGCCACAACGCGACTCCCAAGACGCTGGTCGAAAAGATCTTGAAGCGCAATATCCCGGCAATGGTTTCGACCCAGGCCGGGAAAGGAAACTATCGAAACAATATTCCATTGACCGCCTTGATGGACGCGTTCGATGGCCGCGGCATCGACGTGGTCCGCAGCGACGGGAAAGCCTCGAAACTTCCCCAGGGATTCAGCCGAGAAGCGGACGGCAAGTGGATAGACGTCGAATTGCCGTGCTGAGCGGGCAGTGCGAGTCGATCGGATTCCGTGCCAGAACCCGACGATACATCGTCCGCATCGCCGCCCGGAGTTCGATTCAATATTTGACATAATATACATTGCAAACATTCAAGGTATACTTTTCACACCCCCTGACAAACTTGTTGTATTGCGCCCAGCGCAAACCAAGCGGCATCCTATGCCGCTTCCGGAGCCCAGTGCCGCGCATGATCGAATACGGACACAGCACCCACGTCGGCTTGCGGCGCGAGCACAACGAGGACACCTACTACGCCGACGGAGAGCTGGGGCTTTGGCTGGTCGCTGACGGCATGGGCGGCCATGAGCACGGCGAGGTGGCCAGCGCGCTGGCGCGGGACACGCTGGTGCGCGAGGTCGGCAAGGGTGTCGAGCTGGTGCAGGCGATCCAGCTCGCCGACGAGGAGATCATCCGCCATTCCACGCGGCGCTCCGAGTCGCTGCCGATGGGCACGACGATCGCCGCGCTGCGCATTCCCAACGGTGCCGGCGACTTCGAGGTGGCTTGGGTCGGCGACAGCCGGGTCTACGTGTGGAGCGATGGCACGCTCAAGCAGCTCTCGCAGGACCATTCCTACGTGCAGGAGCTGGTCGACCAGGGCGCCATCACCAGCGAACAGGCGCGCAGTCATCCGCACCGCAACGTGGTGACGCAGGCGCTCGGCGTGACCGACCCGCAGGCGCTGCGCGTGGAGAGCGTGCGCGGAGTGCTGCGTCCGGGCATGCAGCTGCTCCTGTGCAGCGACGGGCTGACCGAGGAGGTCAAGGACGCCGCGATCGCCGCGATCGTCGCCCGCCAGGACCTGAGCGCGCAGGAATGCGTCGACCACCTGGTCATCGCAGCGCTCGACGGCGGCGGCTCGGACAACGTCACCGTGATCCTGGTGCGCGCCCGCTAAGGTTCTCCCGCGCCGTTCGGCGGCGTCACTGCCGCCACAGACAGGCGCCGTTGCTCTTCTTGTCGATCGCGGCGAGCCTCGCCTCGTGCGCTTCCAGCTCGCGCTCGGCGGCACGCAGGATGCGCGGCCGCACGAGGATCTTCAGCGTGGCGGCGATCACCTGGGTCTCGGTCACCGCCGTTTCGCTGGCGAAGCCGAGCTGTCCCTGCCCCGCCGTCAGCGCCAGGTAGACGTCGGCGAGCAGGTTCGCATCGAGCAGCGCGCCGTGCAGTTCGCGATGGCTGTTGTCGACGCCGAGCCGCTTGCACAGGGCGTCGAGGCTGTTGCGCTGCCCCGGAAACTTCTCGCGCGCCAGCGCCAGCGTGTCGAGCACCTGCACGCGCTCGGCGAACCGGCCGGCACCGATGCGGGCCAGCTCGGCGTCGATGAAGCCGACGTCGAAGGCCGCGTTGTGCGCGATCACCTCGGCGCCGTCGACGAACTGGAGGAACTCGGCGGCGACGTCCGCGAAGCGCGGCTTGTCGAGCAGGAAGTCGTCCTCGATGCCGGTCACGGCGCGCGCGCCTTCGTCGATCAGGCGCTCCGGATTGAGGTAGGTGTGGAAGGTGCGGCCGGTCGGCCGCCGCTGCACCAGCTCGATGCAGCCGATTTCGATCAGGCGATGGCCGCGCTGGGCTTCCAGGCCGGTGGTCTCGGTGTCGAGGATGATCTGTCTCATGCGCTCCTTCCCTGCTTGAACGCCAGCGCCGCCTCGCGCGCGAGCACGTCCACGCGCTCGTTCTCGGCGTGGCCGGCGTGGCCCTTGACCCAGTGCCAGGTCACGCGGTGGTCCGCGATCGCGGCCGACAGGCGCTCCCACAGGTCCTGGTTCTTGACCGGCTTGCGGTCGCTGGTGCGCCAGCCGTTTGCGCGCCAGCGCGCCATCCATTGCTCGACGCCCTGCTTGACGTACTGCGAATCGGTGGTCAGCGCGACGGCGCAGGGGCGCTTGAGCGCTTCGAGCCCGGCGATTGCGGCCATCAGTTCCATGCGGTTGTTGGTGGTCAGCGGCTCTCCGCCGGAGAGTTCCTTCTCGCGCGTGCCGAAGCGCAGCAGCGCGCCCCACCCGCCCGGTCCGGGATTGCCGAGGCAGGCGCCATCGGTATAGAGCTCGACGCATCCGGCGTCCGCGGCGGCTTCCGTCATGCGCAGGCGCGATGGCTCGGCGAGGCCAGCGGACGAATCGCGACGCGCTCGCGCTGGCGCACCAGGCGCGGACGCAGCGGCGTCAGCACCGCACGCTGCTTGGAAGCCGTCAGCAGATAGGCGCCGCGCAGCGGCATCAGCAGGCGCAGATCGTGCAGCGCCGAAGCGGTTCCGCGCTGCGGCCAGCACGCTCCGAGATAGTCGACGCTGACCGGCGCCAGCTGGCGCCGCAACAGGCGCCGCCGCGCGAAATCGGCTTGCGAAGGATGCGGCAGCGGCAGCCCGCGCCGCGCCTGCCAGTGCAGCCAGGCCAGCCACGGGCTCCACGGATTGAATCCGAACCAGAGCAGCACGCCGCCAGGCGCGAGCAGGCGCGCCAGTTCGTCGATGAGCCCCTCGGACGGCAGCACGTCGGCGACGTGCTGCACGACGATCAGCCGGAACGCCTCGTCCTCCCACGGCAGCGCATCGGGCGCGCAGACCGCGTCGCCGGCGAGGCGGTCGCCTTCGGCATGCACGCGCACGGCGTGCAGATGGCGCGTGCGCACCTCGAGGTCGCGGCTGGCCGCGCAGGCCTGCAGCACCAGCGCGTGTCCGTTCGGCTGGCGCGCCGCGTGCTCGGAGGCGCGCTCCAGCTCGTCGCGCAGCAGGCAGACGACGTCGGGCAGGGCGAACAGGCTGTCGGGGCCGGTGATCACGGACTTCGGAAGGAGGAAACCTGCGGAAGTGTAACCCGTTCACGGACTGCGCAGGCCGTGCGTCGTACACCGGCAGTGGCGATCGGGGCGTCGGGGACGGAACGCCCTAATGCCGAATTAACCTCCCACGCCACCCCGCTGGCTATATTCGCGCCGCCCATGCGTCTGATCGCCCTCCCCGCGCTCGCCGACAACTACATCTGGCTGCTCGCCGACGCGGCGGGTGCGGCCGTGGTGGTCGATCCCGGCGAAGCCGCGCCCGTGTACACCGCGCTGGCCCGCGAGGGCCTGCGCCTGCGCGCGATCCTGCTGACGCATCATCATCCGGACCACATCGGCGGCGCCGCGACGCTCGCCGCGCAGACCGGCGCCGAGGTCTACGCGCCGGTCGACGAGCGCATCGCCGCGGCCACGGTGCGCGTCGGCGACGGCGACCGCGTGCGGCTGGCCGAACCCGATCTCGACTTCACCGTCATCGCCGTCCCGGGCCATACGCGCAGTCATGTCGCCTACCATGGCAACGGACTGCTGTTCTGCGGCGACACCCTGTTCAGCGTCGGCTGCGGGCGGATGTTCGAAGGCACGCCCGAGCAGATGCTGGCCTCGCTCGACCGCCTGGCCGCGTTGCCCGGCGACACGCGCGTGTGCTGCGGCCACGAATACACGGTGGCGAACTGCGCGTTCGCGCGCAGCGTCGACCCTCACAACGCGGCGCTGCAGGCGCGCAGCGCGCAGGCGGCGCAGCTGCGCGCGCACGGCGCGCCGACCCTGCCCTCGACACTCGACGACGAGCGCGCCTGCAATCCGTTCCTGCGCGTGGACTGCGCCGCGCTGGTCGACGCGCTCGGCGGCACCGACCGCGTCGCGCGCTTCGCTGATCTGCGCCGGCGCAAGGACGACTACAAGGCCGTCGCCGCGTGAGCCGGCGGACGGTCGCGCGCCTGCGTACCGGGCTGCTCGGCGCCGGCGTCGCCGTGCTCGCCGCCTGCAGCGCGCCCGTGCTGCGGCCCCCCGTCCCTGCCCCGCCGCCCTCGCCCGCTCCGCCGCCGCCGCGCGTCGCCGACGTTCCGATCCGCGCGCCGTCGCTCGACGGCGCCACCGCGGCGCCCGAGTCGCCGTGGGCGCGGCTGCGCAGCCGCTTCGCCATGCAGGCCTGCGACTACCGCCCCGGCGTGCAGCGCTGGGCGCGCAGCTACGCGCGCGGCTCGCGTGCATTCACGGCCAGCTGGGAACGGGCGATGCCGGTGCTGCTGCTGGTCGTCGACGAGATCGAGAAGCGCGACCTGCCCGGCGAATTCGCCATGCTGCCGTACGTCGAGAGCGGCTATCAGCCGGTCGCCCCGCGCGGCGATCGCCCGGCCGGCATGTGGCAGCTGATGCCCGATACCGCGCGCGGCTCGGGCCTGGCGGTGGACAAGGACTACGACGGCCGCCTCGATCCGCTCGCCTCCACGCGCGTCGCGCTCGACCTGATCGAACGCTACCGCAAGGAATTCGCCGACTGGCGCCTGGCGAACATGGCGTTCAACAGCGGCGAATTCCGCGTCAAGAAACTGCTCGGCGAGCGCGATCCGCGCACGCTGTCGGCCGAGGAACTCGGCAAGGTCGCGTTCAATCCGATCACGCACGAGCACCTCGACCGCCTGCTCGCCCTCGCCTGCATCGTCGAGGACCCGCAGCGCTTCGGCATCGAGCTGCCCGAGCCGAGCACCGACGACCGCCTGCAGAGCGTGGATCTGAAGGCAGGCATGGACCTGCGCCTGGCGGCGCGCCTGTCCGGCGTCGAGATCGACGATCTGCGGCGCTGGAACGCCGGCTACCGGCGCAACCGCATGTCCGCCGATGCCAAGCCCCGGCTGCTGCTGCCGGCCACGCACGCGGATCGCTTCCTGGCGGCGGCGGACAGCGTGCCGGTAGCGTACTGGAGCGACTGGTGCGAGCAGCCGGCCGCGCGCAGCGGTGGCCTCGGCAGCTGGGCGGCGCAGATCGGCGTGCCGGTCGCCGTGCTGGCGCTGGCCAATTCGATCGACGAGAACTCCACGGTCACCCACAGCACCCGCCTGCTGCTGCCCGGCCGCGAGCCGGAGCCCCTGGCCGATACGCGCAGCGAACCGGCACGCCGTCCGCGCACGCACGTCATCGCCTCCGGCGACACCTTGTCGGCCATCGCGCGCCGCTACGGCCTGTCGCTGAAGGATCTGCGCCGCTGGAATCCGCGCGCGCACGGAACCCTGCACCTGGGCGACCGCCTGCGCCTGGGACCGACGGCGGACTGACTCGGTTACACTGCGCCGTTTTCACGCCACGCAGTTTCGGAGGACAGATGGGTTTCCTGCACGGCAAGCGCGCCTTGATCACCGGCATTCTGAGTCAGCGTTCGATCGCCTGGGGCATCGCCAACGCGATGCATCGCGAAGGGGCGCAGCTCGCCTTCACCTACGTCGAGGAAAAGCTCAAGGATCGCGTCGACGAGGCGGCCGCCGCGTTCGGCTCGAACATCGTGCTGCCCTGCGACGTCACGCGCGACGACGACATCGCCGCGCTGTTCGAGAACCTGGGCCAGCACTGGGACGGCTTCGACATCCTCGTGCACTCGATCGGCTTCGCGCCGCGCGAGGCGCTGCAGGGTGAGTTCCTCGACGGCCTGACGCGCGAGAACTTCGCCGTCGCGCACGACATCTCCAGCTACAGTCTGGCCGCGATGGCGAAGGCGGCGCGCCCGCTGATGAAGGGACGCGGCGGCTCGATCCTGACGCTGACCTACCTCGGCGCCGACCGTGCGCTGGCGAACTACAACGTGATGGGCCTGGCCAAGGCCAGCCTCGAGGCGAACGTGCGTTACCTCGCCTACAACCTCGGCCCGGAAGGCACGCGCGTCAACGCGATCTCGGCCGGTCCGATCAAGACCCTGGCCGCCTCGGGCATCGCCAACTTCCGCAAGATGCTCGACCACGTCGAGGAGAACGCGCCGCTGCGCCGCAGCGTGACGATCGACGAGGTCGGCAATACGGCCGCCTTCCTTTGCTCCGATCTCGCCTCCGGCATCACCGGCGAAGTCACCTTCGTCGACGCCGGCTACAACACGCTGGGCATGACCGGCATCTGAGCGACGCCGCACCGTCGCCGCGACGCGCGGCGACGGTGCGGAACATCCGGGGCGATGCCCTCGGAACGTCCGCACATCGCAACCTCCGCAAAGACGAAGGGGCCGATCGCAGGATCGGCCCCTTCGCATTTGCACAGCTTCGGCAGCGGCGCCCGGTTACTCGTCGAGGCGGTTCTCCGACACCGTGACCTTGGTGTTCTTGCGCAGCGCGGCGACGAACTCGCGCACGGTGGCGAAGCCGGCGCCTTCGGTCAGCGTGGTGCGGGTGGCTTCGCGCGTCTTCGCGTCGAGCTTGGACGGATCGCCGTCGACGACGCCGTCGAGCTGGACCAGCGCGTAATTGTCGGCGCCCAGTTCGACCAGCTTCCGCGCCGGCTTTCCGTCCGCGGGACGCGGCATGGCGAACACGGCCTTCACCAGCATGCTGTCCGGCACGGCGGCGTCGCGCCCGACGCCCTTCTGCTCCTCCAGCTTGAGCTTCTGCGCCGTCGCCAGCTGCTCCAGGCTGCCGCCCTTGTCGAACTCGGCGAACAGCGAATCGGCGCGCTCCCTGGCGTGCTTGCTGGCGCGCTCGGCGAGGATCTTGCCGCGCACGGCGTCCTTCACCTGGTCCAGCGGGATCGGCGTCGCCGGCTTGTGTTCGGCGATGCGCACCACGACGACGTGGTTCGGGCCGATCTCGACCGGATCGGAATTGTTGTTCTGCACCAGCACGCTGTCGGAGAACGCCGCCTTGACCACCGCCGGATTCGCGGCGAGGCCGTCGCCGCCGCCCTGGCGTGCGAACAGCGTGGACTTCTGCACCTTCAGGCCGAGTTCCTTCGACGCGGTCTCGAGCGAGGCCGGATTCTGGTAGGTCAGATCGGTCAGACGGCCGGCCTTCTCGGCGTAGACGCGATCGCGTTCGGATTCCGCGTACTGCTTGGCCAGCTCCGGCTTGACCTCGTCGAACGTACGGGTCTTGCCCGGACGCAGGTCGCGCAGTTCGATGACGTGGTAGCCCTCGCCGGTCAGGACCGGCTTGGAAATCTCGCCCTTCTGCAGCGCGAACAGCGCGGTCTCGAATGCCTCGTCGGTGGTGCCCTTGTCGAGCCAGCCCAGGTCGCCGCCGAGGTTCTTCGAGCCGAGGTCTTCCGATTCCTGCTTGGCGACGTCGGCGAAGGACTTGCCGCCCTTGATCTGCTGTTCGATCGCCTCGGCCTTGGCCAGGGCCTGCTTCTGGTCCTCGGGGCCGCCCTTGCCGCCGACCTTGACCAGGATGTGCGAAGCCAGGCGCTGCTCGGCCGTGACGAAGCGCGCCTTCTCCTTCTCGTAGCGCTCCTGCAGCACGCTGTCGTCCGGCGTCTGGTCGATGTCCAGCTTGGAGCCGTCGAGTTCGACGTAGTCCAGCGCGACGCGCTCGGGCGTCATGAAATCGGCGGAGTGGTCCTTGTAGTACGCCTCGATGTCGGCATCGGCGACTTCCTCGCTTTCCAGCGCCGGCTTGTCGAGCTTGACGTAGTGGAAGTCGCGGCGCTGGTCCTTCAGGCGCAGGTAGGCGTCCACTTCGGCGTCGGTGACCAGCGCGGTCGCCGAAACCTGCAGCGGCAGTTCGCGCGTGGCGAGGTCGTCGCGCAGGCGCTGCTCGAAGCCGGCCGCGGTCAGGCCCTGCGAGGCGAGCAGCATCTTGTACTGGTCGGCGTCGAACTTGCCTTCGCTCTGGAACGCGGAGATGCCGAGGATCTCGTTGCGGATGCGCTCCGCCGGAATCGCCACGCCGAGCTTGTCGTTCGCCTCCAGCAGCACGCGCTCGTCGACCATCGTGTTCAGCAGCTGGCGCTTGACCTCGGGCCGGTCGAGGAACGAGACGTCGCCGGCGCCGCCCATCATCTGCACCATGCGCTGGCGATACTGGCTGAAGCGCTCGCGGAACTGGTCCTGGCTGATCTCCGAACCGCCCACGCGCGCGACGCTGGTGTCGACGTTGGCGATGAAATACGACTCGATTCCGAAGAACGAAAAGCCGATGACGATCACGCCGAGGATGATCTTGACCAGCAGGCTGGATTTCTTTCCGCGGAGCAGTTGCAGCATGAGTACGAAGACCTGTTCTGGAAGGTGGCGCGGTCGGAGCCGGGGCGACTCGTCCGGGGCGCGAATTCTACGCGGTCGCGGGAGGCGAACCCAGCGCGCGCGAGAAGTCCATGAAAGCCAAGGGCGCCACGTGGGCGCCCTTGCGTTGACGCTCGGCCTCAGGGACCTTCGTCCCGTTCCGGCCATCCGGCGCGCACCCCAGAGCGCATCCGGTACCGCTTGGTGGGTGCTGAGGGTTTCGAACCCCCGACCCTCGCCTTGTAAGGGCGACGCTCTACCGCTGAGCTAAGCACCCGATCGTTTTTCAGAAGACCCGGTCGACCTCGCCGGATCCGACGAAGCGGGGCTGTCGGCTATCAGCCGAGGGCGTCCTTCAGCGCCTTGCCGGCCTTGAACGCCGGAACCTTCGAAGCCTTGATCTTGATCGTCGCGCCCGTGCGCGGATTGCGGCCGGTACGCGCTGCGCGCTTGCGCACCACGAAGGTACCGAAGCCGACCAGCGAGATCGATTCGCCCGCCTTCAGAGTCTTCTTGACCACCTTGAACATCGCTTCGACCGCGCGCTCGGCATCGGCCTTGGTCAGGCCGGACGCATCGGCAATGGAGGTAACGAAGTCGCCTTTATTCATTTATGACTCCCATCTCGGAGCAGTCGCTCCGCAGTGAATTTGATCGAGTCGAAGCATGCGTTCGAGAGGTCCTTCCACCTCGAATTCGTCGGCTTCGCAACCCCGCAATCGCTCGGATATTCCATCCCCTGGATCGCGGCGCGCCCTTTATACCAGCGGGTCCGAGGGCACGCAATACAAGGCGTGGCGCGCTTTTCAGGGCTTTCGGGCACTTTGGGAAAGGTGAATTTCCCGCACTCTCCCTTGACAGTCGGAAGCAGCGATCGGTCGGAAATTCGTCACGCGCCGGATATGCGATTCGTACAGCGGCTTCGATCGCTGCGATCAACCGTGATGATCCGGGCCGGCGTCGATGGCGACGCCGGCCCGGATGACCGGATCAGTGCGGGCGTGCCGGGGTCTCGACTGCGGCGTCCTCGCGGGCGATCGGCGCCTCGCCTTCGGAGCGCGCGGCCGGAGCCAGCGGCCGCTCGAGCGCGAGGTCGAGCACCTCGTCGATCCAGCGCACCGGATGGATATCCAGCGACTGCGTCACGTTCTTCGGGATGTCGGCGAGATCCTTGCGGTTCTCCTCGGGGATGATCACCGTCGTGATGCCGCCGCGATGTGCCGCAAGCAGCTTCTCCTTCAGGCCACCGATCGGCAGCACGCGGCCGCGCAGCGTGATCTCGCCGGTCATCGCCACCTCGGAGCGCACCGGCACCTTGGTCAGCACGGACACCAGCGCGGTGCACATCGCAATACCGGCGCTGGGGCCGTCCTTCGGCGTCGCGCCTTCCGGCACGTGCACGTGGATGTCGAGCTTCTGGTGGAACTCCGGATCGATGCCGAGCCGGTCGGCGCGCGCGCGCACGACGCTCAGCGCGGCCTGGATCGACTCCTGCATCACGTCGCCGAGCTGGCCCGTGTGGATCAGCTTGCCCTTGCCCGGCACCACGGTGGCTTCGATGCTGAGCAGGTCGCCGCCGACTTCGGTCCACGCCAGGCCCGTGACCAGGCCGACCTCGTTCTGCTGCTCGGCGCGGCCGAACGTGAACTTGCGCACGCCCAGGTAGTCGTCGAGGTTCTTCGAGGTGACGCTGACTTTGCGCTTGCGCTCGTCCGCGTCCTTGCCCTTCTTCGCCGCCTTGACCGCGGCGAGGCTGAGCTCCTTGACGACCTTGCGGCAGATCTTGGACATCTCGCGATCGAGGCTGCGCACGCCGGACTCGCGCGTGTAGTAGCGGATCACGTCGCGGATGGCGCCTTCGGCGATCGACAGCTCGGAAGCCTTCAGGCCGTTCGCCTTCAACTGCTTGGGCACGAGGTAGCGCTCGGCGATGTTGACCTTCTCGTCCTCGGTGTAGCCGGGGATGCGGATCACTTCCATGCGGTCGGCCAGCGCCGGCGGAATGTTCAGCGAGTTCGCGGTGGCGATCCACATCACTTCCGACAGGTCGACGTCGACCTCGAGGTAGTGGTCGTTGAACGTGTGGTTCTGTTCCGGATCGAGCACTTCGAGCAGGGCCGCGGACGGATCGCCGCGGAAGTCCATCGACATCTTGTCGATCTCGTCGAGCACGAACAGCGGGTTCTTGGTGCCGGCCTTGGCCAGGTTCTGGATGATCCTGCCGGGCA
Organism: Dokdonella ginsengisoli; assembly: GCF_042652785.1. Taxonomy (NCBI): domain Bacteria; kingdom Pseudomonadati; phylum Pseudomonadota; class Gammaproteobacteria; order Lysobacterales; family Rhodanobacteraceae; genus Dokdonella; species Dokdonella ginsengisoli. Next base: position 730,704 of record NZ_JBHSHD010000010.1, on the reverse strand, counting down.
TCGAGCCGATGTAGGTGCGGCGATGGCCGCGGATCTCGGCCTCGTCACGCACGCCGCCGAGCGACATGCGGATGAACTTGCGGTTGGTCGCCTTGGCGATCGACTGGCCGAGCGAGGTCTTGCCCACGCCGGGCGGCCCGACGAGGCAGAGGATCGGCCCCTTCATCTTGTTCACGCGCTGCTGCACGGCGAGGTATTCGAGGATGCGCTCCTTGACCTTCTCGAGCCCGAAATGGTCGGCGTCGAGCACTTCCTCGGCGCGATTGAGGTCGCGGCGCACCTTGGTCTTCTTCTTCCACGGCACGCTCAGCATGACGTCGATGTAGTTGCGCACGACGGTCGCTTCGGCCGACATCGGCGACATCTGCTTGAGCTTGTTCAGCTCGGCGCGCGCCTTGGTCTCGATCGGCTTGGGCATGCCGGCCGCGCCGATCCGGCGCGCCAGTTCTTCCAGTTCGTTCGGCGCGTCCTCGCTGTCGCCGAGCTCCTTCTGGATCGCCTTCATCTGCTCGTTGAGGTAGTACTCGCGCTGGCTCTTCTCCATCTGCGTCTTGACGCGGCCGCGGATGCGCTTTTCGATCTGCTGCACGTCGATCTCGCCGTCGACCATGCCGACCAGCAGCTCCTGACGGTCGGCGACGTCGACGGTCTCGAGCACCTTCTGCTTCTCCGCGACGCGCACCGCGATGTGCGAGGCGACGGTGTCGGCCAGGCGCGACGGATCCTCGATGCCGGCCAGCGTGGACATCAGCTCCGGCGGGATCTTGCGCGACAGCTTCACCAGCTGCTCGAACTGGCTGACCAGCTGGCGTCCGATCACCTCGACCTCGCGCTCGCTGCGCGTGTACGCAGCGTCCAGCACGCGCGCGTGGGCGACCATCAGGCCGTTGCGCTCGCCGAAGGTCTCGATCTCGGCGCGGTCGGAACCCTCGACCAGCACCTTGATTGTGCCGTCCGGCAGCTTCAGCAGCTGCAGCACGCTGGCGATGGTGCCGATCGAATACAGGTCGCCGGCGGCCGGCTCGTCGACGTCCGGGCTGCGCTGCGCGACGAGCAGGATCTTGCGCCCGCTTTCCATCGCGATGTCGAGCGCGCGCACGGACTTCTCGCGGCCGACGAACAGCGGGATCACCATGTGCGGAAACACCACCACGTCGCGCAGCGGCAGCACCGGCAGCTCGACGAGATCGTGAGAGGACTGGGCGGATTGGATGGGCTTGTCGGTCATCGGCCTGCAGGATCGGAAAGATGGGACGTGGACAACGCGAAAACGCGAACGGCAGCGTGTACCCACGCTGCCGTATCGTCAAGTGAGGATTTCCCGGCGCGATTGCAAGGAGGACGTTCGCTTCGAGGCACGCGAACGGCTCTCCCCGGCGCTACTCGGAAGACGCCGCGGCGCGCGTCTGCATGTTGCCGCGATAGATCAGGTAAGGCTCGGCCTGGCCGTTGATGACGGCCTCGTCGACGACGACCTTGCTGACGTGCTCCAGCGACGGCAGCTCGAACATCGTGTCGAGCAGCACCTGCTCGAGGATCGTGCGCAGGCCACGCGCGCCGGTCTTGCGCTTGATCGCCTTGTGCGCGACCGCAGTCAGCGCGTCGGGACGGAACTCCAGCTCGACGCCCTCCATTTCGAACAGGCGCTTGAACTGCTTGGTGATCGCGTTCTTCGGCTCGGTCAGGATCTTGACCAGTGCGGTCTCGTCGAGCTCCTCGAGCGTCGCCACGACCGGCAGGCGGCCGACGAACTCGGGAATCAGTCCGAACTTGATAAGGTCTTCCGGCTGCACGTCGGCGAGCAGCTTGCCGGTGTCGGCGCGGCGATCCTTGCTGCGCACCTCGGCGTTGAAGCCGATGCCGGTCGATTCCGAGCGCTGCAGGATGATCTTCTCGAGCCCGGCGAACGCGCCGCCGACGATGAACAGGATGTTCTTCGTGTCGACCTGCAGGAACTCCTGCTGCGGATGCTTGCGGCCGCCCTGCGGCGGCACCGAGGCGACGGTGCCTTCGATGAGCTTCAGCAGCGCCTGCTGGACGCCCTCGCCGGAAACGTCGCGCGTGATCGACGGGTTCTCGCTCTTGCGCGAGATCTTGTCGATCTCGTCGATGTAGACGATGCCGGTCTGCGCCTTCTCGACGTCGTAATCACACTTCTGCAGCAGCTTCTGGATGATGTTCTCGACGTCCTCGCCGACGTAGCCCGCCTCGGTGAGGGTGGTGGCGTCGGCGATCGTGAACGGCACGTTGAGCAGGCGCGCCAGCGTGTCGGCGAGCAGGGTCTTGCCCGAGCCGGTCGGGCCGACCAGCAGGATGTTCGACTTGGCGAGCTCGACGTCCTCGTTGCGTCCGCGCGATTCCAGGCGCTTGTAGTGGTTGTAGACCGCGACCGCGAGCACTTTCTTCGCGCGCGCCTGCCCGATCACGTACTGGTCGAGCACGTCGAGGATCTCGGCCGGCTTGGGCAGGTCGCTGCGCGCGCTTGCCGCCTTCTCTTCCAGTTCCTCGCGGATGATGTCGTTGCAGAGCTCGACGCACTCGTCGCAGATGAACACCGACGGGCCCGCAATCAGCTTGCGTACCTCGTGCTGGCTCTTGCCGCAGAAGGAACAATAGAGAATCTTGCCGTTGTCGCCCGATCGGCTCTGCCGCTCGTCTGTCATGCTCCGCCTCGGAGTAGTGCCGCACAGTGCGGACCGAGAATAGCACAGCGCAACCGGCTGCCAGCCGGGTCCGCGTCGGCCTTCAGGAAGGTGAAAAATCCGCTCGGGAAGCGCCGCCGAGTCCTCAAGGGGTGACGGCAGCCTCGCCCGGACGGCTCTCCAGCACGGAATCGATGAGACCGTAGGTCTTCGCCTCCTCGCCGCTCATGAAGCGGTCGCGCTCCATGTCGCGCTCGATCTGCTCGAGCGGCTGGCCGGTGTGCTTGACGTAGATCTGGTTCAGGCGGTTGCGCAGGTAGAGGATCTCGCGCGCCTGGATCTCGATGTCGGTGGCCTGGCCCTGTGCACCGCCCGAGGGCTGGTGGATCATCACGCGGGAGTTCGGCAGCGCGTAGCGCTTGCCCTTGGCCCCGGCCATCAGCAGCAGGGAGGCCGCGCTGGCCGCCTGGCCGATGCACATCGTGCTGACGTCGCAGCGGATGTACTGCATCGTGTCGTAGATCGCCAGGCCCGCGGTGACGACGCCGCCGGGGCTGTTGATGTAGAGATTGATGTCCTTGTCGGGGTTCTCCGACTCGAGGAACAGCAGCTGCGCGACGATCACATTGGCCATGTAGTCGTCGATGGGACCGACCACGAAGACCAGACGCTCCTTCAGCAGGCGCGAATAGATGTCGTAGGCGCGCTCGCCGCGCGAGGTCTGCTCCACGACCATCGGGACGAGATTGAGGCCGTGGATCGGCGAATTTTGGCTCGGCATGGGTACTCCTGGGTACCCGGCGCTCAGGCGCCGGGTCGCATGACTTCGTTGAAGCTCAGTTCTTGTTCGCTGTGCTTGGCGTGGTCGGCGATCCACTCGACGACCTGGTCCTCGATCACGCGGTTGCGCAGCGCGTGCATCAACTGGGGGTCACGCGTATAGAGTTCAACGACCTTCTCCGGCTCCTCGTAGGTCGAGGCGATCGTCGCCAGCGCTTCGCTGACGCGCTTGGGGTCGAGGCGGATCTCGTTCTGGCGGGCCAGTTCGGAGATCAGCAGGCCGGCGCCGACGCGGCGGCGCGCGACCGGCAGGTAGGCCACGAAGGCCTCGTTGCCCGGCGCATTGGCCTGGCGGGCGAGCTGGCGGGCCTCGTTCTCGATCATGCTCTGCGGCAGGTCGAGCTCGGGATGTGCGTCGACCAGCTTCTCGATGACGCCGGCCTTCAGGCGCCCCATCAGCACGCCCTTGAGTTCGCGATCCAGGTTGCTGCGCACGTCCTCGCGGAAGCGCTCGAGGCCGCCGTCCTTGACGCCGAAGCTGGCCACGAAGGCCTCGTCGACGTCCGGCAGCTGCGGCTCCTGCACGCGCACGACCTTGCCGGCCACCTCGGCCGACTTGCCGGCGAGCGCGGCGATGCGGAAGGCCTCGGGGAACTGCACCGTCGCCTTGAATTCCTCGTCGGTCGACTTGCCGGCCAGCTGCTGCTCCAGCTCCGGCGAGTACGCGTTCGCGCCGAGCACCACGCCGACGCGGTCGGAACCGGCTTCGGGGTGACGCACGCCCTCGCCTTCCGCCGAGTATTCGAACAGCACCATGTCGCCGTCCTGCGCCGCCCGCTGCACCGGCGTCCAGCTGCGGCGCTGCTGGCGCAGCGTTTCGATCATCTGGTCGACGTCGGCGGCGGTCACGCTGGAGGTCGGCTTGACGATCTCCAGGGCGCTGACGTCGATCTTGCCGATCTCCGGCAGCACCTCGAACGTCGCGACATATTCGATCTCGCCGTTCTCCGGGCGACCGCTGGTGGAGATCGACGGCTGCACGGCGGGGCGCAGATTTTCCTGGTTGACCGCTTCCTGGAAGCTCGATCCGATCATCTCCGACAGGGCCTCGTTGCGGATCTGCCCGCCGAAACGCTGCTCGATGACCTTGGTCGGCACCTTGCCGGGACGGAAGCCCTTGAGGCGCGCGGTGCGGCCCATTTCCTGGATGCGCGAACGGACCGTGTCCTCCAGGCGCGCGGCCGGAAGGCGGACGGTCAGCTTGCGACCAAGGGAGCCTACGTTTTCGATCGAAACTTGCATCGGGTCTACCTCAATGACTGGACGCGGGCGACTCCCGGCCGCACCGCTCGAACTGGGGATTCCAAAGGCGTGCCGGACGCAGGCGCTCCGCGGGGCGGGAGGCGGCGTCCAGGCGTCGTGCGAAAGGAGAGACTCGAACTCTCACGGGTTGCCCCACTGGAACCTAAATCCAGCGCGTCTACCAGTTCCGCCACTTTCGCCCGGATCGACACTCTTCACCCGCGAGCGCGCAGGCTCGGCGCCGCGCAGTGGAATGTGGTGGGCCGTCTAGGACTCGAACCTAGGACCAAGAGATTAAGAGTCTCCTGCTCTACCAACTGAGCTAACGGCCCCCGTGTGTATCAAACAACGTGGCAACGCACCGCGCAACCCTCGTTCGCACTCCCTTGCGGGAGGGACTGAGAGTGGAAGGCTGGGGATGCCTTCGACGCGCAGACCGGAACTGGTAAGTATAACGAAAAAAATTGGGGTGGACGAGGGGATTCGAACCCCCGACAACCGGAATCACAATCCGGTACTCTAACCAACTGAGCTACGCCCACCACGAAAAACCTTTGCTGCTCCATCCTTGGGCGCTCTCCGATCGGCATCCGGCCTCTCGTGAACGCTTGCCCTGCTCCACTGCGACACCCCGCCTGCGCCACGCCGATCGCGTCGCGAAGCTGGCACGCCCGACAGGACTCGAACCTGCAACCGTCGGCTTAGAAGGCCGATGCTCTATCCGGTTGAGCTACGGGCGCATCGTCAGCCGCTGGGTCGCGCGCCGGGTTGGTCGGGGTAGAGGGATTCGAACCCCCGACATCCTGCTCCCAAAGCAGGCGCGCTACCAGACTGCGCTATACCCCGCCGCCGCTTCCGTCAGTACAGCCGCCTCGGGAAGACGCGGGATGTTACGAACCGGCGTCAGCCTCGTCAATCCGTCGTGCTCGTGAGGGCGCGGCCGACCGGCACCGCGCGCCCGTGCTCGTCGACCGCGACCATGACGAACTCGCCCGAGGTCGCCAGCTGCCGTTCGGCGCCCGGCGTCGGTTCGCGCAGCAGCGAGACGCGCACGGTCATCGAGCTGCGGCCGACGCCGACCACGTTCGCGCGAAGCTCGACGATGTCGCCGAGCTTCACCGCGGCGCGGAAATCGATGCGATCCGAACGCGCCGTGACCACGGTGCGGCCGGCGAAGCGGCTGGCGGCGAGGAACGCCGCCTTGTCCATCCAGGCCAGCGCCTGCCCGCCGAACAGGCTGCCCAGGTGATTGCAGTGGTCGGGAAAGACGATCTCGACGCAGCGGACCTCGCCTCCGCCGCCCTGCCCCGCCGTGTCAGAACGCATGATCGAAACCGACCTCGCCTTCGACCGCGACCTGATAGGCGGACACGCGGCGCTCGAAGAAGTTGGTCAGCTCCTGCACGTCCTGCAGCTCCATGAACGGGAACGGATTGCGCGCGCCGTAGCGCCGCGGCAGGCCGAGCATCTCCAGGCGCCGGTCGGCGACGTACTCCAGGTACTGGCGCATTTCCTTCACCGACATGCCGACCACGCCGCCGGCGAGCACGTCCTCGGCGAACGCCGTCTCGCAGTCGACCGCTTCGGCGATCATCGTGCCGACCTGCTCCGCCCACGATTCGTCGAACAGCTCCGGCTGCTCGTGCCGCACCGTGCGGATGACCTCGAACGCGAAGCCCATGTGCGCCGATTCGTCGCGGAACACCCAGGCCGTGCCGGCGGCCAGGCCCGGCAGCAGCCCGCGCGAGCGCAGGAAGTACACGTAGGCGAACGCGCCGAAGAAGAACAGGCCTTCGATGCAGGTCGCAAAGCAGGTCAGGTTGAGCAGGAACTGGCGGCGTTCGGCGTCGCTGGAGATCCGCTCCAGCGCGTGGATCGAATCGATCCAGCGCTGGCAGAACTCGGCCTTGGCGCGGATCGACGGGATGTTTTCGACCGCCGCAAACGCCTGCGCGCGCCGCTCCGGCTGCGGGATGTAGTTGTCGAGCAGGGTCAGGTAGAACTGCACGTGCAGCGCCTCTTCGAACAGCTGGCGCGACAGGTACATGCGCGCCTCGGGCGCGTTGATGTGCTTGTAGAGGTTCAGCACGAGATTGTTCGCGACGATCGAGTCGCCGGTGGCGAAGAACGCGACCAGGCGCTCGATCAGGTGCCGGTCGGCCGGCGACATGCGCTGCGCGAGGTGGCCGAGGTCGATCTGGAAATCGATCTCCTCGACCGACCAGGTGTTCTTGATCGCGGCGCGATACATCTCGTAGAACTGCGGATAGCGCATCGGCCGCAGGGTCAGGTCGAAGCCGGGGTCGAGAAGGTGTGGCGTGTTCATGGAGATTCCTTGGACGGGTGATTTCACCTCTCCCGCTCGCGGGAGAGGTCGACGCGCTCGGCGCGTCGGGTGAGGGCGAGTTCGTGAGGGCCTGCGTGCCTGCATCCCTCATCCGGCCCTTCGGGCCACCTTCTCCCGATGGGAGAAGGAACGAACGAAATCACTGACACGCCTCGCACATCTCCGGGTTCTCCAGCGAGCACACGACCGCCTCCGCATCGCTGTACGCCTTCGCCGGAGCGGCTCCGACGGTCGCCTTGGCGATCCGCGTCGCCGGCCGCGAGCGCAGGTAGTAGGTCGTCTTCAGGCCCTTCTTCCACGCGTACATGTACATGCTCGACAGCTGGCCGATGTTCGGGCTCTCGATGAACAGGTTCAGCGACTGGCTCTGGTCGATGAATGCGCCGCGGTCGGCGGCCATGTCGATCAGCGCGCGCATCGGCAGCTCCCATACGGTGCGGTAGATCGCCTTCAGTTCGGCCGGCAGCTCGGCGATCGACTGCACCGACCCTTCGGCGAGCTTGATCGCGTCGCGGATCTCGGCGGTCCACAGGCCCAGCCGCTTCAGCTCGTCGACGAGGTAGCGGTTCACCTGCAGGAAATCGCCGGACAGCGTCTCGCGCTTGAACAGGTTCGACAGCTGCGGCTCGATGCACTCGTAGCAGCCGGCGATCGAGGCGATCGTGGCGGTCGGCGCGATCGCGATCAGTAGCGAGTTGCGCAGGCCGTGCGCCTGGATCTCCTCGCGCAGCGCCTGCCAGCGCGCGCCGTCGCGCGGCACCACGTTCCAGGCCTCGAACTGCAGCTCACCCTGCGCCGCGCGCGTTTCGGCGAAGGCCGGATGCGCGCCCTTCTCGCGCGCCAGCTCCAGCGAGGTGCGCAGCGCCCAGTAGTAGATCTCCTCGGAGATGCGCGCCGACAGCTCGCGCGCGGCATCGCCGTCGAACGGCAGGCGCAGCGCGAAGAACAGGTCCTGCAGCCCCATCAGGCCGAGGCCGACCGGGCGCCAGCGCAGGTTCGACGCGCGCGCCGTGGCGATCGGATAGAAATTCAGATCGATCACCCGGTCGAGCTGGCGCACGGCGACCTGCACCGTGTGCGCGAGCTTGTCGAAATCGAACGCGACGCCGTCGTGGTGCTGGGCGAGGTTGATCGAGCCGAGGTTGCACACGGCCGTCTCGCCGGCGCCGGTGACCTCGACGATCTCCGTGCACAGGTTCGACAGGTGCACGGTGTTCTCGCCGCGCGCGGTCTGGTTGCAGGCGCGGTTGCAGGCGTCCTTGAAGGTCATCCAGCCGTTGCCGGTCTGCGCCAGCGTGCGCATCATGCGCGCGTACAGGTCGCGCGCCTGCACGGTCTTCCTGGCCAGCCCGCGTGCCTCGGCCTGCACGTAGGCCTGCTCGAACGCGGCGCCCCACAGGTCCGGCAGCTCCGGCACCTCGCTCGGGTCGAACAGCGACCACGCGCCGTTCTCGTCGACGCGGCGCATGAACAGGTCCGGCACCCAGTTCGCCAGATTCAGGTGATGCGTGCGGCGCGCATCGTCGCCGGTGTTCTCGCGCAGCTCGAGGAAGGACTCGATGTCCGCATGCCACGGCTCCAGGTACACGCAGGCCGCGCCCTTGCGCTTGCCGCCCTGATTGACCGCGGCGACCGAGGAATCGAGCGTCTTCAGCCACGGCACGATGCCGTTGCTGAGGCCGTTGGTCGAGCGGATCAGCGAGCCCTCCGAACGCACGCGATGCCAGGCCAGACCGATGCCGCCGGAGAACTTCGACAGCAGCGCGACGTCGCGGTACTTGTCGTAGATCGCCTCCAGCGAATCCTCGGGCGAGTCGAGCAGGAAACAGCTCGACAGCTGCTCGTGGCGCGTGCCGGCGTTGAACAGGGTCGGCGAGCTGGGCACGTAGTCGAGCGCGCCGAACTGCTGGTACAGCTCGATCGCCTCGGCCACGTTCTCGCTCAGCGCGCAGGCGACGCGCAGCCAGAAATGCTGCGGCGTCTCGATGACCTGGCGCCGCGTCGGATGCTTGAGCAGGTAGCGGTCATACAGCGTGCGCAGGCCGAAGTACTCGAAGCGCAGCGTGTGGTGCGCGTCGATCGCGTCGTTGAGCTTGCGCGCGTTCGCCTCGACGAAGTTGAGCACGCGCTCGTTGATCAGGCCGGCGTCGAAGCCCACGCGGATCGACTGCGAGAACGAGTACACGCCCAGCCCCTGCACTTCCTTGTCGATGTAGCCGGCGAGCAGGCGCGCGGCGGCCTTGGAGTATTCCGGCTCCTCGGCGATGAACGAGGCGGCGGTGCGGATCGACAGCTCGTCGAGCTCGCGCGTGCCGGCGCCGTCGTAGAGGCCGCTGATGGTCTTCAGCGCGACGCGCATCGGATCGACGTCGGCCAGCCCCTCGCAGCAGCGCGACACCGCGCGCACGATCTTGTTGAGGTCGACCGGCTCCTTCGCGCCGGAGCGCTTGGTCACCTGCATCGCCGCCGGCCCCGCGTGCGGGGCGGTCAGGCGGAATCCGCCCTGGTCGGGCTTGTCCGCGACGGACGGCGCGACGCGGGATTCGGTGGCGAGTTCGGACGTGGTCATGGCGTTCTCCTGCACGAGCGGTGAACCCGCAAGGAGACGAGCACGGCGGCGCACGGAATGAGACTTCCCGCGATCCGCCGGCCTCCGCTCCCGCGAGCGAACGAGGAACCTTGCGGAACGAGCGGGTCGAAAGCGGGGCCGCGTCCGTACGGACGACGCGCGGCGACTTCCGGCCGGCCCTTCCCGCGAGGACCTTCGAGCCAACGCCGTGCCTTGCGGCACGACGGTCGTGGCCGGTATTCGGACTTACGGGCCCGAGGCTTTCGCCTCGCCTACTGGACGCTGCTTCCCAAGCCAGGGGGCTCAGTGCGATTCGCGTCGTTCGTTCCCGATCACCGCTGCGGGGCAGTTCCGGATTCGCACCGGATTCCCTCGTCGGCCGGGGTTACGGCCCCGGCGACGGCCCAGATGTTGTGTTGGACACCATCGACCGGCACAAGATATTCGATTCGGCCGCCCGCTTCAATCCATCGGACACAGGATTTTTCGTTTGACTTCGAGGGCGCGACCGACGGCCGGCAGGCTCGCGCCGTTGCGACCGGCCTGGCGCCTCGCGTGGGGCTTAGCCCGGCGCGACCAAGCGCTCCTGCAGGCCGCCGGCGCGGCGCACCTCGGTCGCCAGCGCCGCCTGCAGCGCGGCCGGCGCCGTCCAGATCTCGATCGACTGCTTGGCGCGCGAGACGCCGGTGTAGAGCAGCTGCCGCGACAGGATGCGGTGTTCGGCATCGGGCGGCAGCAGCACCGCGGCGTGACGGTACTCCGAGCCCTGGCTCTTGTGGATCGTGATCGCGAACGCGCTCTCGTGCGCCGGCAGACCGTGCGGCGCGAAGCCGCGCAGCCCGGCGTCGCCCTCGCCTTCGGCGCCCTCGAACCAGACGCGCAGGTTGCCGGCGGCGTCGGCCAGGCACAGACCGACGTCGCCGTTGAACAGGCCAGCGGCATAGTCGTTGCGCGTGACGATGACGGCGCGGCCCGGATACCACTCGGCCTGCGCGTCGACGCTCCAAAGGCGGCGTAGGTTTGCTTCGAGCAGCGCATTGAGCGCGAGCGCGCCGAACGGTGTTTCGCGCAGCGCGCACAGCAGCTGGCGATCGGCGAGCGCGTCCAGCGCCGAACGCACGAGCTCGGCGCGCCGACGCAGCGCGTCCTCGTCCGGCGCGCCGTCGCGTTGCGCCGGCAACGCCGGGCGCAACGCGACGACGGCGGCCAGCTCGCGCGCCCAGCGCGCGACCTGCTCGCGCAGCGCGCGCTCGTCCTCCACGCGGCGCAGCGCGGCCCGTCCGTCCGACGCGGCGAGCGCCGCATCCAGCGCACCGGCATCGCCGGCGCGCACCGCCTCGTTCACCGCCGCCAGCTGGCGCTCGGCGCGGAAACTGTGCGTCAGGCGCACGAGGTCGCCACGCGGATCGGCTTCCAGTGCGGCGACCAGATCGAGCAGCACCGAGCCGGTGGCCACCGAGGTGAGCTGGTCGGCGTCACCGACGAGGATCAGCGTGGCCTGCGGGCGCACCGCCTCGAGCAGGCTGCGCAGCATCGCCAGATCGACCATCGAGGCCTCGTCGACGACGACCACGTCGGCGGCGATCGGATCGCGTGCGTCGCGACGGAACGCGTTGCGCCACGGCTGGTAGCCGAGCAGGCGGTGCACGGTGGTCGCCTCGCCGTCGGGAATCGCGTCGAGCAGCGGCCGCCAGTCCTCCGGCAGCGGCGCCACCGGATGGTCGCGCAGCCTCGCCTTGCCCAGGCGCAGCGCCTGCACCAGACGCTGCGCCGCCTTGCCGGTCGGCGCGGCGATGCGCAGGGTCAGCGGCGCGGCGGCTTGCCGCTGCAGCATCAGCAGCATGCGCAGCACGGTGGTGGTCTTGCCGGTGCCCGGCCCGCCGGTCAGCACGAACAGCCGCCGGCCGGCGACGCGACGCACCGCCTCGCGCTGCGGCGCGACGGCGGCGCTGCGGTCGCCATGGAACAGCGCATCGAGATCGGCCTCGGATTCCACCGCGCCGGGCGCCGTCGACACGGCGGAGCGCCGCTCGCGGATGAGTCGTGCGGCGGCGACCTCGTGTGCGTGGTTGCGCCAGAGGTAGAAGCGTCCGCCGTCGAGCGCGAACGGACGGACGCCCTGCTCCACCGCCGTCGCGACCAGCGGCGAGGCGCACAGCTGCACCAGTTGCGCCGGCGTCGGCGCCTCCATGCCGTGGCGCCCATCGGGCAGCGCCAGCGCGGCATCGCCGTTGCCGTCGGCCAGGCTCGCCCAGGCCGCCGTGGCGGCGAGCAGTGCATCGCCGCCGTGGCTGACCACCCAGCGATACAGCGCGCGATCGAGCGGACGCCAGGCCTCGACCGCCGATTCGCCGGGCAGCCGCACGAACGAATACGCGCTCATGGCGTCCCCCGCGCAGCCGCGACGCGCCCGGCGAAGAGACGATCGACGGCGTCGAGCAGCGCCTCGTCGAAGCGGTGCGTCCACAGGCCGGCGCGCGGCGCCTCCGGCGCGATGCCGACCGCACGCACGAACAGGTAGATCGCCTCGCCCAGGTGCTCGCCGCGCCGGTAGCCCGCCACGCGCTGGCGCAGGTAGCGGTCGACCGCGACCGTATAGAGCAGCGCCTGGAAGCGGTAGTGGGAGTCGGTCATCGTCGCCTCGAGGCGCTGCGGCGCGTAGGCGGACAGGCGCCTGCCGTCGCCGAGGCGGTTGGTCTTGTAGTCGAGCACGTGGAAGCGGCCGGCATGCTCGAACACCAGGTCGATCTTGCCGTTCATCAGGCCGTGCAGGTCCTGCATCGCGCTGCCGGGTACGAAGTCGCAGACGCGGCGCAGCTCGCGCAGCGACACCTCGTCGAGCAGGAAATCAAACTCCATCTCGGCGCGCTGCGCCCACGCCGGCAGTCCGCCCAGCGTCAGCGCCGGGTCGCGTGCAGGCAGCAGCGGCGCGTCGAGCGCGGCCTGAATGCGCGCGGCCAGATGCGGCACCAGCTCGTCGATCGAGCGCTCGCGCAGGCGCACGCGCTCGTCGCGCAACGCGCGCCGGATCAGCGCATGCTGCTGCGCCATCGGCTGGCCGATGCGGCGGCGCTCGAACATCGCGTGCACGGCATTGCCGAACTCGGGCCCGGCCACCGGCGCGAGCCAGGCCAGCTGCGGATGCTCGGCTTCGGCCGGCAGCGGCGCATCGTCGCCCGGCGCGACGGCGCTGTCCTCGTCGCTGGCCGCGCGCTCCTCCAGCGCGCCGGCGTAGGCACCGTGCGACAGCGCGGAAAAGCTGTAGCGGTACTCGAACGGCGCATCGGCGGGCTCGCGGCGCACCGTGCGCGGCGCCGGCGGCGCGGCCTCGGTGGCGATCCAGTGCCGCCACGGCCACGACCACGGCGCCTCGGACCACGCCACGTGCGGCAGCGCCGACGGATCGCCGTCGCGCAGCAGGCGTTCGAGCATCGCATCGAGCGGCGAGCGTTCCGGATCGACGCCCTTGCGGCCGCCCCTCTGCTTCGGACGCTCCGGAGACAGGGCGTAGACGTGGCAGGCCTGCCGCGCGCGGGTCAGCGCGACGTAGAGCAGGCGGAAGCGCTCGTCCTGGGCCTCCTGCGCGTGGCGGCGCTCCGCCGCGTCGCCGAACGCGATCACGCGGCGGCCGCTGGCCGGATCGTGCAGCAGCGGGATCTCGCCGGGCCGGCCGCTGCTGGCCCACATCAGCGGCAGCACGACCACCTCGAATTCCAGGCCCTTGCTCGCGTGCAAGGTCATCAGCGCGACGCGTGCGGCGTCGGATTCGATGCGCAGCTGCTTTTCCTCGGCCGCCTCGCCCTCGCCGCCGCGACCTTCGCGCTGGTCGGCCAGCCAGGCCAGCAGCAGGTCGCGGCCGGGCAGCGCATCGCTCTGCGCCTGCAACAGCTCGCCGAGATGGCGCAGGTCGGTCAGCGCGCGCTCGCGGTCGGCGCGCGCGAACAGGCGCGCGCTGGCGCGCTCGATCACCGCGCGCACCGCCGCGAGCACGCCGCGCGAGCGCCACGTCGCGTCCAGCTCGCCGAATACGGCGGATTCGCGCTGCCAGGCGTCGGGATCGGCGTTCAGCACGCGCAGCTCGTCCCAGCTGCGCCCGCCGAGCCGGGTCGCCAGCGCGGCGCGCACGGCGCCGTCGTCGCGCGGATGCAGCGCCGCGTGCAGCACGATCTGCAGTTCACGCGCCCACGCAGAGCGGAACACGTCGTCGCGGCTGGAAGACACGCACGGAACGTCGCGCGCCTGCAGCCGCGCGCGCAGGTCCGCGATGTCGCCGTGGCTCGGCAGCAGAACGGCGACGTCGCCGGGCCGCAGCGGGCGCCGGCCGATGGCGTGCCCGCCCGACAGCAGGTCGACGATCTGGTTGGCGCAGGCTTCCAGCGCGGCGGCCCGCCGTGCGGCCTGCGACTCCGGCACGTCGCCCTCGCGCAGGAAGTGGATCTGCAACGGCCGCTCGCAGGCGACGCCGTCGATCGTGTACGCATCGCCGCGCCCGTTCGCCTGCACCGACTCGTAGCGGATCTCGTGTTGCGGATTCGTGCTGAGCACCTCGCCCGCCTGCGCGTGGAACGCGTTCAGCGCGGCGACCAGGGCCTGCGAGGAACGGAAGTTGGTGTCCAGCGTCATCGCGTCGGTGGCGCTGCGGCGCGCCGCGAGGTAGGCGTCGATGTCGCCGCCGCGGAAGCGGTAGATCGCCTGCTTGGGGTCGCCGATCATCACCAGGCGGCCGCGCGGCGTGCCGTCCGCGTCGCGATAGATGCGGTCGAGGATGCCGTACTGCAGCGCGTCGGTGTCCTGGAATTCGTCCACCAGCGCGACCGGCCACGCCTCGAACAGGCGTGCTGCCAGCGCCTCGCCGTTCGTGTGCAGCGCTTCGTGCACGCGCACGATCAGCGCGTCGAAGGTAAGCTGGCCGGCCACCGCGAGCCGGCGCGCGATGTCGGCGCGCGCCCACTCCGCCCACGCCTTCCAGCTGCGTGCCCTGGCGGCCTGCGCGAGTTCGGAACGGATCTGCAGCACGCGCGAAATCAGCTCGAGCGCGACGCCGACGCCGGGCTTGGCGCAGGCTTCCGGCTTCAGGTGCGCGCGCGGTTCGGACAGCGTCTTGCGGTGCGTATCGGAGATCGGCGCGGCCGGATCGGCGAGCCAGCCGAGCAGCGAGCCGAGCGCGTTCTTCAGCCGCGCGTTCGGCTTGCCGGTGTCGGTCGGCGCGTAGTTTTCGTCCTGCTCGGCGAAGGCCCGCAAGGTCTGCAGCGTGTCCGGCGGCAGGCCCGCGCGCAGGGCATCGGCGTCGGGCACGCGCACCGTCACGCCAGGAGCGAGCGCGGCGCGCAGGGCCTGCTTCAGTTCGCCCAGGCTGCGCGGCAGGTACGTGCCCGAAGCGTCGGCGGCGTCCGGCTCGCCCTGGAACAGTCGCCGCCACAGGTCGTTGGCGCAGTCCTCGATCAGGTCGTCGCCGGCGACGAGTTCGCCCGGGTCGAACGATGCGCCGCACTCGAACGGAAAGTCGGCCAGGATGCGGCGGCACAGGCCGTGCAGCGTGCCGATCGGCGCCAGATCGAGTTCGGCCAGCGCCAGCCGCAGCCGGTGCAGATCGGCGCGCGCGCCGCGTGTCGCGTCCGCGGAGCCGGACCAGCGCCGGCGCAGCCAGTCCTCGTCGGGCGCCGGATCGGCATTCTCCACCGCGCGCCCGTCGGCCAGCCGCTCGGCCCACAGCAGGCGTTCGCGGATGCGTTCGCGCAGTTCCTGCGCGGCGGCGTCGGTGAAGGTGGTGACGACGATGCGCTTCGGCGACAGCCCCTGCTCCAGCAGCAGGCGCAGGTACAGCACCGAGATCGTCCAGGTCTTGCCGGTGCCAGCGCTGGCCTCGATCAGGCTGCGGCCGCCGGGCAGCAATGCCAGCGCACGCCAGTTCGCGTGCTTCGCGGCGGAGCTCACGACCGTTCCTCCACGGCGACGGCGTCGAGCTGGATCAGCGTTCGCAGGTGCGCGGCGTGCCGGCGCAGTTCGTCCTGGTCGGGCGCGTCGGTGAAATCGCGTTCGCCGGCGAGCAGCGATGCGTAGCCGGGCGCGTAGTCGCGCTCGCCGATGCCGAAGTCGCCGCCGGTCCACTCCCGGGACGCGGCGCCGGGGTCGTCGCCGAGCGCGGCCCAGGACGTCTTCGGGAAATACCACTGCGGCCGCCGCTGCGAGGCGAGGAAGAAATCGAGCAGGCCGCCGACGCGGCGTTCCAGATCGGCCGCGAGCTGCGCCTGCGCGGACGCCTCGGCGGCGACGAATCGCGCGTCCCACGCGGCGATGTGCCGCGTCCACGCGTCCGCCGCTCCCCTTCCTTCCGGCGCCTTGGCGACCAGCGCCGGGCGCACCGCGCGCGGCGGATCGGTGGCCAGGCGCAGCAGCGCCCAGCGCAGGAACAGCGTGATGCGTTCGCGGAAGCCGAGGCCCGCTTCGCTCCTGCCCGGACGCACGTCGAGCACCCAGCGCGCTTCGTCCGTGTCGTGCACGCCGTGCAGTTCGCCGCGCACGGCGTGGCCGGCGATCGCGCGCTCGACGGCGACGGAGCGGCGTTCCGGCAGCGGCCCGGCGAACAGCGCATGCGCCGGGTGATCCGGCGCGGCGACGGCGCGGAACAGCGCGTCGACCTTGTCGCGTTCGGCGTCCCAGGCCTGCGCGCCGAGGCGGCCGGGCGGCAGCATGCCGGTCAGTCTCACCCAGTCGGGCGGCGCCTGCGGCGCGGCGCGCTCGCCGCGCGCTGCCAGCTCGGTGAACAGCCGCGCGGCGATCTGGTCGAGCGCCTCGACTTTCGGCTCCAGCGGCTCGCTCTCGCGCAGGCGATCCTCGGCCAGCGCATCCAGCCGCAGTGCGAGGGCTCCTTCGAGCAGTTGCCGCGCCGGGTCCCGGTAGTACGCCAGCACCTCCGCCAGCGCGACGGGCGCGCCGTCCGGAACGGGTATCGCTTCGGCGGCGCAGTCGACGAACGGTCGCGGCGCCGGCCGCGTGCGATCGGCACGCATGCCGGCGAACGAGGCGCTGAAGGAATACAGCGCGGGATCGGCGCCGTCGAAGTAGCGCGCGTCGAACGGCTGCAGCGGATGGCGCACCCACCACGGACGCAGACGCTTCCAGCGCGCCTGCGCGTCCTCCTCGCCGGCGGCGTCGCGTTCCGTTTCCGCGGCGGCGTCGAGCGCGGCCATCAGCTCGGCCAGCGGCGAGGCCGGATTGCGCGGCTTGCCGTCGCGCACGCCCTCGCCGATGTAGCTCAGGTGCAGGCGCCAGCGCGCCGACATCACCGTTTCGAGGAACAGGTAGCGGTCGTCGCTGCGCACGTCGCGGTCGCCCAGGCGCGGATGGCGGCTCATCGGGTCGAGGCCGCCGTCGCTGGCCGCGCGCGGGAACTCGCCGTCGTTCAGCCCGAGCACCGCGACCACCTCGAACGGAATCGCGCGCTGCGGGACCATGCCGCAGAACGTCACGCCGCCGAGCAGGAAGCGCTGCCGCTCCGGCACGCCGTCCAGGCGCGACTGCAGGAGCTCGCGCACCACGCTGAAATCCAGTTCCGGATCGAGCCCGCCGTCGCCCGGCTCGTCGCCGACCGCGCGCACGAACTGCAGCAGCGTGCCGAGCGCCTCGCGCCCCTCGTGGTCGCCCGGCTCGACCAGGAACAGCGCGTCGATGCGCTGCTCCAGGCGCGCGGCCCACTCCTTCGCGCGCAGGCGCCGGCCACCGTCGGCGCAGATCTCGCGCAGTTCGGCGAGCAGCCTGTCGAGCGCGCCGAGCAACGCGGCCTGCGGTCCGTCGACACCATCGACCGGCGCGATCGCGCTGCCGTCCGGCAGCGTCACGGCGGCGACCTCCTCGTCGTCGCCGCTGCCGAACACGTAGCCGGCGAGCAGGCGGTCCATCGCCCAGGCGTGCGTGTGCTCGGCGATCGGCGGCACGCCCAAGCGCGCGCGGAAGGCGCCGTCGAGCGCCCAGGCGGCGCGGCTGGCCTCGAGCCAGCGCACCAGCACGTCGAGATCGCCGCCGCGCAGGCCCAGGCGCGCCGCGATCGGCGCGGTGGCGAGCAGGTCCGCCACTTCCGGTGCGGTCAGGCGCGACTGCGGCAGGTCGAGCAGGCGGCGGAACGCCTCGAACAGCGGATGCGCGCGCGCCACGGCGACGTCGGCGCAGTGGTACGGCAGCGGGCCGTGATGGCGCCCCGCCTCGCCGAACACGGCCGGCAGCAGCGGCAGGTAGGCGTGGATGTCCGGCATCATCACGACGATGTCGGACGGCTTCAGCTCCGGCCGCGCGCTGCGCGCGTCGAGCAGCGCGTCGCGCAGGACCTCCAGCTCGCGCAGGCGCGTGTGGCAGGCGTGCACGCGCAGCGTGGCGTCCGCGCGCGCGGGCTGCGCGTGTTCGCCGATCAGCTCGGGGCGGAACTGGCGGATGCTCTCCTGCACGCCTTCCAGGCGCGACGCCGGCTCGCGTTCGCTCTCGTCCTCGAAATGGCGCGTGTCGACCTCGGCGCCGACGTCGTCCAGCGCGAGCACGAAATGCTGTCCCATGCGGCCCCACGCGGCGAGCAGCGGATGGCCCTGCTCGAGGAACAGGCTCTCGGTCGCCTCGCCGGCCGGATCGCGCTCGACCTGTTCGCGCAGCAGCGCGCGCGTGCTGCGCAGGCCGCCCCAGTGGACGCGGCACGGATCGGGCACGTACAGCGCGACCAGGCGCCGGCGCGACACCGCCTTCAGCACGGCCAGTTCCGCCGGCGCCAGGTGCGCGACGCCGAAGACGTGCAGCGGCTCGGTCGCTTCCAGTTCGTGGCGCGCCAATGCGGCGATCAGCTGCGCCACGCGCTCGCCACGGTGCGGCACGCCGATGTCGGCGCGCAACGCGCGCCACAGCGGCGCGAGGAAACCGCCGGCGACCTTGCCGGGGCGGCCCTCGGCCCATTCCTTCAGCCAGTCCGGCCGGTAGACGAGGTACTGCGTGTAGAGCCGCGCGAGCCGGTCGGCGAGCTGGAAGCGGCGGCGATCGCGGGTGGCGGCGTCGCCGCCGAGATAGACCGACAGATCGGCGTCGCCGAGTGCATCGAGCCGCTCGTGGATGCGCCAGCGCAGCAGCTCGCGCCGGTACGGGCGCAGCGCGATCGCCTCCTCGCCGAGCACCTCGCGCGCCAGCCGGTCCAGCCACTGGCTGGGCAGCTCGATGCGCAGGTTGGCGGCGATGCCGCGCGGCCCCTGGCGGATCGCCAGCTCCCGCCCGAGCCACTTCTGCATGCCCGGATGCGCCGCGATCAGCTCGTGCGGCGCCAGCGCATGCGCAGGCGGCGCCGCACGCAGCAGCGCGAGCAGCGGATCGAGCAGCGCTTCGACGCGGCTGGCGCGATAGACCAGCAGGCCGCGCAGGGGTTCGGACATCCGGGGATTTTCCTCCACGCGCGGCGGCGTTCCCCGACGGAAGGCGCCGCGCGATTGCTTCCTTTTTAATGACCGAAACCGATCTCAACGATCGCGACGGCGGAACGCAGCGTACATCGGGGCGACGTCGCCGTTCAGCAACGCGCGCGGCCGCTGCACCGGTTCTGCACATTCGCGCGCTAGCGTGGCCATGCGCTCGGTCCGGTCCAATCCGGTCCGTCGTCCCGCCGCAGGAGAACATCGATGAAGACGATCCGCCACGCCCGTTACCTGCCACGTCTCGCCGATCCCGACGCGAACCTGGCCCAGACGCTGCGCGTCCTGCACGAACGGCGCCGGCTGCTCGCGCTGCTCGGCGGCGCCGGACTGTGCGCCGTGCTGCCGCGCAGCCCGCTCGCCTGCACGCTGATCCCGCAGGAGACCGAAGGCCCCTACCCCGGCGACGGCACCAACGGTCCGAACGCACTCGCCGCCAGCGGCATCGTCCGCCCGGACATCCGTTCCAGCGTCGGCATCGCCAGCCCCGCCACCGCCGCAGGAACACCACTGACCGTGGCGCTGCAGTTCCTCAGCACGCCGGACGGCTGCGGCGCGATCCAGGGACTGGCGGTCTACGCCTGGCACTGCGACGCCGAAGGCCGCTACTCGATGTACTCGCAAGGCGTGACCGGGCAGAACTACCTGCGCGGCGTGCAGGTTACCGACGCCGCCGGCCGCGTGAGCTTCACGACGGTCTTCCCCGGCTGCTACCCGGGCCGCTGGCCGCACATCCATTTCGAGGTGTTCGCCTCGCTCGCCGATGCCACCAGCGGCCACAACGCCGGACGCATCTCGCAGCTGGCGCTGCCGCAGGCGGCCTGCGCGCAGGTGTACGCGCAGTCCGCGCTGTATCCCGGCAGCGCCGCCAACCTCGGCCGCATCACGCTGGAATCGGACGGGGTGTTCGGCGACGACGGCGGCGTGCACCAGCTCGCCGCGACCAGCGGCAGCGTCGCCGACGGCTACGCCGCCTTCCTCGAAGTGGGCCTCGCCGTCGGCGCGACCGCTTCGGATCTGGTCTTCGCCGACGGATTCGAGGAGTGAAGGCCGCGCCGCGCCCGGACGCGAGGCACGGCGCGGATCACTCACCGTCGACCGGCGTCTCGAAACGGTAGCCGACGCCGTACACCGAGGCGACGCCATCGACGCCGCGGGCCTGCAGCTTGCGCCGCAGGTTCTTCACGTGGCTGTCGACGGTGCGGTCGCTGACGATGCGGTAGTCCTCGTACAGCGCGTCCAGCAGCCGCGCCCGCGACAGCACGCGTCCGGGCCGCTCCAGCAGCTTGCGCAGCAGGCGGAATTCCACGCGCGTGAGGCCGAGCGACTGCCCGTCGCAACGCGCCTCGAACGCCTCGTCGTCGAACTCGATCGACGGCGCATGCGACGCTGCCGCGCCGGGCGCCGCCGCGGCGACGCGGCGCAGCACGGCGCGCACGCGCGCCACCACCTCGCGCGGACTGAACGGCTTGCAGATGTAGTCGTCGGCGCCGAGCTCCAGGCCGAGCAGGCGATCGATCTCCTCCACGCGCGCGGTCAGCATCAGGATCGGCACGTTGGAGAACGCGCGCACCTCGCGGCAGACGTCCAAGCCGTTGCGCACCGGCAGCATCAGATCCAGCACGACCGCGTCGGGCTCGAATTCGCGGACCCAGCCGGCCACGCGCGCGCCGGAGTCGAGCACGCTGCTGCGCCAGCCGGCCATCTGGAAGTATTCGCCGAGCAAGGCGGCGATCTTCGGCTCGTCCTCGACGATCAGCACGTGCACCTGGGCGCTCATGCCCAGGCACCTGCGGCCAGCGGCAGGCGCACCTCGACGCGCAGCCCACCCAGCGCAGACGGTCCGGCGGCGATGCCACCGCCATGCGCCTCGACGATCGCGCGGCAGATCGCAAGGCCGAGCCCCGCGCCGCCGTCGGCGCGACGACGCGAGGCCTCGACGCGGTAGAGTCGCTCGAACAGCCGCGGCAGATGTTCCGGCGCCACGCCCGGCGCGCTGTCCTCGATCGCGAGCAGCACGCCACCCGCCTCTTGCGTCAGCGCGAGGCGCACGGTTCCCGGCGCGTCGGTGTAGCGGCGTGCGTTGGCGAGCAGGTTGTCGACCAGCTGCGCCAGCCGGCGCGCATCGCCGGACAGCGGCGGTACCGGCTCGATCGACAGTTCCAGCCGCAGTCCTTCGTCGGCGCACGAGGCGCGCTGCGGTTCGGCCACCTCGTGCAGCAAGGCGCCCAGGTCGGTCGGCGCGAAGTGGTATTCGAGCGCACCGGCGTCGGCCAGGGCGAGCTGGTAGAGGTCGTCGACGAGCGCGCCCAGGCGCGCGCATTCGGCATCGAGCGAGGCGAAGGCGCGTTCGCCCGGTTCGCGGATGCCGTCCTGCAGCGCCTGCACCTCGCCGCGCAGGATGCTCAGCGGCGTGCGCAGCTCGTGCGCGATGTCCGCACCCCAGCGCCGGCGTGCCTCGCGATGCTGCTCGAGGCTGGCGGCGAGCCGGTTGAAGTCGGCCGCCAGCGCGCCGAGTTCGTCGCCGCGCGAGGCATCGACGCGGCGCGCGAAATCGCCGGCGGCCAGCGCGTGCGTGCCGTCGGTGAGCGCGCGCACCGGTGCCAGCAGCCAGCGCGCCAGCAGGAACGCCGCGGCGAACGCGCCGACCAGCACCACCAGCACGGCGAGCAGCGCGCCGCGCGCCTGGTCCTGCGCGAAGGCCAGATCCTGCGCGCCGCTGATCCGCGGCAGCGGTTGCACGCGCAGGTAGCCGACGGTGCGGCCGTCGACCTCGATCGGCAGCACGTGCGCGTTCGCGTCGACACGCGGATCGCCGGCGACGGGACGTCCGTCGGCGTCGACCAGCGCAACGTGGTGCGGAGCGTCCGGCGGCGGCCGCGGCCCGCGCGGCGGCGGCCGCCCGTCCCCGAACGGCGGCGGACGCGGCTCCGGCGGTGCGTCGGGGCGGCCATCGAGCAGCGCGTCGAAGCGGCGCGGATCGCCGCGCAGGAACCCCCATCCGCCCTGCTCGCGGTACGCCGCGGCCAACCGCTCGAGCGACGGCTGCAGGCGCTCGACCGCGGCCTGGTCGAGGTAGGCGAGAAAACCCTCGTGGAACGCGCGCTGCTGCCACAGCGCAAAGGCCAGCAGCGCCAGCACGCTGAGTGCGGCGAACGCGAGGAACAACCGGTGCCAGAGCCGCAGGCGCATGCGGCTACGATAAAGGCCGCCGGCGGCGGCGCAAGCCCGCAGCGGCGATTCCACGATTTCTCCACGATCCCTGCGCCTCGTCTGCGCAGTGCCGGCGCAGGCTGCCCGTCACCATCCCCGACGGAGCAAGCGCATGAACAGACGTATCTTCCCGGCACTCGCCCTGGCCGCCCTCGCCGGCCTCGGCACGGTGTGGGCGGCGGGCCCGGACGGGCCACACGGGCCGATGCCGCGCGGCCCCGGCGGGCCGCCTCCCGGGCCCGGCATTCCTTCGGCCGAGAGGCTCGCCACCGTCGACGGCCTCGGCGCGGCGCAGCAGGCCGAGGTGCGCCGCATCCTGCGCGAGCGGCGCGACGCGGAAGATGCGCTGCGCTCGCGCCTGCGCGGCGAGCGCGAGGCGATCGACCAGCGCGAGCGCACCGAACGCGAACGCATCGAGGACCAGACCGCGCAGAAGCTGCGCAGCGCGCTCGGCGAGGACGGCTATCGCGCCTATGCGCAGTGGGCCACCTCGCGCGGGCCCGAGCCGCTGCCGCCGCGACCACCGCAGGGTCCGCGCGGCGAGCGCCCCGACGCGCCGCCGGCGCCGCCGACGCCCTGAGCCGGGCGAAGCCGTTTCGCGCACGAAAAAAAAGGGAGCGCCGCGAGGCGCTCCCTTCGTTTTTCCTCCGCCCGCAGGCGACGCGGCGATCAGGGAATCGTGATCGCGGCGCCGCTGCGGTCGTAGGCGTAGTCGACGATCGTCGCCGGGAAGCCGCGCGGCGCGCCGGTGCGCAGGTGCACGTAGCCATAGCAGATACCGCTGGCCGGCGGCTCGGGCAGGCTCGAGCAGTTGAAGCGGAAGCCGAGATAGCCATCGGCGTCCGCCGCCCACTGCGCCGGGCCGGGGTTGTGCACGGTCGACCACACCGACGCCGGACCGACCACCGCGCCCGAATGCAGCACGAGGAAATCCGAGGTCGACGCCGAGCTGGAGACGCCGGCGATGTCCGGCGCTCCGGTCTGCCAGTAGAAGGCCAGCTGCGCGTCGTTGTCGTAGGCGTTGAAGTGTGCGCCCGGAACGTCGGAATCCTCGATGTGCCCGGTGATCCAGTCGATCGAGGTGCCTTCGCGGTCGATCGCGATCGCGTGATCGACCGGTCCGCTGAGCACGATGTTCTCGTTCACCGGCGGCGCGGCGCAGGCGCCGCTCTCGCCGGGTTCGAAGCCGTTGCAGAACAGGCTGTCGACGACGACGGCCGGCGTCACGGTCAGGCTGACCGGCACCGCGACCAGCGCATGGGTCGGGTCGTTGGTCGCCACGCACAGGCTCGCCGCGTAGCTGCCTTCGGCGAGCGCACCGGCGTCGGCGCTGATCGCCACGTCGGCGAACGCGCCCGGCACCAGCGTTCCGGACGGCTGCAATGCGGCCAGCCACGTCACGTCGCTCGGATTGCTGCAGTCGGCCGGCGCGGGTTCGTCGGCCAGCTCGACCACCATCGTCAGGTGGAAGTCCGGATAGCCGGTCGCCGCCGCCCGCGTCGGCACGGGGAAGCCGCACTGCGCCGAGGAGAAGAAGGTCGGATGCGTCTCGGCCGTCGCGTTGGCGCCCGGGTAGAACTGGCCGCTGCCGTCGTCGAGGCCGTCGGTGTGGTACTCGACCACCAGGTCCTTGCCGGCCGTGTCCTCCACTGCGCCGCTGACCGGAACGGTCAGCGAGACCAGGCCGCTTTCGATCGTCGCGCTGGCGGTGCCGATCAGGACCAGCGCCTCGGTCGGGATCGTGTCCACCGGCGTGGCGTGCGGAATCGTGTACAGGTTGATCGTGATCGGCATCGGGCTCGGACCGGCGTCGCCGGAGGAAACCGTCACGCTGGTGATGTCCGCGCGCGCGCCGACCTGCGCGTGCTCGCTGAAGTAGAAGCGCCGCCACCAGCTGTTGGCCGCGGTCACGCCCTGCGCGCCGCAGGACACGCCCTCGCTGCCCGGAGTGTTGTCGAGCATCTGCGAGATCATCGTCGAGTCGAGCACGAGCGGCGCGCCGGAGCGGTTCGGTGCCGGCGACTGCGACAGCGTGGCGCCGGCGAAGGCCGCCGCGGACTTGGGCTGCCGCACGTTGCGGTAGCTCGGCGGATTGGCGCGCGCGACGGTCTCGGCGATGGCGTAGGTGAGGTCGCTGCCGCCGAGGTTGCCGATGCTCAGCGGCGTGCTGCCGGTCGAGCCCGCCGGGACCGAAAGCGTCAGCGCCTCCGGCGCCAGCACCGCGACCGGCGCGCCGCCGCCGCCCGTGGCGACGGTCAGGCTCACCGGGACGGCGATCACCGGCCGCAGCGGATCGTTGCTCACCACGCAGACGTTGGCCGAATAGGAACCCGCGGCGAGGCCCGTGGCGTTCGCGGTGACCGTCACGTCGGTGCTGCCGCCCGGTGCCACGCTGCCCGCGGCCGGGCCCTGCGAGAGCCAGGAGACCTCGCCCGGATGGCGGCATTCCGGCGGCGCCACGTCTTCCAGGTTGACCACCATGGTCAGGTGGAAGTCCGGCACGCCGAGGTTGGCCGCGGTCACCGGCTCGTCCAGTTCGCACTGCGCCGAGGACATGAAGGTCGGATGCGTCTCCGGCGTGTCGTTGGCGCCGGGGAAGAACTGGCCCTGGAAGTTGCCGATGCCGTCGGTGTGGTACTCGACCACCAGGTCCTTGCCGGCGGTGTCGTCGATCGAGCCGAACACCGGAATCGTCACCGAGACCAGGCCGCTGTCGATGGTGCCGCTGGCGGTGCCGATGAGGGTCAGGCCGCCGGTCGGGATCGTGTCGACCGGCGTGGAATGGGCGATCGTGTAGAGGTTGATGGTGATCGGCAGGCCGGCCGGTCCGATGCTGCCGGAGGACACGGTCACGCTGGTCACGTTGGCGCTGGCGCCGACCTGCGCGTGCTCGGCGAAGTAGAAGCGCCGCCACCAGCTGTTGTCGGCCGTGCTCTCGCCCAGGATGCCGCAGGACAGGCCCTGGTCGCCGGGACGGTTGTCGGCCATCTGCGAGATCGCGGTCTCGGCCAGCAGGACGGGTTCGCCGCCGGTCACGGACGAAGGCACGGCGCGGTTCAGCCTCGCGCCGGCACCGTCGCGCTGCACGCGCGCGCGCGCCGTGCGGTAGCTCGGCGGATCGGCCTTGGCCAGCTGCTCGACGAGGCTGAAGTCCAGGTCGCTGCCGCCCTCGTTGCCGAGGGTCAGGGCCAGCGACTGCGAGGCCCCGCTGAAGACCGAGAAGTTCAGCGCCGACGGATGCGCGACGATGGACGGCGGGGCCGCGGCCGGCGGGATCACCGTCAGCGCGACGGGCACGTCGATCGAGGCCTGCGCGGGGTCGTTGCTGGCCACGCACAGCGTCGCCGCGTGGTCGCCCTCGCCCAGCGCGGCGGCGTCGAGCGCGATCGCGACCTGCGCCGTCGTGCCCGGCGGCACGCTGCCGGTGGCACCGCCGAGGCCGAGCCAGGCCACGTCGCCGGGCTGCGCGCAGCCGCCTTCGCTCACGGCGTAGTCCAGCGTGGCGCTGCCGGTGTTGGAAATGGCCAGCGACACGTTGCGCGAGTCGCCCTGGTGCAGCGTCGCGGCGACGGCACCGGGCGCGACCACGGCGGCCGGCTGGTTCGCTCCGGTCTGGCTGGTGAAGAAATAGCCCATGCCCTGCAGGAAGTTTCCGCCCGGGCTGGCCGCACCGGAGGCGAGCAGCACGGTGGTGCCGTCGATCGCCGCGGCCGAGCCCATCGAATCGTTGGCGGCAGCATCGCTGGCGACGAGCTTCTGCACGTACTGCCAGTCGCCGTCGGACTCGGTGAAGACGTAACCCGCGCCGGCCCACGACTGGTCGGCTACCGTGGCGGCGTTCGCGCCGGCCACGAACGAGGTGTCGGTCAGGCCGATGGAATAGCCGAAGTTGGCGAACGATTCGCCTTCGGGCGTATGGATGGTGTGGGTCCGGCTCCAGAAGCCGTCCAGTTCGGCGTAGACGTAGACCACGCCCTGCGCGTCGAGCGTCGGCGCGCCGGTGACCAGGCGGTTGCCGCGCGCGGCCAGCGAGGAGCCCAGGCCGGAGTACAGCTCGCCGACCAGCTTCTGCTTCTGCAGCCAGGTTCCGTCCGACTCCTTGAAGAAGTACAGCGCGCCGGGGAAGTCGAGGTTGGCCAGCTGCGCGCTGACGATGATGCTGGCGTCGGAGAACGCCACGCGGTAGCCGAACGCGTCGTTGTCGCGCGTGTCGACGCCGCGCAGCTTCTGCACCTGGGTCCAGACGTCGTTCGTGCCCTCGAACAGGTAGGCCGCGCCTCTCGCGTTGCCGTTCACGTGCGCGTGGTGCGCGCCGACCAGCAGCCGGTCGCCGGAGAGCGCGAGCGAGTTGCCGAAGTTGTCGTCCGCGGCGCCGTCGGCCGCGACGATCTTGGCGACCTGGCTCCAGCTCGCGCCGTTCTTGCGGAAGACGTAGGCCGCGCCCTGGTTCGGATTGCCGCCGACCGCGGCGCCGTCCGCGCCGACGACCGCGGTCGTGCCGCTGACCACGATCGAGGCGCCGAAGCGCGCGTTGTCGCCCGCCGCGCCGTCGGCGGCGAGCAGCTTCTGGGTCTGCACCCAGCTGCCGCCCGAGCGCGTGAACACGTAGACCGCGCTGCGGCCGGTGTGGGTGTCGTTGGTGCCGACCATCGCGGTGTCGCCGGAAAGCGCCACCGATTCGCCGAAGCGCTGCAGCTCGGTGCCGTCGGCGGCGACGATCTTCTGGTCCTCGTTCTGCTCGACGGCGAACGGCACCGCCGCCGCGAGCGACGTCGCGGCGGCCCGTGCCAGCGCCTGCGGCCCGGCGGCGGCGCCCGCGGGCAGCCCGGCGAGGCCGCTGATCACGGTGAGCAGCATGGCGCGGAAAACGGCGCCGCGGATGGGTTTCTTCATGGATCTCATGCGTATCGCCTTGTGGCCGTATTTCATCGGCCGCGGGAGTCGTCCGGCGCCGCGATGCGAGACGCATGCGAAGCCGGGCGGCCTCCCGGGCCGACATGGGAGAAATGTTTCCCCGCTCCCGCGAAGGATTTCAGGAAAAACGCCGACGACGCCGACGGCAGGGCGCGGAGGAATCCGTCCATGCGGGTCCGCCCGGCGCCCTTCGCCGAGCCGCGTCGACACTGCATTGTCGACGCCGGCACGCTAGCAATGCAGCCGGCACGCAGCTTGAGATCCGTGTTGCAAAGACGCTTACGGCGTGTTTCAGGAGGTTTTACGCGCGATTCCGGCGGCGGTGGCGGACGGGAAAATTCCCCTGCGTGCAGGCAGTTGCGGCGCGTGGGCGCATCGGCGGCCGGCGCGGCCCGGGTCGCCGTCGGCGCCGGATCGACGGCCCGTTGCCGGCCCGCTCTGGTCAGTTCCGCGCCCGCCGATTACCCTGCTGCGCGTGGCACGACGTCTTCGCTTCGGCTCCCGGCTCATCGATCTTGCGACACGCGAACTGTCCGACGACGGCCGCCTGCTGCAGCTGTCGCCGCGCGTGTTCGACTGCATCGCCTACCTGATCGAGCACCGCGACCGCGCCGTCGGGCGCGACGAGCTGATGGCCGGCCTGTGGGGCAAGGTCGACGTCGCCGACACCCAGCTGGCCCAGGTGATCCTGCGCGCCCGCCGCGCGGTGGGCGATTCGGGCGAGACGCAGCAGGCCATCCGCACCGTCGCCGGCTTCGGCTACCGCTGGGTCGCCGAGACGGTCGAGGACGACGACGCTCCCGCCCGCCCCGACCTGCCGCCTGTCCCCGAACCCGCGTCGGACACCGCGCCGGCGCACGTTCCGCAGGCGGACGCGAGTGTTCCGGCCGCGCCGGCGAAGAAACCCTCCCGTCGCGCCTTCGCCGTCGCCGCCGTGCTGTTGCTGGCGCTGGTCGCCGCCGGCCTGCTGCTGTGGTTGCGCGCCGCCCACGAGAAGATACCGGCCGCGCCCGTCGCACCGGCCGCCACCGTGCCGCCCGAAGCCGATCGCACCGTCGCGGTGCTGCCGGTGGTCGTCGACGCCGCCGGCGAGTGGGACTGGCTGCGGCTGGGCGCGATGGAATTCGTCGCCGGGCGCCTGCGCAAGGCCGGGCAGATCGTCGCGCCGAGCGAGAACGTCATTCCGGTGATGCGCTCGGTATCCGATCCGAAGGCGATGCCGGCCGCGCTGAAGGCGGCGCTGGACCCGCGCTGGATCGTGGCGCCGATGCTGCGCAAGTCCGATTCCGGCTGGATCGCGCATCTGGAACTGAGCGAACGCAATGGCGCGACGCGCGAGTTCCAGGGCCGGGCCGACGATCCGATCGGTGCGGCGCGGCTCGCCGCCGAGCGGTTGCTCGGCGCGTTCGGTCCGGCTGCCGACGCCGCGGGCGAACTGCCGGCGGGGCCGGCGGAGGAACTGCTTTCGCGCGTCGACGCCGCCCTGCTCGTGGACGACGTCGAAGGCGCGCGGCGGCTGCTGGCGGGTACCTCCGAGGCGATGCGCGCGACGCCGGAAGTACGGCTGCGCCAGGCCGCGATCGACTTCACCGCCGGCCGCAACGAGGCCGCGGCGAACGCGCTGCTGGCCCTGCTGCCCGGCGTTCCCGCCGAGACCGATCCGCTGCTGCGCGCGCGCATCGTCAGCCAGCTGGCCGCCGCGCACATCCGCATGGGCCGCGCCACCGAGGCCGAGCAGGAAACGAGCGAGGCGCTGGCGCTGCTGAAGGGGCTGGATGCGCCGGCGCAGCTCGGCAAGGCCTACATGCGGCGCGGCGTAGCGCGCTCCGTGCTCGGCCGCAACGACGCCGCGCTGGCCGATTTCGCCCAGGCGCGCATCGCCATGCAGCTCGCCGGCGACACGCTCGGCATCGCCCTGGTGGAGCTCAACGAAGGCGCGCTCAACGGCTTGCGCAGCCACCCCGCCGACGCGCTGGCCAGCTTCGTGCGCGCGGAAAAGCACTTCGAGCGGCTCGGCGTCGCCGGCGAGCAGGCCAATGCGGTGACCAACCAGGTGCTGGCGCATCGCCTGCTGCTCGAACCCGACGAAGGACTGGCCGCCAGCGAGCGCAGCCTGTCCCTGCTCGGCCATCTCGCCAGCATCGAAGCCACCCATCTGGTGCAGGTCCGGCGCGCGCAGGCGCTCGCCGACGTCGGCCGCTGGAGCGAGGCGCTGACCCAGCTGGAGGAACTCTCGCGCGCCGTCGACCACGCGCGCGAAGCCGAGATCTGGGCGATCAGCGACACCGAGCGCGCGCGCATCGAACTGGCCGGCGACCGCCCGCAGGCCGCGCTGGACCTGGCCGGGCCGGTCGTCGAAACCCTGCTGGCACCCGAGTTCGCCGCCACGCGGCAGGACGCCTGGACCATCGCCATCCGCGCCCTGCGCCGCCTCGGCCGCGAAAGCGACGCCGCCGAAGCCGTCGCGCAGTTCGCCGCCTGGGCCGACCAGTCCGGCAACCGCAGCTACCTCGTCCACGCCCGGCTGGCGCAGGCCGAGCAGGCGGAAAGCGCGCATCGCCCCGACGAGGCCGGCACGCTCTACGCCGACGCGCTCGCCATGGCCAACCAGGACGGCGTTCCGCTGGACGTCGCCGACGTGGCGATCTCCTACGCCGACGCGCTGATCGCGCGCGGCGAGCTCGAGCGCGCGGTGCCGGTGGTCGGCCTCGTCGATCGCTACGCCGCGCGCAACTACGACGCCGCCGTGCTGCAGGCGCGTCTGTATCACGCCCTCGGCCACACCGAAGCCTGGCGCAGCGCGTTCGCGCATGCGCGGTCGCTCGCCGGCGAACGGCCGCTGCCGGCCGACATCAGCAGCGAACCGCCGCGGGCGGGAGCGGACGTTCCGGCGCATTGATGAATCGAGCGGTGCTGTGCATCGTGGAGCGTCCGGGATCGAAGTTGATCGCTTCGGCCGTGACCATGAGGTCGTGCGAGGCGCCGCAGCGATCGGCCGGGACGCCGACGATTCACCGAATTTGCACCTGAACCGGTGCTGGGGCAGCCGATACCGGGACCGACCACGTATCCGTTCCGCACATGCACCACGAGCGCATCCGACGACACGACGTT
This sequence comes from Dokdonella ginsengisoli, assembly GCF_042652785.1. Lineage (NCBI taxonomy): Bacteria > Pseudomonadati > Pseudomonadota > Gammaproteobacteria > Lysobacterales > Rhodanobacteraceae > Dokdonella > Dokdonella ginsengisoli. The sequence goes on along the minus strand of NZ_JBHSHD010000010.1, from coordinate 700,389 downwards.
CGTGTCGCGTGCGAGGTTTCCTCGCGATTTCTCGTTTACGGCGAAAGGTCGGCCCCGTGGCCGTGTTCGGCACGCGCGTCGGCCTTCGATTGTTTCAGCCGAGAACCCGGAGAGGACCCCATGAAAACGCTCGACACCCTTCTGGCCCTGGCGTGGCCGCTTTGCCTGAGTGCGGCGGCCGCGGCAGCGGCGGCGCCGGCCACGACCCGCTTGCCGCCGACGATGCCGCTCGCCCACATGCCGCCCTCGCCGGCGCTCGCCGCTCTGCGCCAACCGCCCTGGATCGCAAGCCTCGTCGCGACGACCTCATCGCTGACTCCGCAAGGTACGCCGTCAGGCCGCCGGGAAGTTCAGGCGCTGACGGGCGCAGGCTACGACGGAGTTTTTCCAGTCAATCCCGAGGCCTCCGGCAACTTCTTCGGTCGCGCGATCGCACGGTCCGGAGATACCTTGGCGGTAGGCGCGAGCCTCGACAGCTGGGACCCGTCCGATATCAGCACTGCAACCGCCCGCGGAAATGGGGCCGTTTACATCTACCAGAAGATCGACGGACGGTGGCGACAGGTTCAGCGGCTGGTCGCCGACGACGGCGTCAAGGACGACCGCTTCGGCACGGCGGTGGCCCTTTCCGGCGATACCTTGTTCGTCGCCAATTTCCATCGCCCCAATCCCGGCAAGGTGTACGTCTTCAAGCGGTCCAATGGCAGCTGGAGCCAGACGCAAGTGCTGACCGACGGGATCGCGGTCAACGGCTACGCTTTCGGTCACAGCATGGCGCTGCAAGGCGACAAGGCCTTGATTGCAAACGCGAGGTTCCCAGGCAACGACGGCAAGGTCTATGCGTTTTCCGAAAGCAATGGCGTGTGGAGCCAGACGCAGGTGCTCGAGGTCCATGCCGCTCCCAACGATCCCAATGGCTGGGGCGATGCCTTCGGCCGGTCCGTGGCCATCGACGGATCGATCGCGCTGATCAGCGCCGGAGGAGCCTCGTCGTCCGACGGCAGCCAAGCCTATCGGGGCGCGACGTACTTCTTCACCGAATCGAATGGAACCTGGACCCAGGGGCAACGTCTGGATGCCTGCGGCAGTCTGCCGGGCGCCTCCGTCGGCTTCGGTGGTTCCGTTGCCTTGGACGGCGGCACGGCGCTCGTCACTGCGTCATACGCGGCGACTACAGGGGAAACCTTAGGTGTCGCCTGCCTCTTCGCGGAATCGGCCGAGGGCTGGACGCCCACACAGGTGTTGGAGCCCGAAAACAACGCGCAAAGCGATGGGTTTGGATCTCAGGTGGCGTTGAGCGGCGATCTTGTGGTCGTCAGCGCACCTTTCACGAATTCAGCCACGGAGGACGAAGGCGGCACCAACAACCAGACCACCACGCCCGGCACTGTCTACGCGTTCAGCCGATCGAACGGCGTCTGGAGTCTGTCCGACACGATCGAGCGCCAAGGCGGCACCCTCGACTACGACGGCAACTACCTCGACGGGACGGGTTGCGGCGGCGTGGCGATCGACGGAACGGCGATCTTGGCGGCGTGCTACAGCACCTCGATTGGCTTCTACGGCGCGAGCGGGGTCGTCGACGTTTTCGATTTTCCCGCGCAGTCCGCGATCACGCCGGCCTCCTTGGCAATCTCGCTCGCCGCCGGCGCGAACACGTCCGCCACGCTGCGGCTGGCCAATGACGGCGGCGGAACGTCGCTGCGTTTCGCGCTGGACGACGGTCGCACGCTGACCCAGACGAGCGACGACTCACCCGCCGCCGGCGTCGGCAAGGTGCTGCCGATATGCGCCGACGGTTCATGCCAGGAGATCACCGGCACGAGCGGCACGCGCTGGTACCGGCGCTTCTATTTCGACGAGCACCCGCAGGTCAGCGCGACGGCGACGGTCGACGCCGTGACCATCGGCATCGAGCGCTCTCCGGCCGGCATGCCGCTGACCGTCAACCTCTACACGGCGCCTCACGAGATGCCGGTCGACACGCTCGATCCCGCGCAGTTGACGCCGATCGGCAGCGCGACCGTGACCGTCGATGGCACCCCGGACGCGACGCTGCGGATTCCGGTCAGCGGCACGGTCGACGATACCGTCGGCAAGGATCTCGTCGTCGAGTATTCGGTCGAGGACTTCCCGGCACTGCCGGTGTTCTTTCCTGGAGCCAACGCCTCGCCGCAATCGCATGCGACGTTCATGGGGTTCGTCGCCGACACGTCCGGGCAAAGCTACTTCGCCGGAAACTGGTCGCACATCCTGATCGCGCCGCATCTGGACCCCGGCGCGTCCGGCATCGGCTGCGCCGATCCGACCACCAGCCCGTGGCTCCAGGTATCGCCGGCGGCCGGCTCGATCGAGGCCGGAGCCGCGCAGGACCTCGTCGTCAGCGTGGACGCGACGAGCCTCAGCCCCGGTCAGTACACGACCCAGGTGTGTCTCGCGACCAAGGGGCCGATGCCATCGCTGATCCAAGTCCCCGTCAACGTGACCGTCCTGGCACCCGGCGACGCGATCTTCGACGACGGCTTCGACGGCGGCTGACGCGGGTATACGGGGCGCGCCGCTCGGCGGCGCGCCCCTTTTTCGACACGGCGCCACGGCGGGCCGCATCGGCGCGCCATCCAATACGCGGCATGTCCGGCCCTCGGGCATCGCAGGCTCCCCGCCTCGCGCCTCACGCAGGACCCTCTCGAAAAACCTCGGCGCGCGACGCGCAAATCAGAACGCGTTGAGCCCGACGAAGCGCGGAGGAACGCGGCGCCCCGTCATCCGGGCGAGTTCGGCCTCGGCGTGCGCGCGCCGGGCGGGTTCGATGCCGGGCCGGCCCAGCGTTCGAGCGAGATCGTCGACCAACAGATCGAGCTGCCAGACCTGCGGCCTGGCCTCGTCGCCGAGCGCCGCGATCAGCGCGGCACGCTTCTCGGCGAGCCGATCGAGCCCGGCCACGTCGCGCGTCGCCAGCGCATCGACCCACACCCGATGGATTTCGCTGCGCAAGGTGTTGGGGTTGTCTTCGCCCTGGATTTCGCGGAAGAACGCAACGGCATCCTGCAGGTGCACGCGCGCCTGACTCCAATCCCTGCGCAGCGAATAGGCCCGGCCGAGGCTGTCTTCGATCTCGCCCATTTCCACCTGTTTTTGGCCGCCGATCTCGATGAACGATCGGCGGGCGCGCTGCAATGTCTCGATGGCGCCCTCGGCGTCGCGCCGCTGCAACAAGACTTCGCCGAGCAGACGCGTCTGATTGGCCCGTTGCTGCTCGGTGCGACCGGAGGAACGCGCGAAGTCGACCAGCTCCCGCGCCTGCGTCTGGGCCGATTGAAACTGGCCGGAATACAGCGCCAGCCGCAGTCGCGCGGTATCGGTGATGATGCGTACGTTGGGGTCGCCCCCCGAGGCGGGCGCCAGCGCGCGAGCCTGCTCGATCTGTTCGCGCGCGCGCGCATAGTCGCCCATCGCCAGCCTGGCACGCGCGACGATGACGCGCGCGAAACGCGCGATGGCGTGACCGGGGCCCAACAGGGCCTGCGCACGTTCGATCACCGGTTCCGCGCTGTCCAGCGCAGCCTGCATTTCGCCGAGCCGATAATGGAGCAGGCCGAGGTTCACCTGCGTGGCCAGCAACGTGGTCTGCTCGACCGCGGTCGGATCGGATTTGGCCAGCGCGACGATGCGCTCGTTCAGCTCGACCGCGCGCCGCATCTCGCCGCCGGCGTCGAAGACGACCGCAGCGGTGACTAACGTGTTGGCGACGGCGGCGCTGTTGCGATCGCCCGCCTCGGCGAGTTCCGCCAACGCGGCATTCTCGTCCGCCATGCCATCGGACTCGTTGCCGAGCACGAACTTCGCGTGTCCGCGTGCGGCCAGCAGCGTCGCGCGCCACGGGTTGCTGTCGTCGAGCGCCTTGCCCGCCAGCGGCAAGGCCGCGTCGACGAGCGTCACGACGTCCTGGCTGCGGCCGAGGTGGCTGTAGACCTCGGCAAGGACCTGCACGCCGAGCAGGTACTCCGACGGATACCGGTCTTTTTGTGGAGACAGCAGCGCATGCGCGCGCTCGGCCGGGCCGAGGGCGAGTTCCATTCGATCGAGGTCTTGGTAGACATCGGCGATCTGCGTGAGCAAGACGGCACGGGTGGTGTCGTCGACGTCCGTGCGTCGTTCGAGGCCGGCGCTGGCTCGACGCAGCATCTCGGCCGCGCTCTCGACCGTGACGCCGTGCGATGCGCTCGAATCGCCCAATCGAAACACGTCGCGCATGAAACCGAGCAGCGATTCGGCATGGCGACGCTGCTCCTCGGCGTGTCGACGCTGTTCCTCGGCCAGCTTGCGCTGATCTTCCGCGGCGCGCCGCTGCTGCTCGGCACGGTCGCGCTGCACGCGTTCGCGATGCGCGCTGTCGAACGCGATCAGACTGGCCGCGACCATACCGAGGCTCAACGCGAGTATCGCCGTCGCCGCGAACGGATGGCGGCGCAGCGCTTTCTCGAACCGGTACGTGTACGAGCCCTGCCGAGCCTCGACCGGCAGGCCACCGGCCCAGCGGTGGAGGTCGTCGGCCAGCGCCTGCGCGCTGGCGTAGCGCAGATGCGGATCGTCGGCGACTGCCTTGGCGAGGATGCGCGAGAGATCGCCTTTCAGCTGGCGACGCAGGCGGTCGAAACCGGTGCTGCGCGCCTGCGCGACCGCCAGTGCGCGCGGACGATCGCGCGCGGCGAGCGTCGACAGAGCCTGGTCGAGTCGCGGCAGCAAGGCAGGGTCGGCATGGCGCGGCAGAGCCTTGCGCGCGTCTTGCGCACTGACGCCGCCGGCGAGTTCGTACAGCACCAGGCCGAGCTGGTAGACATCGCTCGCCGTGGTCGCCGGCTCGCCGCGCAATTGCTCCGGTGCCGCGTAGGCCGGCGTCAACGCGAAGGTTTGCGTTTCCCGTCCATCCTCGGCGTCGAACAGCTTGGCGATGCCGAAGTCGAGCAGCTTCGGCGTGCCCTGGGCATTGACGAGAATGTTCGAGGGCTTCAGATCGCGGTGCAGGATCAGATTCTTGTGCGCGAACTGGACTGCGGCGCAGATCTGGCCGAACAGCCGCACTCGCGCGCGCAGATCGAGCCGGCGACGATCGCACCAGTCCGTGATCGGCTCGCCCTCCACGTACTCCATCGCGAACCAGGGTTCGCCGGAATCGGAAATGCCGGCGTCGATGAGGCCGGCGATGTGCGTATGTCCGAGCCGCGCCAGAATCTGCCGTTCGTGGCGAGCGCGGCCGGGCGGGTTGGACACGTCGCCGCGAACCAGCTTCAGCGCGACCTGCTGCTGAATGTCGGTGCGCTCGGCGAGGTAGACCTCGCCCATGCCGCCGACACCGAGTCGGCGCAGCAGGCGCAGACGCCCGCTGATCAGAGCGCCGGAGCGATCGGGCGGTGCCGATGCGAAAGACTCGCCGAGCGAATCACGATTCGGGTCGCATTCGGCGGCAGCGGCGTTCGCTTCGTCGTCCGCCGCGCTGAGCAGGCGGCGGAGCGCCTGCGCCAGGTCGTCGTCCTGCTGCCCGATCTCGGCCAGACGTGCCGCACGCGCAGGCGGCGGCAGCGCGAACAGTTCGCCGAATGCGGCGTATGCCCGACGATCGCGCCGCAACGAGGCGGCGTCCATCACGAATGCATCCGCTCACGCAACCACGCGCGGGCGAATGCCCAATCGCGGTAGACCGTGCTCTCGTCGACGCCGAGCAGTGCGGCGACCTCGTGCACCTTGAGGCCGACGAAGTAACGGAGCTCGACGATGCGCGCGAGATCCGGCTTGATCGCTTCGAGGTCCGTCAACGCCGCATCGAGCAGTTCGAGATCGGTGTCCGCCGGAACCGGCAGTTGCAGCGCATCGAGCAGATCCGTGCGCTGATAGCCGCCGCCGTGCTTGTCGGTCTGTGCGCGGCGCGCGCGGTCGGCGATCAGATTGCGCATCGTGCGCGCGGCCGCCTTGAAGAAATGAGCGCTGTCGTTGAGCGACACCTTGTTGCCCTGCATGAAACGCAGCAGCATGTCGTGGACCAGCGCGGTCGGCTGAAGGGTGCTCCCGCGATTGCCGTGCAGCTGATGGCGCGCCAGCGCGCGAAGGTCGGCATAGACTTTCGGCAGCAGGTGCTCGAGCGCTTCTACGTCGCCGGATCGCCAACGATGCAGCAGCAGGGTGATTGAATCGTCGGGCATGCTGGACACGGACTGGACCACGCCGAGGGCGCCGTAACCGCAACCGTTCCTTGTTCGGCGACGCCAGTGAAGCCTTTTCGGCCCTGGCGCATACCCCGCAGACACGCACCCGCCGACGCCGTGGTCGGCAGTACTCGGTCCATTGGGAGATTCGTGGCCGTGAAACGTACGGTTTCTCGATGGTAGCACGGAGGTAAACTGCCCCCGCTTTGGTGAGCTGCCGAGGGCGAGCAACAAGGCGCGTGGCGGCGCCGCGGCGAACACGCTGACGTGGCGTGTCGTCCGCCGTCATCAGACATCGGCCGGTTCGGCGATGCCGGCCAGCACCCGCTCACTGCAACATCTTCAGTTTCGGCGTCGTCGATCGGCATCTACCGACGTTCCGCATAGGCCGGCACCTGTTCCTCAAGAAAGTACGGGCGATGGCGAAACGATTTCTGCGCGTCGATTACCAGCAATGCGGCGTCGGCGGACATCTCCGTTATTTCTTCGGAATCGGCGTGTCGCCAGCCTTGCCCGGAGTGCATCGGCGAATGGCGCGCGGCCTTCATTGGCAACCAGACCGACACAAGGACTGCTCGATGCCAGCGAGTTGACGTGCGACCCGCCAGATAGGTTCGGAACCTACTAAAGAGCCGGAGCGCGTCCGCGAGGGCGTACAGAGCATGGCTGAGAATGCCCTAGAATCGTTCAGAGAATCCATCGAAATAAACCATAATATACTGATATTAATGGAAAAAATTGAATCCTCGTCGCATACCCCTTTGATGCGCCAGTACTTTGCCGCGAAGGCCGACTACCCCGACACGCTCGTGTTCTTCCGCATGGGCGATTTCTACGAGCTGTTCTACGAGGACGCGCGCAAGGCGGCGCGCCTGCTCGACATCACCCTGACCCAGCGCGGCGCTTCGGCCGGCGCGCCGATTCCGATGGCCGGCGTGCCCTACCACGCCGCAGAAGGCTATCTGGCACGGCTGGTGCGGCTGGGCGAATCGGTGGCGATCTGCGAGCAGATCGGTGATCCGGCGGCGGCGAAGGGGTTGGTCGAGCGCAAGGTCGTGCGCGTGGTCACGCCCGGCACGGTCACTGACGCGGCGCTGCTGGAGGAGCGGCGCGACAACCTGCTGCTGGCGATCGCGGCCGGGCGCAGCGGGTTCGGCCTGGCCTGGATCGACCTGTCGACCGGCCGCTTCCTGCTCAGCGAAGCCGGCGACGCCGAGGCGCTCGCCGCCGAGCTGGCGCGGCTGACGCCGGCGGAGACCCTGGTCGGCGAGGACGTCGCCTGGCCGAAGTTCGTCACCTCCCTGCCCGGCCTGCGCAAGCGCGGCCCCTGGCATTTCGAGGCGACCACCGCGCAGCGCGAGCTGGCGCGCTTCTTCGGCACGCGCGACCTGTCCGGCTTCGGCGTGGAGGGAGTGCCGCTGGCGGTGGCCGCCGCCGGCGCCCTGCTCGGCTACGTCGAGGAGACGCAGAAGTCCGCGCTGCCGCACCTGACCGGGCTCGCGATCGAGAACGCCAGCGAGACGATCGCGATGGACGCGGCGACGCGGCGCAATCTGGAACTCGACGCGCACGCCAGCGGCAGCAACGAATTCACCCTGCTCGGCGTGCTCGATTCGACCATCACGCCGATGGGCGCGCGCTTGCTGCGACGCTGGCTGCACCGGCCGCTGCGCGATCGCAGCGTGCTCAGGCGGCGCCAGCAGGCGATCGACGCGCTGCTCGATCAGCGCCGCTTCGACGGCCTGCGCGACGTGCTACGCGGCATCGGCGATCTGGAACGCATCCTCGCCCGCGTGGCGCTGCGCTCGGCGCGCCCGCGCGACCTTTCGACGCTGCGCGACGGACTGGCCTCGGCGCCGAAGCTGGTTCGTGCGCTCGTCCATGAGCGCGAGGATCAAGAAGCGGCCATCCTTGGCCGCACTTCCCAACAAGAGCGAAGCCCTCTCATCGCCGCGCTCCTGGAGCAGATAGGCGACCACGCCGACACGGCCGCGCACCTCGCCGCGGCGATCGTGGAGACGCCGCCGGTGCTGCTGCGCGACGGCGGCGTGATCCGCCCCGGCTTCGACGCCGACCTCGACGAGCTGCGCCTGCTGTCGACCAATGCCGACCAGTTCCTGATCGACCTCGAGGAGCGCGAGAAGGCCGCCACCGGCATCCCGACCCTGAAGGTCGGCTACAACAGCGTGCACGGCTACTACATCGAATTGAGCAAGGCGCAGTCGGACAAGGCGCCGACGCACTACACGCGGCGGCAGACCTTGAAGGGCGCCGAGCGCTACATCACCGAGGAGCTGAAGTCGTTCGAGGACAAGGTGCTGTCCGCACGCGAACGCGCGCTGATGCGCGAGCGCGTGCTCTACGACGCGGTACTGGATTTCCTGATCGAACGCCTGGCGGCGCTCAAGCGCGCGGCGGCGGCGGTGGCCGAACTCGACGTGCTGGCGACGTTCGCCGAGCGCGCCGACGCGCTGCGCTGGAACAGCCCGGAACTGTCGGAGGAAAGCGGCATCCGCATCGTGCGCGGCCGTCATCCGGTGGTCGAGCGCGTGCGCGAGGATCCGTTCGAGCCGAACGACCTGGACCTGCACGAAGGCCGCCGCATGCTGATCGTGACCGGCCCGAACATGGGCGGCAAGTCGACCTACATGCGCCAGGCGGCGCTGATCGTGCTGCTCGCCCACATCGGCAGCTACGTGCCGGCGGACGCGGCGACGATCGGTCCGGTCGACCGCATCTTCACGCGCATCGGCGCCGGCGACGACCTCGCGCGCGGCCAGTCGACCTTCATGGTCGAGATGAGCGAGACGGCGAACATCCTGCACAACGCCACCGCGTCGAGCCTGGTGCTGATGGACGAGGTCGGCCGCGGCACCAGCACCTACGACGGCCTCGCGCTGGCACGCGCGAGCGCGATCGCGCTGGCCGCGACCAACCGCGCGTTCGCGCTGTTCGCCACGCACTACTTCGAGCTGACCGAGCTGGCCGCCGAGTACGAAGGTATCGCCAACGTGCACCTCGACGCGGTCGAGTATCACGACCAGAAACAGGGCGACCAGCTGGTCTTCATGCACGCGGTCAAGGAAGGTCCGGCCAACCGCAGCTTCGGCCTGCAGGTGGCGGCGCTGGCGGGTCTGCCCAAGCCGGTGATCGCGCAGGCGCGCCAGTACCTGGAAGGGCTCGAACGTCCGCCCGTCGCCTCGGCGGCGGAGACGGTGCCGCCGGCGCCGGCACGTGCGGGATCGCCGCAGCTCGGCCTGTTCGCACCGCCGATGCCCTCGCCGGCCGAAGAAGCGCTGCGCGCCCTCGATCCGGACGCGCTGAGCCCGCGCGAGGCGCTCGAAGCGCTCTATCGCCTGAAGAAACTGGTCTGACCGCGCAGCCGGCGGATCAGGCCGCCTTGATCGACAGTTCGATCGTCTCGCGCAGCGACAGGCGCATCGAGCGCATTCCGCTGGCGGGATCGCGCACCCAGGCCAGATAGTCGCTGCTGCCGCCGTCGGCGAGAACGACGGCGCCGCCCTGCATCCGCGGCGCCAGCAGTTGCAGCACCTGCAGCGCAGCGGCGCCGCACAAGCCGATCCGCACCAGGTCGATGTCGTTGCCGGTATCGCGCAGTGTGTCGCGCGCGTCGCCGCAGCGCCATTCGACGTAGGCCTCCAGCCCGGCGGCGCGCAGGCGATCGCGCGCCGCGGCGATGCTGCGCGGCTCGATCTCCGCGCCGAGCACGCAGCCGCCGCCGTTGTCGCGCACGGCGGCGGCGAGATACAGCGTCGACAGGCCGCTCGACGCGCCGCAGTCGACGACGCGGCGCGCACGCAGCGCGCGGCACAGCAGGTACATCAGCTCGCCCGCCTCCGAACCCCGCGAGACATGCTCGTCGTCCGGCGACGCACGCATCGCGGCGACGACCGACTCGACGCGCGCGTCGCGCAACGTGCCGGCGCCCGCAAGCGGCATCGCCGGCGCGACCGCCGTGGCGGTCACTTCTCGCGCCCCGTGATCTCGGCCACCGCGCGCTGCAGGATTTCGGCGATGCGCCGCGCTTCCCTGGCGCCGGCGTGGCGCTTTCCGCGCAGCGCGTGGCGCAGCTCGCGCAGCGCGAACCAGACCTCGGCCGGACCGCCGCCGCGTTCGTCCGCCTCGTCGCCCCCGTCCTCGGCCTCGCCGGAGAAGATGTCGCGCACGCGGCCCATCTTGGCGCCGATCCGCTCGAGCTGGCTGAGGATCGCATCGGCCGCCTGCTGGTGCTTGCGCAGATACTCGCGGCCGGCTGCGCTGATGCTGTAGCGCTTCTTCGCGCCTTCGACCTCGACCTCGGCATAGCCGACTTCGTCGAGGTAGGTCAGCGCCGGATACACCATGCCGGGACTGGGGCTGTAGAAGCCGCCGGAGCGCTCCTCCAGCGCCTTGATCAGTTCGTAGCCATGGCTGGGCTGCGCCGCGAGCAGGGCCAGCAGCACGAGCTGCAGCTCGCTCGAACCGAGCTTGCGCCCGCTGCGGAAGCCGTGCCCGCCGAGGCCGCCGCCCATGAAACCGGCGGAGAACGGTCCGAAGCCGCGTTCGCGAGGATGCCGGCCGAACCAGAAGGCCTGTTCGAAATGGTCCGCGCATTCGCGGGCGCGGTGAAAGAACGGATGACGCATGGGATCTCTCCTGACTGTCTTTCGATATATCTTAAGATATGTTTTTCGACAGTCAAGCGGAAACGTCAGGATTTCGCCATCCCGTGTCCCCGGCGCGGCCAGCCGCAACGGCCAGACTCGCCCCTCGCCGCATCGAACGACGCGGCTGCCGATCCCTTCCCTGACGGATTTCCTCGATGACGCATTCGCCCGGTTCGACGCTGGCGCTCGGTCTCGCCCTGCTCTGCACCGCCGCGGCCGCCACGGCGGCCGACGATCCGCTCACCCGGCCGATCCCCGGCGAGTGGTCCGACCGCTGGAACCGTGCGCAGACGCCGGTGAAGATCCACGGCGACACCTACTACGTCGGCGTCGCCGGCCTCAGCTCGGTGCTGATCCGCAGCGACGACGGGCTGATCCTGATCGACGGCGCGCTGCCGCAGTCGGTGCCGCTGATCGAGGCGAACATCCGCCAGCTCGGCTTCAAGGTCGAGGACATCAAATACATCCTCAACTCGCACGCGCACTTCGATCACGCCGGCGGCATCCCCGCCCTGCAGCGCGACAGCGGTGCGACCGTGGTGGCGAGCGCGTCCGGCGTGCAGGGGCTGAAACTCGGCCATGCGGTGCCCGACGATCCGCAGTACGGCTACGTCCGCAAAGGCGCCAAGGCGCCGCCGGTCACCGGCGCGACGCGCGAGATGCGCGACGGCGAAGTGCTGCGCCTGGGCGGCGTCGAGATCACCGCGCACGACACCTTCGGGCACACGCCCGGCAGCACCAGCTGGACCTGGAAATCCTGCGAGAACGGCCGCTGCGTGAATCTCGTCTACGCCGACAGCCTGAACTCGATCTCGGCACCGGGATTCCACTACCTCGCCGACGACACGCACGGCGATCTGAGCGCGCGTTTCCGCGCCAGCATCCGCAAGGTCGCAGCCCTGCCCTGCGACATCCTGATCACGGCGCATCCGGACGTCAGCGGACTCGATCGCAAGCTGCAGCAGGCGCAGGCCGAACCGAATCCGTTCATCGATGCGCAGGCCTGCCGCGTCTACGCGGAACGCGCGCAAACCATGCTCGATGCGCGCATCGCCGAGGAAAAAGCCGCCGCGGCCGGGGCGAAGCCGAAACCCCAGGCGCGCTAGCGCGCCGATGCCTGCTTTCGCACGGCGCCCGCCGGCTGCGTCGCCTCGTTGCGGATTTCCGACGGCGTCTTGTCGAACCAGCGTTTGCAGCAGCGCGTCAGCGCCGACTGCTCGGACAATCCGAGCAGGGTCGCCACCTGCGTCAGCGCCAGCTCGGTGGAGACCAGGTAGCGCAGCGCGGCCTGCTGGCGCACCTGGTCGCGGATCGCTTCGAAGGTCGAGCCCTCCTCCGCCAGCTGGCGCTGCAAGGTGCGCGGATGCATCGCCAGCAATGACGCCACGCCGGCGATCTCGGCCTGCGAGGAACCCAGGCTCTTGGACAGAACCAGGCGCACGCGCGCGGACAGCGGGTGCTCGCGGTCGGCGTAGTTCCGCTCCAGATAGCTGACCGCCAGCGCGCGCAGGGTTTCGTTGAAATCGGGCAGCGGCTGCTCGAGGAACGCCACCGGCACGCGCAGCGCCGCGTAGGCCTGCGCGAAACGCACCGGCGCGCCGAAGAAGCGCGCATAGGTCGAGGCCGGCGCCAGTGGCTCGTGCGGCAGCAGCACACGGTCGAGCGGATAACTGCCGCCGAACGGCAGGCTGATGATGCGATGGGTCAGGCCGATGGCCAGATCCGTGCATTGCCGGCAGCTCGTCGTCTGCGATTGGAGGAACTCGAAGCGCAGTTCGGCGCAGTGGCGATCATCCGGTGCCGGCTGCAGGGTGAACGCGACGTCGGTGCCCTGGATGAAGATGAAGCGCGAGGCACTGGCCGCCGCTTCGCGCACGCTGCGCGCATGCTGGATCGCGATCGCCAGCGGACCCAAGGTGGAGACGTCCTGGAACTGCGCGAGCTGCAGGCCGAAGTCCGGGCACTGCAGCAGGCGCGCGCTGTCTTCGAGCAGCTCGATGCTGGCGCGCGAGGGAATCAGCGCATCCTCGTTTTCGAGCACGCGCGGATCCAGACGATGCTTGCGCAGCAGCGCGCGGGGATCGCCGCCGAGTCGGGTCACCAGCTCCGGAAAGCCGCGCAGAACGGCGGCACGCGCCATCGTGGTCATGTCGCGCAGTGTCAAATCATTGTCGCGCAGGGTCAAGCCGGCCCGTGCCCGGCGGAGCAAGCTGCCACCACGCTGCGGTTCGAGGGAAGACGCATGGCGGCCGAACATCTCGACGTACTCGTCATCGGCGCGGGCCTGTCCGGCATCGGTGCCGGCTACTACCTGCAGAGCCGGCTGCCCGGCAAGTCGTACGCGATCCTCGAAAGCCGCGCAGAACTGGGCGGCACCTGGAGCCTGTTCCGCTATCCGGGCATCCGCTCCGATTCGGACATGTACACCTTCGGCTATTCGTTCCGGCCATGGACGGCGGACAAGTCGATCTCCGACGGCGGCCTGATCCTGGACTACCTGCGCGAGACGGCGGCCGAGTTCGGCATCGATCGGCACATCCGCTACCGCCAGCGCGTGATCGCCGCGGCCTGGTCCTCGTCCGAGGCGAAGTGGCGCGTGGACGTGGAAACCGGCGAGAACCGCGAGCGGCGCCAGTACACCTGCGGTTTCCTCTACGTCTGCAGCGGCTACTACGACTACGCTGGCGGCCACGCGCCGGAATTTCCGGGGCGCGAGAACTTCCGCGGTGTGGTCGTGCATCCGCAGGACTGGCCCGGATCGATCGACTACGCCGGCCAGCGCGTGGTCGTGATCGGCAGCGGCGCCACCGCGGTGACCCTGGTGCCGGCGCTGGCCGCGAGCGCCGCACACGTGACCATGCTGCAGCGCTCGCCGACCTACGTCACCAGCCTGCCGGCCCGCGACAAGGCCGCGACGTGGCTGCGCCGGCATCTGCCCGCGGCGACGGCACATCGCCTCGCGCGGGCGAAGAACATCGCCCTGACGATGTTCTTCTTCGCCTTCGCGCGCGGCGCGCCGGAGACGTTCAAGCGCCTGATCCGCCACGCGCAGAAGAAATTCCTGCCGGCGGACTACGCCTTCGACACGCATTTCCGGCCGAGCTACGAGCCGTGGGACCAGCGCCTGTGCCTGGTGCCCGACGGCGACCTGTTCAAGGCGATCCGTGCCGGACGCGCTTCGATCGTCACCGATCGCATCGACGCGTTCGTCGAGGACGGCATCCGCCTGCAATCCGGACAGGTGCTGCCGGCCGATCTCGTCGTCACCGCCACCGGGCTGAAGCTGCAGGCGTTCGGCGGCGCGCGCATCAGCGTCGACGGACGGCCGCTCGAACTCGGCCGCTCGCACACCTACAAGGGCGTGATGCTGCGCGACGTGCCGAACCTCGCGTTCTGCGTCGGCTACACCAACGCCTCGTGGACCCTGCGCGCCGACCTCGTCTCGCAGTTCGTCTGCCGGTTGCTCGCGCACATGGACCGGCACGGCCACGCGCAGGTCGTGCCAAGGACCGAGGCGGCGAGCCTGGAGCCTTCGCTGCCGCTGCTGAATTTCACCTCCGGCTACGTGCTGCGCTCGCTTGCGCAGTTTCCGCAGCAGGGGGCGCGGGCACCGTGGCGATTGCGGCAGAACTACCTGCTCGACCTGTTCGGCCTGAAGTTCGGCCCGGTCGCGCACAGCGCGCTGCGCTTCTCGCGCAGCACGCCGGAAACGGCGGCCGAACCCGGCAAGGCGGCGGCATGAAGCACTTCACCGACAAGGTCGCCGCGATCACCGGCGCCGCCTCCGGCATCGGGCGCGAGCTGGCCGTGCAGCTGGCACGGGAAGGCTGCCATCTCGCGCTCGGTGACGTGGACGAGACGGGCCTGGCACAGACACGGGAACTGGCGCAGCGCGCCGGCAGCGGCGTACGCATCAGCGTGACGGCGCTGGACGTGGCCGACCGCAGCGCCGTGTTCGCCTGGGCCGACGCGGCCACACGCGAGCACGGCAGGGTCAATCTCGTCTTCAACAACGCCGGCGTCGGCCTCGCCAGCACGGTCGAAGGGATGCGCCTGACCGATTTCCAGTGGCTGATGGACATCAACTTCTGGGGCGTCGTGCACGGCACGCAGGCCTTCCTGCCGCACCTGAAGGCGAGCGGCGACGGCCACGTGGTGAACACTTCCAGCCTGTTCGGCCTGCTCGCCTCGCCAGGCGCTTCGGCCTACCACGCGGCCAAGTTCGCCGTGCGCGGCTTCACCGAATCGCTGCGCCAGGAGCTGGACCTGATGGACTGCGGCGTGTCGGCGACCTGCGTGCATCCGGGCGGCATCAAGACGGCGATCGCGAGGAATTCGCGCGTCGACGCCAGCGTCGCCGCGCTCGGCGTCGATCCGCTCGAATCCGCGCGCGAATTCGAGAAGCACTTCATCACCACCGCCGCCGCCGCGGCGCGGACCATCCTGAAGGCGGTGCGCCGCAACCATCGGCGCGTGCTGGTCGGGCCGGACGCCTTCGTGCTCGACAAGATCCAGCGCCTGCTGCCATGCGGCTATGCGGCGCTGATCCAGGCGATCCATCGGCGCACGCACCGGGCGAACGGGGCCGATGCGCGCCTCGTCGCCGGCCACTCCCGCGAAAGCGGCAATCCACCTTGACCTTCCTCTCCTCGACGAACCGCAAAGGGATTCCCGCTGGCGCGGGAACGACGAACCGAAGACACCCCGGAGCAGAACGATGAACAGGCCGCTTTCGCACCACGAGACGATCGTCCCCCGCGAGCACCTGGATTTCCGCATCGACGAGACCATCCCGCGGTACTGGTTCCGCGGCGACGCCTACAAGACGCGCTTCTTCGACGCCGTGCAGTCGGGCTTCCCCGACGGCGAGCGCTACTTCATCACCAGCGTGCGCGCGTTCCGCGACCGCGTCGAAGACCCGGTGATGCAGCAGGAAGTACGCGACTTCATGCGCCAGGAAGGCCAGCACGGCCTGGCGCACACGCGCTACAACCGCATGCTCGAAGGCCAGGGCCTGCCGATGGAGGACCTGATCCGCGACGCCAAGGAGAAGTTCGACGCCTGGACGCGGCGCTACTCGCCGGAGTTCAACGTGGCCAACACGGCTGCGGTCGAGCATTTCACCGCGACGATGGCGTTCGCCTACTTCGCCAAGGCCTCGGTGATGGACGGCGCCGAGCCGCGCATCAAGGCGCTGTTCGCCTGGCACGCGATCGAGGAGATGGAGCACAAGTCCGTCGCCTTCGACGTGATGCAGAAGGTGGCCGGCGTCGGTTACTTCAAGCGCGCGGCGGCGATGCTGTTCGCGATGAAGAACATGATCGACTTCACCTACCGCTACATCGACCGCATGCTCGCCGCGGACGGCTTCACGCGCTGGCAGCGCCTGCGCCTGCACGCGAAGAACTTCCTGTGGATCCACGGCCCGCGCAAGGGCGTCTACGGTTCGCTCACGGGCAAGCTGCTGGTCTACTTCCGGCCCGGCTTCCATCCGACCCACGAACCGACCATCCACAACTACGGCAACTGGCTCGAGGCCTGGGAGCGCACGCACGATCCGTTCGCCGCCTGCGACGCGCTGTGCGCGGCGGCGTGGCGCTGAGCGCGCGGCGATGGGTTTCGTCGCCGCAGCGGTCGCGATCCTCGCCGCGCTGCTCGTCCTGCTCGTGGCTCTGGTCGCCTACACCGCGGCGGTCGCGCGCCGCGCGCAGGCGCGTGTACCTCCGCTCGGCCGGTTCGTCGACGTCGACGGCGCGCGCCTGCACTACGTCGATCGCGGCCGCGGTCCCGTCGTCGTGCTGCTGCACGGCCTGGGCGGAAACCTGCGCAACTTCCACGCGCTGATCGAGCGTCTGGCGCCGGACCATCGCGTGGTCGCGCTGGACCGGCCCGGCTGCGGCTACTCGACCACCGCGTCCGCAGCCCAGCCGGACCTGTTCGAGCAGGCGAGAATCGTGGCCGCCTTCCTGCGCGCACTGGACCTGCGCCAGCCGCTGGTGGTGGGCCATTCGATGGGTGGTGCGCTGGCGCTCGCGCTGGCACTGGATTTCCCCGATCACGTGGGCTCCCTCGTGCTGCTCTCGCCGGCCAGCCACGAGGTGCGCGAACCGCCGGCACCGTTCAAGGGGCTGGACGTGCCCTCGCCCGTGCTGCGCCGCGTGCTGGCTTGGACGCTGGCGACGCCGCTGGGACAGCTCGCGCACGAGCGCATGCTCGCCGCGGTATTCGCGCCCGACGCGGTCACGCCGGGCTTCGATGTCGAAGGCGGCGGCGCGCTCGGTGCGCGTCCCGGCAATTTCATCGCCGCCTCGGCGGACATGGTGGCGCTGCCGGCAGCGCTGGCAGCCATGGCGCCGCGCTATCCGTCGCTGTCGCTGCCCGTGCAGGTGGTCTTCGGCCGGGACGATCCGATCTGTCCGCTCGCGCTGCACGGTCTGCCGCTGGCCGCCGCCGTGCCGGGCGCGGCCCTGCACCTTCTCGACGGCGGCCACATGATTCCGCTGACGCAGGCCGATGCGGTCGCCGCCCTGCTGCGCAAGGCGGCGGCGGAGCGGCGCGAGGCGGCAACCGTCCGGACACCGGTGGCGAACGTGGTGCCGGCCTGATTTTCGATAATCTGTATCTATCGATTGCATCGGAACAATCGAATTCCTCATCGGTTCGCGGCTCCGTATAGTGGCCCCCGACCCGCGCAGCCAGCCGCCGCCAGCCAGCGCACCGCCCGCCTACCCAGCCAGCCGGAGCCACCATGAGCACACGTCCCCAAACCCTGACCACCGACGCCGGCGCACCGGTGGCCGACAACCAGAACAGCCTGACCGCCGGCCCGCGCGGTCCGCTGCTGGTGCAGGACTACCAGCTGTTCGAGAAGCACGCGCACTTCAACCGCGAACGCATCCCCGAGCGCGTCGTGCACGCCAAGGGTTCGGCCGCGTACGGCACGTTGACGATCACGCAGGACATCGGCCGCTATTCGAAGGCGGGCCTGTTCCAGGGCATCGGCCGCAAGACGCCGCTGCTGCTGCGCTTCTCGACCGTCGCCGGCGAGCGCGGTGCGGCCGACGCCGAGCGCGACGTGCGCGGCTTCGCGCTGAAGTTCTACACCGACGAAGGCAACTGGGACCTGGTCGGCAACAACACGCCGGTGTTCTTCGTGCGCGATCCGTACAAGTTCCCCGATTTCATCCACACGCAGAAGCGCGATCCGCGCACCAACCTGCGCAGCGCCACCGCGATGTGGGACTTCTGGTCGCTGTCGCCCGAGTCGCTGCACCAGGTGACGATCCTGTTCTCCGACCGCGGCCTGCCGGCCAGCCTGCGCAACGTCGACGGCTTCGGCAGCCACACCTACAGCCTGGTCAACGCGGCCGGCGAGCGGCACTGGGTCAAGTTCCACTTCAAGACGCAGCAGGGCATCCGCAACTGGACCAACGAGGAAGCGGCCAAGGTCATCGGCGAGGATCGCGAATCGCACCAGCGCGATCTCTACGAGGCGATCGAGCGCGGCGATTTCCCGAAGTGGACGATGTACATCCAGGCGATGCCGGAGGCCGACGCCGACAAGACGCCGTACAACCCGTTCGACCTGACCAAGACCTGGCCGCACGCGGACTATCCGCTGATCGAGGTCGGCGTGCTCGAGCTGAGCGCGAATCCGGAGAACTACTTCGCCGAGGTCGAGCAGTCGAGCTTCTCGCCGGCGAACGTCGTGCCGGGCATCGGCCACTCGCCGGACAAGATGCTGCAGTTCCGCATCTTCTCGTACGCGGACGCGGCGCGTTACCGCCTGGGCATCAACCATGACCAGCTGCCGGTCAACCGGCCGCGCTGCCCGGTGCACAACTACGCGCGCGACGGGCAGATGCGCTTCGACGGCAACGGCGGCGGCAGCGTGAACTACGAACCGAACTCGTTCGGCGGCCCAGCGCAGGCGCCCGAGTATCGCGAGCCGCCGCTGCGCCTGGACGGCGACGCGGATCGCTACGACCACCGCGCCGGCAACGACGACTACGGCCAGCCCGGCGCATTGTTCCGCCTGATGAGCGACGAGCAGAAGCGCCAGCTGTGCGGCAACATCGCCGCGGCAATGCAGGGCGTGCCGGACGCGATCGTGCAGCGCCAGCTGGCGCATTTCGGGAAAGCCGATCCGGCCTACGCGCAGGGCGTGCGCGACGCGCTGGCGGCACGCCGCAGCGCCTGACGGATCGCGGCGGACGGGCGCATGGCCCGTCCGCCGCCTTCGCTCACAAGGCGTCGATGTCGCCGAGCGCGCGGATCAGCCGGCGCGCACGCTTGTCGGGCTTGGTCGGCGGCTTGGCGTAGCCGGCCCCCTGCAGGCGGCGCAGCTCGGCCGCTTCGCGGCGCGCCGCAAGGCTGGCCTCGGATTCTTCGTACAGCGTACGCGCCGCGGACGCCGGGCCGCGCTGTCCGCTCAGCGCGGTGATGCGAAGCTCGAAACGCTCCTCGCCGCGCACGATCTTCAGCACGTCGCCGGCGTGCACCGCCTTGGCCGGCTTGCCCGCCGCGCCGTTGACTTCGATCTTGCCGCCCTCGACCGCCTGCTTGGCCAGCGAGCGCGTCTTGAAGAAGCGCGCCGCCCACAGCCAGATGTCCAGACGCACCGCTTCGCTGCCGGCGGCGTCCGCGTATTGCGCTTCCTTCATCGACCTTCCGACTCCCGTTAACCGCGCGCACCGGGCACGTCAGTGCGCCGAACCGCCCAGCCATTTCAAGCCGAGCACACCGCACAGGATCAGGGCGATGCAGCCGATGCGCGCGAGGTCGCGCGACTCGCCGAACAGCACCATGCCCAGGATCACTGCACCGACCGCGCCGATGCCGGTCCACACCGCATACGCCGTACCGAGCGGAATGCTGCGCATCGCCAGCGACAGCAGGTAGAAGCTGACGATCATGCCGGCCACCGTCAGCACCGTCGGCAGCGGACGCGTGAAACCTTCGGTGTACTTCAATCCCACCGCCCAGCCGATCTCGGCCAGGCCGGCGAGCAGCAGGTAGAACCACGCGAGGGTGGGAACCGCCATGATCGGTACTCCTTTGCCGGGCAAGCCCCGGAGCCTAGGTCCGGCCCGTACCAGGGTCAACGCCGCACGCCGCCAATGGCCGACGGGCGCCGTCTCGTGTATGCTGCGCGCAGTTTGTTGCGCCGCTTTCGCGATCTTCCCTCTGGAACGCAGGCTCGCCGGATGCCGCAAGGCCTCCTCCGAAGACGTTCCGCGCCGTTCGGCCTTCGTCGCGCCAAACCCGGAATCCACGGCCACTCGGGCCGTCGCGATCCGCCAATCGTCTTGCTCGCAGCGCGGTTCCTGGGAACGCTGCAAGCGATTCCGGCCTCATCACGGCCGGAGCGCCGCGTCCGGCGTCGATGGCCCTCGATCCCTGCGATCGAGACCACGTGCAACTGCGCGGCTCCTGCAACGGAGTTCCTCAAATGTCATTCGAAACCCTCGGGCTTGCGCCTGCGCTGCTGCGCGCGCTGGCCGAACAAGGCTACACCGATCCCACGCCGATCCAGGCCGCCGCGATTCCCGCCGCGCTGGAAGGCCACGACCTGCTCGCCGGCGCACAGACCGGCACCGGCAAGACGGCCGCCTTCGCGCTGCCGCTGCTGCACCGGCTCTACGTCACCCAGCGCACGCCGTCCAAGCCGAAGACACCGCGCGCGCTGGTGCTGACGCCGACGCGCGAACTCGCAGCGCAAGTGCACGAGAGCGTGCGCGCCTACGGCAAGCACCTGGGCGTGCGCGCGACGACGATCTTCGGCGGCGTCGGCATGCAGCCGCAGGTCGAAGCGCTGCGTCGCGGCGTGGACGTGCTGATCGCCACGCCGGGCCGCCTGATCGACCACATCCAGCAGCGCAGCGTGAACCTGTCGCACATCGAGGTGCTGATCCTCGACGAAGCCGACCGCATGCTCGACATGGGCTTCCTGCCGTCGATCCGCCGCATCCTCGGCCACCTGCCGCGCCAGAACCGCACCACCTGGCTGTTCTCGGCCACCTTCGCGCCGGAGATCAAGGCGCTGGCCGGCGACTTCATGCGCGAGCCGGTCGAGATCCAGGTCGCCAAGCCGAACAGCATCGCCGCGACGGTCACCCATCGCGTGCATCCGGTCGACGCCGACAAGAAGCGCGACCTGCTGCTGCACCTGCTGCAGAACGACGCGCGCCAGACGCTGGTGTTCGGCCGCACCAAGCACGGCGCCGACAAGCTGGCCAAGATCCTCGAAAAGGCCGGCCTGCGCGCCGCCGCGATCCACGGCAACAAGAGCCAGAACCAGCGCACGCGCGCGCTGGCGGACTTCAAGAGCGGCAAGGTCAGCGTGCTGGTCGCCACCGACATCGCCGCGCGCGGCCTGGACATCGACCAGTTGCCGATGGTCATCAACCACGACCTGCCGATGGTGGCCGAGGACTACGTGCACCGCATCGGCCGCACCGGCCGCGCCGGCGCCGAGGGCCTGGCGATCTCGCTGGTCTCGCACGAAGAAGAAGGCCTGCTGCGCGACATCCGCCGCCTGCTCAAGCAGGAGATCGAGATCGCCCCGATCGCCGGCTTCGAGCCGTCGCGGCCGCTGCGTGCCGACGGCACGGCGCGGCCGACGCAGAAGCCCAGCGGCGCCCGCCCGCAGCGTCACGCGCGCCGGCCGCACGCCTCCGCCGGTACCGAAGCCAATCCGGAAGCGCGCAAGAAGCCGCGCCGGCGCGGCGGTCGCGGCCGGCAGAAGACGCGCCCGGCCTGACCGCGGCGCGTCGAGCCGGCGCTCAGCGCGCTTCGGCGAGGTACCCGGGCAGCTCGCGCGCCGCCACGCCGTGCGCGAGCGCCAGCGCCTGTTCGACGGCCACGTCGAAATCGCGGCGCTGCGCACCGATGACCACGCGCGGGCGGAAGAAGTCCGCCCACACGAACTCGGCGAACGCGGTCGGCGTCTTCGCGTAGCCGCCGCGCTCGCGCACGTAGCCGGCCAGGCTGCGATACGGATCGTCGACGAGCTTGTCGACGTGATGCGGAATGTCATCGGTCGACTGGCGCTGCCCGCGCGCGTCGATCGGGTGCGCCCAGCGGCGCTCCTGCATGGTCTTCCAGAACGCATCGGGCGCCAGGGTCGACAGATCCGCTTCGATCAGGAAATAGCCGCTGTCGTAGCCGCCGTCGGACAGGGCGCGAGCGAGATGGTGGTGATCGGTGATGTAGAGCTTGCCGTCGGGCCCGGACACGGCGGGAATCGGCCGCGCTTCCAGGAAATCCCGGCGTTCGTGATGGCCCATCGCGTCGAGATGTTTGCGCTTGTCCTCGACCTCGATCATGCCGACCGTGATCTGCGTCGGACGCAGCCCGGCGATCTCGCATTCGTGCAGTTCGGCCATGGCCGCCTCCCCTATTCCTGCGGCGGTCGAACCGGCGGCGGCGTCTCCTTCAGCCAGCTTCGACGGACCGCCCGTTCGAAACGTCCACCCAGCAGCAGCACGATCGCACCGATGACCGAGGCGATCGCGACCGGCACGTACTGACCGACGCCGCAGGCGACACCGAGCAGCGCGGTCAACCAGACCGTCGCGGCGGTGGTCAGTCCGCTGATGTGCTGCTTGTCCGGATTGCGCAGGATCACGCCCGCGCCGAGGAAGCCGATGCCGGTGAGCACGCCCTGCACGACGCGGCTGAGCGCGTCGTAGCGGTGCGGATCGTCGAGGGCCGGCGGCAGCGCCACCACCACCACGAGCGCCGCGCCGAGGCTGACCAGCGCGTGCGTGCGCACGCCGGCCGGCTTGTGGTGCAGGTCGCGGTTGAGGCCGACCAGGCCGCCGACCAGCACCGACGCTCCCAGCCGCATCGCAATCGTCAGCGTGTTGTCGATCACTGCCGTCATCCTCCTTCGTCCGGCGCAGTCTCGCGCAAGCGCGGCGACCGCGCCACGGAAGGCGGCCTCAGCGCGTGCCGGATGCCGCGATCGCTTCGCGCAGCAGGCGCCGGAACGCCTTCGGTTCGCAGCGGCCGACTTCGACCTGCGGCGTCGCATGCCACTGCGCGCACTCGCCGATCGCGCCGGCCAGGGCCGCGGCCAGAGTGGTGTCCGCTTCGACGCCGTCCTCCAGATGCAGCGCCTTCACCTCGAACACGCCATCCGCGCGGTGCGCCTTGGCGTCGAGCCGGCCGACCAGGCGGCCGCGGTGCAGGATCGGCAGCACGTAGTAGCCGTACTTGCGCTTGGGCGCCGGCACGTAGCACTCGATGCGGTAGTCGAAACCGAACATCGCGGCGGCGCGTTCGCGATCCCACACCACCGGATCGAACGGCGACAGCAGCGTGGTGCGGGTCGCGCGCAGGCGGCCGGCTGCGGCGGCGGCCAGGGCCTGCGCGTGATCGGGATGGACGTAGCCGGGCTGCTTCCAGCCTTCGACCTCGACGCGCAGCAGCTCGCCCGCCTCGACGAACGGGTCCAGGTCGGCGTCCTTCAGCTTGCGTCCGCTGCGGAAGTAGTCGTTGATCCAGCGCGCCTGGGCGACGCCGAGCGCGCGCACCGCGCCGAGCACGAATTCGCGCCGCATCTGTGCCTCGGAGACTTCGGCGTGCGCTGCGGCGTGGCCGTTCGCCTGCGCGGCGGCGCGGACGCGCTCGCCGAGATCGTAGACGCGCTGGAAATTCTCGCGCCGCGCGATCATCAGCTCGCCCAGCGCGAACAGCGCCTCGAGCCAGCGCTTCTCGTTCTTCCAGCCCCACCAGCCTCCGCCGCCGGCGCCGTCCTGGCGCTCGAAATCGGCCGCCTTGACCGCGCCGCGCTCGCGCACGTGCGCGAGCAGCCCGTCCATGCCGGCGGCGTGCTCGCGGTGCATGCGGCGCGCGTGCTTCATCGACCAGTGCCCGTCCCTGCCCTCGCCGTGGCGGCGATGCAGGGCGTAGTCGACGATCGGCGCGAAGCTCGCCTCGTGTGCCCAGCACTCGAAGATCGCGCCTTCGGCCAGCCACTCCTCCAGCCACTCCTTGCGATAGGCGCCGAGGCGGGAGAACAGCACCAGGTACGGGCTGCGCGCGACGACGTTGATGGTGTCGATCTGCAGCACGCGCATGCGCGCGATCGCGGCGAGCACGTCGGCCTTGCGCGCGCGCCGGCCGGGCCGCGCGAGCAGGCCTTGCGCGGCGAGATGCAGCAGGCGGGCCTGATGCGTGCCGAGGCGGATCGATGTCGTCATGCGTCGTGCGTGCCCTACTTCGCCGGTGCGAGGATCGCGTTCAGCCGATCCGGCGTGCCGGGGATGCGTTCCAGATGCGGATAGCGGAGCCCGCCGCGGTAATCGACGCGCACCGTGCGGTATTCGTCGCCGTTCTTCAGCAGCAGCTCGATCGGCGCCTTGCCGTCCTTGGCGGCGGCGATGGCGTCTTTCAAGCGCTCGGCGGAGAACTCGCGGCCGTTGACCGCGACCAGCGTGCCGCTCGGCGAGATGCCCGCCTTGAACGCCGGGCTGTCCCAGCGCACGTCGGTGATCCGGTTGCCGTTGCTGGCCAGCGTCAGGCCGATCGAAGCCGACTGGTCGATGGCCTTGCGCCCCGTGTCGCGGTGCTTGTGGTAGTCGCTCGGCGTGTCGGTGTAGACGAGCTTCCAGCCGGCGGCGGCCAGCCCGTCGAGCGGCGGCGCGAGTGCGTCGACGCGCTGGCGGAGGAACGCGGCCCAGTCGTGGGCGGCGACCGTGTTCAGCGCGGCGACGACGTCGTCGAAGGCGTAGGTCCTGACCGTCATGCCGCCGTCGTCGACGCCGAAGAAGGTGCGCGCGAAATCGTCGAGCGAGCGCCGGTTGCCGCTCAGCTCGCGCAGCTTGGCGTCGACCGCCAGCCAGACCATCAGGCCGCCGCTGTAGTACTCCTCGCTCATCTGGTAGTTGCGGTACGGCAGCGGGCGGCGCTGCGCGACGATCGGGTCGTTGGTGGTGTCCTGCAGGTTGCGCCAGCCGAAACCCGGACGATTCTCGGCGTAGCTGGCCGCGACCAGGGCAAGGTCGTCACGCGCCTGCTCGGGCGTCAGCAGGCCGGAGCGCGCCGCGAGAACGGTGCCCCAGTACTGCGTCTGCCCTTCGTAGACCCACAGCAGCGATCCCTGCATCGGCACGTTGAAGTTGGGCGTCCACAGGTCGGCCGGGCGGCGGAACTTGCCGTTCCACGAATGCGTGTACTCATGCGGCAGCAGGTCGCGCGCCGACGCCCACTTGTCCCACTCGGTGAAGTAGCCGGGCGAGCGCGTGTTCTCGCTCGAGCGCAGGTGCTCCAGGCCGATGCCGCCGAGCTGGTCGGTCAGGGCGAACAGGAACTCGTAGCGGTCGTAGTGCTGCGAGCCGAACAGCTTGCGCGCCTGCTGCACGAGGCGCTTGTGCGGCTCCATCTGCTCGGGCTTGAATTCCAGGCTCTTGGCCTCGTCGGCGAACAGGTTCAGGTGCACCGGCGCCGGCGTGCCGCCGAGGTCGATGCGCTTGTAGTGGCGCCCGGCGAACATCGGCGAATCCACCAGCACGTCGAACGGCACCGGCTTGAACGCAATCGTGCCGTCCGCGTCGCCGGCGTTGCCGCTGCCCTGCGCGCGTTCGAGCGCGGTACCGAACTGCCAGCCCGCCGGCAGCTTCACGCTCGGCGCCACCGTGATGCGGCTGGAGTAGTGCCCGGCCGGGTACAGCGCGACGGTGTTCCACTGCAGGTTGAGCAGGTCCGGCGTCATCACCACGCGGCCCTGGCCGGAATCCTGCGGCGAGAGGAAATCGAACTCGACCGACAGCGAACCGACGCCCTGCGGCACGTCCAGATGGAACGCGTACACCTCCACCGGATCGCGCCGCCAGGCGATCGGCTGGCCGTTGCCGCGGATCGTCAGGCCGGCCAGCTTGTCGATCGGTCCGCGCGGCGCGTGGTTGCCGGGCAGCCATTGCGGGTAGAGCAGGGTCAGCGGTCCGGCCGCGACGGGAATCTCCTCGCGCACGCGGAAGATGCGGCGACCGACGTCGCTGGCATCGACGTTCAGCGTGATCGTGCCCGGATAGGCCGCGTCCGCCGGCGCCGGAACCGTTCGAACCTCTTCGCCCTGCGCGTTCGCCGCGCCAGCGACCGCCCCGCTCGCGATCGCGATCGCGACCGCCCACACCCATCTCTGCGCCATTCCGACTCCCGTTGCCGATCCGCGACCACTCGCGACATTCCCCGCCTGGCGTTCGCGTAACGCCCGACGGCACCGTCGGGGCCCGCACGCGCAGGCGGGACAAGCGCCCGATGTTCGCACACCCACGCAGCGGCGACGCATGGCGAAAGTCGCGTACGCGCCGGCGTCGCCGGACAGCGGCGCTTGCGACCAATGGCTACCTTTCGCATGCGCCATCGGCGTGCGCGATGCCCTAGAATCGCCTGTCGCACTGCAACAGGAATCTCCGGATGCTGTACCACCTGCATGAAATCAACCGCGCCCTGCTCAATCCCTGGGTGACCTGGTCGGGCGCGGCCGCGCATGCGTTGTCGGCACCGGACAACTGGCTGTCGAAGGTGCCCGGCGTGGACCGCATCGCCGCCGGCTACGAGCTGTTCTACCGGCTCGGCAAGGACTACGAGAAACCGGAATTCGGCATCACCTCGGTGGTCGCGCACGGCCGCGAGGCGGCGGTCATCGAAGAGCGCGTGATCGAGCTGCCGTTCTGCCACCTGCGCCACTTCAAGCGCGCCAGTGACGATCCGCAAGCGCTGCAGAAGCTGCGCCAGGACCCGGTGGTGCTGGTCGTCGCACCGCTGTCCGGCCATCACGCCACGCTGCTGCGCGACACCGTGCGCACCCTGCTGCGCGATCACGACGTGTACATCACCGACTGGGTCGACGCGCGCATGGTGCCGCTGGACAAGGGCGCCTTCGGCATGGACGACTACGTCGCCTACGTGCGCCGCTTCATCACGCACCTGGGCGCCGAGAAACTGCACGTGATGTCGGTGTGCCAGCCGACCGTGCCGGTGCTCGGCGCGGTGGCGCTGATGGCCGCGGCCGGCGAGGCGACGCCGCTGACCCTGACCATGATGGGCGGCCCTATCGACGCGCGCAAACACCCGACCCAGGTCAACGATCTGGCCACCACCAAGCCGTTCTCGTGGTTCGAGACGAACGTGGTCTTCGACTTGCCGCCGAACTACCCGGGCAAGGGCCGCCGGGTCTATCCGGGCTTCCTGCAGCACGCCGGGTTCGTGGCGATGAACCCGAGCCGCCACTTCACCGCGCACTGGGACTACTACCAGGATCTCCTGCGCGGCGACCTCGACGACGCCGCCGCGCACCGCCGCTTCTACGACGAGTACAACGCCGTGCTCGACCTGCCGGCCGAGTTCTATCTCGACACGATCCGCATCGTGTTCCAGGAGTTCTCGCTGCCGCGCGGCGAGTGGGTGGTCAGCGGCGAACACGTCGCGCCGGCCGCGATCCGCCATTCCGCCCTGCTGACCATCGAAGGCGAACTCGACGACATTTCCGGCCTCGGCCAGACCCGCGCCGCGCACGAGCTGTGCACGGGCATCCCGGCGAAGAACCGCAGCCATCTCGAAGTGAAGGGCGCCGGCCATTACGGCATCTTCAGCGGCCGCCGCTGGCGCGAGGTCGTCTATCCGGACGTGCGCGACTTCATCCGGCGCTTCCACAAGGCCTGAGCGCTCCCGCCGCCGCGCGCCTCACGCGCGCGGCGTAGCCGTTCCGCCGGACCCCGTCAGGAGCGCGTCAGCGCGTAGCGGCCGGCACCGGTGATCGCCAGCAGCAGCAGGCCGCCCATGATCGACAGGTTCTTCAGGAACTGGGTCTGGTTGAGGGCCCGCTCGGCCGCTTCCATCGTCCAGAACGGATGGCCGATGATCGCCGCGCCGGCGACGAACAGCAGCAGCACGAGCGCGAGCGTGCGCACGCGGAATCCGACCAGCAAGGCCAGCCCGACGAGCAGTTCCATCGCAATGGCCACCGCCGCCGCCACCGACGGCATCGGCGCGCCCACGTAGGTCAGATAGTTCACCGTTCCGGTGTAGTCGGTCAGCTTGCCGAAGCCGGAGATCACGAAAAGCGCCGTCAGCAGGATGCGCGCAATCAGGATCAGCGCGTCCCTGTTCCGCTCGATCAACCCGTCGATCATGACACTCTCCCCGTACGGAAATTGACGGCGCCATCATACGACAGCCCGGCCACGGCGCAGGCCGGCCCGGCGAGGATGCAGCGGGTGTCCGCCGTCTCGGCGGCGCGCCCGCGTGGCTCGCCGCCACAGCCACCGCAGGATCAGCAGCAGCGGAAAGCCGAGCACGCGATTGGCGCGATGCTATCCCAGCGCGGCCGTGGAACGAACGGCGCTCGCGATCGGGTAGAGTCTGCCGCTACCGTGGCCAGCGTGGGGTTTGCATGAATCGGTTCGAGCGGAGATTCGCGACGGGTCTGCGCGCCGTCGCCGTCGGCGCCTTGTCACTGGCGTCGCCGGACGCCCCCGCGGACACGAAGGCGGCGACCAAGCCGCCGACGATGCAGCAGGTCATCGAGGCGTCCAAGCCTGCCGACTGGCGCCCGCTCGATCCGCAGAACACGCTGTACCTCGACCTCGCCGCCGGACGCGTGGTGATCGAACTGGCGTCCGCCTACGCGCCGCTGCACGCGGCCAACCTCCGCACGATGGCGCACGAGCACTACTTCGACGGACTGGCGATCCTGCGTGTGCAGGACGGCTTCGTCACGCAATGGGGCGATCCGGACGCGGAAGACAAAGCCAAGGCGCGTTCGCCGGGCAAGGCGAGCCGCACGCTCGCACCCGAATTCGAACGTGGCATCGGCAAGGAGCTTTCCTTCACGCACCTGCCCGACGGCGACGTCTACGCGCCGGAAGTCGGCTTCTCCGACGGCATGCCGGTGGCGCGTGACGCGAAAGCGGGCAAGACCTGGCTGGCGCACTGCTACGGCATGGTCGGCGCGGGACGCGACGTCGCCGAGGACAGCGGCAGCGGCGCCGAACTGTACGTGGTGATCGGCCAGGCGCCGCGCCAGCTCGACCGCAACATCGCCCTGGTCGGCCGCGTCGTGCAGGGCATGGAATGGCTGGCGGCGCTGCCGCGCGGAAGCGGTCCGCTCGGCTTCTACGACAAGCCCGAACAGCGCACGTCGATCAAGTCGGTGCGGCTCGCCGCCGACGTGCCGGAATCCGAACGCACGCCGCTGGAAGTGCTGCGCACCGACACGCCGACGTTCACCGCCCTGGTCGAGTCGCGGCGCAACCGCCGCGACGACTGGTACAAGGTGCCGGCCGGCCGCATCGACCTGTGCAACGTGCCGATCCCGGTGCGCACGCCGCCGGCGAAGACCGGCGGCTGATCGCCGGCGTCAGAGCTGCGAGGCGGAGAACGTGTCGCAGTTCTTGAGGTCGCCGCTGGAGAGCCCCTGGCGGAACCAGCGCACGCGTTCGGCCGAGCTGCCGTGCGTGAACGAGTCCGGCACCGCGTAGCCGCGCGCGCGCTTCTGCAGCGCGTCGTCGCCGATCTGGTTGGCCGCGTTCAGGGCCGCCTCGACGTCACCGGTCTCCAGCCAGTTCAGCTGCTGCTGCGCATGGTTGGCCCAGACGCCGGCGAAGCAGTCCGCCTGCAACTCCTGGCGCACCGACAGACCGTCGGCGCCCTGCATCGGCGCGCCGCGGCGTGCCTGCTGCTCGACCTGGTCCATCACGCCGATGATGTTCTGGATGTGGTGGCCGACCTCGTGCGCGATCACGTAGGCGCGCGCGAAGTCGCCGGCGGCCTGGAAGCGGTCCTGCATTTCCTGGAAGAAGCCGAGGTCGAGGTAGACCTGGCGGTCGCCCGGACAGTAGAACGGTCCCATCGCCGACGAGGCCGCGCCGCAGGCCGACTGCACGCCGCCGCGGAACAGCACGAGCCGGGGCGCCGGATACTGCTGGCCGCTGGCGCGGAACACCTGGCCCCACACGTCCTCGGTCGAACCGAGCACCTTCTTCACGAACAGGGTCTGCTCGTCGTTGCCGGCCGGAGCGGTCTGCTGCGGCGCTTCCGTGCCGCCGTCGCCGGCCATGTTGCCGAGCAGCTGCAGGATCTCGCCGGGGTTCTTGCCGAACAGCAGGCCGACGATCACCACCAGAATGATGCCGCCGAGGCCGAGCCCGCGGCCGCCGCCGAAACGCGGACCGCCGCCTCCGCCGCCGCCGTCTTCGACCACGTTGTCGCTCGCGCGACCCTTCTGCCAGAGCATCGCTCGTCCCTCGTCCGTCCCGGAAATCCGGCCGGCTCGGACACTACTCTGCGCGGCTCGTCTGCGGCAAGCGGCGCCACGGCCATCGGACCGCAGCGGGCCGCGATCGGTTTGAATTGTTCACATCGACACGCCGCCGGCACCGGCGGCACCCGCGGCCGGCGCCGATTCAGGATGCCTCTTGCTATGCTCAGCGGATGACTAGCTCCTTCAACGCCGCGCGCATGGCGCAGCGCTTCCGCGGCTTCCTGCCGGTCGTCGTCGACGTCGAGACCGGCGGCTTCGATTCCGAACGTCACGCCCTGCTGGAAATCGCGGCGGTCATCGTGCAGATGGACGAGGAAGGCCTGCTGCGCCCCGCGCCGGCCGTATCGACGCACGTCGACGCCTTTCCGGGCTCGGAAATCGACCCGCGCTCGCTCGAGGTGACCGGCATCGACCCCAGCCATCCGTTCCGCGGCGCCCTGCCCGAGCGCGAGGCGCTCGATCACATCTTCAGGCCGATCCGCGCAGCGATGCGCGAGGCCGACTGCCAGCGCGCGATCCTGGTCGGACACAACGCCGCATTCGACCTCGGCTTCCTGAACGCCGCCATCCGCCGCACCGCGCACAAGCGCAGCCCGTTCCACCAGTTCAGCTGTTTCGACACGGTGACACTGGGCGGCCTGGCCTACGGGCAGACCGTGCTGAGCCGCGTGGTCGAGGCCTCCGGGCAGCGCTGGGACGCGCAGGCGGCGCATTCGGCGGTATACGACGCCGAGCGCACGGCGGAACTGTTCTGCAACGTGGTCAACCGCTGGAAACAGATGGACGACTACTTCCACGCCAACGTCGCCGCGACCGCCGGCGCTTGAACCTGCGCCGCGTCGAGCGCATCTTCGCGACCATGCCGATCTACGAATACGCCGCCAGCACCCCGCGCTCCTGTCCCACCTGCAGCGCGGGCTTCGAACGCCTGCAGAAGCTGGCCGACACGCCGCTGGACGCCTGCCCCGACTGCGGCGCTCCGGTGCACCGCGTGCTCAGCGCGCCGCAGGTCGTCGCCGGACAGGGACACGTGCTGCGCGAGAGCCACATCGCCAAGCACGGCTTCACGCAGTACCGCCGGGTCGGCAAGGGCAAGTACGAGAAGACCGCCGGCAAGGGGCCGGACACCATCAGTGGCGACTGAAACCTTTCGTTGCCGTCATATTGCAGCGACCCGGGCCGCCCCGATAAGTGACTGATACGTCACGGTTCGGGCCGGACGAATCGGCGGCGCCAGGCGTCGATGAAACATTACTGAAATAAAAGTCTCATCGTTTCGCAATCTCGCGGGCCTACAAAGCGCGGAGCCGGCCGGAGCCTGAACGGGTTCACGTGCCGCCTTCGCTTTCCCACTGCTTTGAGGAGTCTTCGCGTGCTCACCTCGATCAAGACCCGCTTCGTCGCCGTTGGTCTGGCGACCGTCCTCGGGGCCGCCTCCGCGCAGGCCGCCGACATCACCGGCGCCGGTGCCACCTTCATCTATCCGATCCTGTCGAAGTGGTCGGACAGCTACAACAATGCCACCGGCAACAAGATCAACTACCAGTCGATCGGCTCGGGTGGCGGCATCACGCAGATCAAGGCCGGTACCGTCTCGTTCGGTTCGTCCGACAAGCCGCTGACGCCGCAGGAGCTCGACGACGCGGGCCTGGCGCAGTTCCCGTCGGTGATCGGCGGCGTGGTGCCGGTGATCAACGTCGAAGGCATCGACGCCGGCAAGCTGAAGTTCACCGGCCCGCTGCTCGCCGACATCTACCAGGGCAAGATCAAGAAGTGGAACGATCCGGCGATCGCGCAGGTCAATCCGGGCGTCACGCTGGCCGATGCGAACATCACGGTCGTGCATCGCTCCGACGGTTCGGGCACCACGTTCAACTTCACCAACTACCTGTCCAAGGTTTCGCCGGACTGGAAGTCCAAGGCCGGTGAAGGCACCACGGTGTCGTGGCCGGTCGGCGTCGGCGGCAAGGGCAACGAAGGCGTCGCCGCGTACGTCAAGCAGATCAAGGGCTCGATCGGCTACGTCGAACTCGCCTACGCGCTGCAGAACAAGATGACCTACACCGCGCTGCAGAATTCGGCCGGCCAGTTCGTGCAGCCGAGCCTGGCCGCCTTCCAGGCCGCCGCCGCCAGCGCCGACTGGAAGAACGCGCAGGACTTCAACCTCGTCATCACCAACGCGCCGGGCGAGAACTCCTGGCCGATCACCGCGACCAACTTCATCCTGGTCTACAAGCAGCCGAAGGATTCGGCCGCGGCCAAGTCGGTGCTCGACTTCTTCAAGTGGGCCTACGAGAACGGCGGCAAGCAGGCCGAGGAACTGGACTACGTGCCGCTGCCCAAGTCCCTGGTCGAGCAGATCGAAGCCTACTGGCAGGCCCAGATCAAGCTCTGAGTGTGAATTGACGAACGGCGGACCGGCAACGGCCGCCGTTCGGCTTTCGACGGGGAGACATCGCGGCCGGCCGGCGCACACCCGCGCTCGCCGGCCTCGGGACGAACACCGGCCCGACCGCGCTCCCCTCCTTTCCGCCGCGACTCTCCCGCTCACGGAATCCCCCGCATGTCCGCCCAATCCCACGCCGTCGGCACCGCGCTGCCGGCCGCCGTCATCGACGCGAGCCGACGCGCCGAGCGCGACGCCCGCGCCGACAAGCTGTTCCGCGGCCTGCTCGCCGCAGCGGGCATCTTCGTCCTGCTCACCCTGATCGGCATCGCGCTGTCGATGCTGTGGGGCGGACGCGAAGCCCTGGCCGAATTCGGCATCGGCTTCTTCTTCTCGGCCGAGTGGGACCCGGTCAACCACAAGTTCGGTGCGCTGATCCCGATCTACGGCACGCTGGTCAGCGCGCTCATCGCGATGCTGATCGCGGTGCCGGTCAGTTTCGGCATCGCGCTGTTCCTGACCGAGATCGCGCCGACCTGGATGCGCGGCCCGGTCAGCTCGGCGATCGAGCTGCTCGCCGGCATCCCCTCGATCATCTACGGCATGTGGGGCCTGTTCGTGTTCGTGCCGCTGGTCGGCGAACACGTCGCGCCGTGGCTCAACGACACCCTCGGCAGCTGGCCGCTGATCGGCCCGCTGTTCACCGGTCCGCCGCTGGGCATCGGCATGCTCACCGCCGGCTTCGTGCTCGCGATCATGGTGATCCCGTTCATCTCCTCGGTCATGCGCGAGGTGTTCCTGACCGTGCCCACGCGCCTGAAGGAATCGGCCTACGCGCTCGGCTCGACCAAGTGGGAGGTGGTCTGGGACATCGTGCTGCCGTACACGCGCACGGCGGTGGTCGGCGGCGTGTTCCTCGGCTTCGGCCGCGCGCTCGGCGAGACGATGGCCGTCGCCTACCTGGTCGGCAACTCGGTCAAGTTCACGCCCTCGCTGCTGGAACCGAGCACCACGATCGCCGCCTTAATCGCCAACGACTTCAACGAGTCGACCGGCCTGCACCGCTCCTCGCTGCTGCTGCTCGGCTTCGTCCTGTTCCTCGTCACCTTCGTCGTGCTGGCCGCCGCCCGCCTGATGCTGCTGCGCCTGTCGCGCAAGGAAGGCAACGCATGAATTCCGTCGTCGCAACTTCCGATTCCGCCGCCCGGGCGGTCGAACGCCGGCTGTACCTGCGCCGCAATCTCGTCAACCGCGTCGCGCTGGTGCTCGGCTGCGCCGCGGCGGTGTTCGGCCTGGTGTTCCTGTTCTGGATCCTGTGGACGACGCTCAGCTACGGCCTGAAGGGCGTCAACCTCGACCTGTTCACCAAGATGACACCCGCGCCGATGGCCGTCGGCGGCCTGCTCAACGCGTTCTTCGGCAGCGCGGTGATCTGCCTGATCGCGATCGTGATCGGCTCGCTGTTCGGCGTCGCCGCCGGCACCTGGCTGGCCGAGTTCGCCGGCGCCAAGCGCATCGGCACGGTCACGCGCTTCATCAACGACATCCTGATCTCGGCGCCGTCGATCGTCATCGGCCTGTTCGTCGCGATCGTCATCGTGATGCAGTTCAAGCAGTACTCGGCGCTGGCCGGCGCGATCGCGCTCGCCCTGCTGGTGATTCCGGTGGTGGTGCGCACCACCGACGAAATGCTGCGCCTGGTGCCGAGCCAGATGCGCGAGGCCGCGCTTTCGCTCGGCGTGCCGCAGTGGAAGGTCACCGTGCAGGTGCTCTACCGCGCCGCCCTGCCCGGCATCGTCACCGGCATCCTGCTGGCGCTCGCCCGCATCACCGGCGAGACCGCGCCGCTGCTGTTCACCGCCTTCGGCAACCAGTACTGGAGCACCGACCTGCTCAAGCCGATGGCCAGCGTGCCGGTGGTGATGTACCAGTTCGTCGGCAGCCCGTACGAATCGTGGCAGACGCTGGCCTGGGCCGGCGCACTCGTGCTCACGATGTTCGTGCTTCTTCTCAGCCTGCTCGCCCGCGCCATCCTGCTCAGGAACAAGACCAGCCATGACTGACGCCCGCCTCGCCATCGCCACGCCGACCGTCGGCGCCACCGGCCGCGAGGTCGCGCCGGCCGGCGCGACCAAGATGGCCGCCCGCAACCTGAACTTCTTCTACAACGGCTTCCACGCGCTGAAGGACGTCAACTTCAACATCGCCGAGAAGCGCGTCACCGCGCTGATCGGGCCGTCCGGCTGCGGCAAGTCGACCCTGCTGCGCATCTTCAACCGCATCTACTCGATCTATCCCAAGCTCGAGGCCAAGGGCGAGGTGCTGCTGGACGGCGAGAACATCCTCGACCCGAAGTTCCCGCTGAACCGGCTGCGCTCGAAGGTCGGCATGGTGTTCCAGAAGCCGGTGCCGTTCCCGATGTCGATCTACGACAACATCGCCTACGCGATCCGTCACTACGAAAAGCTCTCGCGCGCCGAGATGGACGCGCGCGTCGAGCTGGCGCTGACGCAGGGCGCGCTGTGGGGCGAGGTGAAGGACAAGCTCAAGCAGAGCGCGCTGGGCCTGTCCGGCGGCCAGCAGCAGCGCCTGTGCATCGCCCGCGCGATCGCGCTGCGTCCGGAAGTGATCCTGCTCGACGAACCGACCTCGGCGCTCGACCCGATCGCCACCGGCAAGATCGAGCAGCTGATCTCCGAGCTGAAGGACCACTACACGATCGCGATCGTGACGCACAACATGCAGCAGGCCGCGCGCTGCTCGGACTTCACCGCCTTCATGTACCTGGGCGAGCTGGTCGAGTTCGGCGCCACCGAGACGCTGTTCACCAAGCCGACCAAGAAGCAGACCGAGGACTACATCACCGGCCGGTTCGGCTGATCCCGCGGCCGCCTCTCCCACGCCCGGGAGAGGAGCAGCGGGAGGAATACCCCAATCGCTACTGCGCCTTCCCTCACCCGCCCTGCGGGCGACCTCTCCCGCCGACGGGAGAGGTGGACAGCGAGACCAACGACATGAACGCAAACGCCCCGACCAGCGAACACATCGTCAAGAGCTACGACGAGGAACTGCACCGCCTGACCGGCGAAATCCAGCGCATGGGCGAGATCGCGCTCGCGCAGCTCGACGCGGCGATCGACGCCGTGCTCGAGCGCGACAGCGACTCCGCGCGCAAGGTGGTGCAGTCCGATGCGGCGATCGACACGCTCGAGCACGACGTCAGCCACGACGTGGTGCGCCTGCTCGCGCTGCGCCAGCCGATGGCGCGCGACCTGCGCGAGATCCTCGCCGCGCTGCGCATCGCCGCCGACATCGAGCGCATCGGCGACTACGCCGCCAACGTGGCCAAGCGTTCGATCGTGCTCAACCAGTCCGCGCCGGTGCAGCTCGCCTACGCGCTGCCGCGCCTGGCGCGCCTGGCCGAGAACCTGGTGCGCGAAGTGCTCGCCGCCTACCGCGAGAACGACGCCGATCGCGCGCTCGAGGCCTGGACGCGCGACGAGGAACTGGACGAGCAGTACACCGGCCTGTTCCGCGAGCTGCTGACCTACATGATGGAAGACCCGCGCAACATCACGCCGTGCACGCACCTGCTGTTCATGGCGAAGAACCTCGAGCGCATCGGCGACCACGCCACGAACATCGCCGAGAACGTCTACTTCCTCGTCCACGGCACGCAGATCGCGCAGACGCGCCGCAAGGGCGACGCCACCTCCAGCCTGTCCACGATCGACGATCCGCGCTGACGCGGACCGTCGATCCGGCGCGCGTCACTGCGAAACATCGAGACCGCGGCCCTCGTCCCGGCGGATGTCTGCTGCGTGCATGAGGTCCGGTGCTTGGAGTGATGACTCCATGATCGCCGGAAGCCGGGAAACGGGGTTAACGGCCGCACCGACGCGGCCGGACCGGCGCCAATCGCGCCTGTGTCACCCGGCCTGACGCTGCCGCAGCGCCTCGAACAGCACGATACCGGTGGCCACCGACACGTTGAGGCTCTCGACCTGGCCGCGCATCGGAATGCGCGCGAGGAAATCGCAGGCCTCGCGGGTCAGGCGGCGCAGCCCCTCGCCTTCGCTGCCGAGCACCAGCGCGATCGGGCCGGTCAGATCGATCGCGTGGATCGACGGTTCGGTCTCGCCGACCAGACCGACCAGCCAGACGCCGGCGTCCTTGAGCGTCTTCAGCGTGCGGGCGAGATTGGTCGCCGCGACGATCGGCACGCGATCGGCCGCGCCGGCCGACGCGCGGCGCACGGTCGGCGTCACGCCGACGGCGCGGTCCTTGGGCACCACCACGGCGGTGACGCCGGCCGCTTCGGCGCTGCGCAGGCAGGCGCCGAAGTTGTGCGGATCGGTGACGCCGTCGAGCACCAGGAACAGCGCCTCGCGGCCGGACTTGTCGGCCAGCTCCGCCAGCGACGATTCGGGCAGCGCCGCCGGCGCGTGGTAGCGCGCGACCACGCCCTGGTGCCGCGCACCGCCGGTCATGCGGTCGAGCGCGGCGCGATCGCGCGCGTGCGGCTTCACGCCGAGTTCGCGCGCACGCTCGCCCAGCTCCTTCACGCGCGCGTTCTGCGTACCGGTCTCGATGTACAGCTCGACGAGGTTGCCCACGTCGTGGTTCAGCGCAGCCTCGACCGCGTGGATGCCGATCAGGAGTTCGTTGCTCATGGGGCTGAGGGCTGAGGGCTAAGGGCGGCGATTCTATGCGAGCGCGACAAGAATAGGGTCTTTCCGACCCTCGGCCCTCAGCCCTTCGTCGGAACCAGGCGGAAGTCGATCTTGCGGTCCTCCAGGCTCGCGCGCAGCACCTGCACGCGCACGGCGTCGCCGAGGCGGAACTTCAGGCCGCGGCGCTCGCCGGCGAGCAGGCGCCGCGTCGCGTCGAAGTGGTAGTAGTCGTTGGGCAGCTGGCTGATGTGCACCAGGCCGTTGATCTTCGACTCGGCCAGCTCGACGAACAGGCCGAACGAGGCCACGCCCGAGACGATGCCGTCGAACTCGCTGCCGACGTGCTTCTCCATCCAGGCGCACTTGTAGCGCTCGTCGACGTCGCGCTCGGCCTCGTCGGCGCGGCGCTCGTTGTGCGAGCAGTGCACGCACAGGCTGGCCATCGTGCTCGGGCTGTACTCGTAGCCGGCCGGCTTGCCGCCGCCGAGCGCGTAGCGGATGGCGCGATGAACGAGCAGGTCCGGATAGCGCCGGATCGGCGAGGTGAAGTGCGTGTAGGACTCCAGGCCCAGGCCGAAGTGGCCGGGGTCGCTGGACTGGTACACCGCCAGGCTCTGCGAGCGCAGCAGCACCGATTCGATCAGGCTCGCGTCCGGGCGCTTGCGCACCTTCTTCAGCAGCGCCGAGAAGTCGCCGGGCGTGACCTGGTCGTGCGGCGGCAGGCTCAGCTTGAACTCGCGCAGGAACTCGAGCAGGTCCTCGTACTTGGACGCCGGCGGCGGCGCGTGCACGCGGTACGGCGTGGGGATGTGCCGCTTCTGCAGGAACTTCGCCGCCTCGACGTTGGCCGCGATCATGCATTCCTCGATCAGCTTGTGCGCGTCGTTGCGCTCGTAGGCGCCCATCTGCACGACCTCGCCGTTCGGACCGAGCCGGAACGACACTTCGCTGCTCTCGAAATCGATCGCGCCGCGGCGCTGGCGCGCCTTCGCCAGCAGCTTGTACAGCCGGTGCAGGTGCTTGAGCTGCGGCATCACGCCGGCCAGCTCGCCGCGCGCGTCGGCGTTCTTCTCGCCGATCGCCTGCCACACGCGCGTGTAGGTCAGGCGCGCGTGCGAGCGGATCACCGCCGGATAGAACTTCGAGCGCGCGACCTCGCCTTCCTCGTCGACCTGCATCTCGCAGACCATGGCCAGGCGTTCGACCTTCGGATTGAGCGAGCAGATGCCGTTGGACAGCGTCTCCGGCAGCATCGGCACGACGAAGCCGGGGAAGTAGACCGACGTCGCGCGGTTGTAGGCTTCCTCGTCGAGCGGCGTGCCGGGCCGCACGTAGTGCGAGACGTCGGCGATCGCCACGATCAGCCGGAAGCCGTTCGCGTTCGGCTCGGCGTAGACGGCGTCGTCGAAATCGCGCGCGTCCTCGCCGTCGATCGTGACCAGCGGCGTGTCGCGCAGGTCGACGCGGCCCTTGATCTCGGCCGGCGACACTTCCGGTGCGACGTTGGCGGCGTCGCGCAGCACCGTGGCCGGCCATTCGTGCGGCAGGTCGTGGCTGGCGATCGCCATCTCCACCACCAGCGACGGCGTCAGGCGCTCGCCGAGCACGGCGAGCACGCGCCCCATCGGGCCGCGCTGCGCGGTCGGCTGCTCGGTGATCTCGACGATCACGATCTGGCCGGAACGCGCGCCGCGCTCCTTGCCAGGCGTGATCAGGATGTCCTGGTGCAGGCGGCGGTCGTCCGGCGTGACCAGTACCAACCCGTTCTCCTCGACGACGCGGCCGACCAGTCGCGGCGAGCGGCGTTCGAGGATCTCGACGACGGCGCCCTGGCGGCGTCCGCGGCGGTCGACGCCGACCACGCTGGCGAGCACGCGGTCGCCGTGCAGCACCTTGCGCATCTCGGCCGGCGACAGGTACAGGTCCTCGCCGCCCTCGTCCGGGCGCAGGAAACCGTAGCCTTCGGCATTGGCCAGCACCGAGCCGGGGATCAGATCGAGCTTGCTGGCGACGCCGTAGCCGCCGCGGCGGTTCTGGATCAGCTGGCCGTCGCGCAGCATCGCCGCGAGGCGGCGCGTGAGCGCCTCGAAGTCCGGCGGCGCGGTCAGCTGCAGCGCGCGCGCGACCGCCTCGACCGTCATCAGTTCGCCGCGCTCCTCCAGCAGCGCGATGATCGCTTCGCGGCTGGCGATCGGTCGTTCGTAGCGGCTCGCCTCACGGTCGGCGTAGGGATCACGGATCGCCGGGGCGGCGGCCTTGCCGCGCTTGGCCGCCGGCGCCGGCGAGGCCGGCGGCTGCGGCAGCCAGCCTGGCAGGGACTTGCGCTTGCCGACGCGCTGGCCGGGGCCGCGCGGCTTGCGTTCGGAGGCCGAACGCGAGGGCGTATTCTTTCTTCTTTTCAAGGTCGTTCCTTCGTTGTCGCCGGCAGCGTCGCCGAGCGGGAAGCGGATTGCAAGCTCGATTCGTTGACAGTACTGGGCGAGGCCAGTATTGTTCGCGCCCCCGGACGGCCCTGCCGACGGGAAGGCCCAGGTGGCGGAATTGGTAGACGCACTAGTTTCAGGTACTAGCGGGTAAAACCGTGGAGGTTCGAGTCCTCTCCTGGGCACCAAGATTCGACGCGCAGCCCGACCGCAACGGTCGCTGCGCGGATCAAGGCGATCGGTACGGATCGCCGTCGCAACGAGAACCCGCCTGACGGCGGGTTTTTCGTTTTCGCCGCCGGTGTAGGATCGGCGCGCAGGTTCCCGCTCGGGGTGAGCATCCAGGGAACCGCCCGTGGCGAAGACCACGGTACGTTGCCGATACTCTTGGGGAGTTTGATCTCGATGAAATCCGTTTCCCGCATCCGCCCGGGCGCCTTCGCGCGTGGTCCGGGCCAGTGGCTGTTTCGCGCCGCGGCCGCGGCGCTGTTGGCCGGCCTGTGTTCCTCGCCGCTCCTGGCGATCCAGCCGGTCGAGCCGGACCAGGGCCTGCACACCAAACTGTCGCGGCCTTTCATTGCGCCCGAATTGCAGGTGCAGCCGGACCTGGCGCCGAGCCTGCAGCTCGCCGCCGGCGCCTACGTGCCGATGAAGAACGGCGTCGGCACATTCCTGCAGCGCCAGGGCGGCAATTGGGAACTGCGCTGGGATCGTCGCTCGGACCGGCCGAACCTGATCCAGGGCAGCGGCGTCCCGCTGCTGCCGGGCAAGGGCAACTCGCTGACCGCGACCGGCCTGGGCCTGGCCGCCGATGCGGCGATCGACCTCGCCGTGGTCGAGACCAGGCTGCGCGACTTCATCGCCGCGAACGACGACCTGCTGCAGACGCGCGATCTCCAGTTCCGCCTCGATCCGGCTTCCAGCACGGCCTACGGCAGCGGCGACACGCACTGGTTCGTCGAGTTCGCGCAGTACGCCGGCGGCGTGCGCGTGGACCGCGCGAATCTTTTCTTCCGCATTTCGCACGGCAACATCGTGCAGTTCGGCGAGGAGCTGGTCGCTCCGGTGGCGATCGACACGCGGCCGTCGGTCGCGCGCACCGACGCGTTCGACGCCGCCTGGCGCGAACTGGCCTTCCCCGCCGGCACGCAGATCGTGGAGACGCGCGAGCCCGGCGAGCTGGTGCTGCTGCCGGTGGCGCTCAGCGGCGAGCAGCGCGGCGAGACCTACGCCGGCCCGACCGGCGCCGGCTACGCGCATCGCCTGGCCTGGCGCTTCGTGTTCCGCATCGACGGCGACGACGCCACTTACGAGGTGCTGTTCGACGCGCACGCCGGCTCGGTCATCGAGGTGCGCAACCTCGCCGCCTACGCCGACGCCACCGTCAGCGGCGGCATCTACCCGACCACCAACACCGATCCGGAAGTGGTCAGGCCGATGCCGTTCGCCGCGGTCAGCAACGGCGGCGCCAAGGTCACCGACGTACTCGGCATCTACGACTACAGCGGCGGCAGCGCCTCCACCGCGCTCGACGGCAAGTACTTCCGCATGAGCGACAACTGCGGCGCGATCTCGCTGTCCAGTTCCACCGACGGCAACCTCGCGCTCGGCAGCAGCGGCGGCACCGACTGCACCACGCCGGGCGTCGGCGGCGCCGGCAACACGCACGCCTCGCGCACCGGCTTCTACCACCTGACCAACATCAACCGGAAGGCGGTGCTGTACCACCCGGGCAACAGCTGGCTGGCGAGCAAGGTCACGGCGAACATGAACGTCGACGACCAGTGCAACGCCGGCTGGGACGGCTCGACGGTGAACTTCTTCAAGTCCGGCGGCGGCTGCTCCAACACCGGCGAAATCGCCGCGGTGTTCCTGCACGAGTGGGGCCACGGCATGGACACCAACACCGGCGGCGCCGCCAGCGAGAACGGCAGCGGCGAAGCGGTCGGCGACACCTTCGCCTTCCTGGAAACGAAGGACGCCTGCATCGGCAAGAACTTCAAGCCCGGCGTTCCGTGCGCCAACTGCGAGGCCACCTGCACCGGCGTGCGCGACCTCGGCGCGTTCAGCACGCACGGCGCCTCGACCATCGCCAAGCCGTCCACAATCGTCGACAACGGCGGCCCGAACTGCGACCGCTGGGCCTGCCCCTACCTGCAGTTCGGCATCTTCCCGT
Organism: Dokdonella ginsengisoli; assembly: GCF_042652785.1. NCBI lineage: Bacteria > Pseudomonadati > Pseudomonadota > Gammaproteobacteria > Lysobacterales > Rhodanobacteraceae > Dokdonella > Dokdonella ginsengisoli. The sequence continues at coordinate 658,594 of NZ_JBHSHD010000010.1, read as the reverse complement.
ACCAGGGACCGATGGGCTACGAGGGCCACTGCGAGAGCTACATCGCAGGTTCGGCGAACTGGGACCTGACCCAGGCCCTGATCGAGAAATTCGGCGAGAGCGAAGGCTGGCAGGAAATGGACCGCATCTGGTACGGCTCGCTGGTGCCGTCCAAGAGCGCCTACCGCGTCACCTCCGGCGGCCAGTGCAACGTCGCAGCGCAGGTCGACGGCTGCGGCTCGAACAACTGGTACACGGTCTACCTCGCGGCCGACGACGACGACGGCAACCTCGCCAACGGCACGCCGAACGCCTGCCGCATCTGGGACGCCTTCAACGCGCACGGCATCGCCTGCGGCACGCGCCCGGTCTGCTCGGCCGACTCGGCCGACTTCTCGCTGACCGTGCAGAACTCCTCGCAGGCCAGCTGCGCGCCGGGCACCGCGAACTACACGATCGACATCGGTTCGCAGATGGGCTTCGCCAACCCGGTCACGCTGAGCGCGAGCGGCACGCCGTCCGGCGTCAGCGCGAGCTTCACGCCGAATCCGGCGCTGCCCGGCACCAGCGCCACGCTGTCGCTGACCGCCAGCGGCAGCGCCGCCGCCGGCTCGTCGACGATCACCATCGACGGCGCGGCCAGCGGCAGCCCCGGACATTCGGCGGCCGTGCAGCTGCAGCTGAGCAGCGGCACGCCGGCCACGCCGGCGCTGACGGCTCCGGCCGACGGCACCACCGGCACCGCGCGCCAGCCGGTGTTCACCTGGGCCAGCGATCCGGCCGCGGTCGGCTACACCGTCGAGGTGGCGACCGATTCGGGCTTCACGGCGATCATCGCCAGCGGCACGCCGACCGCGGCGACCTGGACGCCAGCCGCGCCGCTGCAGCCGTTGACGACCTACTACTGGCGCGTGAAGGCCAACAGCCCCTGCGGCGACAGCGCCAGCTCGCCGGTGTTCACCTTCACCACCGGCGTGACCTTCCCCGAGCCGTACTGCAGCGTGGGCTTCTCCAACGCGGTCGAGCCGATCACGCGCGTGGTGCTGGGCGGCATCGACAACCCCAGCAGCGCGACGGTCGACGGCTCGCCGGCGCTGGAGGACTTCACCGCGATCATCGGCAACGTCGTGCCCGGCGCCAGCGCCGCGATCGCCGTCGAAGGCAACACCGCCGGCGACTACACGACCTACATCTCCGCCTACGTCGACTGGAACCGCAACGGCAGCTTCGACAGCGGCGAGGGCTACAACATCGGCTCGATCGCCAATTCCACCGGCCTCGACGGCAAGCAGGCGACCGGCACGCTTCCCGTCCCGGCCGGTGCGCAGACCGGAAACACGCGCCTGCGCGTGATCAAGAAGTACTCCAGCTCGCCGAGCTATCCGACCGCGTGCAACACCGACGGCTGGGGCCAGGCCGAGGACTACACGATCACCGTCGGCGGCGGCACTCCGACCTACACCGTCGGCGGCAGCGTCGGCGGCCTCGGCGGCAGCGGACTGGTCCTGTCGCTCAACGCCGGCGCGCAGACCCTGCCGGTGAACGCGAATGGTGCGTTCGCCTTCCCGACCGGACTGGCGAGCGGTGCCGCGTACGAGGTCGTCGTCGGTACCCAGCCCGCCGGACAGGCCTGCAGCGTGGCCAACGGCAGCGGCACGATCGGCGCGGCGAACGTCACCGACGTCGCGGTGACCTGCACGGCGAAGTCGAGCTACACCGTCGGCGGCAGCGTCAGCGGCCTGCTCGAAAGCGGCCTCGTGCTCAAGCTCAACGACGGCGCCGGGCTGGCGGTCGACGCGGACGGGCCGTTCGCCTTCCCCGACCACCTGTCCGACGGCGCCAGCTATGCGGTAGCGATCGCCGCGCAGCCGCCCGGCCACGACTGTTCGATCGCCAACGGCAGCGGCGCCATCGCCGCGGCCGACGTGACCGACGTCGCCGTGACCTGCTCGTTCGACCGCATCTTCGCCGACGGCTTCGAGGCGGCCGCGCCGACGCGGTAGGCGCCATGCGCGGTCCGGCTCGCACGAGCCGGACCGCTGCGCACGTTCCGGGCCGCCGGCCGGCGGCCCGGTCATGGCCGCTCCTGGCAGGTTATAATCGGCGCTTGATGCACGCCCCGGGAGAAGCGGCCCCGCCGCTGCCGAAGGCGCAACGCCCGTAATCGCTCAGGCTCCAGACCGGCGCGTGCACACACTCTGGAGAGACCGTCGGCGCCGAAGGCGCACGTCGGCGCCGAAGGGGCAAGAAGCGCGAGCGCTTCCAAACTCTCAGGCAAAAGGACAGAGGGGCGCCCGCGTGCGGCTTCGCACGTCCTCCGCATTCCGGACGCCTCCATGACCCACAACGCCTCGCCTTCGCTGCGCGCTCCCAGCCTGCTCGAACTGGAGCACCATTCCGCCTTCGTCGAACGCCACGTCGGCCCGAACGACGCCGAGATCGCGCAGATGCTGCGCGCGGTCGGCTACGACTCGCTCGACGCGATGACCGACGCGATCGTGCCCGCCTCGATCAAGTCGCAGGCGCCGCTGGCCCTGCCCGCCTCGACCACCGAGGTCGAGGCGCTGGCGAAGATCCGCGCGATCGCCGGCAAGAACGACGTCTTCCGCAGCTTCATCGGCCAGGGCTACTACGGCACGCACACGCCGAACGTCATCCTGCGCAACATCCTCGAGAACCCGGCCTGGTACACGGCCTACACGCCGTACCAGGCGGAAATCTCGCAGGGCCGCATGGAAGCGCTGATCAACTTCCAGACGATGGTCGCCGACCTCACCGGCATGGAGATCGCCAACGCCTCCCTGCTCGACGAGGCGACCGCCGCCGCCGAGGCGATGACCCTGGCCAAGCGTTCGTCGAAGTCGAAGTCCAGCACGTTCTTCGTCGCCGACAACGTGCACCCGCAGACGCTGGAAGTGCTGCGTACGCGCGCCGAGCCGCTCGGCATCGCGCTGCAAATCGGCGCCGACGTCGAGGCAGGCACTGTCGACGCGTTCGGCGCGCTGCTGCAGTACCCCGACACCTTCGGCGGCGTGCGCGACTACCAGGCCGTGGCCGACGCGGTGCACGCGCGCGGCGGCATCCTGGCGGTGGCCAGCGACCTGCTCGCCCTGACCCTGCTGAAGGCGCCGGGCGAGTTCGGCGCCGACATCGTGATCGGCAATTCGCAGCGCTTCGGCGTGCCGTTCGGCTTCGGCGGTCCGCACGCCGGCTTCATGGCCTGCCGCGACGCCTACAAGCGCTCGATGCCCGGCCGCCTGATCGGCGTCTCGATCGACACCGAGGGCAAGCCGGCCTATCGCCTGACCCTGCAGACGCGCGAGCAGCACATCCGCCGCGAGAAGGCGACCTCGAACATCTGCACCGCGCAGGTGCTGCTCGCGGTGATGGCCTCGATGTACGCGGTCTACCACGGCCCGGACGGCCTGGCGCGCATCGCGCGCCGCACGCACCGCCTGGCGGCGATCCTCGCCGGCGCGCTGCGCGACGCCGGCCTGCAGGTGAGCGAAGGCTTCTTCGACACGCTGCGCGTCAGCGGCGTCGACGCGGCCCAGGTGCACCTGTACGCCAGCCACGAGCGCGTCAACCTGCGCCACGTCGACGCGTCGAGCGTCGGCATCAGCCTCGACGAGACGACCACGCGCGCCGACCTCGTGGCGATCGCACGCGCCTTCGGCGTGGCGATCCACGACGTCGACGCGCTCGACGCGGACACGCCCGACGCGCTGCCGGCAGCGCTGCGGCGGCAGTCGGCGTTCCTGCAGCACCCGGTGTTCAACACGCACCACAGCGAGCACGAGCTGCTGCGCTACATGCGCTCGCTCGCCGACAAGGATCTGGCGATGGACCGCACGATGATCCCGCTCGGCTCGTGCACGATGAAGCTCAACGCCACGGCCGAGATGATCCCGGTCACCTGGCCGGAGTTCGCCGCGATCCATCCGCTGGTGCCGCACCGCCAGGCGCAGGGCTACAAGGAGCTGGTCGAGGGCCTGGAGGCGATGCTGGTGGAGATCACCGGCTACGACGCGGTCAGCCTGCAGCCGAACTCCGGCGCGCAGGGCGAGTACGCCGGCCTGCTGGCGATCCGCGCCTACCACCAGTCGCGCGGCGAGAGCCATCGCGACATCTGCCTGATCCCCGAATCGGCGCACGGCACCAATCCCGCCTCGGCGCAGATGTGCGGCATGAGCGTGGTGGTGACCAAGTGCGACGCCAACGGCAACGTCGACGTCGAGGACATCCGCCGCGCCGCCGAGAAGCACTCCGACCGCCTCGCCGCGATCATGATGACCTACCCGTCCACGCACGGCGTGTTCGAGGAGGACGTGGTCGAGATCTGCGAGATCGTGCACCGGCACGGCGGCCAGGTGTACACCGACGGCGCCAACATGAACGCGCTGGTCGGCCTGGCCAAGCCGGGCAAGTGGGGCTCGGACGTGTCGCACCTGAACCTGCACAAGACCTTCTGCATCCCGCACGGCGGCGGCGGCCCCGGCGTCGGTCCGTGCGCGGTGAAATCGCACCTCGCCCCGTTCCTGCCGAAGGCGTTCGGCAACGACGGCGTGCGCACGCCGGGCACCGGCGGCGGCGCGATGGTCAGCGCGGCGAGCTTCGGCAGCGCCTCGATCCTGCCGATCAGCTGGATGTACGTCACCCTGATGGGCGAGGCCGGCCTGCGCAAGGCGACCCAGGTCGCGATGCTCAACGCCAACTACATCGCCAAGCGCCTCGCGCCGCACTACGAGACGCTCTACACCGGCCGCAACGGACTGGTCGCGCACGAGTGCATCCTCGACCTGCGCCCGCTCAAGGACGCCACCGGCATCAGCGCCGAGGACGTGGCCAAGCGCCTGATCGACTTCGGCTTCCATGCGCCGACCCTGAGCTTCCCGGTCGCCGGCACCTTGATGGTGGAGCCGACCGAGAGCGAATCGCTGCACGAGCTGGACCGTTTCGTCGACGCGATGATCCAGATCCGCGAGGAGATCCGCGCGGTCGAGGACGGCCGCCTGGACCGCGAGGACAACCCGCTCAAGCATGCGCCGCACACCGCGAGCCAGGTCAGCGCCAGCGAATGGACGCGCGCCTACCCGCGCGAACTGGCCGCCTTCCCGCTGCCGTCGCTCAAACTGCAGAAGTACTGGCCGCCGGTGTCGCGCGTGGACAACGTCTACGGCGACAAGAACGTCATGTGCGCCTGCATTCCGATCGACGCGTACAAGGAAGAAGCCGAAGCCTGAGGCCGGATCCCGGCGCCGCAGGACAGGAAAAGCCCCGCTCGCGCGGGGCTTTTTCGTTTGCGGGTAAGACGTGCGGCAAAGACCAGAAAAAAAGCCGAGGCTCGCGCCTCGGCTTGGGAGGGAACGGCGCCGCGACCCGCCGGCGCCCTCCCCCTCCGACCCTCGCTTGCCGCCGGACGGCGCTGGCCGTCCGGCGGCAGGCCGGTTCAGTGGCGCTTGCGCGCGGTCGTGCCGGCTTCCGGCTGCTGCGGCGCACGCACCGGCGCGCGCAGCGGCGGCTGCCCGGCGTCGATGGTGACGTCGTCCAGACTGTAGTTGGACGAGATGCCGGCGGTTTCGACGTAGCGGAACTCGATCGTGTGCGCGGCGTCGTCGGCGTAGGCGCTGACGTCGACGCTGCGCTGCGTGTAGCCGGCTTCGGCTTCGGCCGGCTCCGGATAGGAGGCCACTTCCGTGCCGTCGACGCTGACCGTCAGAACCGAATCGCTGCCGCCGACGGCGCCGATCCACAGCCAGAAGTTCAGGAACTGCGGCCCGCCGGACGGGATCGTCACCGACTGCGACGCCGTGGCTTCTTCGGGCGCGCCGTCCACGCCGCCGAACCAGGCCCAGGCCGTACCCGTGCGCGCGGTGGCCGTGCCGCCGCCGTTGCCGCAGCCGGGCGTGCACAGCGCGGTGCCGAAGTTGGTCGAGGTCGAGGCCCACGGTCCGGAACCGCCGGCGCTCTGCTCGAAGCTCTCGTCCTGCACCGGGTTGGGTGCAGCGGCGCCGTCGAAGCCGTCCTTGAACAGGGCGTCGGCCGGCGCGTCGACGCCGGTGACGATGAACGACTGCATGCCGTTCGGGCTGGCGCGGGTCCAGCCGGCGACCGTGCTGCCGTCGCCGGAGACCGCGGTCAGGCCGCCCTCGAAGCCCCAGTCGGTCGGATATTCGATGCCGCGGGACGCCATGTAGTCGGTGAACATCACCGTGCCGTCGTTCTCGGTCCAGATGTAGGCCGCGCGCGGCGGGAAGTCGAAGAAGCCGCTGGCGCCGACCACGGTCTTGCCGTCGTCGCTGACGCCGAAGGCGAACGGGATGCCGGGGATCGCCGTCAGTTCGCCGGTCTCCACGTTGAGCAGCCAGGCCGCCGAGCTGCCGTCCGCGGTCGGATAGCTGTTGCCGACCGCCCACTGGCCATTGCCGCTGACCACCGAGGCGTCGCCGATGTTGACCTCCGTTCCGTCGATGGTGACGGTCGGATAGGTCGCCACCTGATCCTTCCACACCACGCCGCGCCAGGCGCCGGTCTGCGGATCGGCATTCCAGCCGACGATCACGCTGCCGTCGGCGCTGATCGAGTTGGCGCGCGAAGATTCGTCCGGCGAGTCGACCGGCAGCTGGATCACCGCGCCGTCCGTACTGGAGTAGTAATAGGCGCGGGCGATGCTGAAATCGCTGGTCCAGGTCAGGCCGACGGCGGAACCGTCGTCGGAGACGTCGTAGACGTTGGCGTTCTGCGTGTCGGCGGGCAGCGCCAGTTCGGTCGGCGTCGCGGCGCCGATCGGCAACAGCGCCGGGACGTCGTTGCCGCCGTTCTCGTCGCCGCCGTTCACCGCGACGGAGCCGGCGACGACGCCGAGGTTGTTGATTCCATTCGAGTAGCCCAGGCCGGAAAGCACTTCCTCCACGCCGGTCGAGCGCGTCCAGCGCACGCCGCTGCCCTGGTTGACGAAGATCGAGAGGTACTCGCCGTTCTGCGAGAACTTGACCGCCTGGCCGAGCGGCGTCTGGAGCGGGATGAACGTGCCGGCCTGGGCGGAAGCGCAGGCGATCATGGTGACCGCTGCGGCGTAGGGGGAGAGACGCATTGCTGGCAGACTCCTTACGAATGGGGATCGGATCCGCCGCCGGGAGCCGATGCGACCGTGAATCGAGCGCCACCCCCCAGCGAGCCCCAGCAACCTAGCCCCCGGCAGCACGAAACGGACTCGCAGGCCATTCGCGCAGCATTCGCGCAGCATTCGCACCGGCTTCCTGGCGCCCCCGACGGCGCTTTCGTCGACCGCGACACGCCGCGCGAACGTGAGCGTCCGGTTAAACTGCGCGGATGCTCAAGATCGACACCCACGCCCACGTCCTGCCGCCGAGCTGGCCGAACTTCGCCGAGAAATACGGCGACGACCGCTTCCCGGTCATGGTCCAGACCGAGGGCCGCCACCGCATCTACAAGGACGGCAAGTTCTTCCGCGAGGTCTGGGCGAACGCCTTCGATCCGGAAGTGCGCATCGCCGACTACGCCCGCTTCGGCGTCGACGTGCAGGTGGTCTCCACCGTGCCGGTGCTGTTCTCGTACTGGGCCAAGCCGAACCAGGCGCTGGAGCTGCACCGCCACCTCAACGACCACACCGCCGGCCTGTGCCGCGACTACCCGCGCCACTACGCCGGCATCGGCACCGTGCCGCTGCAGTCGCCGCGGCTGGCGATCCAGGAGATGGAGCGCTGCGTCGACGAACTCGGCCTGCAGGGCGTGCAGATCGGCTCGCACTGCGAAAACTGGAACCTCGACGCGCCGGAGCTGTTCCCGTTCTTCGAGGCAGCCGCCGAACTCGGCGCGGCGGTGCTGGTGCACCCGTGGGACATGATGGGCGGCCCTTCCATGCCGAAGTACTGGCTGCCCTGGCTGGTCGGCATGCCGGCCGAGCAGTCGCGCGCCGCCTGCTGCCTGATCTTCGGCGGCGTGCTCGAGCGCCTGCCGCGACTGAAGGTGTGCCTGGCCCACGGCGGCGGCGCATTCCCCTACACCATCGGCCGCATCGAACACGGCTTCCGCATGCGCCCGGACCTGGTCGCGACCGACAACGCGCGCAATCCGCGCGAGTATCTCGACCGCCTGTATTTCGATTCCTGCGTGCACGACAAGGCCGCGCTGCGCTACCTGCTCGACGTGGCCGGGCCGTCGCACGTCATGCTCGGCACCGACTACCCGTTCCCGCTCGGCGAGCAGGAGCCGGGCAGCGGCATCCTCGCGCTCGGCCTGCCGCCGGCCGAGCAGGCCCGCCTGTTCCACGGCACCGCGCTGGAATGGCTCGGTCTCCCCTACGCACGATTCGCCGACGACATGGAGTGATCCCAGTGAGGCTGCTTCTCCTTCCCGTTCTGCTGCTGTCCATTCCGCACGCCTTCGCGCAAGGCAAGACCGACTTCACGCTCAACGACGGCCAGGTGCACTTCCGCGTGCCGCCCGGCTGGAGCGCCGTCATGGAGAAGACCGACGGCGATCCGCAGGCGGTCGCCTTCCAGGTGCCCGACGAAGCCGCCCAGGGCAGCGAGGACAGCGCCACCGTCATGGTCAAGTCGCGCCAGCTCAAGGCCGCGGCGGCGTTCGCCGGCTTCGTGCAGGACGAGCACGCGCGCGCACAGTCGCAGGGCGGCTACGAGAAGGACGCCGCGAACCGCAACGCCTCGGTGCACCAGTACTTCGTGCAGCGCGGTCAGACCCGCTATCTCATCCGCGACAGCTACTTCCTGACCGGCGAGATCGCCGTCGAGGTGCGCTGCCAGCGGCCGCTGATCGACAAGACGCCGTCGGCGTGGAACGCGCAGTTCGACGCTGCCTGCGACGGCGTGGTTGCTTCGCTGAAGTGATTTTCTATCCGCATCGAAATGCCGTCCGCCTCTCCCGCTCGCGGGAGAGGTCGCGCCGGAGGCGCGGGTGAGGGAAACCGAAGCGCGTCACTCCGACTTCCCTCACCCCAGCCCTCTCCCGCCAGCGGGAGAGGGGGAAAAGCAGCGCCCATTCTGAAAACGTACGTACCGCGATGACTCCTGCCGAAACCCAAGCCCTCACCCTCGACGCGCGCGATGCGCTTGCCCCGTTCCGCGACGAATTCCTGATCCCGCGTCACACCGACGGCTCCGAGCAGGCGTATTTCTGCGGCAATTCGCTCGGCCTGCAGCCGCGTGCGACGCGCCAGGCCCTGCTCGACGAACTGGACGACTGGCGCGATCTCGCCGTCGAGGCGCACTTCCGCGGCAAGCATCCGTGGATGCCGTACCACGAGCTGGTGCGCGAGAACCTCGCCGCCGTGGTCGGCGCGCTGCCGCACGAAGTGGTCGCGATGAACTCGCTGACGGCGAACCTGCACCTGATGATGGTCAGCTTCTACCGGCCCACGCGCGAGCGGAACGCGATCCTGATCGAGAAGAGCGCGTTTCCGTCCGACCACCACGCGGTCGCCTCGCAGATCCGCTTCCACGGCCACGATCCGGCCACGGCGAAGATCGAACTGGAAGGCGACGAGCCCGGTGGCGCGATCTCCTCCGACGCCATCGTGCGCGCGCTCGACGAGCACGGCGAGCGCATCGCGCTGGTCCTGCTGCCGGGCGTGCAGTACCTCAGCGGCCAGGCCTTCGATCTTCGCGCCATCACCACGGCGGCGCACGCGAAGGGTTGCGTGGTCGGCTTCGACCTCGCCCACGCGGTCGGCAACCTGCCGCTGCAGCTGCACGACAGCGGCTGCGATTTCGCGGTGTGGTGCAGCTACAAGTACCTCAACTCCGGCCCCGGCGCGGTCGCCGGCTGCTTCGTGCACGAACGCCACGCGCAGGCCGACCTGCCGCGCTTCGCCGGCTGGTGGGGCCACGACCCGTCCACCCGATTCGAGATGGGGCCGCAGTTCACCGCGACCGCCGGTGCCGACGGCTGGCAGCTGTCCAACCCGCCGATCCTCGCGCTGGCACCGCTGCGCGTCTCGCTGGAACTGTTCCGCCGCGCCGGCATGGCCGCGCTGCGCGAGAAGTCGATCGCGCTGACCGGCTACTTCGAATCGCTGATCCGCAGCGAGCTGGCCGAGGTGATCGAGATCAGCACGCCGCGCGAATCCGAACGCCGCGGCTGCCAGCTGTCGCTGCGCGTGCGCGGTCCGCGCGAAGCCGGCCGTTCCCTCTACGATCATCTGCACGCGAACGGCATCGTGGTCGACTGGCGCGAGCCCGACGTGATCCGCGCCGCGCCGACGCCGCTGTACAACCGGCGCATCGATTGCCTCCGTTTTGTGAATTCCGTCACGCAATGGGCGACTGCGCGTCGCTGATTTTCGAATTGCGCACGTTTTTTCGTCGCGCATTGCGACGAAATGTTTCATCGCTTCGTCTCTGGCTCCATTAACACGTTTTTTTCGGCGGCTCTGAGAAGATCCGCGCCGTCGATTCGGGAAAAACAGGGGCAACACCAGAGTCTTGAGGCGGGACGACGTCGATCGTCGTAGTCGGCTGGCCGGACATGGCCCGTCGATGGCAGGGGTGCCGCAGCCGTTTTTCATGCCCGCTCAACGGGCGGAAGAACGGCTACTCGTCATGGATGGAAGGACGTCGTTTTGGCCATTTCCGGGCTCGTTCAATCGCAGTCGTTCTTTCTCTTCGACGAACTCCTTCGTCGGGATATTTCGCAGCGCTATCGCGGCTCGCTGGGCGGCTTCGCCTGGGCGCTGGCGCAGCCGCTGTTCATGCTGGCGATCTACACGGTCGTCTTCGGCTACATCTTCAAGCCGCGCTGGCCGGGCATGCAGACCGGATGGGACTACGTCGTGGTCCTGTTCCTCGGCAAGATCCCCTACATCTTCACGCAGGAATCGATCGGCCGCGCACCGGTCCTGATCGTCTCGCACGCCAACTACGTCAAGCGCCTGCGCTTCCCGCTCGCCATGCTGCCGCTCGTCGCGGTGGTCAGCGCGTTCTTCTACGCGATGGTCGCGTACCTGATCTGGCTCGCGTTCTACGTGGCGATCCGCCACGAATTCTCGCCGCTGGTGTTCGTCGCACCGTTCATCTACCTGCCGCTGGGGCTGTTCGCGCTCGGCGGTACGTGGTTCCTCGCCTCGATGGGAACCTACTTCCGCGACACCCTGCAGATCGTGCAGCCGATCGTGTTCGCGCTGATGTTCCTGTCGCCGATCTTCTACCCGATGAGCGGCGTGCCGCCGCAGCTGGCGGCGCTGATCCGCCTCAACCCGCTGACCTACCCGATCGAGGAGATGCGCGGCCTGCTGCTGTTCGGTGAGCCGTTCCATCCGCAGCTGTACGCGCTGCAGCTCGGCGCCGGGCTGGTCTGCGCGGTGCTCGGCTACCTGTGGTTCCAGCGCACGCGGCGCGGCTTCGCGGACGTGATCTGATGACGATCGAATTCGACCGCGTCGGCAAGGCGTTCCGCCGCATCGAGAACCCGGCGCGGGTGCTGCGGCAGTCGCTGTTCGGCGGCCAGTCGCCGGAAACGGAGCTGTTCTGGGCGCTGCGCGACGTGTCGCTGCGCGTGGAGCGCGGCGAGGCGGTCGGCATCGTCGGCTGCAACGGCAGCGGCAAGAGCACGCTGCTGCAGCTGCTGTGCGGCGTCTACCCGCCGACCAAGGGAACGATCGCCGTGGAGGGACGCGTCGCCGCCCTGCTCGAGCTCGGCGCCGGCTTCGACCCGGAATTCAGCGGACGCCAGAACGTCTACATGAACGCCGCCGTGCTCGGCATGCAGCGGCACGTCACCGAACAGCGTTTCGACGACATCGCCGCCTTCGCCGACATCGGCCACTTCATCGACGAACCGGTGAAGACCTATTCCAGCGGCATGTTCGTGCGCCTGGCGTTCGCGGTGGCGATCCACACCGATCCGGACATCCTGGTCGTCGACGAGGCGCTGGCGGTGGGCGATGCGCGCTTCCAGGCCAAGTGCATGAAGCGCATCAAGTCGCTGCGCGAGGACGGCGTGACGCTGTTCTTCGTCAGCCACGACGTCTCCTCCGTGCGCACCCTGTGCGACCGCTCGGTGTGGCTCGACCGCGGCCGCATCGTGCGCATGGGCAGCGTGTTCGACGTCACCGCGCACTACATGGAACACCTGTTCGCCGACGAGGCGTCCGACACCGCGCAACCGGCCGCTTCCGCCTTGCCCGAAGGCGCGGCCGGCGACACCGAGGCGGAACTCAAGGGACCGATCAACCACTGGGGCAGCCACATCGGCTGCATCCGCGACCACCGTCTGGCCGACGCCTACGGGCGGCCGTCGCGCGTGTTCGAGTACGGCCAGACGATGCGCGTGGAGGTCGTCTTCCGCATTCCCGACGGCGCCGACACCGAGCACCTGAGCGCGGCCTTCTCCATCAAGGACCTCAAGGGCACCGACCTGCTCGTGTGCACCACCCACGACGAGAACCGCGGCTGCTTCCGCGGCCACGGCGGGCTGGTGCGCGCGACGTTCGAGTTCGAGAACCGCCTCACACCCGGCCGCTACCTGCTGGTGCTGGCGATCGAGGATCGCAGCGCGCCGGTCGTGCAGTACTACGAATACGTCGAAGGCGCCGACTATTTCGCCACCGCCAGCGAAACGGTGCGCTTCGGCCTCTTCAATCTCCCCACCCGCATTCAGATCGACGCGGCCCGGCAAGCCGCCTTGGTAACGGAAGGCACATGAACGACGAAGTCAACAGCAAGGACTACTGGAACCGGCGTTTCCGCACCGACTGGCGCGAATTCGGCGGGCCGCAGCAAACCGAGATGTTCGCGCGCATCGCGCTGCGCCTGATGCCGCCGTGGCTGTCCACCGACATCCACGCCAACATGCGCTCGCTGCTCGACGCCGGCTGCGCGGAAGGCGAAGCCGTGGCGCTGTTCCGTCGCCGCTTCGGGCACGACTGCCGCATCGAGGGCATCGACTTCAGCGAGGAGGCCGTCGAGCGCGCCAGCGCCAAGCACGGCGACGGCTTCCGCACCGGCGACCTCACCGCGCTCGATTCCGACTTCGACGTCATCTTCAGCTCCAACACGCTCGAGCACTTTCCCGACCCGCTGGCCGTGCTCGACGCCTGGACCGCGCACGCGAAGCATCACGTCGTGCTGCTGCTGCCGTTCTGGGAATGGCGGCGCGAGTCCGAGCACGCGTTCACCTTCGACCACGCCTCGCTGCCGGCCTCGATCGCCGGCCGCTTCGTCTGCACCCACTTCGACGTGCAGAACACCGCCAAGATGCCGAACACGAGCTGGTACGGCTTCCAGGCACTGATCGTGTATTCCTCGCTGGAGGCGATCGAGCGCCTGCGGCTGAGCGTCGACCAGCTCGGCCACGGCCTGCAGCCGCGCTCGCTTTCCGTCGACGAAGTCATCTCGGCGCGCGCGTTCGGATCGACCATGCATCACGCCGCCGCCCTCGCCGACGAACAGGGCAGCCGCCTGGTCGCCTACGACGAACGCCTGTCGCAGACCGTCGACGCGGTCAACGCGCTGTCGCGTGCGATCGAGGAGCAGTCGCGCCAGTTGCAGCAGGGGCGCGACGAGCAGTCGCGCCAGCTGCAGCAGGAGCGCGAGGAGCAGTCACGCCAGCTGCAGCAGGAGCGCGAGGCCGCCGAATCCAGCGGCCGCAACCTGCAGCAGGTGCTGGAGACGCTCAACGCGGTCAACGGCGCCACGCTCCGCAACGACGAACGCCTGGCCGGCGTCGAAAAGCGCATCGAGCGCGCGTTCGCCTCGCTGCAGGCCGAGCGCAGCGGCCATGCGCTGGCCGAGCTGGTGTCCAAGTCGCAGCAGTCCTCGTCCGTGCTGCTGGATACCACCGCACGCAAGCTCGACGCCGCCATTGCCCGGCAGGGAGAGGCGCTGGGCGAGAAGATCCACATCCTGGAGGCGCAGATCGGTGCGCAGCGCGAAGTGCAGGCGCTGCAGGCCGAGGTGCTCGCCCTGCGCACCGCCGCCGCCGCCGCCGACATCGACATTGCGCGGCTGAGCGCTTCCGAGCACGCGCTGGCGCAGGAGCTGGAACGCGAACGCGAGAAGGTGTCGCGCCTGATGACCAGTTCCTCCTGGCGCATCACCGGCCCGCTGCGCTCGGTCGCCGGCAGCTGGTACCGGTTCCGCGGCAGTAGCCGCAAGCAGACCCTGCAGCAGGTTTCCGAGGCGCCGCACGTGCCGCCGCTGGAGACCCCCGCGCTGGGCACCGTGGTCGAGCCGCCGCGGCAGGACCTCGTGATCGTCGACGAGCACCGCTCCGCGCTGCAGGAAATCCTCGAGCGCCACGCCGGCATGCCGATCGTCGTGCTGCGCCCGGTCGTCGACTGGGATCTGCCGCTGTTCCAGCGTCCGCACCACATCGCCGCACGCCTGGCCAAGGCCGGCTACCTGTATTTCTACTGCACGCCCAACGGGCGCGACGGCGTCAGCGGTTTCCGCCGCCTCGACGACAACCTGTACCTCACCGACCAGTTCCTGCTCGTCAACCGCATTCCCGGCGGCAAGGTCCTGCACCTGTATTCCACCGACAACCACTGCACGCCCGACTACGTCAACGAGCGCCTGTCCGCGGGTGATCGCCTGATGTACGAGTACATCGACGAGATCCACCCGTCGATCTCCGGCTTCGCGATCCCGCCGCACGTGATGGAAAAGCACGCGATGCTGCTCGGCCGGCCGGACGTGCTGTGCATCGCCAGCGCCGACAAGCTCTACCACGAGGTCGACGGCGTCCGCGACGGCGGCCTGGTGATGGCCACCAACGGCGTCGAGCACGAGCACTTCCACGGGCGCGGGCGGCAGAACCCGCCCGCCGCCATCGCCAGCCTGGTCGCCCTCGGCAAGCCGATCATCGGCTACTTCGGCGCGTTCGCGGTGTGGTTCGACTACGAGCTGGTGGCGCGCCTGGCCAGCGCGCGGCCGGACTATTCGATCCTGCTGCTCGGCTGGGACTACGACGGCTCGCTCGACCGCAGCGGCATCAAGCAGTACCCGAACGTGCACGTGCTCGGCCCGATTCCGTACCAGGAGCTGCCCGACTACGCGCGTTTCTTCGACGTGTCGACGATCCCGTTCCTCATCAACGACATCACCGAATCGACCTCGCCGATCAAGCTGTTCGAGTACATGTCGCTCGAGCACCCGATCGTCACCACCAACCTGCCCGAGTGCCGCAAGTACGCCTCGGTGATGGTCGCGCGCGACCACGGCCAGTTCATCGCCCTGGTCGACCGCGCGCTCGACATGCGCGGCGACACCGCGACGAGGGAGCTGCTGCGCACCGACGCCCGCGCCAACACCTGGGACTCGAAGGCGGCCGCCATCGCCGCCGCGATCGCCGGGCAATGGCCCGAATACGCGCCCGTGCCGGCGCGCCGGGAGCAGGCGGCATGAGCGCGCGCCGCCGCATCATGATCGTGGTCGGCACGCGGCCCGAAGCCATCAAGATGGCTCCGGTGATCCTCGCGCTGCGCGAGCAGCCCTGGGCCGACGTGCGCGTGCTCGCCACCGCGCAGCACCGGCAGATGCTCGACCAGGTGCTCGCCGCGTTCGGCATCGTGCCGGACATCGACCTCGACATCATGCAGCCCGGCCAGGCGCTGACCGCGCTGACCGCGCGTCTGCTGCTGCGCATCGACGACGTGCTGGCGACGGAGCGGCCCGACCTGGTGCTGCTGCAGGGCGACACCACCACGGTGATGTCGGTGGCCATGGCCTGCTTCTACCACCGCATCCCGATCGGCCACGTCGAGGCCGGCCTGCGCACCGGCGACCTGGACAACCCGTTCCCGGAAGAGATGAACCGCATCGTCGCCGGACGCCTGGCGCGCTGGCATTTCGCGCCCACCGAGACCTCGCGCGGCAACCTGCTGCGCGAGGGCTTCGCCGGCGACAACATCTTCGTCACCGGCAACACTGTCATCGATGCGCTGCACCAGGTCGCCGAGCGCGAACTGGACATCGGCGTGGACATCGACCCCGACAAGCGCCTCGTGCTGGTCACCGCGCACCGGCGCGAGAACTTCGGCGAACCGTTCCGCGCGGTGTGCCGGGCGATCCGCCACCTGGCGGACTCGAACCCGGACACGATCTTCCTCTACCCCGTGCATCCGAACCCGAACGTCAGCGAAGTGGCGCGCGAGATGCTCGCCGGCCACGAACGCATCACGCTGTGCAAGCCGCTCGACTACCTGCCCTTCGTCGCCGCGATGAAGCGCGCGCACGTGATCCTCACCGATTCGGGCGGCGTGCAGGAGGAAGCGCCCGCGCTCGGCAAGCCGGTGCTGGTGCTGCGCCGCGAAACCGAACGTCCCGAGGCGGTCGAGGCCGGCGTGGTCAAGCTGATCGGCACCGACTACGACGCGGTCGTCAACGAAACCAACCGGCTGCTGCGCGACGGCGCCGCCTGGCGCGCGATGGCGCGCGGCGTGTCGCCCTACGGCGACGGCCGCGCCGCCTCGCGCATCACCGAAGTGCTCCGCCACCAGCTCGCCGCCTGAGGACGCCATGCGCATCCTGCTCCTTGCCTACGCATTCCCGCCGCTGGCGACACCGCAGGCGCTGCGCTGGTACTACTTCTCGCGCGAGCTGGCCGCGCGCGGGCACGACGTGCACGTGCTGGCGCCCGATCTCGTCGTCGACGAGGCGGAATCGATCGAGGTGCCGCGCGGCGTGACCGTGCACCGCTGCAGCCCCGGCGGGCTGACCGCGCAGATCCACCAGCACCGCCGGCGCCGGCAGGACGCGCGCGCGCTGGAACCGGCCCCCGCGCTGGTCGCCGCCGCCGCAGGCGCGACCGAGAACGGCGCGGAACTCAACTGGAAAGGCCGCCTGCACCGCAACATCGACAGCAGCCTCAGCTATTTCATGTATCCGGACAGCACCTCGCAGTGGCTGCCGCCGGCGCGGGCGCAACTGCAGCGTCTGCTGCCGTACCTGCGCCCGGACGTGCTGATCGGCTCGCACGAGCCGGCCGGAGTGCTGCAGCTCGCCCTCGACGTGCGCGGCGACACGCCGTGGATCGCCGACCTCGGCGATCCGGTGCTGGCCAGCTACACGCCCGCGCGCTGGCGGCGCAAGGCGCAGGCGCTCGAGGCGCGTGTCTGCCGCGAGGCCGATCATGTGATCGTCACCACCGAGGCGACGCGCAGCTGCCTGATGCACCGGCACGCCACCTCGGCGCAGCGCATCGCGGTGGTGCCGCAGGGATTCGACGCCTGCGGCCCGACCCGCCGCACGAACGCCGGCACCGGTGCGCAGCCGGACCTGAACCTGTTCTACGGCGGCCGCTTCTATCCGTTCCGCGACCCGGGCGCGCTGATCGAGGCCGTGCTCTCGGTGTCCGGCGTGCGCCTGCACGTCGCCACGCCCGAACTGGCGCCGGCGATCCGGCGCATGTGCCAGGCCAATCCGGAAAAGATCGAGCTGCTCGGTCGCCTCACCCACACGGCCACCCGCTCGCTGCAGCAGTCGCACGACGTGCTCGTCAACATCGGCAACCGCTCGCCGGAGCAGACGCCGGGCAAGCTGTTCGAGTACTTCGGCGCGTTCCGTCCGATCCTGCACCTGTCCTCGGGCGAACACGATCCGGCCGAGGACCTGCTGCTGCGGCACTCGCGCGGCTGGTCCTGCGCGAACGAGCCCGCCGCCATCGCCGAAGTGCTGCGCCAGCTGGTGCAGCGCAAGCGCGCCGGCCGGCTCGACGACGACCTCGACCTCGGCCTGGAGACGGTCGCCGCCTACCAGTGGCGCACGCTCGGCGGCGAGATCGACCGCCTGCTGCAGCGCGTGGCGGGCTACGCCGGCCAGCGCCGGCACACCTCCAGCGCCTGACGCCGGCGCCGCGAGCGCGGCGCGCTCCGGACCGATTGCAATTCCGCCGCGGGACCGCGAAAGTCGCGGGTTTCACGCCCAGCGGAAATTCACGCCATGCCCAAGCCCGCAATCGCCCTCGTCGGCGGCGGCCTCGTCGGCGCCCTGCTCGCCACCCTGCTGGCCCGGCGCGGCTTCGCCGTCGAGGTGTTCGAGCGCCGGCCCGATCCGCACCAGGCCGGCTACCTCGGCGGGCGCTCGATCAACCTGGCGCTGGCCGAACGCGGCCTGCACGGCCTGCGCCTGGCCGGCCTGACCGACGAGGTCATGCGCCTGGCCGTGATGATGCGCGGCCGCATGGTCCACCACCGCGACGGACACAGCGAGCTGCTGCGCTACGGCCGCGACGACAGCGAGGTGATCTGGTCGATCAGCCGCGGCCGCCTCAACATCGCGCTGATCGACGCTGCGGAAAGCGCCGGCGCGCGCTTCCACTTCTCGCGCCGCCTCGAAACCGCGCTTTTCGGCCAAGGGGTGAAGCTGCGCTTCCGCGACGACCTCGACGGCAGCGCGCACGAGCACACGGCCGCCTTCGTGCTCGGCGCCGACGGCGCCGGCTCGGCGCTGCGCACGGCGATGCAGCTGGAACGGCCGCTGGGCGAGCGCATCGAGGAACTCGGCCACGGCTACAAGGAACTGGAAATCCCGGCCCTGCCCGACTTTCCTGCCGCCACGCTGCCCACCGCAGCGGCCGAGAAGCTCGCCCGCGGCGAAGCCTTCGCCATCGAGCGCAACGCACTGCACATCTGGCCGCGCGGTGCCTACATGTGCATCGCGCTGCCGAATGCCGAGGGCAGCTTCACGGTGACGCTGTTCCTGCCCTCGCAGGGCGATCCGAGCTTCGCCACCGTCGACGGCCCGGCCGCCGCGCGCGCGCTGTTCGAGCGCGACTTCGCCGACCTCGTGCCGCTGATCCCGGAGCTCGAGACCGACTTCGCCACCAATCCGGTCGGCGTGCTGGCCACGCTGTATCTCGACCGCTGGCACCTCGACGGCCGCGCCATGCTGCTCGGCGACGCCGCGCACGCGATCGTGCCGTTCCACGGCCAGGGCATGAACTGCGGCTTCGAGGACGCGGTCGAGCTGGCCGAGCTGCTCGACGAGCATCACGACGACCTGGAATGGACGTTCGCCGAGTTCGAACGCCGCCGCCGGCCGAACGCCGAGGCGATTGCCGCGATGGCGCTGGAGAACTACGTCGAGATGCGCGATTCGGTCGCCGACGCCGGCTTCCTGCTGCGCCGCGAGCTCGGCCGCGTTCTCGCCGAACGCCATCCGCAGCGCTTCGTGCCGCGCTATTCGATGGTCACCTTCACGCGCATGCCATACGCGCGGGCGTTCGCGCGCGGCGCGACGCAGGACGCACTGCTGCGCGATCTGACCCAGGGCAAGTCGCGCATCGACGAGATCGACCTGACGCACGCCGACGTGCGCGTGCGGGAAAACCTGACGTCGCTGACGTGACGCAACCACCACCGCGCATCGCCGAACTGCTGGCGCTGTACCGGCGCACGCACTACGACGTCGCCCTGCCCGGCGGCGACTCGGCCACGCTGCGCATCGGCGAACCGCCGCCGCCGGCGGTCACCGCCTGGATCGGTGGCGACGGCTACGCGGTCTATCTGACCGCCTGCAACCCGCGGTCGGAGGTGCTGACCACGGACGACAACGAGGCGCGCATGGCCGACCTGCGCCGCCGCCTGTACGTGGCGGGCACGCGCTGGCTCGAAGGCAGCGCCGCGATACCGGGCCAGCCCTGGCGCGAACCGAGCGTGCTGGTGGCCGGCCTGCCGCTGCGGCGGATCGACGCGCTGGCCCGCTCGTTCGGCCAGAACGCCAGCCTGCACGTGCGCACGGATGCGCCGGCGCGCCTGCGCCTGCATCGCAGCGACTGGCGCGGCCTGGTGCAGGCCGACGACGCGCTGGAATCGGACGACGACTGATTCCCGGCGCCGCCGGATGTCCCCGTCCGCCGCGCCAGCGCGTACTCTTGCGGACGGGCCGTCGCGATGCGCGCGGCGGGGAACGGGGAGCGGCATGAATCCGGATTCGAGCGACATCCTCGCGCGGCGGCGGCGCGCGTTCGTCCTGCTGCGCGAGGCCTTCGACGTCGCCGACGAGACGCGCGAGGAATGGATCACGCAGCGCTGCGGCGGCGACGAAGCGCTCGCCGGCGAAGTGCGCGCCCTGCTGGCGACGGAGCGCAGCGGCCTGCTCGACGAGGACGTCGGCGCGGTCGCCGCGCGCCTGATCGAGGAGGAGGAATCCCACGAGCCGCTGCCCGCCGGCACGCGGCTGGGCGAGTGGACCGTGGTGCGCCGCATCGGCCACGGCGGCATGGGCACCGTGTTCCTGGCCGAGCGCGGCGGCGACGGCTACGCCCAGCGCGGCGCACTCAAGCTGGTCAAGCGCGGCATGGATTCCGCCGCAGTACTGGCGCGCTTCCGCCGCGAGCGGCAGATCCTGTCGCGCCTGGAGCATCCCAACATCGCGCGCCTGCTCGACGGCGGCGTCAGCGCCGAGGGGCAGCCGTACTTCGTCATGGAATACGTCGACGGCGCGACCCTGCGCCACTGGATGGCGGACTCGCGCCCCGGCCTCGACGCGCGCCTGGACGCCTTCCTGCAGCTGTGCGAGGCGGTCGCGCACGCGCACCGCCATCTGGTCGTGCATCGCGACATCAAGCCGGAGAACGTGCTGATCGCCGGCGACGGCCACGCGCGCCTGCTCGACTTCGGCATCGCCAAGCTGCTCAGCACCGACGACGGCGGCGAGCAGACCGCCACGCAACGGCGCTTCGTCTCGCGCGCCTACGCCGCGCCGGAGCAGATCGCCGGCGACGCGGCGACCACCGCCACCGACGTCTACCAGCTCGGCGCGCTGCTGTTCGAACTCCTGACCGGCGCGCGCATCGGCGAACCGCGCCCGACCGGCGCGGTTTCCGGCTGGCTGGTGCGCGCGCAGGCACAGGGCGACGCGGCCACGCGCAAGGCGGTGCCGGCGGTGCGGCTGCGCGGCGACGCGGCGATCATCGTCGCGCGCGCCACCGACGCGGACCCGGCGCGGCGCTACGCCACCGTCGAGGCGCTCAGCGCCGACGTGCGCGCGTGGCGCGAAAGCCGGCCGATCGCGGCGCGGCCCGACAGCGCCGGCTACCGCTTCCGCCGCTTCGTCGGCCGTCACCGCGTGGCGACGGCGGCGGCGGCGCTCGCCCTCGCCGCGATCCTCGCCGGCGCGACGCTGGCGCTGTGGCAGGCGCGCAAGGCCGCCGAGGAAGCCCGCCTCGCCCGTTCGGCGCAGGCCTTCCTGGCCAGCGTCTTCGACGCCGCCGCGCCGGATGCGACCGCCGGCGAACGCGTCACCGCACGCGAACTGCTCGACCGCGGCAGCGAGCGCATCGCCTCGGAACTGGCCGACCAGCCGCGGCTGCGCGGCGAGATGCTGCTGACGCTCGGTGCGCTCTACGCGCAGCTCGCCCAATACGACCAGGCCGCACGCCAGCTGGAGGAAGCGCGCGCGACGCTGGCGCCGACCGACCCCGCAAGCGCGACGCGCGCCGCGCTGGAACTGAGCGCGGTGCAGCGCGAACTGGGCAAGCTCGACGACGCCGAGCGCACGCTGGCCGCGACGGCCGGCGCGACCGAACCGGCGCTGCGTTCGCGCGCCTTCGCCGAGCGCGCGCTGCTGCGCGAGAAGCAGGGCCGTTTCGAGGAAGCCCTCGCCGATGCGCGCGAGGCACTGCAGGCCGACCTCGCCCGCGGCCCCGAAGCCCGTGCCGAACAGGCGCGCGACCGCCAGATCGAGGCCCTGATGCTGGCGCGCCGCGCCCGCTTCGACGAGGCTGCCGCGACGTTCGAACAGGCCATCGCGGACGCGCGTGCGGTCTACGGCGACGAGGACACGCGCGTGGCCCTGATGCTCAACGACTACGGCGCCGCGCTGGCCCAGAAGGGCCGCAGCAAGGAATCCGAAGCCGAGCTGCGCACCGCGCTGGAGATCCGCCGCAAGCGCCTGGGCGATGCCCACCCCGCCGTCGCCGAGACCCTGCAGGTGCTCGGCGCGACGCTGCGCGCGCAGGGGCGCCTGGACGAGACCCAGGCCGCGCTGGAGGAAGCCATGCGCATCCAGCGCACGGTGTTCGGCGACCGCCATACGCTGATCGCCAACACGCTGAATTCGCTCGGCATGCTCGAGTTCGCGCGCCGCCGCCCGGCCGACGGCGAACGCCATTTTCGCGAGGCGGTCGACATCTACCGTTCGCTCGGCGAGGGCGACACGCCGCCGGCAGCGACCACCGCCAACAACCTGGCGACGGTGCTGATCCAGCTCGGCCGCTACGAAGAAGCCGAGCCGCTGATCCGCCACGCGCTCGACGTGCATCTGCAGCGTCTCGGCGAAAAGCATCCGGCCGTGATGAGCGATCTCAACTCGATGGCCCAGCTGGACCTGCGCCGCGGCCATCTGGACAGCGCGGTCGAACACGCGCGCCGCGCCGTGGCGGTGGCCGATTCCGGCGCCAGCCCGCCGCGCGAGGGCGCCTACGCGCACATCTCGTTCGCCAACGTCCTCAATCGCGCCGGTCAGCCGGAGGAAGCCTTGAAGGAAGCCGACGGCGCGATCGCGACGCTCGAAGGACTGTCGGCCGACGAGTCGCGCCTGCCGGCGGCGCGCGCGGCGCGGGCCGACGCGCTGCGCGGACTGGGCCGGCTCGACGAGGCGCAGGCCCTGGCCGACAGCGTGGTGGCCAATGCCGAGCGTCGCTCGCCCGGCGACCCCAGCGGCCTCGCCGCGCTGCACGTGCTGCTCGCGCGCATCGCCGATGCGCGCGGCCGCGGCGCGGAGGCGCAGCGCCAGCGGGAGCTCGCGCGCCGCATCGCCGCCGGCATGAGCGCGCCCGATCCGTACCTGCTGCGCGAGATCGAGCGGCACTGACGCCGGCGCGGCGCTCCATTGACGCGCACCCGCGCGGCGGCGATGCTGCGCCCTCCACGGGGGAGCGGACCGGAAGTCCATGAGCGACAGCGTCACCGAGCTGCTGGGCGCGGCGGAGAGCGGCGACGAGGCTGCGCAGAACCGCGTGTTCTGCCTGCTCTACGACGAGCTGCGCCGCTGCGCGCATCGCCAGCTCGGCGGCGGCGGCCAGACCCTGTCGACCACCGCGCTGGTGCACGAGACCTACGTCAAGCTGATCGCCGCCGACACGCTGCGCCTGCGCAGCCGCCAGCATTTCATGGCGCTGGCCGCGCGCGCGATGCGCCAGGTGCTGGTCGACCACGCGCGCCGCATCGGCGCCGGCAAGCGCGGCGGCGGCGCGGCCGTGGTCACGCTCGACGAGCGCATTCCGGAGATGCCGTCGGAAGCGTGCGAGGTGCTCGCGCTCGACCAGGCCCTCGACGAGCTGGAGAAGATCGACGCGCGCGCCGCACGCGTGGTGCAGCTGCATTTCTTCGGCGGCCTCACCTTTCCCGAGATCGCCGAACTGGAAGGACTGAACGAGCGCACGATCAAGCGCGACTGGCAGGCGGCGCGGCTGGTGCTGGCGGCGACGATGAACGCCCACGGCTGAATCGCCACGCGATGTCCCGATCGGGTTCCGGCTTGCGTACTGCAAGACCAAACCCGTCCGGAGCGTCGCCATGCTGCTGCGAAACATCGTTCTCACCGCGCTGTACGCGCTGCCGTCGTCTGCACTGGCCGCCGACACCGGCGTCGACTTCTCGTTCGCCCAGTCGGGTTGGCGAAGGATGTACGAATCGGGCGGCGGCACGCAGGACGAGAAGGCGGTCGCGTTCGCGCGCACCGCCGACGGCGGCTACGTGATCGCCGCGGAACTGCCCGGCGGCGGCGCCAACGGCGGCACCGGTAAGCGCATCGGCCTGTTCCGGCTCGACCGCGACGGCAACTACGTCGCCTCCGGCTTCGGCGACAACGGCAAGATCGTCAAGGACGCCTGGCTGAGCAGCGTCACCGACATGACCATCGACGCGCAGGGCCGCATCGTCGTGGTCGGCAGCACGCCGGGACAGGGCGGCGCAGGCGATTTCGGCGTCGTGCGCTTCAACGCGAACGGCAGCGACGACACCAGTTTCGCCGGCGACGGCGGCACCTCGTTCGGCTTCGACGTGACCGGCATCGACACCGACGATGCGCCGACCTCGGTGCTGGCCGATCCGGACGGGCGCATCGTCGTCGCCGGCAACGTCCACTACAGCATCGGCGAGCAACGCTTCGGCGTCGTGCGCTTCAATGCGGACGGCACGCAGGACTCCACGTTCGGCAACATCGGCGACGGCCACGGCGGCTTCCTCGGCACGGAGGACGAGTTCGCCGACGGCAGGGACGCCTACGCCAGCCGCATCCTGCGCATCGCCGGCGGCTACTACGTCGTCGCCGGCACCTCGGTGTATTCCTCCACCGATACCGATTTCGCCGCACGCATCCTGACGCCGTCGGGAGGGCCGTGGTCCGGTTTCGTCGGATCGGCCACGTTCCCGGTCGACGAGCCGGGACCCGGCGGCTCGCTCTACGACACCCTCGCAGACGCGGTCCTGGCCGATCCGACCACGATCGTGCTGGTCGGATCGGCCAGCGGCAGGTTCGCCGCGATGCGCATCAAGGCCGGCACCGAGAACGGCAGCAGTCAATACACCACGCTGGCCTCGGACCCGACCTTCGTCGGCCACGCCGCCACCGCCGGCTGCAACGACTGCTACGTCGGCAGCACGGCCGGCTCGGCCGGCCAATCGGCGGCGATCCGCAGCGACGGCCGCATCGTGATGGTCGGCGACACGTCCAGCTTCGGCGTCGGCCCGGCATCGCTCGACGACGTCGAAAGCCCGGCCGGCAACTCCTTCACCCACGCCGGCCTGGTCACGCGGCTGAACGCGGACGGCACGCCGGACAGCGGGTTCGGCATCGGCGGCAGCGTCCTGATCGTCGCGCCGAGCAACGGCTCGCAGGCCTATCACACGCAATTCAAGCAGGTGCGGTTCGACGGCTCGCAGCCGGTGATCCTCGGCAGCGCCGTCGACAGCATTTCGTCCGTGACCGACTTCGACGGCGTCATCACGCGTCTGCAATCGGAACTGATCTTCGCCGACGGTTTCGATTGAAGCGGCGCCGCGCCGGGCGCTTCCCGGCGACGGCGAAATGCCCGGGCGCGACATCGCGCGCATGGCCTTGCGGCGCGGCTGCCGCTAGCATGCGCGCGGCATGCCGCCGATTTCCGACGCCTCCCGCGACTTTCACGACCGCCCCGCCCTGCTCGAAGCGCGCGGCCTCGCCTTCGCGCGCAACGACGAGCCGATCTTCGGCCCGCTCGACTTCGCCCTGCACGCCGGCGAGGTCGTGCTGATCGAAGGCGACAACGGCGCCGGCAAGAGCACGCTGCTGCGCGTGCTGTCCGGGCTGCTCGCGCCGGGTTCCGGCGAGATCCGCCTGCGCGGCGAGCCGCTGACGCTGGCGCGGCTGTCGCCGCAGGTCGCGCTGCTGTCGCACCAGAGCGGGCTCAAGCACGAACTGACCGCGCTGGAGAACCTGCGCTTCGCCGCCGGACTGCACGGCCAGCGCAAGGGCATTTCGCCGGCCACCGCGCTGGCCGGCGTCGGCCTGGACGGCTACGGCGAGGTGCCCACGCGCCAGCTGTCGGCCGGACAGAAGAAACGCGTCGCCCTCGCCCGCGTGCTGCTCGCGCCGGTCGCGCTGTGGCTGCTCGACGAACCGTACGCGAACCTCGACCTCGACGGCATCAAGCTGGTCAACCGGCTGCTCGAACGCCACGCCAACGGCGGCGGCGCGGCGCTGATCACTTCGCACGGCGCGTATGCGTATACCTCCGGCACGCCGCGCAGGATTCCGCTCTCGCCTTCCCGTCCCCCGCGTGCGGGGGAAGGTGCCCCGGCAGGGGCGGAACGGGGGGCATCGGCGCGTAACCCCCATCACCCCTTCGGGGAGCTTCCCCCGCACGCGGGGGAAGCGACCGAATGAGTTCCGGATCGACCTTTTCCGCGTGCGCCGCGCTGGTTCGGCGCGACCTGACCCTGGTCTGGCGCCGGCGCGGCGATGCGCTCAACCCGATCCTGTTCGCGCTGATCGTGATCGCACTGTTTCCGCTCGCGCTCGGGCCGGAGCCGCAGCAGCTGCAGCGCATCGCCGCCGGCGTCGTCTTCGTCGCCCTGCTGCTGGCCGGCCTGCTCGCCCTCGACACGCTGTTCCGCAGCGACTACGAGGACGGCTCGCTGGAACAGCTGGTGCTGTCGCCGCATCCGCTGTCGCTGCTGCTGGCGTGCAAGATCGCCGTGCACTGGCTGACCACCGCGCTGCCGCTGATCGTCGTCGCGCCGCTGCTCGGCGAACTGCTTCATCTGGCCGACGACGTGCGCTGGGTGATGCTGCCGGCGCTGCTGCTGGCGACGCCGCTGCTGAGCCTGATCGGCGCGGTGTGCGTGGCGCTGACGGTCGGCATGCACCGCTCTGGTATGCTGCTGGCCCTGCTCGTGCTGCCGCTGTACGTGCCGGTGCTGATCTTCGGTGCCGGTGCCTGCAATGCCGCGCAGGTCGGCCTGCCGTACCTCGCACCGCTGCTGTGGCTGGCCGCGGCGCTGGTGCTGGCGCTGGTGCTGGCGCCGCTGGCTTGCGCGGCGGCCCTCAGGATTTCCCTGTCATGAATGCGCTGACGCTCTGGTTCCACAAGATCGGCTCGCCGCCGACGTTCTACCGCATCGCCGGCAGCCTGGCGCCGTGGTGCTACGCCATCGCGCTGCTGCTCGGCCTGGCCGGTCTCTACGGCGGCCTGGTGCTGGCGCCGCGCGACTACCAGCAGGGCGACGCCTACCGCATCATCTTCATCCACGTGCCGTGCGCGTGGATGAGCCTGTTCGCGTACTTCTTCATGGCGGCGAACGCGTTCGTCGCGCTGGTCTGGCGCATCAAGCTCAGCGAGATCCTCGCCATGGCAAGCGCGCCGATCGGCGCCGCGTTCACCTTCATCACGCTGGTCACCGGCTCGCTGTGGGGCAAGCCGATGTGGGGCACGTGGTGGACCTGGGACGCGCGCCTGACCTCCGAACTGGTGCTGCTGTTCCTCTACCTCGGCGTGATCGGCCTGTACGCAGCGATCGAGGACCGCCGCCAGGCGGCGCGCGCGGCCGGCTTCCTGGCCCTGATCGGCATCGTCAACCTGCCGATCGTGCACTTCTCGGTGAACTGGTGGAACACGCTGCACCAGGGCTCGACCGTGCGCCTGATGGGTCCGTCGAAGATCGATTCGGCGATGATCTGGCCGCTGCTGACGATGGCGCTGGCCACCCACATCTGGTTCTTCGGCAGCGTGCTCGCACGCACGCGCATCGGCCTGCTCGAACTCGACGCCGGCAAGGACTGGGTGCGCAAGATCGCGCTCGGCGAGCGCGCCTAGGCGGGCACTGCTCGCCTGGGCGGACGCCCCCGCGATTCACGATGCGACGTCCGCCTGCGCGGACAGGACCTCGAACGCCCGCGGCTCGGCCGGCATGTCCGGTCCGCGCGAAAACCCGCGTATCCCCTGGCGACCGGCCCCTGCCGCCGATTCGCAAGGAGGAACCCATGGATCGCCCACTCACCGCCGCCGCACGCCGCAGGCGGATCGTCGCCCGCCTGGCTCTGCTGGCCGCGACGGGGCTCGCGCTCCCGGCGCAGGCCGAGGACTACGTGCCCGACCCGACCTGGAACCACGGTCTGATCGGCGCCGACAATTTCGCCGCGTCCACCTACGACTACCGCGTCGGCAAGAAGATCGCGCGCCTGGACAACGGCGACGTCATCGTGGCGAGTGTGGTGCCGGGCGTCGGCGCCGCGGCCGGCCACCAGAAGCTCGGACTGGTGCGCTACGACGCGGCCGGCGTCCGCCAGACCTGGAGCAATCCGGGCACCAACGGCTTCTACGACGGCCAGTACGTCATCACGCCCTGCGTCAGCGGCCTGTGGTGCGGCGACGTCAAGGACGTCAAGGGCATCTACCGCTTCGGCGACCGCGTGTTCGTGCTCGCCGACACCGAGGACTTCCGCCTCGAATCGGGCGGCGGCAATCCGCCGCTGCCGGTGTGGGTGGCGCGGCCGTCGGTCGACGTCTTCGTGTTCGGCACCGACGGCGCGCTGCAGTCCTATGGGGTGATGGATTCGGACGCGTACGCCGACGACGGCTCGCGCACAGTGATGGGCGGCGGCATCGCCCTGTACGACAACGGCTCGTTTCCGACCGTGACCTCGCTGGTCTACGCCGGCACCGGCATCGTCGACGGCATCTACCGTCCGCGCTTCGCGCGCTTCAAGGTCGAAAGCGACGGCACGCTGACGAGCGAGGTCGACGCGATGGAGCCGGCCTTCGGCAGCTACTGCGGCCCCGGCGACTTCTGCCAGTTCGGCGGCATCGCGCTCGGCGGCCGCACCACCCTGACCTCGGCGCCGCGCATCTACGTCGCCGGTTCGCGCTGGCACGCCGGCCCGCCGCCGGGCACGATCGGCTGGGACGCCGGCTGGGACGCATTCGCCGCCAGCCTCAACTCCAGCGGCACGCCGCGCACCGGCTTCGGCAGCAACGGCCTCTACACCACCGAATCCCTCGCCGTGAGTTCGCAGAGCGGCGGCCAGAAGCTGGTCGTCGACGGCGGCTTCGGCACGATCTCGCAGGACGAGGTCTTCCTGCTCGCCGACGTCGAGCTGGCGTGCAGGAACGGCATCGCCGTGCTCAAGCTCGGGCAGAGCGGCAGCGCGGTGACCACGTTCGGCATCAACGGTCACGTCCGCTACGGCGGCAGCGACCAGGCCAGCGCGACCTCGTGCAACCTCGGCTGGCTGCAGCAGTCGATCCGCGCGGACTATCCGACCGACATCGTGCTGTCGAACGGCAAGCTCGGCGTGTCCGGCCTGAACGTCTACGGCCCCGGCGTGCTCTGCCCGATCGGACAGACCTGTCCGGAGGACAACGTCGACGGCGAGGTCGCCGTCATCGACGCCGCCACCGGCGCTCTCGAATCCTGGCGCGGCTACGCCTACGCCGACACGGTCGGCGCGGCGCGGTCGCGGCACTCGGGCTTCTGGGGCATTGCGGCGAACGGCGACGACTCGTTCTCGGTCGCCGGCGACGTGCGCTATTTCAACCAGGCCTCGGTGCCGGCGGACCAGCGCGGCCGGCAGATGGTGGCGACGCTGCGCGTCGCGCCGCGCGGCGACGTGATCTTCCGCAACGGCTTCGACGGCTCCTGAGCGTTGCGTGGCCTCCGCACGCCGGCCTTTCAGGGCTGCCGGCGTGCGGCGTTTCGCCGCTGCGCGCCGCCGGGCCCGAAGGAGGCTTCGCGGGAATTTGGTAGGCTGCGCGTTCCTTCGTCGCGCCGCCGGCGCGAAGACCTGCAACCATGAACGAATTCCTCTCGATGGGCGGCTACGCCGGGTACGTCTGGCCCGCCTACGCCGTGTTCTTCGTCGTGCTGGCGATCGAGGCGCTGGCGCCGCGCGCGCAGCGCCGGCGCGTGCTGGCCGAGATCCGCGGCCGCATCCAGCGCCGCACCGCGCGCGACTCCGGCGGCGCGCAGCCATGACGCCGACGCGCAGGCGCCGCCTGATCCTGATTTCGCTGATCCTGGTCGCCGTGTTCGTGGCGGCCGGCCTGACCGTGCTCGCGCTGCAGCAGAACATGACCTACCTCTACTCGCCGAGCGAGGTCGAAGCCGGGCACGCACCGGACTCGGCGCGCTTCCGCCTCGGCGGCGTCGTGCTGGAGAAGTCGATCGCGCGCGCGAACGATTCGCTGAAGGTCGATTTCGTCGTCACCGACCGCTTCAAGCAGCTGCCGGTGGAATACACCGGCATCCTGCCCGACCTGTTCCGCGAAGGTCAGAGCGTGGTCGCCACCGGCGCTCTGCAGGACGGCCGCTTCGTCGCCACCGAGGTGCTGGCCAAGCACGACGAGACCTACATGCCGAAGGAAGTCGCCGACGCGATCGCCAAGGCCAAGACCGCCCACGCCGACGGCAAGTAGCCTCGGCGAGCCGTCTCAGCCCGACGACGCCACGCGCAGCCGCGGCGACGCCGCGGACCAGACCTCGCCGAACGGCTGCACGCCGGAGAACGCGCTGTCGAGCGCCTCGCGCAGGTGTTCGGACAGATAGTCGATGAAGCAGCGCACCGCCGGCGCCAGCCCCTTGCGCGACGGGAACACCGTGTACAGGGTCATCTCCGGCAGCGACCATTCCGGCAGCAGCACGATGAGGCGCCCGTCGGCGATCTCGTCGCGGCACATGACGGTCGGCAGCTCGGCGATGCCGCAGCCGCCGAGCGCGGCATGCCGGATCACGACGATGTCCTCGGTGACCAGTCGCGGCGAGAACGCGATCTCGGTGATCTGCCCGTCCGGTCCGGTCAGGCGCCAGCTGTGGCGGTTGCCGCGCCCCAGGTCGAGCAGGCCGCCGAGACCGATCGCGCCGCGCAGGTCTTCCGGCGCGCGCGGCAGTCCGTGCCGCTCGACGTAGGCCGGGCTCGCCACCAGCTGGTGGCGGCGCAGCACGAACGAGCGCACCGCCAGCGAGGAGGCGCGGATGCCCGGCGCGATGCGCAGCACGACGTCGTAGCCCTCGGCGATCAGGTCGACCTCGCGGTTGGTCATGTCGAGCACGATCTCCACTTCCGGATACTCGAGCATGAAGTCGGCCAGCAGCGGCGCCAGGATCGTCTGCGCGAAATTGACCGGGCTGGTCACGCGCACGACGCCGCGCGGCGTGCCGCGCGCATCGTCGATGACCGAGTTGGCGCGCTCCACTTCGGCCAGCACCGCGCGGCAGCGCTGGTAGTAGCGCGCGCCGACATCGGTGATCTGCAGCTTGCGCGTATCGCGCTGCAACAGGCGCACGCCCAGGTGCGCCTCGAGCCGCGACAGGTGCTGGCTCAGCACGGACTTGGCGATGCCCAGTGCCGCGCTGGCGGCGCTGAGACTGCCGTGCTCGACGATCTTGGCGAAGTAGAACAGGTCGTTGAGATCGTTCAAGCGATGGCACTCCATGCGCACGAGCGGCGTCGCGAGCTTAGAACTGTTCCGATTTCCGAACAATGTTTTCGCCAGATGCGCCTACTCAAAGCAGCGGCCGCCAGACACACTCGGATGTGAAGGAAGGGTAAAGCTCCGCTCGCACGGCCACCGGTCGCAGGACGACCGCACGGCCTGTCGCGAAGCCGCAGGACTCGTCCGCTCAAGCCAGCCAGCGTCACGCCAGCCAGGGAGACGACCCGAACATGCATCCGCGAAACCGCGTCCTTCGCGCCGTCGCCCTCGCCAGCGTCTGGTTCTTCGCCTGCCTTCCCCTCGCCCAGGCCCAGCAGACGCGCGCCGAACTCGCGCGCGACCTGCCCTCCTCGGGGCTGTCCAACGAGGACGTGCAGTCCACCGGCCAGACCCTGCTCGCCGCGCCGGGCTTCGCCAAGGCGAAAGTCGCGGTCAATCCGGCCTTTCCCGATGCGACGCCGGTCGGCGAGCGCACCTGCACCGCCTGCCACCAGCTCGAGGCCGATCACTTCACGCATACGCTGCATTCGCTCGGCCTGCACGCGGCGAACAAGGCCGACGCCTCGATTCCGGTGTGCGAGACCTGCCATGGCCCCGGCTCGCAGCACGCGCAGGCGCCGCTGACCAAGGGCTCGATCATCGCCTACACCAGGAACGGCGGCACGCCGATCCAAGTGCAGACCCAGACCTGTCTGACCTGCCACGAAGGCGGCCCGCGCGACCACTGGCTCGGCTCGATCCACCAGCGCAACGGGCTGTCGTGCAGCGACTGCCACAACCCGATGGCGAAGTTCTCGATCGAGGGCTCGCTCGCCAGGAACTCGATCAACGACACCTGCGCGCAGTGCCACCAGGACGTGCGCATGCAGTTCAACCGCCGCTCGCACATGCCGCTGCCGGAAGGCCAGATGAGCTGCGTGGACTGCCACAACCCGCACGGCAGCCTGACCAGCCCGCTGCTGAAGACCAACACCGTCAACGAGACCTGCTACCAGTGCCACGCCGAGAAGCGCGGGCCGTTCCTGTTCGAGCATCCGCCGGTGCGCGAAGGCTGCCTCAACTGCCACAGCCCGCACGGCTCCAACCAGCACGCGCTGCTGGTCGCGCCGATCCCGTTCCTGTGCCAGCAGTGCCACACGGCGCAGCGCCACCCCGACAACCTGCACACGATGCAGTCCACCGGCACGGGCTCCAACCCGGACTTCCGCGTCATGGGCCGCGGCTGCCTGACCTGCCACGCCAACATCCACGGCTCGAATGCGCCGTCGGGTCCGAAACTCCACGAATGAGACCGAGGAGGCATGCGATGAACGTGTTTTCGGCTTCCTCCCGTCCCTTGTTTCCGCGCCGGCGGACGCTGGCCGCCGCCTGCGCGGCGATGACGGCGCTGTGCTGCGCCTCCTTCGCTCATGCCGACAGCGGCATCGGCATCGACACCTGGCGCGGCAACAAGCTCGATCCGAGCGCCGGCAGCAAGAGCGAAACGCCGGACGAGAACGGCACCACGTGGCTGCGTCCCGGGCAGAAGCGCTCGCCGACCGGCAACCTGTATCCGGGCCCGTACACGCCGCCGAAGCCGGAGGAATACGGCGACTGGCGCGGCTACGGCACGCTGCAGATCGGCGCGGTGATGGTGCCGACCGGCGACGAGCGCAACGCGCTGTGGAACCGCTACGCCGACTGGGACGAAGGCCCGATCCTCGGCCTGCTCGACTACACGCTGGAGCGCCCTTCCGACGGCACCTACGCCAACATCCGCGCCAGCCGCATCAGCGACGACGACGAGTACTACCAGGCCACCTTCGGCCGCGCCGGCAGCTACAAGATCCAGGCCTTCCTGCGCGACATGCCCAACGTGCTGTCGAGCAACGCCAAGTCGATCTGGAACGGCACCGGCTCGAACCGCCTGACCCTGCCCAGCAGCCTGGTGCCCGGCGGCAGCACGCCGCAGCAGATCGCCGCCGCCTCCGCCGCCGCGCCCGAGCGCATGCTGCGCGTCACGCGCGAGAAGCAGGGGCTCGGCTACAGCATGTACCTGACGCCGGAATGGACCGCCTACGCCAACGCCACCAACGAGCAGCGCAAGGGCGCGCGGCCGTACGGCGGCTCGTTCTTCTTTCCCGGCCTGGGCGGCTCGATGGAGACGGTCAAGCCGATCGACGACAGCACGATCAACGTCAACGGCGGCGTGCGCTACGCCGGAAAGCTCTGGCGCATGGACTTCAGCTACAGCGGCTCGTTCTACCGCGACGCCAACACGCGCTACACGTTCGAATCGCCGTTCGTGATGGCCTCGCCGGTGCCCGGCGCGCTGTCGGCGCCGGTCTACCAGGGCCAGATGTCGACCGAGCCGGACAACGACTACCACAACCTGCAGGCAACGCTGACGCGCAAGCTGCCGTGGAACGGCGAGGTGTCCTTCAGCGCCGCCGGCGGGCGCATGGAGCAGGACGACACGCTGATCGCGCCGATCGACTGCCGCGGCGTGTTCGGCATCGGCTTCGGCAACCTGCAGCTCGGTCCGCAGAACCCGTTGCTGGGCGACTGCAGCCAGTGGAACACGCCGGCCGCGCTGTCGCGGCGCAGCGCGAACATGCGCATCGATACCACCATGGCCGACGCGCGCATCGTGCTGAACCCCACCGCCCAGTGGACCGTGCGCGGCAACGTGAAGTACGACCGCCAGGACTACCGCACCGGCGGCTACACGCTGTACAACCCGCTGACCGGCCAGTACGGCTACATCGCCGAGAACGGCTCGCAGCCGAGCATCATCCCCGGCGAGGGATTTCCGGTCGGGCCGGTCACCAGCGTCGGCAACATGCGCATCCACAACATCCCGCTGGACATCCAGACCGTCGACGCCAACCTCGGCGCGGACTGGAAGTTCGACGACAAGAACACGCTCGGCTTCACCTTCGGCTACAGCCGCTACGAGCCGACCAACCGCGAGCGCCAGGAGATCAACGACTCCAGCGTCAAGCTGACCTGGGTCAACCGCTCGCTCGACGCGCTGACCCTGCGCGTGAACTACACCTACCTCAAGCAGAGCGGCGACCGCTACGACTACGACCCGTACGAGGAATTCGTCTCCGCCGGCCTGCCCGGCTACGTGGTGCCGGAGGGCGGCACGCCGGTGATCACCACCTCGACGATGCGCAAGTACGACATGTCCAGCTACGACCAGAACAAGCTCGACGTGATGGTGACCTGGGCGATCCGCGACGACATGACCCTGAGCGCCTCGGCGCGCATGGACCGCAAGTCCTACGACGCGCAGATCGGCCGCCAGGACTACGACACCGGCAGCGCCACCCTGCAGTGGGAATGGCAGCCGGCGGCGACCACCAACGTCAGCGCCTTCTTCGGCTACGACCGCTCGCGCCTTAGGATGTCCAACGTCAACGACGCGCTCGAGAACGGCGCCGGCGTCGATCCGCGCCTGGGCGGGCCGACCTATCCGTACGACGCGCAGTGGTGGCTGCGCGACAAGCAGCGCGACTACTACGCCGGCGCGCAGTTCGACCATCGCATCGGACGCGTGCGCCTGGACGCGGGCTGGAACTACATCTATTCGCGCGGCACCGACGACTACCGCTACGCCGGTCCCGACGCGCTCGCCTACCCCGACACCGTGCCGGCCGGCCCCGGCAGCGGTGGGTTCTCGCCGACGGTCTACCGCGTGAACTCGTTCAACGTCGGCGTGACGATCCCGATCGTCGAGCGCGTCTCGCTGCGCATCTTCGACTACTACGAACGCGGCCGCTTCGCCGACTGGCACTACCTCGGCTTCGACCAGAGCCGCTTCATCGGCGGCATGCTCTACACCGACGGCGGGCCGCAGAGCTACAGCAACAACATGGTCGGCCTGCTGGTCAACGTGAAGCTGTGAGGCCGCAGCCGTCCGGCCGAGCGAAGGCACCGCCCTGCGGCGACGCGGGGAAACGCAGAACGTTCCAGGGAAGGCCATCGATGGAATCCGCCCCATGAGCCGCTTCACGCCGAAATTTCTCGTTCCGCTGCTCCTCGCCGCCGCACCGGCCATCGCCGCGGCCGGCGCGCCCTATCTCGACCAGCGGCACGTCGAGCCGGTCCGCGGCGATGCCGCCGCCGGGGCCACCAAGGCGGCTGTTTGCGTCGCCTGCCACGGCCCGAACGGCAACGCGATCGTGCCGGCCTTCCCGAAGCTGGCCGGGCAGCGCGCCGAGTACATCCACGACGAGCTGCTCAAGTTCAAGCGCGGCACGCGGCCCGATTCGCCGATGACCGCGCTGGCGATGCCGCTGACCGACGAGGACATCGGCAATCTGGCCGTCTACTTCGCCGCGCAGACGCGGCAGGCCTCGCCGCAGCCGGCGCCGGACACGGCCGTGCTGTTGCGCGGCGAGGCGTTGTACGCGCACGGCGAACCCGAGCGCGGCGCGCCGCCGTGCCAGGGCTGCCACGGCGCCGACGCCAATGGCCCGGCGGCCGGGCCGGACCACTACCGCGCCTGGCCGTCCCTGCGCGGACAGAACGGCGAGTACCTCGTGCAGCGCCTGAAGAACTACCGCGACGGCAAGCTGGCCGATTCCAGCAACGACTTCATCATGCACGGCGTCGCACGCACGCTCGACGACGCCTCGATCCAGGCCCTGGCGGCGTACCTGTCCTCGCTGCCGCCGACCGCGCCCTGAACGCCTCGCGGCGGCCCGGCCCGGCGCGCGCCGGCGGCCGCCTCGCTCCCCGGCGCAGCGCGAGTGCAGCCATCCACCGCGGGCGGCGCGGTTCTGTCGCCTGGCCGTCTCGCGTACTCTAGGCAGTCCCCGCTCCTCCCGGCTCGCGCATGCTCCCCGAACTCGGCCAACTCGCCCTGATCCTCGCCCTGCTGCTGTCGGCCGCGCAGTGCGTGCTGCCGATCCTCGGCGCGCACACCGGCAACCGCGCGCTGATGGCGGTCGGCAGGCCGGCGGTCGCCGGCCAGGCGGTGTTCGTCGTCTTCGCGTTCGCGATCCTGACCTACGCCTTCGCCACGCAGGATTTCTCGGTCGCCTACGTCGCGCAGAACTCGAACTCGCTGCTGCCGTGGTACTACCGCTTCTCCGCGGTGTGGGGCGCGCACGAGGGTTCGCTGCTGCTGTGGATCCTGATCCTCAACGTCTGGACCGTCGCCGTCGCCGCCTTCAGCCGCAGGCTGCCGGACGACTTCATCGCGCGCGTGCTCGGCGTGCTCGGCTTCATCAGCTTCGGCTTCCTGCTGTTCACCGTGCTGACCTCCAATCCGTTCGGACGCGAGCTGCCGATGCCGGCAGACGGCGTCGACCTCAATCCGCTGCTGCAGGACTTCGGCCTGATCGTGCACCCGCCGATGCTCTACACCGGCTACGTCGGCTTCTCGGTCGCGTTCGCGTTCGCGCTCGCCGCGCTGATCGGCGGCGAACTCGACGTGCGCTGGGTGCGCTGGGCGCGGCCGTGGACCAACGTCGCCTGGGGCTTCCTCACGCTCGGCATCGCGCTCGGTTCCTGGTGGGCGTACTACGAACTGGGCTGGGGCGGCTGGTGGTTCTGGGATCCGGTCGAGAACGCCTCGTTCATGCCGTGGCTGGTCGGCACCGCGCTGATCCACTCGCAGGCGGTCACCGAGAAGCGCGGCTCGTTCCGCGCCTGGACCCTGCTGCTGGCGATCTTCGCGTTCTCGCTGTCCCTGCTCGGCACCTTCCTGGTGCGCTCGGGCGTGCTGACCAGCGTGCATTCGTTCGCCGCCGATCCGGAGCGCGGCCTGTTCATCCTGAGCTTCCTTGCCGTGGTCATCGGCGGCTCGCTGCTGCTGTACGCGCTGCGCGCACCGAAGGTCGCCGGCGGCGAACCGTTCGCGGCGGTGTCGCGCGAGACCGTGCTGCTGGTGAACAACCTGATGTTCACCTGCGCCGCCGCGATGGTCCTGCTCGGCACGCTGTATCCGCTGATCGGCGAGGCCTTCAACCTCGGTCGCATCTCGGTCGGCCCGCCCTACTTCGGCTTCATGTTCGTGCTGCTGATGCTGCCGGTGGTCGCACTGCTGCCGTTCGGGCCGATGCTGAAATGGCGCGCCGGCAGGCTCGACACGACCCTGCGCGCGCTGCGGCCGGCGGCGGCGGTCGCCGTGCTCGCCGCGATCGCGGCCTGGCTGATCGCCGGCGAGCTGCCGTGGAAGGCCTTGTTCGGCGTCGCCGCCTCGCTCTGGGTCGGCCTCGGCATCGCGCTGTACGCGCTCTCGCGCTGGCGCAACGCGCCGGCGGGTCGCCGCTTCACGCCGGAGATGCTCGGCATGATCTGCGCGCACTTCGGCGTCGCGGTGTTCCTCGCCGGCGTGCTGATCGTCGAGGCGACCAGCGTGGAGAAGGACGTGCGCCTGGCACCGGAGCAGAGCGTGGAGATCGGCGCCTTGAGCTTCCGCTTCGACGGCGTGAAGTCGATGCCGGGCCCGAACTACGCCGCCGAACAGGGCGCGATCACGGTATCGAAGGACGGCGCGGTCGTCGCGGTGCTGCATCCGCAGAAGCGCAAGTACACGCGCAACGAGCAGGTGCAGACCGAGTCGGCCATCGACCCGGGCCTGTTCCGCGACGTCTACGTCGCGCTCGGCGAGGCGGTCGGCGACGACGGCGCCTGGGCCGTACGCATCTACGTCAAGCCCTTCGTGCGCTGGATCTGGCTCGGCGCGCTGCTGATGATGCTCGGCGGCTTCGTCGCGGCGGCAGATCGGCGGTTTCGGTTGAGTGCCGGGAATCGGGAGTCGGGAATCGGCAATCGCACAAGCAGCGACGACGGAAATATCCCCGCTTCTCCCATTCCCGATTCCCGACTCCCGATTCCCGGTTCTCAAGCATGAACGCCCGTCTGCTGCCTCTCGCCGGCTTCGTCCTGGTGCTGGCCCTGCTCGGCTTCGGCGTATGGTGGAGCCAGTACAAGAATCCGCAGGAAGTGCCCTCGCCGCTGATCGGCAAGCCCGCGCCGGCGTTCTCGCTGCCGACACTGGACGACCCGGAGCGGCGCATCACCAACCAGGACCTCGCCGGCGCGCCGTATCTGCTCAACGTGTTCGCCAGCTGGTGCTTCGCCTGCCGCGAGGAGCACCCGATCCTGAGCGGACTGGGCAAGCAGCTCGGCATCCGGCTGGTCGGCTTCAACTACAAGGACGAGCCTGCGGACGCCAAGCGCTGGCTGGCGCAGTACGGCAATCCCTACGACCTCATCGTCGCCGACCTGCCCGGCGACGTCGCGATCGACTTCGGCGTGACCGGTGCGCCGGAAAGCTTCCTCGTCGACGCGAACGGCATCGTCGTCTACAAGTACATCAGCCCGATCACGCCCGACGTCATCGCCACGCAGCTGCTGCCGCGCATCGCGAAGATGAAGGAGACAACGCGATGAAGGCGTTGCCACCCTCCTCACCGTCGTGGACGCGGGAATCTGCCATGCGGAGCACCTTGGATGCCCGCTTGCGCGGGCATGACGTCGCGATTTCTTCTCCCGCGCTCTGCGCCTGCGATGCACCCCACTCGCCGTCATTCCCGCGAACGCGGGAATCCATTGCGGGACACGCCACGGATGCCGGCCGCCGCGGGCGCGGCGCCGCTGCGCCCCGGCGACTCGTGCGTTCGCTGCAACGGACCCTCTGGACGCTGCTGACTGCACTCGTGCTGAGCACAACCGCCCTCGCCGCGGTCGATCCGCTGCCGTTCAAGGACCGCGCCGAGGAGCTGCGCTTCCAGAACCTGACCAAGCAGCTGCGCTGCCTGGTCTGCCAGAACGAGAGCCTCAACGACTCCAGCGCGCCGCTCGCCGCGGACCTGCGCCGCGACGTGTTCGAGCAGATGCAGGCCGGCAAGAGCGACGAGGAGATCAAGCAGTGGCTGACCGCGCGCTACAGCGATTTCGTGCTGTACGACCCGCCGCTGCGCGGCGCGACCTGGCTGCTCTGGTTCGGCCCGCTGCTGGTGCTGGCCGCCGGCGCCGGCGCCGTCTTCGTGACGGTGCGGCGGCGCGCGAAGACCGCGCGGCCATCGGCGGCCTCGGCAACGCGACCGGCAGGCGATCTCGAGGACGATTGGTGATATGAGCGCATTTCTTCCGCTCGCGGCGCTGATGATCGGCGCCGCGCTGGCCTTCGTCGTCGTGCCGCTGCTGCGCCACGCGCGCAGCGCTCCCGCCCACGACACCGTGGCGCGCCGCCTGCGCGCGCTCGACCAGGCGCTGGCCGAAGGCGTCGTCGACGCCGACGAGTACGCCGCCAAGCGTGCCGCGCTCGGCGCGGCGGAGAACGCGCGGCCGGCGGCGCCTTCGCGCCTGGCCTTCGGCGTCCTGCTCGCCGCCGCCCTGCTGCTGCCGGCGTCGGCGATCCTGCTGTACCGCCTGGTCGGCGCACCGCAGGCGCTGGATCCGGCCAATCTCGCCGCGGCGCCCGCGCCGCACGGCGACCGCGGTCCGGAGATGGAAAAGGCCATCGCGCTGCTGGCCGAGCGGCTGCAGAAGCAGCCCGACGACGTCGAGGGCTGGGCCCTGCTCGGCCGTGCCTACCAGGCGATGAACCGCGTCGCCGAGTCGCTTGACGCCTACCGCCGCGCGCACGAGCTGGCCAAGGAC
Organism: Dokdonella ginsengisoli; assembly: GCF_042652785.1. Classification (NCBI taxonomy): domain Bacteria; kingdom Pseudomonadati; phylum Pseudomonadota; class Gammaproteobacteria; order Lysobacterales; family Rhodanobacteraceae; genus Dokdonella; species Dokdonella ginsengisoli. The sequence continues at coordinate 619,120 of NZ_JBHSHD010000010.1, read as the reverse complement.
AATCCGACCCTGGCGGTCGAGTATGCGCAGGCACTGGCCTTGTCGACGCCGGGACAGCGCATCGAAGGCGAGCCGCGCACCCTGCTGGAAGGCGTGCTCGCCGCCGATCCGAACAACCAGCGCGCGCTGTGGCTGGTCGGCATCGGCGACTACCAGGCCGGCCGTTACGACGCGGCGATCGCGCGCTGGAACGTGCTGCTGCCGCTGCTGCAGCCCGGCTCGGAAGTCGCGCGCAGCGTGCAGGCGCAGATCGCCGATGCGCAGGCCAAGCGCGACGGCAAGGAACCGCCGGCCGCTCCGGCGCCTGCTCCACCAGAAACGGCGACCGCGGCAGCGGGTCAGGCCCCAGCCGAATCGCCGCGGCTTCGCGTCAGCGTCGCGCTCGCGCCGGCGTTGAAGGACAAGCTCGATCCCGAAGCCACCCTGTTCGTGTTCGCGCGCGCCGCCAGCGGGCCGCCGATGCCGCTGGCGATCCAGCACCTCAAGGCCGCCCAGCTGCCGGTCACGGTGGAACTCGACGACGGCATGGCGATGATGCCGAACATGAAGCTGTCGACGTTCCCGCAGGTGGTGGTCGGCGCGCGCGTGTCGAAATCCGGCAACGCCATGCCGCAGAGCGGCGATCTGCAGACGCTGTCCGCGCCGACCGACGTGAACCGCAAGGACACGATCGCGCTGACGATCGACCAGGTCGTTCCCTGACCGGTTCCGGCGTGCGCAGCCGCGCGTGCCGGCGAATCACTTTTTTGCAATCGCCCGCGCAAGCTGGGGAGACCTCCGATTGCGGGCGTCTCGCGCGCGATGCTAGGTTCCCCGTTCCATTCACTAGAGGGACCTGTTCGTGAATCCGAATCTTCGCAAGCTCGCACTCGCCACCGCCGTCGCCTTCGCGGCCCTCGCCACTGCCGCCCACGCCGACGACAAGAAGGGCGTGCTGGGCGGAATCGGCGGCCTGCTCGGCGGCAAGAAGGGCGGCTCCGACACCGGCAAGCTGCTCGAAGCCGGCTCCGACGCGGTCAAGGGACTGACCCTTTCCGACGCCGACATCGCCAAGCTCGGCGCCGAATCCGCCGTCGCCTACGACAAGAAGAGCAAGGTGCTGCCGGCGAGCAACAAGTACGCGCAGCGCCTGGCCAAGATCACCTCCGGCTACACCAGCGAGGACGGCCTCAAGCTCAACTACAAGGTGTACCAGTCCGACACCGTCAACGCGTTCGCCCTGCCCGACGGCTCGGTGCGCGTCTACACCGGCCTGATGGACCTGATGGACGACGACGAGCTGCGCTTCGTGATCGGCCACGAGATCGGCCACGTGAAGTACGGCCACTCCAAGGCGCGCTTCAAGACCGCCTACCTGACCCAGGCCGCGCGCAAGGGCGTCGCCAGCCAGGGCAGCGCCGCCGGTGCGGTCGCCTCGTCCGAACTCGGCGGCGTGGTCGAGAACGTGATCAACGCGCAGTTCTCGCAGAGCAACGAACTGGAATCGGACCAGTACGGCCTCACCCTGCTGAAGAAGAGGGGCCTGAACCCGAAGGCCGCGGTCACCTCGATGCAGAAGCTCGAGAAGCTCGACGGCGGCAAGAAGGGCAGTGCCAGCAGCATCGTGTCGAGCCACCCGCCGTCGGCCAAGCGCGTCGAGCGCCTGGAAAAGGCGATCGCGAAGAACTGAGCGTCGTTCGGAGCGCGACGTCGCGGCGAGGAAAATCCAGGCGGCGTCTCGAAAGCGCCCTCACCCCGGCCCTCTCCCGCAAGCGGGAGAGGGGAAAGCTCATCCCCGGACTGCACTGCAGGCTTTCACCTCTCCCGCTCGCGGGAGAGGTCGGCGCTCCGCGCCGGGTGAGGGCTCTCTGAGCAGATCTTTCACGCCGATTCCCGCTCACAACCACTCCGCCCGCCTCTCCTGCTCGGCCAGCGCGCGCATCGATTCCACGTAGCGCTGCATGTAGGCCGCGCGGTCGCCGTCGAAGCGCAGCGGTTCGCCGACGAAGATGTCGACGAAGAACGGCACGATCACCCACTCGCCCTTCGGCAGCGCCTTGCCGAGTCCGTGCGTGAACACCGGGATCACCGGCACGTCCGGGCGGCGTTCGGCGATGCGCGCCAGGCCGGTCTTGAACTCCGCCATCAGTTCCGGCTCGCCGCGCGAGCCTTCCGGAAAGAACACCAGGATGTCACCGCGATCGAGCGCCGCGGCCACCGGCGCGAGCAGGTCGTCGTGCAGGTGCCGGCGCTGCCGGTTCAGCGGCACGATGCCGACCACGTTGAGCGCGAACCAGGCGAGCAGCTTGTTGCGCAGGAAGTAGTCCGCCGCGGCGACCGGCCGCACGCGCGGCAGCAGCCGCAGCGGCAGCAGGCTGATCAGCGCCATCGCGTCGAGGTGGCTGTTGTGGTTGGCGGCGAGGATCGCCGGCCCTTTCGCCGGCAGCCGCTCGCGATGGCGCACGTTGAGGCCGAGCACGAACAGCACGACCAGGCGCACCAGCACGCCGTAGAAGAACAGGCGCAGCAGGTAGCCCATCAGAAGTAGAAATACTTCATGAAGTGGAAGAACAGCGGCGCGGTGAACAGCAGGCTGTCGACGCGGTCGAGGACGCCGCCGTGGCCGGGAATCAGCGAACCGGAATCCTTCACGCCGATGTCGCGCTTCACCGCGGAGACGGTGACGTCGCCGAGGAAGCCGCCGATGCCGATCATCAGGCCGACCGCGATCGAATCCGTCGCGGTCAGCGGCGTCAGCACCGGCGCGAGCAGGAACGACAGTACCGTCGTCGTCAGCACGCCGCCGAGCAGGCCTTCCACGGTTTTCTTCGGGCTGACCGATTCGATCACCTTGCGCCGCCCGAGGGTGCGGCCCCACAGGTACTGCGCAACGTCGTTGAGTTCGGTCAGCAGCACCACGAACAGCAGCAGCGCGGCGCCGTGCGCGACGGTCGCCTGGCCGTCGGGCAGCACCAGCAGGTAGGCCAGGTGGCTGAGGCCGAACACCATCGTCATCAGGCCCCAGTGCAGCGTGCCGGCCGCGCGCAGGAAATCCTTGGTGTCGCCGCGCAGCACCATCAGCGCGGCGACGAACAGGAACGCCCACACCGGCACGAAGATCAGGAACATGTGATACCAGTGCTGCCACACCCACCCGTACTGGATCGGCACGCACAGATAGACCCAGAACAGCACGCGGCGATCGGCGCGCCGCGTCGGGATCAGCGACAGGTATTCCTTCAGCGCCAGGAAGGACAGGATCGCGAAGAACGCGATCGCCACGCCGCGGCGGAACGCGATCGCCACCGCGAACACGAACACCAGCACCCACCAGGACTTGACCCGCGCGGACAGCTCGTCATGCCGGCCGGCCGCGTCGCCGCAGCGCATCAGCGCGACGACAAGGCTGGCGACCAGCAGCAGTGCGATGACCGCGGCCAGCGTCCACTGCACGCTGCGCGGGATCCAGAACTCCGCCATCATGCCGCGCCCTCCTTGCCCGCGACCTCGGCCAGCGCCTGCCGCGCGCGGTTGACGACGGTCCACAGCGACGCGGCGAGCAGCAGCCACAGCAGCCAGCCGATCCACGCGCCGCCCGGCACGCCCAGGCCGAGCAGCAGGCCGAGCAGCAGGCCGAGCGCGGCGAACGCGAAGGCGCGATCGCTCTTGCCGAACGGGCCGTCGTAGCGGCGGCTGGCGCCGATCTGCACGCCGACGACACCGGTCATCTCCACCACCACCGCGCAGACCGCGACGAGCACCACGGGCACCGCGGGAAACTCCGGGTGCAGCGCCAGCGGCAGGTACATCGCCACGTCGGCGACGACGTCGCCGAGCTCGTTGAGCACCGCACCGAGTTTCGACATCTGGCCGTGTTCGCGCGCCAGCATGCCGTCGATCGCGTTCAGCGCCATGCGCAGGAACAGCGCCAGCGGCAACAGCAGCAGGACTTCGCGGCGCGGGCACGCAAGCAGCGCCGCGCCGACCGCGAAGGCGATCAGCACGGCGGCGACGGTGACCTGGTTCGCCGTCGCACCGGCGCGTGCCAGCGCGCGCACGAACGGCCGCAGCAGGCCCTGGAAGGCCGGTTTGAGCTGGTAGATGCTCGGCATCGAAGTCTCCCCGCGACGACGCGGCAACATAGCAGAACGGTCGCCGCCGCCGGACACCCCAGAGGCCGGCACGCGCACGCGCCTTGGCGAGGCGGGCATCCCCCGCTACATTCCGGCGTCCGTTCCCGACTTCGCCCGCCCATGTCCGACGCCCGCCGCTGGTTCGACCTGTCCTCGCCGTTCCGCATGAAGCGCGGCGGCGAACTCGTCGGCGCGCGCCTCGCCTACGAGACCTGGGGTGAACTCAACGCCGCGCGCGACAACGCGATCCTGATCCTGACCGGCCTGTCGCCGAGCGCGCACGCCGCCTCGAGCGACGAGGATCCGTCGCCGGGCTGGTGGGAAGAAATGCTCGGCCCGGGCAAGCACATCGACACCGACCGCTGGTTCGTGATCTGCGCCAACACGCTCGGCTCGTGCAAGGGCTCGACCGGCCCGGCCGACGTGAATCCGGTGACCGGGGAACCGTACCGCCTGGATTTTCCCGAGCTGACGCTCGAGGACGCCGCCAACGCCAGCTTCGAGCTGGTGCGCGGACTGGGCATCGACCTCCTCGCCTGCCTGCTCGGCAATTCGATGGGTGGCATGACCGCGCTGGCCTATCTCGCCCAGCATCCGGGCAGCGCGCGCGCCCACGCCAGCATCTCCACCGCCGCGCAGGCGCAGCCGTTCGCGATCGCGATCCGCTCGCTGCAGCGCGAGTCGATCCGCCTCGATCCGAACTGGCAGCAGGGCCGCTACGACGACGCGCACTACCCCGAAGCGGGCATGTCGATCGCGCGCAAGCTCGGCGTGATCACCTACCGCTCGGCGATGGAATGGGTCGGACGGTTCGCGCGCATCCGGCTCGATTCCGACCAGCGCGACGAGGAACCGTTCGCCGTCGAGTTCCAGATCGAGTCGTACCTGGCCGGGCATGCACGCCGCTTCGTGCGCAGCTTCGACCCGAACTCGTACCTGTACCTGTCGCGCGCGAGCGACTGGTTCGACATCGGCGAGCACGCCGGCGGCAACGTCGACAATGCCCTGAAGCGCCTGGGCGTGGAGCGCGCCCTGGTGATCGGCGTGGAGACCGACATCCTGTTTCCGCTGCCGCAGCAGGAGCAGATCGCCGACGGCCTGCGCGCCGGCGGCGCCGAGGTCGATTTCGTCGCGCTGGACAGCCCGCAGGGGCACGACGCGTTCCTGGTCGACATCCCGCGCTTCGGCGCGGCCATCGCGCGCTTCCTGGCCGCGCTGTAGAATGGAAATGATTTTTCCCTCTGTCGAGATAGCCCGATGTTGTCGCTCGAATTCCCCGGCGCCCGCCACCTGATCGAGGAAATCGACCGCGCCGTGTCGCAGCGCGAGGAAGCGGCCATCGCCGATGCCCTGCGCAACACGCTGTGCCGCCTGATCCGCGACCAGAACGTGCGCCTGCCCGGTTGCGTGTTCGAGCGCGAAAGCGACCACTACGCGCGGCGCGAGCTGTACCGCAGCGAGAACCTGGGCTACAGCGTCATCGCGATGACCTGGGGCCCCGGCCAGGGCACGCCGATCCACGACCACGCCGGCATGTGGTGCGTCGAGGGCGTGTGGGAAGGCTTCCTCGAAGTCACGCCGTACGAACTGATGGAAAACCGCGACGGCCGCTACCGCTTCGAGTCGCGCGGCACGATGAACGCCGGCCCCGGCTCCGCCGGCAGCCTGATCCCGCCGCACGAATACCACACGATCCGCAACCCCAGCGACGACGCCATCGCGGTCTCGCTGCACATCTATCGCGGCGCGATGAACGCCTGCTCGGTGTTCCAGCCGGCCGAGAGCGGCTGGTACGAGCGCGACGAACGCAAGCTGTCGCTCGATCGCACGCACTGATCCGCGCCGGCCCGGCTGCCCGTCCCGCGACGGCAGCCGAGGAATTCCGACATTCTCCAAGAGGCGGACATGCCTCCGCCCGGCGGCGCACGGTCGATGCGCCTCCTCGTTCACGAGGCGCCGTTGCGGCCGGTCTTCCGCACCCGAAACCACGCAAGCCGACGCACGTCCCCCACGGCTCGAACGCCTTGCCTCATTAAATAAACTTCATCGTCTGTCGTTGCCTTGAAAATTGTTGCCTAGGCAACATTACAGCGCGCATGAAGAAAACCGCCCTGCACGGTGTCCGCGACGACGGCAACTTCGCGCTGCTGGTACGCCAGATCCGCGACGGCTGCCAGCACCAGATCGAGCGCCAGCTCGAAGCCGACGGCATCCGCATCAGCTTCAGCCAGTATCTGGTCGTGAAGATCCTCGACAAGTACGGCCCGCAGAGGCCGGGGGACCTGGCCCGCTACCTCGACCACAACGCCGGCGCGATGACGCGGCTGATCGACCAGCTCGAAGCCGAAGGCTACGTGCGGCGTGAACCGCACGGGCAGGACCGGCGCGCGCTGACGATCGAACTGATGCCGGCGGGCAAGCGGCTCTGGCGCACGATCAGCGGCTACTCCGAACGCATGCAGAAGCTGGCCCTGCGCGGCCTGTCCGCGGCGGACCGCGCGCGCCTGCTCGAACTGCTCACGCACGTGCGCGACGCGCTCGAAGACATTCCATGACCGCCACGCCCGAAAGACATCCCATGCGCTCTCCCGCCTTCCTCGCCCCGCTCGCCGCCGCTGCCGCGCTCGCCCTGGCCGGCTGCGCCAGCACGCGCGGCCTGCACACCGACGGCACGCCGATCGACGCGGTCGCGCTGCACGGCGAACGCAGCTTCGCCGACGTCCGCACCACCCCGGCGGCGTGGCCGGCGTCCGATTGGTGGACGACGCTCGGCGACGAGCAGCTCGACACCCTGGTCGCCGAGGCGCTGCGCGACAATCCCGACCTCGCCAGCGCCGACGCGCGCGCGAAGGAAGCGCAGAGCCAGGTCGACACGCGCTACGCCGAACGCCTGCCGACGGTGAACTCCGCCGCCAACGTCGCCGGTGTGCATCTGCCGACCACCGCCGCGCCGAAGCCGGTCGGCGGCCGCTTCAACAGCTATCCCACGCTCTACGCCAGCTTCAGCTGGGGCCTGGACATCTGGGGCGGCAAGCGCGCCGCCTGGGAGGCCGCGCTCGGCCAGGCGCGCGCCGCCGAGATCGACGCGCATGCCGCGCGGCTCGCGCTGTCGATCAACGTCGCGCGCGCCTACGTGCAGCTCGGCTACGCCTTCGCCGAGAAGGACGTGGCCGATGCGCAGCTGGCGCGCGCAAAGGCCTCGCACGCGCTGGTCGAACAGCGCGTCACCGCCGGCATCGAGAACCAGCTGCAGATGAAGCAGGCGGAAACCGAAATCGCCAGCGCCGAGCAGCAGGTGGCCGACGCCGACGGCTCGATCGACGCCGCGCGCATCGCGCTGTCCGTGCTGCTCGGCAAGGGACCCGATCGCGGCCTGGACATCGCGCGGCCGAAAGCGCTGCAGCCGAGCGTGCTGGCGCTGCCGCCGAATCTGACGGCCGATCTGATCGGCCGCCGCGCCGATCTCGTCGCGGCGCGCTGGCGCGTCGAGGCGGCGAACCGGAACATCGCCGCGGCGAAGACCGAGTTCCTGCCCAACCTGGAGCTGTCGGCCTTCGCCGGTCTGACCTCCTCCACCGTCGACACGCTGTTCTCGCTGCCGGCGCGCTTCTTCATGATCCAGCCGGCGATCAGCCTGCCGATCTTCGACGGCGGGCGTCGCCGCGCCGACCTCGATCGCGCCGACGCCGGCTACGACCTCGTCGTCGCGCAGTACAACACGACCCTGGTCGGCGCGATCAACGACGTCGCCGACAAGCTGTCCAGCCTCGACTCGCTGCAGACGCAGATCGCCGCCCAGCAGCGCGCCGTCGCCGCCGCGCGTTCGGCCTGGGATCTCAGCCAGCAGCGCTACAAGGCCGGCATCGGCAACTATCTCGACGCGCTCAGCGTGCAGCAGCAGCTGCTCGCCGCCGAGCAGCGCGCCGCCGCGCTCGACGCGCAACGGCTCGACACCTCGGTGCGCCTGGTGCAGGCGCTCGGCGGCGGTTTCGACGCAGCCGGCGACGTGCCGTCGATCGCCGGTGCACCACCGCCGTAGACCGCCGCGCCGACGCACGCCGGATCCGGTCGCGAGCGGCTTGGCCAGTTCGGCCGAACCGCTTCCGGATCATCCGTTCTACAAAGATCCACTTCACGAGCACATGCCATGAGCACCGCGAACCCCACCGCCGGCGAAACCGCCGTGCCGACCAACGGCCGGCGCCGTTTCCTGCTACGCCTCGTCCTGCTCGCCGTCGTCCTCGCCGCGATCGGCATCGGCATCTGGTATTACACGGTGAGCCGCTGGTACGAGAGCACCGACGACGCCTACGTCAACGGCAACGTGGTGCAGATCACGCCGCAGGTCGCCGGCACCGTCGTGCGCATCCAGGCCGACAACGGCGACCTGGTGCACAAGGGCGACGTGGTGGTCGAGATCGACGGCAGCGACGCGCGCATCGCGCTGCAGCAGGCCGAAGCGAACCTCGCGCGCACGGTGCGCCAGGTGCGCGGCCTCTACAGCAACGTCGAGAGCGGCCAGGCGCTGGTCGCCGCGCAGAAGGTCACGCTCGATCGCGTGCGCGCCGACTACGCGCGCCGCAAGGGCCTGGCCACCACCGGCGCGATCTCGGCCGAGGAACTCGCGCACGCGCGCGACGCGCTCGCCGCGGCGGAAAGCCAGCTCGCCTCGTCCCAGCAGCAGCTCAGCACGAGCAAGGCGCTGGTCGACGAAACCGTGATCGCGCGGCACCCGGACGTGCTCGCCGCCGCGGCGACGCTGCGCACCGCCTGGCTCGCCGACGTGCGCTCGAAGATCTACGCGCCGGTCGATGGCTACGTCGCGCAGCGCACCGTGCAGGTCGGCCAGCGCATCCAGCCCGGCACTGCCCTGATGGCCGTGGTGCCGCTGCAGCAGGCCGGGCAGATCTGGGTCGACGCGAACTTCAAGGAGACCCAGCTCGCGCAGATGCGCATCGGCCAGCCGGTCACGCTGAAGTCCGACCTCTACGGCGGCGAGGCGATCTACCACGGCAAGGTCGACAGCCTCGGCGTCGGCACCGGCAGCGCGTTCTCGCTGCTGCCGGCGCAGAACGCGACCGGCAACTGGATCAAGATCGTGCAGCGCCTGCCGGTGCGCATCGCGCTCGATCCGAAGGAACTGCAGAAGAGCCCGCTGCGCATCGGCCTGTCGATGCGCGCCGACGTCGACCTGCACGACCGTTCCGGCCCGGCCCTGGCCCTGCACGCACCGGGTGAACCGAAATTCACCACCGACGTGTACGCCGGACAGGCGCAGGGCGCCGAGGCCGAGATCGAGCGCATCGTGCACGAGAACGCCGCGCGCGCCGGCGACGAGCGGCGCGTCTCGCAGCGGTGAAGGTCCGGCCGCACGGCTTTCGCAAGTGACGCGAACGCCGCGCGGCCATCCGCTTCTTCAGCAACCGCCGCCTGTCGCGCGCGAAACCGGCGCGGCGAATGCGACGCACAAGACTCCGCCATGAGCACCGAAAGTTTTCGTCCGCCCAATCTCGCCCTGACCACGGTCGGCCTGTCGCTGGCGACCTTCATGCAGGTGCTCGACACGACCATCGCCAACGTCGCGCTGCCGCACATCGCCGGCGACCTCGGCGCGAACGCGAGCCAGTCGACCTGGGTCATCACCTCCTTCGCCGTGTCGAACGCGATCGCGCTGCCGCTGACCGGCTGGCTGGTGCGCCGCATCGGCGAGGTGCGCCTGTTCATCGGCATGACCTTGCTGTTCAGCCTGACCTCATTGCTGTGCGGCGTCGCCGAGAGCATGCCGATGCTGATCGCGTTCCGCGCGCTGCAGGGCGCGGTCGCCGGCCCGATGTATCCGGTGACGCAGAGCTTGCTGCTGTCGATCTACCCGCCGCACAAGCGCGGCCAGGCGCTGGCGCTGCTGATGACGGTGGTCATCGTCGCGCCGATCGTCGGCCCGATCCTCGGCGGCTGGATCACCGACAGCTATTCCTGGCCGTGGATCTTCTTCGTCAACGTGCCGGTCGGCATCTTCGCCGCCTTCATCGTGTTCAACCAAATGCGCCGCCGCGGCGACGTCACCGCGCGGCCGAAGATGGACTACGTCGGACTGGCCACCCTCGTCATCGGCATCGGCGCGCTGCAGATCCTGCTCGACAAGGGCAACGAGGAAGACTGGTTCAACTCATCGTTCATCGTCGCCTGCGCCGTCGTGTCGGCGATCGCCCTGGTCGTGTTCGTGATCTGGGAGCTGACCGACAAGGAACCGATCGTCAACCTGCGCCTGTTCCGCCACCGCAACTTCAGCGCCGGCACGTTCGCGATGACGCTGGGCTACGCCGCGTTCTTCGCGATCAACATCCTGGTACCGCAGTGGCTGCAGCAGTACATGGGCTACACCGCGACCTGGGCCGGCCTGGCGGCGGCGCCGATCGGCATCCTGCCGGTGCTGCTGACGCCGCTGGTCGGCCGCTACGTCAACAACTTCGACCTGCGCCTGGTCGCCAGCGTCTCCTTCGCGATCCTCGGCACGACGTGCTTCCTGCGCTCGCAGTTCTATCTCGACGTGGACTTCCATCACGTCGCCATGGCGCAGTTCATCGCCGGGCTGGGCGTGGCGATCTACTTCATGCCGCTCACGCAAATCGTGCTGTCGCCGCTGCACTCCCACGAGATCGCCGCCGGCACGGGCCTGGCGACCTGCATCCGCAACATGGGCGGCAGCTTCGCCGCCTCGATCACCAGCTACATGTGGCAGGACCGCGCGATCTTCCATCATGCGCGCATGACCGAGCACGTCACGCCCTACGACCCCGGCTCGCGCGAGGCGATCGCCGCGCTCGGCCACGGCAGCAGCGACACCGCCTACGCGATGCTCGAACGCACGATCAACCAGCAGGCCTACCAGCTCTCGTTCAACGAACTGTTCTTCGTGCTCGGCTGGATCTTCCTCGGCCTGATCCTCGTGCTCTGGCTGACGCGGCCGCCGTTCGTGGCCAAGGTCGGCGGCGCCGCCGGCGGGGGGCATTGACGAGGCGACCGCTCCACGCGGACCGGGAAGCGATTGCGTCCACGTGTCCGCGCGACGAACGCGCTGATGCTCGCCGCCGCAGCGTGCGGCGGACGCGCTCCTCTCCGCTCCGGCACACGTGTTCGCCGACGACAAGGTTTCGTTGGCATCCGGTGAACATTCCGTTGTTCATCGGAGAGTGGGGACGTTCGTCTATGGTTTCCCACGTCGCAGCCGCATCGATGCTCGCACGTGCAGCGCGACGGAAATCCCCAGAAGGAGATCCCCATGAATCGCAGCAATGCTTCGCTCGTTTCCCTTTCCCTGGCCGCCGCCCTGCTCGTCGGCGCCGCTTCCTTCGCGACTGCGCAGACGGCGGCGCCAGCCGACGGGAACGAACCGACGAAGTCGGACCAGCCGGTCACCGATACCTGGATCACGACCAAGGTGAAGACGGAGCTCGCCACCACCGACGGCGTCAAGAGCATGGAAGTCGACGTCAAGACCGTCGACGGCGTGGTCACGCTGACCGGCGTGCTGGCCACCGATGTCGCGGTCAAGAAGGCCGTCGCCGCCGCCGAGAGCGTGAAGGGCGTCAAGCGCGTCGACGCGTCCGGCCTGAAGTCGAAGGAGTGAGGGCGCCGCCCGGCTCCATTCCCGAACGAACGAGGAGGTTCCGATGAACGAAGACCGGATCAAGGGACAGTGGAAGCAGCTGACCGGCAAGCTCAAGGCCCAGTGGGGCAAGCTGACCGATGACGACCTGACGGTCGCGGAAGGCAACAGCGAATACCTGGCCGGCAAGCTGCAGGAACGCTACGGCATCGCCAGGGACGAGGCGAAGAAGCAGGTCGAGGAGTTCGGCCGCAAGCTGTAGCCCGATGCCATGGTGACACCCGTGGAGCGGCGCTTCGGCGCCGCTCTTTTTTTGCGCGATCGCCGCCGTGAAAGGCGGGTTCGAAAAATCCCGCTGTTCCGGCGTCTCCCGACGAGCGGCAGCGGGCAAAGGCTGTGACGCCCGCCAGGAGGGGGATCGCGGCGGGCGCAGCGAGTGTCCGCGTGCGGCGTCTCAATTCGCGCGACGAACGGTGCCGGAAATGTCGCGTGCCGTTGCGGCGAAGCCGTATCCGAACAGCGGGCCGAGACCGACACGAGAAAAGCGCGTCTTGCGCAAAATTTTCCGACCTGCCACCGCAAGGCTCAGCCGAGCGGTATCGGAGAACAGCTCTCATTCGACGGAGCGGAACGAAGAGCACGACCGTGATCGCGAAGCGCTGAATGCCTCGCCGGCGCTCCGCCATAGGACCATTGTGGAATGGCGCGTCTGCCAGACCAGACGGTGAGGCCCCACCAACGGCGGGGCCTCACACGCACTCACACATCCTTGCCTTTAGCTACTGCATACCCACCGAGGCCGACGTGCAGGAAGAATTGAACGCGGAGTTTGCCGGCACGTTGTGCACCACATCGTTGTAGTACGGCAAAGTTCCCGAATAGACAGTTACGGGGCCGTTGATAGTCAGCCATAGAAGTGCGCAGGGAATGACGAAGATTGCCAGCCACTTGGCAGCAATCTCTCGACGCATCGACGCTTCCATTGCTGCCCAACCCTTGGTCTTCGCGAAGTAGCCGTTGCCGCCATGCTCCTTGAGCACGCGGGCTGCATCGTAGAGGCCGCCACCGGCTGGAGCTTGTATTTCGTCGCCTTGGGCTTCGATTTGGCTACCGTGAATGCCGTAAGCGCCTTGGATTCACCGGACATGGGTTCCCCAAGGGGTTCCAGATGGCTTGCCCAGGCTCCCGCAGATTCAAGTGGATGGTAGTGGACGTCACGGGACGTCAAGAAAAAAACCCGCATTTCTGCGGGTTTCTGGGACTTCCTCGGACGTCGCCGAACGTCGATCTGGTGCCGAAGGTGGGACTCGAACCCACACGCTTTTAAGGGCGGCGGATTTTGAGTCCGCTGCGTCTACCGATTCCGCCACTTCGGCCTGCGCTGCACGGCAGGCGGCCGTGCAGGGCCGCGCAGTATAAGGGTTTGGCTCCGGGGCGAGAAGCAATCGGGGCGGCGATGTCGTCGCCGCTTCCCGATCGGGTAGGGTATCCGGGCCGCCTGCTCGTTCTCCCCGGGACGACGAGCCTCCAGCGCCCGTCGCCGCCGCACTCCTTGGGGAAATCATGAATCTCATTCGCACGCTGCTCGCCGCCTCGGCGGCCTTCGCTTCGGCCGCGCTGGCCGCGCCGCCCGCTTCGTCGACGCAAAGCGGCGGCACCGTCTACGCCGTGCTGTCGCGCGAGACCTTCGACGGCGCGCTGGCGCAGGCGCGCGAGGCGACGGCGTGGCGCGACCGTCTCGGCCGCGACCTCGTCGTCGCGCAGCTCGATGCGGCGCAGCTCGACGCCGTCAGCCGGCACGTACACGAGGGCGAAGGACGCTGCGGCGGCTTCTTCACCTTCGGCAGCCGGCCCGAGGCCGAAGCCTTCCTCGCCGGCGACCGCACGGCCGAGGCGATCGCCCTCCCCTTGGGCGCCCTCTACACGATCGACAACCGCGCCACCGTCGACGCGTGGCTGCCGCAGCCGGCCGAAGCGAACATCCGCACCACCATCGCCACGCTGTCGGCCTACCGCAACCGCTTCTACGCGTCGAGCCACGGCCGCGAGGCCGCGGAGTGGATCCGTGACACCTGGCAGGACCTCGCCGCGAACCGCACCGACACCGAGGTCGAGCTGTTCGAGGACTGCACGGACTGCTCGACGCAGCCGTCGGTGATCCTGACCGTGCGCGGCGCCGACCTGCCGGACGAGATCGTGGTGATCGGCGGCCACCTGGATTCGATCAACTGGTCCACCGGCAATCCGGGCCCGAACGACGTCGCGCCCGGCGCCGACGACGACGCCTCCGGCATCGCCACCATCACCGAGATCATCCGCATCGCGATGGCGAACGGCTGGCAGCCGCGGCGCACGGTCAAGTTCATGGGTTACGCCGCGGAGGAAGTCGGCCTGCGCGGATCGAAGGCGATCGCCCGCCGCTTCGACGAGGACGGCGCGCAGGTCGTCGGCGTGCTGCAGCTGGACATGACCAACTACAAGAACGGCACCGCGTACGACATGCAGATCATCAGCGACAACTCCAATGCCGCGCTGCTGACCTATTTCGGCGAGCTGTTCGACGAATACCTCGCCCCGCTCGGATTCACCCGCACGAGCCTGGCCTGCGGCTACGGCTGTTCGGACCATTCCTCGTGGACGCAGGCCGGCTATCCGGCCGGCATGGTGTTCGAGGCCGGGCAGCCGCGCCCCAACGGCGGCCTCGGCGGCCTGCCCTACGTGCACTCCTCCGGCGACACGCTGGCGAACATGGACGACTCCGCCGAACACAGCGTCAAGTTCGCGCAGTTCGGCCTCGCCTTCCTCGGCGAACTGGCCAAGACGCACGACGGCGGCACCAACCAGGCGCCGGTCGCCGGCTTCGACTACAGCACCGAGCGCATGACGGTGCGCTTCACCGACACTTCCAGCGACGCCGACGGCACGATCGCCTCGCGCCAGTGGGACTTCGGCGACGGCACCGCGTCGAGCGAAACCGATCCGGTCAAGACCTACGCCACCGTCGGCCGCTACGCCGTCGCGCTGACGGTGACCGATGACGGCGGATTGCCGAACCTGCACACCGCCACGATCGACGTCGACAACGGCATCGTGCCGCTCGCCAACGGCGTGGCGGCCGACGGGCTCGCCGCGCAGCAGGACACCGTGCAGGTCTTCACGCTCGACGTGCCGCCGGACGCGGCGGACCTGCGCTTCACCGTTTCCGGCAGCGCCGGCGAGGATGCGGATCTTTCGATCGCCTTCGGCGGCGACGTCGTCTGCGAATCGCGCCAGCCGTCGGCGGAGGAAACCTGCGCGATCGCGACCCCGGCCGCGGGCGTCTACACGGCGACGGTCCAAGCGCGCAGCGCGCTCGGCGGCTTCTCGATCACGGGGCAGTTCGTCGAGCCGGGCGAGCGCATCTTCGCCGACGGCTTCGAGCCGTAGCGCGGCCTCAGGTCCCTGTCGACGCCTGGATCATCCATTCGTGCAGCTTCTGGTGATGGCTGCGCCAGCCGTCGCCGTCGAACAGCATGAACAGGCCGAGCTGCAGCAGGCTGCGGCCGGTGTCGTTGCGCGAGACCAGCACCAGGTGGCGCCTGGCGTCGACGATCATGAACTGGCCGCCCCAGCCGTCGGCCCAGACCGTGCCGGCTTCGCGGTCGATCCACCACAGATAGCCGTAGCCGTCGAACGGGTCCATGCCGTGGACTTGCGAGCGGGATTTCGTGCTTTCGGCCACCCAGGCCTCCGGCACGACCTGCAGCGCGCCCCAGCGGCCGCCGTTCGCGTACAGCGCGCCGAAACGCGCCAGGTCCGCCGCCGACATGAAGACGACGAACTGGCGATGCTCGGTGTAGCGCGGCTGGTCGTAGATCACGTGGCCGGGCTTGAACGTGGTCATGCCGGTGGGCCTGGCGATCCAGTTGTACAGCGCCTGGCCGATGCTCAGTCCGGTGCGCCGCTCGAAGATCACGCCGAGCACGTTGAAGCCCCAGTTGTTGTAGTAGAACGCCTCGCCCGGTCGATGCGAACCGCGCCGCGGCCGCCCGTCCTTCATGCCCTGCGCCTCGCCGGCCGCCTCGATGTAGATGCCCGAGCGCGATTCGAGCAGGTCGCGGATCGTCGCCATCTTCTCCACCGCCGTCAGCGGCACCACCGCGTCGTCGATGCCCAGTTCCGCCAGTGTCTGGTCCAGGCGCAGATAGCCCTTCTCGATCGCGATGCCGTACAGCGCGCTGAGCAGGCTCTTGCGTACCGAATGCGTGTTGATCGGCAGGTCCACCTCGCCCCAGCGCGCCAGCAGCCGGCCGTCCTTCAGCGCGACGAAGGCATCGAAGCGCGTGCGTTTGGGCAGGTAGTCGTAGGCCTGCGCGATCGCCCGCGGATGCGTCACCGTCGCCGCGGGCAGCTCGGTGCCGAACGCGTTGCGCTCGCCGATGCGGATCGCCGGCACCGCGCTCAGCGCCAGCGCCGCGACGGCCAGTGCCGGCAGCGCCCAGGCGGCAATCTTCAGGGTCTTGCGGATCTTCGGGTTCATGCGGCATTGCTCCGGAAGGACGATGCGCACTGTCCGCGTTTGCGCCGTGGCGACCCAGATATCGGAAGTCACCGCAGCGGGTGACGAAAGTCATCCGTTTTGCGGATCGGCTTGCCTTCGCCGCGCACCGACGCGAAGCTGGCCGCATGTCGCAACGGACGTCCTACGCTCATCCGCTGGCGGCGATCGCGGCGGCGGTCGCCTGGGCCGCGGTCGGGCTGGAGCTGTGGACCGGACCGGTCGTGGCGACGGCGATCGGCGCCTCGCTGCCGGTGCACGGACTGGCGCGCGCCCTGCATCTGGCGTTCGGACTGGTGTTCGCGATCCCGCTGGCGCTGCGCGCCCGCCGCACGGCACGGCTCGCGCTGGCCGCTCTGCTCTGCACGCTCGCGCTGGTGCTGGTCGCGCTCTACCGCTACAACTCGGCCGCCGCGCTGCTGGTGATCCCGATGCTCGAATTCGCCGCCCTGCTCGGCCTGCCCGCGCTGGCGGGCGCGTGGCTGGCGACCAACGCACTGCTGCTCGCCGTCGTGGTGGCGTTCCGGCAGATGGATTTTCCGCTCACCTACGTCGGCCTGCAGGCCGGCATCCAGCTGTTCGCGATCGCACTGGTGCGTTCGGCGCGCAGGACCGAGCAGGCGCGCGACGAACTGGCCGCCACGCACGCGGAGCTGCTCGCCACGCGCGGCATGCTGGCCGAAATCGCGCGCGGCCAGGAGCGCCTGCGCCTGTCGCGCGAGCTGCACGACGTGGCCGGCCACAAGCTCACCGCGCTGCGCCTGAACCTCGCCGCGCTGGCGCACAACAAGCGGCTGGACACCGACGAGGTCGTCGCGCTGTGCACGCGCCTGACCGAGGAACTGCTGGACGACCTGCGCTCGGTCGCGCACCAGCTGCGCCTGCACGACGGCCTCGACCTTGGCGCGACCATGCGGCGCATGGCGGCGCCGTTCCCGCGTCCGCGCGTGCATCTGCAGATCGCCGCCGACGCGCGCGCGGCGACCCTGGAACAGGCCGAGGTGCTGCTGCGCGCGTTCCAGGAAGGGCTCACCAACGCCGCCCGCCACGGCGACGCCGGCGAGCTGCGCGCGGAGCTGCGCCGCGAAGGCAGCGAGATCGTGCTCGACCTGCGCGACGACGGCGGCGGCGGTGGCGACACCCGCCCCGGCGGCGGACTGGCCGGCATGCGCGAACGGCTGCACGCCCTCGGCGGCGAGCTGCGCTTCGGCCACCAGGGCGACGGTTTTCGCCTGCAGGCGCGGCTGCCGGCATGACGCGCATCGAACCTAAGCGCATCCGCATCGCGCTGGCCGACGACCAGGCCCTGGTGCGCGGCGGCCTGAAGGCTCTGCTCGGCGGCTTCGCGCAGTTCGAGATCGTGCTCGAGGCCGGCGACGGCGAGGAGCTGCTGCAGGCGCTGCCGGAAACGACGGTCGACGTCGTGCTGTGCGACGTGCGCATGCCGCGGCTGGACGGCTTGGAGGTCTGCGCGCGGCTGCGCCGCCTCGCCGCGTCGCCGCCGGTGATCCTGCTGACCACGTTCGACGACGCCGGCCTCGCATTGCGCGCGATCGAGGCCGGCGCCAGAGGGTTCCTGCTGAAGGACGCCTCGCCGCTGGAACTGGTCGAGACGATCGAGGAAGTCGCCGCCGGCCGCACGCTGGTCGCGCCGATCGCCACCGACGCGATCCGCGAACGCTACGCCTACCGCGACGGCGACCTGCCCGAAGGCCGCTTCAACCGGCGCGAGATCGACGTGCTGCGCCTGCTCGCCGGCGGCTACACCAACCGCGAGATCGGCCAGGCCATCCACGTGACCGAAGGCACGGTCAAGAATTATCTGATGGACATCTTCGACAAGCTCGGCACGCGCGACCGCACGCGCGCGGTGCTGAAGGCGATCACGCTGAAGATCATCTGACTCCCGGGGTAATCCCTAGCTAGGGATTACCCGACTGCCATCCGTATGGATACATGTATACAAATATACATGCTCAAACCGAGCCATCAGCGAAGGGAACTCTCATGACCGGCATTTCCACTCTGCGCAATTTCTCCGAGAACACGCAGTTCCAGGGCAGCATCGACAGCTCGCTGGGTCGCACGGATCCCAGCCTGGGCGCCACGCGCATCCGCGCGACGCTGGATTCGGTCGACCCGAACCGTTTGTCGACGCAGGAAAAGAACGTGCTGATGTCGACGGTGGACCTTCTCTCCAGGGATGGTCACATCAGCGCCGGCGACGCCGACACGGTGAGCAGTCTGGTGCACAGCTTCGAGTCGAGCGGCCGGTTCGCCGACACCGTTTCCGGCGGCAACAGCGGCCGCCTCGACGTGCCGCAGGGCTGGAATCCGTCGCCGACCGCGCAAGCGGCTGGCCGCTCGCCGGCCAATCCGATGTTCGGCGGCCTGCTAGGCCTGGTCGTCGACAAGGTCGTGCAGGCGTTCCAGGATGGCCTCTTCATGGGCGCGGGCCAGAGCATGCTCGGCACCTGCGACGGGTGCCGGAACCAGCAGGGCGTCAGCAAGGCGCTCGGCGACGCCGACCTGTCCAAGCTCAATCCGCAGGAGCGTTCGCAGATCCTGCAGCAGATCGGCTTTGCCTCCCTCGACGGCCACATCAGCAAGATCGAATCGAACGCGATCATCGACACGTTGAATCGCGCGCAGGGCATCAAGCCGCCGCAGAACGGCGACTGGCAGGTCAAGCAGGACGGCGGCAAGGCGCAGATCGACCTGGGCAAGTACACGCTCGATCTCAACGAGGGCAACTCCGAGTTCACGCTGACCAACAAGGAAACCGGCGAGCAGACGCGCGTGTGGGGCGACCCGCACTTCCAGACCACCGACGAGAACGGCAACCTGAAGGCGGTCGGCGACTTCTACGGCACCACCACGCTGAACCTCGACGACGGCACCAAGATCACCATCCACACCACGCCGTGGGCTGCCGGCGGCAACGGCGCGACACTGGCGACGGAGCTGGTCATCACGCAGGGCGATCGCGCGATGGTCGTGCAGGGCCTGGACCAGAACCAGCTCGGCGACCTGCGCATCGGCCAGGTGGCGAACGGCGGCCGTCTGGTCGACGCAGTCAACCAAGACGGCGCCAACCTCTACGAGAACCCGGAAGGCACCGGCTGGCTGCGCATGAACGAGGGCGGCTTCCTGACCGAGGTCGACGGCGCGTTCCTCAGCACCATCCGCGACGACCGCCCCGCGTCGGGCAGCGACACCCTGCCGCGCCAAAGCGGCAACACCGGCGGTGGATTCGCCGTCACGCCATTCGCCAATCCGATCCATCTGTTCGCCAACCTCGGCGGCGGCGGAGACGACGCGCGCCCCGCCGACGGCCATCGCCCGACGATCGGCCCGGTGAACCACGAGCCGCCGCGCGCGAACCCGAACACCGCCGGTGGCGGGCGCGACGCCAGCTACTACCGGAACAATCCCGACTACGAACTGAGGGCGGACGGGAGCTACGCGCTCAAGTACAAGCCCCTGGAGCACGGCAATATTTTCGTTCTCGGGATGCGCATGCTCGACGACGGCACCAAGGTGTGGGAATAGGACTCCGCGCCGGCCAGGACCGCTCTCGCCGGACGGCGCGCATTCCGCGCCCCGTTCCGGCGGCGAACACCGCCGCCCGCTGAAGAACGGCCGGACGCGGCGGCTTTCACATCGCTGTTCCGGGCGGACGCCCCGTATTCGGGCGTCCGCTCGCGTGCGCTCCGGCTCCGCCCGGCAGAGCGTGCGCATGCTCGATCGCGACGACACGATCGTCGCGCGGTTTCGCCAGGTCGGCCGCTGAGGACTTGTTCGCGGCCGCTACGCTGGCACCGCGATCGGCCTGGATCGCCCACACACGGCGCGGCCGACAGCTCCTCGGCCGCGCCGACCGCATCGGTCGGCGACACCCCTTCGGCAGCTGAGGGACGGCAGTCCCGGACCGGCGCTATCGGAACGGATGCGGAATGGAAGGCCCCGCTCGCGACAACTGCGCTCGGGCGCAGGCTTGTCGATTCCGCGCGCTCCCGTTCGTCGTCATGACGAGGACCCGGTCGGCACTGCGCCGCGGATCCGACTTTCCCCCGGAACAGGAGCCATTTCATGTCCTACGTCGACGGTTGCGTCATCCCCGTGCCCACCGCCAACAAGCAGCAGTTTCTCGACTTCGCCCGCCGCGTCGACGCCATCTTCGTCGAGCACGGCGCCGTCCGCGTCATGGAGTGCTGGGGCGACGACGTCCCCGACGGAAAGCTGACCGACCTGCGCCGCGCGGTGCAGGCGAAGGCCGACGAGACCGTCGTGTTCTCGTGGATCGAATGGCCGGACAAGGCCACCCGCGACGCCGGCATGGCCAAGGTGATGCAGGACCCGCGCATGGCGAACGATCAGATGCCGTACGACGGCAAGCGCATGATCTTCGGCGGCTTCGCGCCGCTGCTCGACCTGAAGGGCCCGGGCTGAGCGCCACGCGCCGTCAGTGCATCGTGCCGGCCTTGCGCCGGCGCTTCACCTCGTACATGGCCTCGTCGACACGCGCCCCGCCCGGCAATCCGGGCGATCTGCGCCGCGTGCGTGTTGCATCGCGCACGATTCGTGGAGGATGCTTCGATGAATCCGTCTCCGTCCAACCGCTGCGCATGAAACGCCTTCTCGCCTCGCTCGCCCTTCTGCTGTTGCCTGTCGCCGGAACGGCCTTCGCCGAATGCAAGGACACCTCCAACTACGCCGATGCGCGCGCGATCGTGCGCGACCTCGACCGCATCGTCGCACCCGGCGGCGTGCAGGAGTCGTACAAGATGCGCATCGGCGGCGTCGACCACTGGGTCAACGCGCGCGGCCAGGACCGCGCCAATCCGGTCCTGCTGTTCGTCCACGGCGGTCCCGCCTCGCCGGTAACGCCGACGCTGTGGCAGTTCCAGCGCCCGATCGAGGAATACTTCACCGTCGTCAACTACGACCAGCGCGGCGCCGGCAGGACCTACGTCGAGGACCATTCGGCCGCGGTCGGCGACAGCCTGCGCATCGAGCGCTACGTCGACGACGCGATCGAGCTGGCCGAACAGGTGCGCAAGCGCTACGGCAAGCGCAAGCTGGTGCTGATGGCGCACAGCTGGGGCACCCTCATCGGCATGCGCGCGGCGCTGAAGCGGCCCGACCTGTTCTACGCCTATGTCGGCATCGGCCAGGTCATCGACGTGCGCGAGAACGAGCGCCTGAGCTTCGACTACGGCCTGCAGCAGGCCAAGGTGCACGGCAATGCCGCGGCGGTGAAGGAGCTGGAGTCGATCGCGCCCTACCCCGGCGACCGCCCGATCACGCGCGAGCGCATCGTCGTCGCGCGCAAGTGGGCGCAGTACTACGGCGGCCTCAGCGCGTTCCGCGACGCCTCCGACTACTTCTTCAAGGCGCCGCTGCTGTCACCCGACTACGAAGACCGCGACCGCTGCGCGGTCGACGAGGGCAACATGTTCACGCTCGGCCGCGTGCTGGACGAGTTCCTCGCCGTCGACCAGCGCGGCGTGCGCTCGTTCCCGATTCCGGTGCTGATGTTCATGGGCCGCCACGACTACACCACGCCGTCGGCGCCGACCGAGGCCTGGCTGCGCGCCGTCGACGCGCCCTACAAGCGCGGCATCTGGTTCGAGCATTCGGCGCACATGATCCCGTGGGAGGAACCGGGCAAGACCGTGCTCAGACTGGTGCAGTACGTGCTGCCGCTGGCGAAGGACGCGGACGCGGAAAAACCCTGAGCGCTTCTCCGCGCGTGCGGCTAGGCGTGCGCCAGCGCGAAATCCAGCGCAGCGCACACCGCGGCGACCTGCGCGGCATTGCACTGTTCCGGTGTGGCGCGCGGGCTGTCCGGATAGACCTCGGTGGTGGTCTTGTAGCGCGCGTCGGTGACGCCGGCGCACAGGCCGAGCGAACGCAGCGGATAGCGGATCACCCCCGGCGCGACCATCGGCGAGCCGATGATTTCGCCCCTGGCGTCGGCGGGCGCGATGTGCGTGACCTTCGCGACCGCCTCGATGATCGCCTGCTGGAACTCCGGCTGCGGGCTGTCGGCATCGTCGACCAGGTAGAACCCGTCCGGAATCCCGTCCGGCTCGAACGGCTTGCCGTCGCGCGCAGCCAGCGCCGGGCGGAACTCGCTCTCGTCGCTGTCGGTGGTCTCGTGCAGGTCCACGTGCACCAGGAAACGATCGAGCAGCGGCGCGACCAGGCGCAGCAGCGCCGCCGATTCGCCGGCCGGGCTGTTCTCGCGGAACGAACGGTTCGGATCGATCGCCTGCGGATTCCAGCGATGGATGCGCTCGTACGCCCAGGGGCTGATGCACGGCGCGACGAGCAGGTTGATCCGCCCCGCGTAGCCGGCCATGTGCGCGTCGACGAACTGCAGCGCGCCGTGCACGCCGCTGGTCTCGTAGCCGTGCACGCCGCCGGTGACCAGCGCGCACGGCAGCTCGTCGCGCCACTCGCGGCTGCGGATCGCGAACAGCGGGTAGCTGTCGGGCGCATAGTCGAGTTGGCCGTACTGCGTCACCTCGAAACGCTCGCGCAGGCGTTCGATCGGACTCAGCACGTCGTCCGCGTAGCTGCGCCGGCGCAGCTGGCGCGAGCGCCACTCGGCCTTCTCCGCCTCGCCCCAGGCAGTGCCGGGTGTGCCAATCGGATAGGGTGTCGTGTCCATCGCTGTGTCGCTCGCTGCTGCCGTTGTTAACTCCAGACTTTAGAGCACCACGCCCAACGATTCCAAGGCAAACCGCTCCGACTTCCCGCAGGCGCGTTTGGACTCCACAACTGCCAAGACCCTCCCAAACGCCAGCCTGGAGATCGTCCCTAATTGCCCGGCTGGCGAGGCCTTGCTGGCGTGGCCCGCAAGCGGGCATCTAAAACTATGGAAGGATATAAAAATGATCAGAGTACTGCTTGTTCTGTTGGTAGCCGTAGTGGGCGCAATCTCTGTGCCTGCCAAGGCGGCGGATATACGTCCCGACCGTTGCGACTGCGCTACGGATCAGATTTGGGAGAATCGAGCGAAGGGCTACCGCATCGGCTACGTAGGCTATCTCTACAGCATCGCTTCGCGGCAGATCCGAAAGTTTCGGGTCGACTATGCTGAAGGCGGCGGCGACCCGGCGAAGACATACGAGGTCGTTGGCATACTCAAGGCATCGGGCGGGGACGTGCTTGCTGCCGAGAAGATGGTCACTTGGTTGCCGGTGGAAACGAAGTATCAGACGTACTTCGACGACATGCTTGCTGTGCGGGATTTCTTCGGCCGTCCGCTGGCTGGTATCCCGATCAACTATCAAATGCCGCCAGGCGCGACGGACAGTCGAGGCAATCCGATTGGCACCTATAACGCCTACGACGTCGTGAACACCCCTGCGTTCAGCAATAGGCTTGAGGACTACTTTAACGAGCGCCGTGCCGAGATCATGGGACAGCACGTCCCAGGCTACATCGTAGACAAGCTCGCCAATCTCCTACAGGCCATTGACAAAGCGCTTACCGACGGCGAAATCCTCAAGGTGGACATCACTGTTGCGTTCACCGATGGAAGCAAGATGGAATTGTCGATGACTGCGGAGACCAATGGCGACGCCAAGCGCAAAGTTGGCTCTGGCGAGGACTCGAATGACAACCCGATCCTTGAAAGTATTGGCCCGACGAGCGGCGGAAACTACCTCGTCAAACCGCAGGACTTTGACAGCTTCTATCAGAACATGTCTCGCCAAGGCGTGCAGATCACTCGCGGAAGCGGAACTCGCATCCTGCGCTACAAATGCACCTGGAACGGCGTGAAGCTCAGCTGTAGCATCGAGTAAGAAACGACAACGGGGCGCGGTAACGCGCCCCGTTGTACGTTAGAGCAGCGCATCCTCGCGCACTACCTTCGATGCCTCTTTGAGGCTCCTTGGATCGCGTCGCAAACCCTGTGTCGCGCTTCGCAAGCCAAGCCAAGCGCTACATATCATCCCCCACTCGCCCTATCCCCCTCGGCCTTCGCCATGCAGACCACCCCCGCCGCCCGCTACACCGGCCCCGTGCTCACGCGCGAGGTCGTCGAGGCGATGCGCGCGGCACGTGCAGCCGGCGCTTCGGTCTGGTCGGGTTCGTTCGATCTCGGCCGCAGCCAGGAGGAAGTGGCGCTGCGTGTCGACGGCTGGCGCTGGCGCGGGCACGACTATCCGTGGCCGGAAGACGCGAAGGAACGCACGATCTATGTCTGGGACGGCGAGGCGTTCCGCGCAGCGCAGCGTTACGACCATTCGCTGATCAAGCTGGTGCCGACCCCGTGGGGCGCGCCGACGTTCGAGATCGACGGCATCAAGATGCTGCCGACGGCGCAGGCGTCGCCGTTCGAGGATGCGCAGCGCAAGGTCGCGCTGATCGCGCCGCGCGGCAAGCGCGTGCTCGACACCTGCGGCGGGCTCGGTTACTTCGCGCGCGCCTGTCTCGAGGACGGCGTGGCGCAGATGGATTCGTTCGAGAAGAACGCCGACGTGCTGTGGCTGCGCCGACTCAATCCGTGGTCGCCCGATCCACACGACGCGGCATCGGGCGGCCGCCTGCGGCTCGAACATGCCGACGTCGGCGAACGCATCGCGAGCCTGCCCGATGCCTCCTACGACGCGGCCCTGCACGATCCGCCGCGCTTCGGCATCGCCGGCGAACTGTATTCGCAGGCGTTCTACGACCAGCTCGCCCGCGTGCTGCGCGCGCAGGCACGCCTGTTCCACTACACCGGCACGCCGAACCGCAAGACCAGCGGCCGCGACGTGCCGGCGGAGGTCGCGCGGCGGCTGGAGAAGGCCGGCTTCGCGGCGCAACGCGCGCTGGACGGGGTGATGGCGATCAAGCGCGGCGCGACATCGCGCCGGCGCTGAACGCTCAGGTCGTCGCTGCGCAGGCTTGCCGGCGCGGCCGGCGCAGGGTCGCTGCGGCCCAGGCGTAGATCGCCATGCCGAGCAGAGCGGTGATCGCGCCGACGTAGCCGGTCGAGGTCCAGCCCCAGCCGGCGCTGATCGCCATGCCGCCGAGCCAAGGGCCGAGCGCATTGGCCGCGTTGAACGCGGCGTGGTGCGAGGCGGCCGCCAGCGTCTGCGCATCGCCGGCCACGTCCATCAGATGCGTCTGCAGCACCGGGCCGAGCGCGCCCATCAGGCCGACCGCCACCGTCGCCGGCAGGATCGTCCACAGCGAGCCGGTCGCCGACGGGAACAGCAGCAGCACCACCGCCGCGCCGAGCAGGATCACCGGCACCGCGCGGAAGCGCAGGCGGTCGAACAGCCAGCCGCCGGCGAAGTTGCCGATCACGCCGCCGAGGCCGAAGCCGGCCAGCCCGAGCGGGATCCATGCGGCGGAAACGCCGGTCACCTGCAGCATCGTCGGCGCCAGATAGCTGAAGACGCAGAACAGGCCGGCGAAGCCGACCGCGCCGATCGCCAGCGCCTGCCACACCGGCAGGCGGTGGAACGCGCGCAGTTCGTCGAGCACCCGCTTCGGTGCCGCGGCGCGATCGCGCGGCATGAACGCGGCGATCAGCGCCACCGTCGCCAGCGCCACCGCCGCCACCAGCACGAAGGCCCAGCGCCAGCCGATGGTCTGGCCCATCCAGGTCGCCAGCGGATTGCCGACCAGGATCGCCACGGTCAGTCCGAACATGGTCAGGCTGACCGCCTTGCCGCGTTCCTCCGGACGGCTGATCGCCACCGCGGTCAGCGCCGACACGCCGAAGTACGCGCCGTGCGGCAGGCCGGCGACGAAGCGCGCCAGCAGCATGCCGAGGTAGTCCGGCGCGGACGCGCTGGCGAGGTTGCCGAGCACGTAGAAACCCATCAGCGCCAGCAGCAGCGTGCGGCGCGGCAGCCGCCCGCCGAGGATCGCCAGCAGCGGCGCACCGACCACCACGCCGAGCGCGTAGGCGCTGATGACGTGGCCGACCTGCGGCTCGGTCACGCCGAAGGCCTTCACCATCTCGGGCATCAGCCCCATCGAGGAGAACTCACTGGTGCCGATGGCGAAGCCGCCGAGGGTCAACGCGGCGAGGATCAGCGCGCGGTGACGGCTGGACACGACCGGAGTCGCCGGCGCGGCGTCCGGCGGAGAAATCGTCTGCATGCGGTCATTATGCTGCACAGCAGCATGCGCAGGAAATGAAATCGCCGATACCTCTCCCCGCCCGCGGAAGAGCGCGGCGCCCAGCGTCCCGGGCGCGGAAAATCGAAGCGTCGCGCTGCTGACGCCCGCCCGGCAAGGCGCATGCAACTGCCTCGTTCAGGGGTGGCATGGCGAGCGCGCGATTGACAGGCGCGCCGCGGCGACGCATATCGGCGGCGATGGAATCCCCGGTCTACCGCTTCGGCGAGTTCCGCCTCGATCCGGTCAAGCGCGAACTCTGGCGAGGCGACGCGCTGGTCGAGGTGCCCGCGCGCGCCTTCGCCGGCCTGCTGTACCTGATCGAGCACCGCGAGCGCGCGATCGGCCGTACCGAGCTGATCGAGGCGCTCTGGCATCGCAGCAACGTCTCCGATACGCAGCTGTTCCAGCTGATCCTGCGCACGCGCCGGCTGGTCGGCGACGAGGCGGAGCGCCAGCAGGTGATCCGCACCGTGGCCGGCTTCGGCTACCGCTGGGTGGCGCCGACCGAGGTCTCGTACGAGGCGCCCTCGTCCGAAGCCGCCTCGTCGGAGGCGACATCCCCGGCAGGCGAAGCGGCGGACGTTGCGTCGCCAGAGCAGCCCGCTCCGGCGGCGGCACCGTCGCCGCGGCCGCGAGGCCGGTGGGCTCTCGCGGCCGCCATTCTGGCCGGCAGCATCGGCGTCGCCACGCTGTGGCTCTCGAGCGAGCGAGCGCCGAACGCGCCGGAACGCCGCGCCGCGCCGGCCTACGCCGACGCGCGCGTCGCCGTGCTGCCGTTCCGCGTCGAGGCCGGCGCGGACGCGGCCTGGGTGCGCTTCGGCGGCATGGACCTGGTCGCCGACCGCCTGCGCCGCGCCGGCGTCGCCGTGCAGCCCAGCGAGGCGACGCTCGGCCTGGTCATGGCCGCGCCCGCCGAGGCCGACGGCGGCGCCGCGCGGCTGCGCGACGGCAGCGGCATCGAACTGCTGGTCGACGGCCAGGTCGGCCGCGCGGGTTCGGCCTGGCAGGTCGCCCTGCGCGCCGAGGCACCGGGCCTGCCGCCGCTGCAGAGCACGGCCAGCGACGGCGACCTGATGGCGGCGCTGCGCGCGGCCAGCGATCGCCTGCTGGTCGCGCTCGGCCGCGCGCCGCCGTCGGGTGCGCTCGACGCGGCGCTGGCCGAAGTGCTGCAACGCGCACGTGCGGCCCTGCTCGCCGACGACGCGGGCCAGGCGCGCAGCGTGCTGGAACAGGCGCCGGCGTCGCTGCGCGAGGATCCGGAACTGCGCCTGCTGCTGGCGCAGATCGAGGCGCGCCAGGGCCGCTTCGACGCCGCGGAAACGCTGCTGACGCAGCTGCTCGAACGCCTCGACGGCAACGACGACGCCTATCTGCGCATGCGCGCGCTGATCGCGCGCGGCAGCGCGCGGCTGCCGCTCGACCGGTTGGTCGAAGCCGGCGCCGATTTCGACGCGGCGATCGCGGTGCCCGGCGCCGAGACCTTCGTGCACGCGCTCGGCGACGCCTATCACGGCCGTGGCGCCAGCCTGACGCACCGCCACGAATACGCCGCTGCCGCCGACGACCTCGGCCGCGCGCGCGTACTGCTCGGCCAGAGCGGCGACGCGCTGGCGGTGGCGCGCGTCGACCTCGCCCTGGCCCTGCTCGACTCGATGCGCGGCGCGTTCGCCCAGGCCGGCCCGCGCTACGAGCAGGCGGCGCGCCAGTTCGAGACCTTCGGCGCGGTGCGGCCGCTGAAAAGCGCGCTGATCGGTCTGCAGGACGTGCAGTTCGACCAGCTGCAGAACCACGCCGCGCTGGCCAGCAGCGACCGCGCCTGGGCGCTCGGCTCGGCCAAGGGCGATCCGCTGCTGCAGCGCGTGCTGTCGCTGATGCGCGCGCGCATCCTGCTCGCCTGTGGCCGGCTGCGCGAACTGCACGAACTGCTGGCGCGCATCGACGCGGGCGACCAGGCGTATCTGGCCGCCTCGCGCGACGAGGAACGCCTGCGCGTGCTGCGCACGGAACTGGCCCTGCGCGAGGGCCGCGACGCCGACGCCGCGCGCGAGGCCGCCGCACTGCCGACCGGCTGGCTGCCCGGCGACGCCGACGACACCCTGCGTGCGAAAGCGGCGCTGTGGCGGCAGCGCGCATTGCCGCCGACACCGGCCGCGCCCGGCGTCGCGATCGCGCCGTCGGCGCAGGCCGACGCCGGCTCGCGCAGCGGCGCGCCATACCGCCGCCTCGTCGAGGCCGAGCGCGCCGCACGGCTCGGCCGCGCCGGCGAGGCCGAGCGCGCCTACCGGCAGGCGCTGGCACTCGCCGATGCCGACGGCGTGCCGTTCGCGCTGGCCGAGGTGATCCAGTCCTATGCCGGGTTCCTGATCGCGCAGGGGCGCCTGGCCGACGCGGCGGCGGTCGGCGGCCGCATCGGCGCCTGGGCCGCCGACGACTTCAACTGCGCGATCCTGCAACTGCGCCTCGCCCACGCCCTAGGCGACCCGACCGCCTGGCAGGGTGCGCTGGCGAACGCCCGCCGGCTTGCCGGCGAGCGCCCCATTCCGCCGGAACTGCTCCTCGCCCCGACCTCAGGTTCGTCGGCCAAGCCCTTGAAAGAAATGGCCGAATCGCGCAGGAAGCAAAGCGGAAGCGGATCGTAAGGCGCACGGAATGGCCTGCCGCGCCTTCGCGTCATAGAAGGCGGCTCCACCCTGCGCCGCGGCGACCGCAACCGGCGCGGAAATTCCTCCTCGCGACCCCGAGCATCCATGAAACGACTTCCCGTGTTACGGCTGGCCCTGCTTGCCCTGGCGCTTCCCGCGCTGCCCGCCACGGCGGCCGCGTCCCGATCCGGCGCGGCCGCCGTCGTCCTCGACGCGTCCGTGCCGGCCCTGCCCGACCGCCTCTTCGCCAGCGGCCTGGAGACCGCTCCGGCCGGCGCGGCGGTCACCGTCTACACCGACCGCGCCGCGTTCCTCGCCGCGATCGAAGCGGGCTATGCCGAACACGATTTCAGCGAGATCGCCCCCGGCCCCGGCCAGCCGATCCACTACACCGACGGCAGCGCCGGCTACAACTACTTCATCTTCACCGGGATCTTCGCCCACTACACGCTGTACAACGGCGCCGGCTTCGTCTCCACCGATCGCCTCGGCGATCCGGTCTCGGTGCTGACCAGCATCGACGATCCGCCGATCACCGCGATCGGCGGCAACGTCTGGCCGTCGGACTTCTCGCTGCTGCCGACCGGTGGCTCGATCGTGATCACGGTGCTGATGCAGGACGGCAGCACCGGCGCGACCGAGACATTGCAATCGGCCGGGCCGGACGATTTCCGCGGCTTCGTCTCTGCTCCGGGCGCGCCGATCGCCGGCATCTTCGTCAATGCCGCGCAGATCGATCCGCCGGTACCGGGAGAATCGCCGGACCGCTGGCCGACCCTGGACAACCTCGTCGTCGGGAGCGCACCGTGACCTTCTCTCCGATCCGCTGCGCCGCCGTGCTCGGCACGCTCGCCCTCGCCGCCGCGCTGCCGGCGCGCGCCGACATCGCCGTCACCGCCACCACCGAGCCCGCGACGTACGCGCGCGGGCGCACCAACACCTACCTGCTCGACCTGCATCTGATCTCCGATGCGTTCTCCGGCGCCGACGCGCTGTATTTCTCGCTGCCCGACGGCGTGACCCTGTCGGCCGTGCGCAAGCGCAACACCTTCAGCTTCTGCAGCGACATCTACCCGACCGTGATGGGCATGGGCAGCAGCGAGGGCGGCTGGTACCAGCTCGGCTATCCGGCGCTGGACGGCTGCGGCAGCCTGTCCGCCTCGCCGGCTCCGGGCGAACTGCAGATCGTGCTGATCGACGTCGACGTGCCGGCCGAATACAGCGGCGACCTGCCGCTCGTCGTCAACGTGCTCGGCGACGGCATCGGCGACGCACCGAACGAGGCGAGCCTGACCCTGACCCTGGCCGACGCCGGCACGCCGGTCGTCTGGGGCTTCGACGAAGTCGCCGCGCCCGCACTTCCGGGTGGCTGGAGCAGCGACGCGGACGGCGCCGGTCTCGCCTGGACGACCCAGGCCACCGCCGCCGACCGCGGGCCGAACGCGGCCTACGTGCCGGCGCCCGCGGCCAGCGGCGAAGCCGTGCTGACCAGCCCGTCCGTGCCGGTGCCGGCCGGCGGCGCCGAGTTGCAGTTCCGCCAGCGCTACGCGACCGAAAGCGGCCGCGACGGCGGCGTGCTGGAGATCGCCATCGACGACGGCGATTTCGTCGACGTCCTCGCCGCCGGTGGCCAGTTCACCGCGGGCGGCTACGGCGCCGCCCTCGAGGCCGACCCGGCGTGCTCCGGCGATGCGGCCAATCCGCTCGCCGGCCGTGCCGCGTGGAGCGGCACGCAGGCCGCCTACGGCACCACCACGCTGGTGCTGCCGGCCGCGGCGGCCGGGCATCGGGCGCGATGGCGCTGGCGGCTCGGCACCGACTGCGCCGGCAAGCCCGCCGCGCCGAACGGCTGGTGGATCGACAGCGTGCGCCTGACCTCGGCACCGCCGACGGTGTCGACGCCGGCGCGGCTGGCGGTGTCGACCGGCGCCGACGTGCAGCGCATCGAACCGTTCGAGATCGGCAACGCCGGCAGCGGACAGCTGAACTGGTCGATCACCGTCGGCGACGGCGACTGCTCGACGCCGGCGAGCCCGGGCTGGCTGCACCTCGACGCCGGTGACGGCGTGCTGGCCGGCGGCGAGCGCGGCGAGGTGGCGCTCACGTTCGATGCCGGCGGCCTCGCTGTCGGCGAATACGCAGCGCTGCTGTGCGTGTCGAGCAACGACGCGGCGCAGCCGCTGCGGCAGGTTCCCGTGCGCCTGACCGTCGAGGCGGACGCCTGCCCCGCCGCCGACCGCCTGTTCGCCAACGGCTTCGACGACGCCTCGGACGGCCGCTGCGGCCACGCGCTGCGCATCTACGACGACCGCGACGGCTTCCTTGCGCATGTGGCCAGCCAGGACGAGCAGACCTTCACCGGCCTGCGCACCGGCTACGTCAACGGTCCGCTGCGCTTCGGCGCCGCTCCCTTCGCCTACTCGGTCACCGCGGCGCCGCACACCGACCTGGGCGACCTGTATCTGTTCGCCGGCTCCGGCGTGCTGTCGACGGTGTCGCCGGGCGAGGACAGCGAACTGGCGATCACGTTCGACACGCCGGTGACCGCCGTCGGCGGCAACTTCTGGGGCCAGATGTTCCAGGACCCCACCAGCATCGAGGCGAACCTGCAGATGCCGACCACGATCGTGCTGACGCTCGACGACGGCACCCGCGAGACCTTCGTCGCGAACGGGCAGCAGGACTTCCGCGGCTTCGTCACGAGCCAGCCGATCACCGGCCTGCGCGTGCGCGCCCCGGAACCCGTCGACGACGGCCGCTACGTCTGGGGCGTGTTCGACAACCTCGTCGTCGGCGACGCGCGCTAGCGGGAAAACCGCGGCGCGGCGCTCCGCCTGCCCTCACCCCAGCCCTCTCCCGCCAGCGGGAGAGGGAGCAGGCCGATTCGCACTTCACCTTTCTCGCCTGCGGGAGAGGAAACGGATTGATTTCACCTCTCCCGCAAACGAGAGAGTGAGTGTGCGCTAAGGCTTCTTCGCCGCCGGCGGCACCAGGCGCTCGTGCCATTCCGGCAGCAGCATCGCCGCGGCGCTGCCGTACCACTCGTGGAACTCCGGCACCATCTCGCCCTTCTGCACCACCGGATCGGTTTCGACCAGGGTGCGCGCGGCGTCGATGCCGTCGACGGCGAAGACGTACAGCCCGCGCCAGCCGGCCGGATCCTTCGAGAACGGCCCCGCCAGCGCAAGCTTGCCCGCCTTCGCCAGGCGTTCGATGTTGGCGAAATGCCCGGCGAACATCGCGTCGCGCTCCGCACCGTCGGGCACGCGCGTGGCGCCCGTCTTCAGCACGACCAGCACGTACTTGCGCATGCCGCGCTCGTCGGCGCCCACGCGCCGGGCCAGCTCGGCGTCGTAGGTCGCGACCGGCCTGCCCGCTTGCGCCGCATCCACGGCCCGCGCGGATGGCATCGCCAGAACCGAACACAGCGCCG
Source organism: Dokdonella ginsengisoli (assembly GCF_042652785.1). Classification (NCBI taxonomy): domain Bacteria; kingdom Pseudomonadati; phylum Pseudomonadota; class Gammaproteobacteria; order Lysobacterales; family Rhodanobacteraceae; genus Dokdonella; species Dokdonella ginsengisoli. The sequence goes on along the minus strand of NZ_JBHSHD010000010.1, from coordinate 586,653 downwards.
CCGCGCATGCGGCAGCGGAAATCCGCATCGATCGCCTACGCATCGCACGTCCTCCCTCGTTGGAGGCAGCCAGTGTAAGGACAAACGCGCGAACACGGACGAGCGCATAGGCGGGATTGATATCCTGCGCTCCGGATGAACACGCCCGGCCCCGATCCGCGACCGATCCCGCCCGAACCTCCGCTTCCCGCTGACTGCTGCGACAGCGGCTGCGAGCGCTGCGTGCACGACATCTACGCCGACGAACTGGCGCTGTATCGCGAACGCCTCGCGCGCTGGCGCGAGCGGCATCCGGAACCGGAGTGAAGCGCGCCGGCGATGCGCGGCGCGCTCAGCCGCCCCGGCGCGCGAGCAGGAATTCCCCTTCCACCGGCTTGTGATGCTCCTGGCGCAGCACCGCGTCTTCGCGCACCACGTCGACGAAGCAGGCGGCGGCCAGTTCCTGCGCCAGCCGCTCGCCGTCGTGGCGGTAGCGTCCGGTCTGCGGCAGCAGTTCGGTGGCGCCGCTGCCGCTGCGTTCGATCGAGAACACGAAGCGGCCGCCCGGCGCGAGGCTTGCGAACACGCCGTCGAAGATCGGTCGCAGGTCGGCGACGTAGACGAACACGTCGGCGGCGACGATCAGTTCCCAGCGCTGGTCCGTGCCGCGCAGGAACTGGGCGATCTCGGCTTCGTGCAATGTGCGATAGAGGTGGCGCGCTTCGGCCTGGCGCAGCATCTTCGGCGACAGGTCGACGCCGTCGATGATCAGCCCCGGCCGCTGCAGCTCCACCGCCATCAGGCCGGTGCCGCAGCCGAGGTCGAGCACGTGGTCCGCTTCGGCCTCGTGCCGGCGCAGGAACTGCGCCAGCCGCCGCGGCACGCCGTAGGCGAGCCGGTTCACCAGGGTGTGGTCGAAGTGATCGGCGAACTCGTCGAAGAACGAGCGGATGTAGTCGCTCTCCACGTGCTCGGGAAGCGTGCCGGAAAGCGCGACGCAGGCGTGCGCGATTTCCGCATCGTCCGGATCGAGGCGCCGCGCCTGCTCGAAGGCCTCGCGCGCGGCGGGAATTTCATTGCGCGCCAGCCGCACGCGCCCGAGCCAGAACCACGCCTGCGACTCCTGCGGATGCGTATCCAGCACCTGCTCCAGGCATTGCGCGGCCTCGGCGGTCGCGCCGGTGCGCAGCAGCGCGATCGCGTACTCGCGCTCGAGTTCCGCATCGCCCGGCGCCAGCGCACGCGCGCGCTGCCGGCTCTGCAATGCCGCCTGCAGCTGGCCCGCCGTGGCCTGCACCTGGGCCAGTCCGCGCCAGCCTTCGATCCACTCCGGTGCGACCTGCACCAGGCGCGAGAACGCCTGCGCGGCCGCGTCGTAGCGGCCGAGGCGGCGCAGGCAGTGCCCGCGATGCAGCGCCATCGCCGCGCTGCGCGGATCCAGCGCGAGACCGGACTCGAACGCGCGCAGCGCCTCGTCGGCGCGGTCGAGCTGCAGCGCAGCGAGGCCGAGCGCGTTCCAGCCCTGCACCTTGTCCGGTGCCAGTTCGCTCGCGCGCCGCGCCGCCTGCAACGCTTCCTCGGGCCGGTCGCCGTGGCGCAGCGCGATGGAGAGATTGGCAGCGACGTCCACATTGGCGGGTTCGGCCGCGGCGAGCCTCTCCAGCAGCGGCAAGGCCTCGGCGTAGCGCGCGCGCTGCAGCAGCAGCACGGCGAACGGGAATTCCATCTCACGCCTGCCCTCTTCCACGTGCCGGCGATAGCCGGCTTCGGCCTCGTCGAGTCGGCCAGCGCGATGCGCCTGGAGGGTGGCTTCCATTTCGGTACGCGACATTCGTTCTGCCATCGGCTGCGGGATCGGACGGCATCACGGCGCATGGCCGCGATCCCGCCGCGCCGAATCGTACAGCGGATGGCGACGGCGGCGCCGCGATCGACATGCGCGGTCTACATGCGTTCGCCGGGCAGGCGGCTGGCCTGTTTCACCCAGTCGGTGAAACGCGCCTCGTCGAGCGCGTCATCCTCGCGGATGTCGAGATAGCGCGTCTGCGGCATCTTCGAAGCTCCCGGCGGAACGGGACGCAGCGAGGCGCCACGAAAGAACGCGACCTTGAGGTAGTGCGTGAAGCAGTGCAGGCTGAGGAACCAGCCCTGTCCCTCGATGCCGTACAGCGGCGAATTCCACTTCACCGCCTTGTATACGCCGGGCACGGCGCGCTCGATCAGCGCGTCGAGTCGCTGCCCCAGCTCGCGCTTCCAGCCCGGCATCGCGGCGATGTAGGCCTGCACCGGCGCATCGCCGTAGCCCTTGGGGATCTGCGGATTGCCGCCGGAGAGCAGGCGCGGCTCGTCGGTGCGCGGCGCCGCCGTCTTTTTCGCGGCGGACTTGCGCGGCGTCGCCGTCTTCGCGGCGACCCGCTTGGCGGCCGCTTTCTTGGCGACGGGCCTGCCGGCGGTTCTCGATCGGTCTGTGGCCATGGTGCGCCCTCCTAGGCGGCGGTGCGGCACCGACGCCCGCCCATCGACAGCCGGCGATGGATCCGGCGCGTCCACGGGCTCGTGATCATCGCGGTGTCCTCGCGCGACGCGCCGGCGCCGCCTTGGCGCCACGCGCGGCGGCGGCCTTCTTCGCTGGCGCCGCGGACGTCTTCGCGCTCCTTGCCGACGGCGCGTTGAGCGCCGCCGCAGCGCGGATCAGCGCCTTCAGCGCCTTCTCGTCGAGTTCGTCGCTCTCATGGAAATCGATCGCACGCCGCACGTTGCCGTCCAGGCCGGAATTGAACAGCCCGGCCGGATCGTCGACGCTCGCGCCCTTGGCGAAGGTCATCTTCACGTGATCCTTGTAGGTCTCGCCGGTGCAGATCATGCCGTCGCGATACCAGACCGGAACGCCGCGCCATTTCCATTCCTCCACGACGTCGGGCAAGGCCTGCCGGATCGTCGCGCGGATGCGCGCGAGCAGCTCGCCGCGCCAGTCGCCCAGCTCGCGGATGCGCGCGTCGATGCGCCGCGACGGCGTGTCCGCGCCTTTCGCCTCGATCTTCTTCGCACTCGCCGTGGTCTTCTTCGTGGTCGCCATCGTGCCTCTCCCGTGAGCGTGCGGCGAAGCGGTCAGCCCCGCTCCTGGATGCGCAGCAGGTTGCCGGCCGGATCGCGCACCGCGCAGTCGCGCACGCCGTACGGCTGCTGGGTCGGCTCCTCGACGACGTCGGCGCCGCTGGCCTGCACCTTCTCGAAGGCGGCGTCGAGGTTCTTGGTGGCCAGCAGCAGGGTCGCGTAGGTGCCCTTGGCCATCATCTCGGCGATGGTGCGCTTCTCCTCGTCGGTGACGCCGGGGCTGGCCACCGGCGGATACAGCACGATCGAGGTGCCGGGCTGGCCGGCGGGGCCGACCGTGAGCCAGCGCATGCCGTTGTAGCCGACGTCGTTGCGCAGCTCGAAGCCGAGAACGTCGCGGTAGAAGGCCAGCGAGGCCTCCGGATCGGTATGCGGGAGGAAGCTGGCGTGAATGTGGATGTCCATGGTGTCCTGCTCGGTGTGGGTCGAGCGGTCATGCTAGATCGGGCTCGGCCGCCGGCGCTTCTCGATTCCTGACCGGTCGCGTCACCTGCCGCGCGATGCAGGACGGCAAACCGGCCGTCGCCGCCGCCTGCTGCTGGCGGTAGACACCTGGGGAGACGCCGACCAGCTCGGCGAAGCGCGTGCTGAACGTGCCGAGCGAGGCGCAGCCGACCGTGAAGCACACGTCCGTCACGCTGAGGTCGCCGCGCCGCAGCAGGGCCATCGCGCGCTCGATGCGGCGGGTCATCAGGTACGAGTACGGCGATTCGCCGAAAGCGAGCTTGAACTGCCGGCTCAGATGCCCGGCCGACATGTGCACGCCCTGCGCCAGCGCCTCGACGTTCAGCGGCTGCGCGTACTCGCGATCGATGCGATCGCGCACGCGGCGCAGCCGCGCGAGATCGCGCAAGGACGGCGTCGCGGCGGGTCGGCTGTTCATCGGCGCGATGGTCCCACGTCGCCTGCGGGGGCTCAAGGCGGCTCGGCGACTGCGCGCAACCCGTTCATCGCGCCTTGCGGAATACCTTGCCTCGCCAGACCAGCCGCCCCTGGTCCGCCTCGCAGCGCAGCGGCTCGGGCGCTTCCAGCGCCTGGGTCGAGGCGCCGAACAGGCCCGGCTGCGCCGGCTCCAGCGTCATTTCCAGCTCGCCGACGCGCGCCGTCAGTCCGTGCGCGCCTCGCGTCACCCGCATCGTTCCGTACAGCGCGTCGGCGAACTCGCCGCGGCAGGCGCGCAGCGCGTCCGCGTCGGGGCGCCAGGTCCATCCGCCCCATTGCGGATCGGCGCGCTCCTTGTCGATGGCCGCGAGTCGCTTGCGCGCCTTCGCCGCGACGTTCGCCGGATAGGCTTCCCGCATCTTGCGCAGGCGTTCGTCCTCGCCCGGCTGACCGGTGGCCAATCCGATGAAGGCCTTCATCCATTCCAGCTGCAGGCTTTCCATCGCGCTGTCGCTGTTGGCCATCAGCGACAGGCCCGCGCGCGCGGACGGCACCAGCACGGTCACCGACACCGCGCCATCGTAGGAACCGGGATGCATCAGCGCCTGCTGCCCGCGATACGTGCAGGCGTACCAGCCGAGGCTGTAGCCGTTGCAGTCGATCTCGCCGTCGGCAAGCCTGGCCTGCGCGATCGGCCGCTGCGAGCGTGACCACGCGGCGGCCGGCAAGGCGGCGTCCGCGCCGGCCAGAGCGAGGTTCGCCTGCATCCAGCGCGCCATCGCCGCCGGCGACGCCGACAGGCCGCCGGCCGCATGCATCAGCGCATCGGGCTTGGGCCGCAGCGCGCGCCATCGCGTGCCGTCCCACTGGTGGTTCCAGGCCAGCTGCGCCGGCGCCCGCGTGGCGTTGCGCGCGGTCACGCCGCCCAGCCCGAGCGGCCGCAGCAATGCGCGTTCCAGCCAGTCGCGCCAGGAACGGCCGGTGTCCGCCTCCAGCGCCGCTCCGTAGATCAGGTCGCCGATGTTGGCGTAGCGGAAGCCCGCAGCGCGCGAGGTCGTTTCGCTCGCCAGCAGGCGCGGATAGTCCGCGGCCGGCACGTCGCGCACGTGCGCGGTGAGCACGTTGAGCGTGTCGGTGGACAGGCCTTCCTGGTGCGACAGCAGATCTTCCATGCGGATGCGCCGCGGATCGGCCGGCGCCGGCAGCTGCAGCTCGGGCCATACCTGCGCCAGGGTCCTGGACAGCGGGAACTCGCCGCGCGCGTCGAGCACCGCCGCCAGCAGCCCGATGAAGGACTTCGTCTGCGAAGCGATGTAGAAGCGCGTGTCGGCGTCGGCCGGCGCGTCGCCATCGGCGCGCACACGTCCGCGCACGTGGATCCACGGCGCCGCATCACCCTGCACGACGACCGCCGCCATCGCCGGCGCCGCGCCCGGCACGCGCATCGCCGCATCCAGCGACTGCCCGATCGGCGCGGTCAGTGCGGAGGCCACACGGGCCGGCTCCGCCGCCGCCGTCCACGGCAGCACCAACAGAAGGAACACGAAGGAAACACCCGCAAACGATTTCGGCACGACGGCTCCCGCAACACGCGGGCGACGCTGCCCGCGCGGCCGGAGATACGCAGGCGGAGCTCGCGGTTGCGACACAGCGGCCGGCGATGTCCCTTCGCCGGTCCGAACCGCGTAACTGTCTGTCGGAACCCCTCGCAAGCCCGCGAGGAAAACCCACCTCCGGAGCCCGCCACCATGCGCACGCCGATCTGTTTCGCCCTCCTCGCCCTGGCCACGCTGTCCGTCGCACGCGCGGACGAACCGCAGTCGCTGAGCGCCCAGGTCGGCGACGTCGCCTTCGAGTCCGGCGACGCGGAGATCACCCTGATTCCGGTCGGCGGTGCGTTCTCGCTCAGCGCCTCGACCAAGGGTGCGGCGGCGTGGCCACCGCCGAAGACCCGCGTCGACCTGCTGTCGATCGTCTGCGACGGCTTCGAGGACGGCAAACCGCTCGCCCTCGACCACAAGGCATTCGAGCGCAGCACCTGCGACGTCCGCTTCGACAAGGGCACCCGCCCGATGGGCGGCACGCCCGAAGCCGAATACCGCCTCGACAAGGACGCCGCGGAGAACCGCTTCGAGATCCTGCGCGCCGACGGCAAGGTCTACGAAGGCCGCTTCGCGTTCCGCTTGAAGGACAGCAACGGCGGCGCGGTCGCCGTCGCGAACGGGAAGTTCAGGGTGGAGGATCGGCAGCGCTGAGGCGATGGTCCTGCATCACCGGCCACGAAACGGCGCATCTTGTCGGCACTGAATCTGCGCATGTCGATGCCGGCTGCGGCTTCCCGCGTTACCATCCCCCCCGATGGAGCGCCCGAACCGATGAGCCAGCAGATCCGACACAATCCTTCGTGGACGCTCGCCGTCCCCCCGCTCGGCATCGCCATCCTGGCCCTGTCCTGGCTCGCGCCGGGCTTTCCCGGAATCGTCGCAGTGCTCACCCTGGGACTGATGGGCAGCGTGATCGCGTCGGTGCACCACGCGGAGGTGATCGCGCATCGCGTCGGCGAGCCGTTCGGCACCTTGGTACTGGCGCTGGCGGTGACCATCATCGAGGTGGCGCTGATCGTCTCGATGATGCTCTCCGGCGGAGAGAGCACGTCCGGTCTCGCCCGCGACACGGTGTTCGCGTCGGTGATGATCATCCTCAACGGCATCGTCGGCGCCAGCCTGCTGATCGGCGGCCGCCGGCATCGCGTGCAGGATTTCAGGCTGGAAGGCGTCAACGCCGCGCTCGGGACATTGACGGTCATCGTGGTGTTCACGCTGATCGTGCCGAACTACTCCACCAGCGCGCCGGGGCCGGTCTACACCTCGAGCCAGCTGCTGTTCGTGGCCGTGGCGACGCTCGTGCTGTTCGCCGCTTTCACCGTGTTCCAGACGATCCGCCATCGCGACTACTTCCTGCCGACGGAAAAGGAACACGACGATCCCGACGAGCACGCCAGCCAGCCCAGCAACGCCGAAGCCCTCACCAGCCTCGGACTGCTGCTGGTGGCCCTGGTCGCGGTGGTGCTGAGCGCGAAAGGCATCTCGCCGTCGATCGAGGCGGCACTGAAAGCCGCTGGCGCTCCCGCCGCTACGATCGGCATCCTGATCGCCGCCATCGTGCTGATGCCGGAGAGCGTCGCCGCGATCCGCGCCGCGCACGCCAATCGCCTGCAGACCAGCCTCAACCTCGCCATCGGCTCGGCCATCGCGAGCATCGGCCTGACCGTCCCGACGGTGGCCGTGCTGTCGGTGGTCATGGGCTGGCCGCTCGCGCTCGGCGTCGACGCCAAGTCCACCGTGCTGCTGGTGCTGTCGCTGTTCGTCGTCTCCATCTCGCTCAGGACCGGACGCACCACAATGCTGCCGGGCATGGTGCATCTGGTGATGTTCGCGGCCTATCTGTTCCTCAGTTTCGTGCCCTGAGCCACCCGGCCCCGCAGGCCGCAGCGCCTGTCGATTCGCGTCGCATTCGTCCGTCGTAGGCATGAACACGGCGTATTTCGCGCAAGTGCGATCGCAACGGCATTTCGACGGGAGGATCCATGGCCGACAACAACAACCACCGGGTAGCCGAGCTGCCCCTGACACCACATCCGGCGATGCAGCGACTGGCGCATCTGGTCGGCACCTGGACCAACGAAGGCGGCGCGCCCGGGACTTCGGTCTACCGGATGGGCCTCGGCGGGCACTACCTGATCCAGGAATTCGAGACGGTCACGCCGAGCGGCCGCACGCTGGCGGGCATCGAATACGTCACCTGGGACGAGGACACGCAGAGCCTGCGCTCCCATCTGATGGCCGACGACGGCTGCAACTTCACCTACACCTACCAGATCGACGACGACGGGACGTACTGGACCTGGTTGGGCGACAAGGGCTCGGACAACTTCTTCAAGGGCCGCCTGAGCGCGGACGGAAGGACGATCAAGGGACGCTGGCAGTGGCCCGGCGGCGGGTTCGACGTGGTGTCGCGCAAGACGGGCGGCTGACGCGCCGTTCGGCGACACGCACGGAAGCGGCGGCCGTCGCGTGCCGCCGCTTCCGGTTCCTGCACCTGGCCTCTATTTCGCCGCGGCCTCGAGTCTGGCGAGATCGATCTTGTGCATCGACAGGAACGCCCGCGTGACGCGGTCGATCGTCGCCTGATCGCCCGACGCCAGGATCTCGTGCATCGCGATCGGCGAGATCTGCCAGGACAGGCCGAAGCGGTCCTTGCACCAGCCGCACTGCTCGGATTCGGGTACGGTGGACAAGGCGGCCCAGTGGCGATCGATCTCGGCCTGGTCGCGGCACGGCACCAGGAACGAGATCGCCTCGTTGAAGGCGAAGCCGTGCGGATAGCCGCTGTCCATCGCGGCGAACCACGTATCGCCGAGGCGGAAGTCGGAAAACATCGTGCTGCCCTCGCGGTTGGTCGCATCGCCCGCCGGATACGCCACGAACGTGCCTTCGCGTGAGCCTTCGAACACCGAACGGTAGAACGCGCCGGCCTCCTGCGCCTTGCCGCAGACCTCGCCGGTGAACAGCAGCGAGGGCATGATCATCGGCCGCGGCTCGCCCTCGGGCCGGGTCAGGATCAGCTGCCAGCTCAGGCCGTAGCGATCCTGCACCCAGCCGTAGTGCGCACTGAACGGATATTCGCCGAGCGGCATCAGCGCCTGGCCGCCGTCGACGAGCGCGCTCCACAGCGCATCGAGGTGTTCGCGCGCCTGCGGATCGCGCGAAGGATCGAAGTTGACGAAGAACGACACCGACGGATTGAAGCGGAAATGTGGCCCGGCGCTGATCGCCATGAACGGCTGCCCGCACAGGTGGAACTGCAGCACGTCGCAATCGCCCGACGGCGTCTGGCGCAGGCGGATCGCCGCGTCGATGCCCGAATCGGGAAACACCGAACAGTAGAACGAGGCGGCTTCCTCGGCCTGGGTGTCGAACCACAGATGCGGCGTGATCGGCTTGGCGAGAGTCATGCGGATTCTCCTTGGGGTGTACTTCACGACGAACGCGCAGCAGCGAATTCGACATCGCAGCGGGAAAAACCCGAACCCGCACGCTCTTTTCGTTGCCCTTTCGTACAGTGGGAGCGAGCGGCGCGCCGGCGCATGATCGCGACACCTCCCAAGCCACGAGGAGTCGCCCATGCTGCGCGCATCGCACGATCCGCACTCCGCCGGCCTGCCGCCCCGCCCGCCCGGCGCCCTCCCCGCGCTGGCCTGCGTGCTGGCCCTGTGCTGGACCGGCCAGGCCGCCGCACTCCAGTGCAGCAGCGACAACGGCTACACCTGCACCACCACGACCGCGCAGTACGCCGGCGGTTTCGCCCCGAACGTCGGCTACGGCGGCTTCGGCGGCGGCGACTGCACGGCGAGCCGGACGCCAGTGGTATTCCTGCACGGCAACGGCGACCTCGCGGCGAGCTTGGACATGCCGCCCGGCGCGGTCGACGGCTACGCGACGCCGCCACGCTCGGTCTACGAGGAGCTCAAGGCCGCCGGCTACAACGACTGCGAGCTGTTCGGCGTGACCTATCTCTCCGACGTCGAGCGCCAGTACCCGCAGTACAACTACCACGAGCCCTACACCTACGACATCGTCAAGACCTTCATCGACCGCGTGAAGGCCTACACCGGCAAATCGCAGGTCGACGTCGTCGCGCATTCGCTCGGCTCGTCGATGGCGCTCGCGGCGATCCGCTACTACGGCTACCAGGCCAGCATCCGCCGCTTCGTCAACATCGGCGGCGGCATCCGCGGCCTGCAGACCTGCCTGTACACCGGCTACCAGTCGCCGTATGCGCAGACCTGCAATGCGGAAGCCTACGTCTGGCCGTACGACTATTACACCTTCGGCCTGTACCCGAGTTCGGGCGTGCCGTACTACGGCTACAACCGCTGGACCGGCAGCGGCAGCGGCAGCCTGCGCACCCTGCCCGCCAGCTGGACCGGCATCCGCTTCTACACGATCACCGCCGGCCTGTACGACCAGGTGCACTGCTTCACGACCAACGCCGGCAACTGCGCCAGCGGCGCGCTGTTCAACGCGCGCAGCAACGTGATCGCGCAGGTCGGCGTCGGCTTCGGCGACAGCGCCTACGCGTTCGACTGGGACTGGGCCGACGGCAGCCCGTACAACGCCGGCGGCGGCGACACCAGCGGCGGCGTCGGGCACTTCCGCTCGCTGGCGAACACCGGCGTCATCGTCCGCAACATGCTGACGACGACCTGCACGACGGGCTGCACCAGCGGCTACGCCGGCACGTACGGGCCGGCGGGCAACCTGTAGGACCGCGCGTCGTCGCGGCAGGCGCGACGACTCAGCCTGCGACGACCCCGGCCATGCCGGCACGGCCCTGCCGGCGCAGATACAGGATCTGCGCGGTGAGGCCGACGACGAGAAGGCCGAGCAGCGTGGCCTGTGCGCCGAGCAGCAGCGGCGAATTCAGATCGGTCACCAGGGGATGGCCGTCCGGAACGCGCCGCAGCGTCTCGGTCACCGTCGGCACCATCAGCAGGAATGCGCTCAGGGTCAGGCAGATCGTCTCCACGTACAGGCCGGCCCGGCCGAGCGTCGGGAGGTATCCGACGCCGTAGCCGGCGAGCAGCAGCACGAGGGTGGCGGCGCCGATGACGTAGCTGACCAACTGGTGCGCGACGAGGAAGGCGGTGACGGCGCCGATCAGCATCGAGACAAAGTACACCGCGCCCACCGTCGATCTCGGCACGATGCGGCCGTGGCGGGCGAACAGATACGCCGCCGCGGGAATGGCGGGCAGGCTGCCGAGCGTGTGCACCCAGCCGAGCGGAGAGATTCCAAACATGTCGAGTTCCTTGGTTCGTGAGTGGGACTGGAAGGCCAGTGGAACGAACTCGTTCCGGACCGGTTTATCTATTTACTGATTGGTAGGTATTTCGGGCAAAAAAAGCACGCTTTCCGGTCTACACGACGAGGCGTTCCAGCAGGCGCCGGGCGACGATGCCGAAGACCTGGGGATCTGCATAGGCACGCGCCGACAGCATGGCGCCGTGGATGCCGGCCATGAAGGTTTCGGCCTCGTCCCTGGCCGTACCGCTCAAGCGCAGGCCGCCCTGACTGGCGCCGCGCTCCAGGACCGAGGCGAGCCAGGCGGACAACCGCCGGAAATGCGCCCTCACCTCGAGCGCGACCTCCTGGGGCAGCACCGGAATTTCGCCGGCGAGCAAGGCGCAGACGCAGAACGGGTCGCTTGCATCGGCGATGCAGGCCTCCCAGTAGCCGGTGTAGGCGCGCAGCTGTTCGACCGGGTCGGCGATGCGCCGCTCCATCTCGGCGATGCCGGCGTCCACGTCCTCGCGGTAGCCGGCGACGAGGGCGCGGACGAGATCCGTCTTGCTCGGGAAATAGTGATGGATGCTCGCATTGCGGATGCCGACCACCTTGGCGATGTCGGCGTAGCTGAATCCGTTGTAGCCGCCGGCGACGATCAGCGATCGCGCGCAGCGCAGGATTTCCTCGGAGGTGTTCGGTCGCTTGGCCATGTCGATAATCTACCTTCTAGTAGGTAAATAATCAACTCCCCTCCGGGCGCTACGCAGACACCACCGAAGCCCGTCCTTCAGCCGCCCGAACCGCCCGCCCGCGTCAGCTCCAGCTCGGGCGCCGCGAGACTGCGATCGGCGTCGCCGCTGGCCCCGGTGCGCAGGTTCTGCGGAATGTGCCCGACGTCGCCCACCGCGATCACCTTGAAGCGCCCGTCCGGCTCGACGCGGATGCGCGTGAGGCTGGCGTGGCCGACCGACATCTCCAGCCAGGCCGCGCTGTCCACGCCGAGCGCGCGCGTGACGAGGTAGCGGATCACGTTGCCGTGGCAGACGAACACGTCGGTGCGCGCCGCGCCCTGCGCGGGACGGAACCAGGTCGCGAACAGGCGGTCCAGCCGCGCCTTGCATGCGGCCGCGTCCTCGGGTTTCTCCTTCGCCATGACCTCGGCGCGACGCGTCGGCGGCGTGCACTCGGCGAGATCGTCGAGCACCTCGAATCCGCGCCCTGGAAATTCCGCGCCGATCGCCGCCGCCGTGTCGCGCGCGCGCTGCATCGGGCTGACGTGCAGGCCGTCCGGTCGCGTCAGCTCGCCGCGCAACCGCGCGCCGGCAAGCCGCGCCTGGGCCACGCCGATCGGCGACAGCGGCGGACCGATCTTCTCGTCGACGGAGGCGTCGGGCGTGTAGTTGCCGTGGCGCACCAGCACGATCTCGCGCACGGCCGGCGCCGCGGGCGACGGCTCCGCTGCGGCGGTGGCGGAAAACAGCGCGACGGCGAGCACGAAGAAGATCGGTCGAAACATCGGAAGCCCCGGTGGAATGCGAGGCGTTCTTCTCGCATCCCGCGCCGGGCGAGTCAAACGGCGCAGGCGTGTCGCCGTGCAGCCGGCCGGCGGGAAACCGCGCATCCGCCTAGGCGGACGAATCCCCGTCCAGCAAGGCGTACGGCCCGCCGCGCTCCAGCGCGCGCCGGTAGGCCGGCCGCGCGTGGATCGTCTCCAGCCATGCCATCAGGTGTGGACGACGCGCATCGAGGCCGCCGCGCGCACGTGCAGCCTCGACCGGAAAGCTCATCTGGATGTCCGCCGCGCTGAACTGCGTGCCGGCGAACCACGGCGACTGCTGCAGCGCGGCTTCCTGGTAGTCCAGATGCTGCTCGATCTGCGGCTGCACGAATCCGCCGAGTACCTTGCGCACCACGCCCTTGACCACCGGCCGGACGAAGAACGGCATCGGCGCCGAGCCGACGCGGTCGAACACCAGCTTGAGCAGCAGCGGCGGCATCGCCGATCCCTCGGCGTAGTGCATCCAGTAGCGGTAGCGCAGGGCCTCGGGCGTGTTCGCGGCCGGCGCCAGGCGACCGGGCGCGAAATGCCCGGCCAGCGTTTCCAGGATCGCACCCGATTCGGCCAGCACCGCGCCGTCCCATTCCACCACCGGCGACTTGCCCAGCGCGTGCACCTTGCGCAGCTCGGGCGGCGCCAGCAGGGTCCGCGCGTCGCGCTGGTAGCGCACGATCTCGTACGGCAGGCCGAGTTCTTCCAGCAGCCAGAGCACGCGCTGCGAGCGGGAGTTGTTCAGGTGATGGACGACGATCGAGGTCATGGCGGCACGCGGCGGGCGACGGCTGCATCGTATCGCTGTCGTGCCGCCCTTCCGTTCGCCTCGCGAAATGTTCCGGAGACGTCGGCCGCTTCCGGTATGCAGCCTTCAGCGGTAGCGCGGGCCGTAGTAGCCGCCGTACGGATAGCCGTACGGCGAGAAGCCCGGCCCCTTGGTCTTCTCCACGTTGATGTGCATGTCGACGGTCTTGCCGTCGTCGTACTGCTTGCTGATGTGCAGCTCGGCGGCGTTCAACGTGCTCGTGCCGTAGCCCTTGGAATAGCCGACGCCGGTGGTGAAGCTGCCGTGCACGCTGACTCCGTTGTCATCCTCGCCGTGGTCGCCGAAGTACTCGCCGGGGCTGTCCTCGCCTCCGGCCTGCGGCCAGGGCTGCGAGCCCTCGGGGATCTGCAGCTTCAGCGGCGCGGTCGCCGCGGCCGGATCGACCGGCGCGGTGTCCTGCGCGGGCGCGGCGGTCTGGGCGAAGGCCACGCCGGCGCAGAGAAAAACGGCGCCGGCCGCCGCGACGGCCTGGGCTTTGGCACTGATGAAGACTTTCACGGTGGATTCCTCGTCCTGCATTCGCCGGCGGTTCGCACGATGGTCGAGCTGGGGTCCGTTGGACGCCTTCGCAAGCGTGCAGTTCCGGATCGGATCGAGTCTTTACCTTACAGGCTTCGTCCGCGCCGCAGAGCGAGCGTCGCGATCCGGCGTTTCCCGCCGTTCAGCAACGGGAGCGCCGAACCAGCGCCGCAGCCGCGCCCGCAGGTCTCGTGCATCGTCGCCGACCCAGGCGATGTGGCCGTCCGGCCGCAGCAGCACTGCAGGCAGGTCCAGCTGCGCCCCGGCATCGACGAGGTGGTCGACGCGGTCCGCCCAGCCGTCGATCGACAGACCTCCGGTCCGGTCCAGCAATAGTCCGCGCCCGCGATGCAGGTGTTCGTACAGGCGCCCCTGCGTCAGCGCCACGTCGCCCAGCCGCCGGCCGACGAGGTCGTGGGCATCGCCGAAGTCGTAGCGCAGGTCGACGGCGATGATCGTCTCGGTCAGGTAACGGCTCACCTCGTCGAAATCCATCAGCCGCGACAGCAGCCGGCGCAGCGCCTGCGCGCCGGGTTCGAGCGACATCAGCGCCATCTGCGCGCGCGAGTTGTCCAGCACGCCGGCGGCTACGGGACGGCGCTCGGCCTCGTAGCTGTCCAGTAGATCGTCCGGCGCCCAGCCGGCGATCGCGGCGGTGAGTTTCCAGCCGAGATTGAACGCATCCTGCACGCCGAGGTTGAGACCCTGCCCGCCGACCGGCGGATGCACGTGCGCCGCATCGCCGGCCAGCAGCACGCGGCCGGCGCGGTAGCGCTCGGCCTGCCGCGTGGCGTCGCCGAAGCGCGACAGCCAGCGCGGCGAATGCACGCCGAAGTCGGTGCCGCCGACCGCGCGCAGCTGCCGTCGGAACTCCTCGAGCGTCGGCGGGATCGAGCGATCCGCTGCCACGCCTTCGGCCGGCACCACAATACGATAGATGCCGTCGCCGAGCGGCATGGCACCGAAGCGCAGCTGGGTCTTGCGCACCTCCCCCATCACCGCGGCCAGCGTCTCCGGCGAAGCCGTCAGGCGCATTTCGCCCAGCAGCGTGTCGACCCGCGAGGGCTCGCCGGGAAAGCCGATGCCGAGCTGCTTGCGCACCGTGCTGCGGCCGCCGTCGCAGCCGACCAGATAGCGCGCGCGCAGCCGCGTGCCGTCGGCGAGTCCGGCGCTCACGCCGGCGTCGTCCTGGCTCAGCGACGCCACCGCGCAGCCGCGGCGGATCTGCGCGCCGAGTTCGAGCGCGAGCTCGGCGAGCAGCCGCTCGATGACGGGCTGCGCAATGCTCAGCACGTACGGATGCGTGGTATCCAGCCGCGGCGGCGCCGGCTTGGCGATCCCGGCAAAGAATCCGCCGAGCGGATGGGTCTTGCCGAGCGCGAGGAAGCGTTCCAGCACGCCGCGCTGGTCCATCACCTCGATGCTGCGCGCATGCATGCCGAGCGCGCGCACCACCGGTGTCGGCTCCGCCTCCTTCTCGAGCACGAGCACCCGCACGCCGTGCAGGCGCAGCTCCGCGGCCAGCATCAGGCCGGTCGGCCCGGCGCCGACCACGATCACGTCGATTTGGTCGTGCATTTCGCCTCTCCCGTCTCCGCAGGGGTCTGCGGCGGGCGGCGAATCTGCCTCACGCGCACGGGCTTGCCGCAAGCCGTGCATGGTTTACTATGTTGAAACGGGGAGCGCGCAAACGTCCGGTTCCGCCGATTCGCCCCGTCCCCTCCGCCTTTCCCACTCGCGTCGACGCAGGCTCATTGCCACTGGCACAGGTGCAGCAGCACGCCGGTCGGGTCGTGTACGAAGGTGACGAGCGCGCCGTACGGCTGGAGCTTGGGCGGCTGCACGCGCGCGCCGGGGAATGTGTCATCGCGCAGCACGGACGTGACGTGCCGATGCCACGCCTGCGCATCGGTCACGGTCAGGTGCAGCATGCAGTTCTCCGCCACCTCGCGCAGGTAGTAGTCCTGGAGGTAGAAGTGCTGGTCCCGCGCCACGTGCACCAGCGCGAGCCCGGCGGCCACGTCCTTCGTCTCCCAGCCGAGAGCGGCGTAGAAGCGTTTCGACGTTGCATAGTCCCTGGCCGGGATGAAGGGCCGCAGGTCGGATGCGCTCAGATCGGACATGGCGGGTTGCTCGCAGATGGAATGTTGCGGCCACGATAGCAAGCGGCCGACGCCATTTTCCGGACGATGCCGGCCCTTCGTCCGCCGCCCGGCGTGGGAAGATGCGACGCATGGCGACGAACGCACACGACCTCGACCCGCGCCGGCGCAGGACGCGCGAGGCCCTGCTCTCCGCCTTCGTGTCGCTCGCGCTGCGGCGGCGCTACCACGAGATCCGCATCGACGACCTGCTCGAAGCCTCGGGCGTCGGCCGCTCGACCTTCTACGAACACTTCGCCGGCAAGGACGCCTTGCTGGTCGCCAGCATGGGCGATGCGCTCGCGCTGCTCGCCGGCGTGCCGATCGGCAGATCCACGCCGCCGCAGCTCGCCATGCTGCTCGATCACTTCTGGCACAACCGCGCGATGGCGCCCGGCATCTTCCAGGGTGCGGCGCATCGCGTCGTGCGCAATGCCCTGGTGTTGCGGGTCGAAGAAGCACTGAAGCACGGCGCCGGCGGCTCTGTGCGGCTGCCGCGTCGCCTCGCCGCGCACACGCTCGCCGACGGCCTGCTCTCGCCGATCGTCGCCTGGCTCGCCGGCGAGGCCCCCTGCCGCGCAGGCGATTTCGCCGCGGCGCTGCACGACGCCAGTCGCGCGACGTTTGCGAGCCTGCAGATCGCCGGCCCGGCCTGAGCGAAGCCTCAGTCGAACATCAGCGAGCGATGCGCCGACGCACCCGCCTGGGCGCCGTCGCCGATCGCAAACGCGATGCTGTGCGCCCCGCGCGCGGCGTCGCCGCAGGCGAACACGCCGGCGACGCTGGTCGCCTTCAGCGCATCGGTACGGATGAAGGCGCCGAGCGGGCCCTGCTCGAATTCGCAGCCGAGCTGTCCGGCCAGCGGGCTGTTGACGCGCGTGCGCGTGGCGACGAACAGACCGTCGAAATCGATGCGGCGGCCGTCCTCGAACACCACCGTCGCGATGCCGTCGACGCGGGCGATGCGTGCAGGCTCGATCACGGCGCCGCGACGCGCCAGCGCGGCGCGCTGTTCATCGCTCGGCTCGAACGCCGCGTTGACGAGCAGGGTGGTGGTACCCCAGTCGGGCAGCATCAGCCCGTGGTGCATCGACAGCTCGCCGACGGCGATCACGCCGATGCGGCCGCGGTCGAGTTCGTAGCCGTGGCAGTACGGGCAATGGAACACGCTGCGGCCCCAGCGCTCGCGCAGGCCGTCGATGGCCGGCAATTCGTCTTCGATGCCGGTCGCCAGCACGAGGCGGCGCGCGCGGCGGCGGCTGCCATCGTCGACCTCGACGACGAATTCCTCGCTGCGTCCCGACGCTTGCGTGGCGCTGCCGTGCCGCCAGCGCACGTTCGGATAGGCCAGCACCTGCGCGCGGGCTTCCTCGGCGATCACTTCGGGTGGACGACCGTCCTGCCCGATCAACCCGTGCGCGTGCGTCGCGAAGCGGTTGCGGCGCACGCCGGCGTCGATCACCAGCACGCGCTGCCGCGCGCGCGCCAGCTGCATCGCCGCCGACAGGCCGGCGTAGCTGCCGCCGACCACGATCGCGTCGAAGAGGACATCGGCATCATCGTTTTGCATGGACATCGTTCCTGCAGGGTTGGGGGCGCACGCGCTTCATGCGGCGGCCGAAGTCGGCGGCAAGATCGGCCAGCGTGACGCCGCCGAGCCGTTCGACCAGCAGGGCCTCGGCTTCGCGGAAGGCGTCGTCGAGCGCCTCGTTGACGGCCTGCTCGACCAGGCACTGCGGGTTCTCCAGGCGATGGCCCATCGCGAATACGGTCGGCTCGCCGACGGCGCGGTAGACGTCGAGCAAGGTCACCTTGCGCAGGTCGCAGGCGACCACCCAGCCGCCGCCGTGCCCTTTCGTCGAGGCGACGTAGCCGCTCTCGCGAAGGCTGGACAGCACGCGCCGCACGACCACCGGATTGGTGCCGAGCATGCGCGCGAGCGCCTCGGAAGTGAGCGGACCGTCGCTCTGCGCCATGTGCAGCAGCACGTGGAGGACGGAGGAAAGGCGGCTGTCCTTCTTCATGCTGGCGCTCCGTGGCGCGTGTGCGAGCGGCGATGCGCGCGCACGACCGCGTCCACGCCGGTGCCGGCGATCGCGCGCGGCCGCTCCTGGGCGACGAGGATCTCCCACGCGGCGGGATCGAGCGCGGCCAGCGCCGCCTCCACCGACACCTGCACCTGGTTCGCCGCCGCGGTGGCCGCGCCGGTGGCGGGATCGATCGGCCGGTGCCCCGCCAGCAGCAGCGTTCCGCCGGGCACGACAGCCGCCGCCAATCGCTTCACCAGGGTCTCGACCGCGCCGGCGACGTGCACGTAGAGGCAGACCGCGAGGTCGTAGCGTTCCGCCGCCGGCGTCCATTGCGCGAGATCGCCTTCGATCCAGTCGATGCGCTCTGCCACTGCCTGACCTGCTCGCTCGGCCAGCGCACGCCCGCACGCCAATGCCGTCGGCGAGAAATCCACCGCATCCACGCGCCAGCCTCGCGTGGCGAGCCAGAGCGTCTCCGCTCCGTGCCCGCAGCCGGCATCGAGCGCGCGGCCCGGCGGCAGCGTGGCGAGTTCCGTCTGCAGATGCGCGTTCGGCGGACGCAGTGCAATCTTGTCGGCGTGTTCGCGCAGGGCCTTCGACCAGAGGCGATCCCAGTGGTCATGGTCGAACGTCGGCTTGTCCAATGCATCGGCACTCGTGGGGGGAACGGCGTGAATGGCGTCGCCGGGAGCAGCGTATGGAGCTCGACGGACCGCTTCGCCCGTCTTCATGTAACTTACGTTATTACATGATGACTGCACAGCGCAACTCCGGTTCGACGAACCGCGAAGAGACGCATCCGCAGGTCGACGCGAATGCCCTCGCGCAGGCGGACCACCCGAACCTGCCGCGCGTCGCTGCGGCCCTTTGCGGCCGCACGGAGGAACACGCGTCGATGCCCCCTATTTCGATCGCGGGATCCGGCCTCATATCCGAAGCCGGCAACTCCACCGGATCCATTCCATGAGCGACGCCCTGCACCTCGTCTGCCCGCACTGCCAGGCGATCAACCGCCTGCCGTCCGAACGCCTCGGCGAAGCGCCGACCTGCGGCAAGTGCCGGCGACCGCTGTTCGACGGCCATCCGCTGGAAGCGAACGAAGCCGCGTTCCAGAAACACCTGACCCGCAACGACATTCCCGTGCTGGTGGATTTCTGGGCGCCGTGGTGCGGCCCGTGCCGCATGATGGCGCCGCAGTTCGTGCAGGCGGCGGCGCAGCTGGAACCGCGCCTGCGCCTGCTGAAAGTCGATACCGAAGCAGAACCGGCCCTGGGGGCGCGCTACGCCATCCGCAGCATTCCCACCCTCGCCCTGTTCCG
The DNA here is from genome assembly GCF_042652785.1 of Dokdonella ginsengisoli. Lineage (NCBI taxonomy): Bacteria > Pseudomonadati > Pseudomonadota > Gammaproteobacteria > Lysobacterales > Rhodanobacteraceae > Dokdonella > Dokdonella ginsengisoli. Next base: position 567,443 of record NZ_JBHSHD010000010.1, on the reverse strand, counting down.
CAGTGGCCGCGAAGTCGCGCGGCAGGCGGGTGCGATGAACAGCACGGGGATCGTGCAGTGGGTGCGGGCACAGGGGGCGTAGGGTTTTTCCCGGTGCTCCTCGATCGCGCGAACTGGCAGCCTTCTAGCGGAACTCGCGAACGACCTCGATCACGCCGACGATGGCTGCGTTGAACGCATCCATGTCCTCGGCGGGAATCCACTATTCGAGGTGCTGGCAGCCACCGCCTCCTGCACCGCGTATCGATCCAGGTAGCTCGTCTTCACCTCGAAACGCATCACGAAGCCGCAACCGCTTTCCGGAACGTTCCCGTCGCGTGCGATCTTGATCGCATAGTCCTCGCTGAGCACCGGATAGAAGTGCGGAGAATATCGTGAACCTGTGCAATAACAGAAAAGAAGGCATCCGGTACATCACGATGTATGCGTGATCCATTTCCGACGCGCTAAGATGCGAAAACACGAAGCACAGGGAGGGCTGATCCGTGAATGCATCGCTCGGCATGCTGCTGCCAGCCGCAGTCATCTTCGTTCTGGCCATCGTTCCGGTCGGGATCGTAGTCGCCACCCTGTTGTTCCTGAGGCGAATGGACAGCCAAGGAAAACGACGGTCGCCCTTGACCGACAAGCTGCTGCATCAAGCCGGTGCGCAGGCCCGACGGCGCGTCGAAAGTCTCAACAGCGACATCATGGAACGGACGATGCTGGTCGCGATGATCGGGCCGATCATCATGCTGTCGCTCCTGCTGCCTCGCGTGCGCTGGTCGGAACTGCACTTCGGCTGGAGCGGATGGGTGATTTCCATTGCCACCGCCCTGTGGGTCGCCTGGCTCGCATGGCGAATCGCGACACTCGCCCAGGAGCGCAGGAAATGGCGGGACGGCATGCGCGCCGAAATCGCATCGGCCCAACAGCTCGATCGCCTGCAGGCGCAGGATTGTCTTGTCCTTCACGACATTCCCGCCGAAAAATCAAACCTGGATCACGTGGTGATCGGCCCGACTGCCGTCTTCATGGTCGAGACGAAGTCACGCAGGAAATCCGGGACGGGCAAGGCTTCGGCAACGGCCGCCTACGACGGCAGCGCCATTCAGTTCCCCGGCTGGGCCGAGACGAAACCCTTGGACCAGGCTCGCGCACAGGCGCGCTGGCTGTCGGAATACCTGCGTGGCGAAACCGGAGAGCCGACGCCCGTGATACCGGTGATCTGCCTTCCCGGCTGGTTCGTGCAGCCGCCCCCGGAAAGACAACAGGGCGACGTGCGCGTCATCAACCCTAAACTGGGCTACGTGTTCACCGATGCGCGCAGCCGACCGCGCATGGACGCCGCGCGCCGCAACCGCATCGTGCATGCCCTGCACAAGCGCTATCCTCAGTCGCCGGACTGAGATGTACGATCCCGCTGCGGACGGGAACTCATTCCGGCGTCGTGCCAAGCCCAGGCGAGTCGAAGCCACTGCGGATGTCCACGCCCACGTAGCCGCCGAATATCTGGACATAGGTCGACGCGCGCGCAGTACCTCGCAGTCGCTAGGCAACACGCCCCGTCGAACGACCCTGGCTGAATATCGGATGCCTACTGCATCTCGGATGCGCCAGACACCCCTCCTTTAAGCTCGCGCAGCCCATCGGCGAAGCGATACGTACGTCCCCGGTCGTAACCATGGCTCGCCAGCGTCTTGCGCATGGCTGCGGGCGTCGTTTCGGCATCGGTGGGAGGAGCGGTACAGCAAGTCGTTCACAATCGACAAGGAGCTGAAAATGAGCAAGGCATTTGCAAGCCGCATCGCGGCATTGGTGATGGCTCTGGCGACGGCATCGCCCGCATCGGCGGTCACGGTATCGCCCGGCGGCAGCTTCACGGCATCGGGGGAAGCGCGTTTCAGGCTTTCCGGCGGCGTGTTCTTCGAGGGAATCTGCGACGTGTCCATGGCGGGTACGCTCGATCCGTCGAATGGGTCCTTCACGATCACCTCGGCGACGTTCGCCACGCCGTGCGGCCAGATTGCCGTCGACCGCCCGGTAGCCGCCGACATCGGCCTGCCCTGGTCGGGTCCTGCGAAGAGCGTGAACTCCAGCGGGGCGCTCGCGCTTCCCGTGTACCTGACTGCCACGCTGTCCCAGATGGGAGGGGACGGCCCGCTGTGGGGCGTGAACTGCGACACGCCCCGCGAAATGGCCTTGTCCTGGAAGAACAACGGCACGCCCGGCGCGCCGGCGAGCCGCCTCACCACCAATGGCTACCGGTGGTTCGGTCAATCCTCGCAGACCGGCGCGACGTGCGAAGTGTTGTTCGACCTGTACATCACGCCGTTCCAGACCTTCAATTGATCGCGACGTTCTTCTCATCCCACGGATGAGCCGGGAGTTTTTTCACGGCAACCGCGACACACGGACGTGTCGCATCCGCATACCCAAGGCAATCGGCCTGCCCTGACGGCGTCGCCGTACGAGGCGCCTGCCTTCCCCGCAACGCGGACGCCGGCGGCAAGTCGCCGACGCACATCCGACCCCCTCTCTTGCCGCACGACGAGTCCGCTGCTTAGCATCGCCTTTCGACCCGCATGCGGGTCGACCTGCACAAACGGCCGGACCATCTCGGGGGCAGCGATGGACATCGTTCACATGTTCGAACTCGCGATCGCGATGGTTCTCGCCATCATCGTGCTGCACTACCTCGCGCATCGCGTCGGCCTGCCGCCGCCGGTGGCGCTGATCGCAGGCGGAGCGGCGCTCGCCTTCGTGCCCGGCGTGCCGACGGTCACGATCGATCCCGAGCTGGTGCTGGTGCTGTTCCTGCCGCCGCTGCTGATGGACAGCGCGTGGACGATCGCGCTGGGCCAGCTGCGGCGGCACAAGATCGGCATCGCCTCGCTGGCGATCGGCGCGGTGCTGTTCACGACGATCGTGGTGGCGATCGTGACGCACCTGCTGTTTCCGTCGTGGCCGTGGGCGGCCTGCGCTGCGCTCGGCGCGATCGTGGCGCCGCCCGACGCGGTCTCCGCGCGCGCCGTGCTGGAGCGCGTCAAGCTGCCGCGGCGGCTGCGCATCCTGCTCGAGGGCGAAAGCCTGCTCAACGACGCGACCGGACTGGTGCTGTTCCGCTTCGCCGTCGCGGCGGGCCTGGCCGGCGGCGGCTTCAGCGCCGTCGACGCAAGCGGCCGCTTCCTGCTGCTGGCCGTCGGCGGTGCCCTGGTCGGCATCGTCGTCGGCACGGTCTGGGTCAAGCTGGTGCGCCGCCTCGGCGACGAGTACCTGATGATCGCCGCCACCTCGCTGCTGTCCTGGATCGCCTACCTGCTGGCGGAATCGGCGCACGTGTCCGGCGTCATCGCCACCGTCACCACCGGCCTGATCGCGAGCTGGCACGCACACACGGTGCTGCCGGCCTCGACGCGCATGCGCGGCTCCTCGTTCTGGGAGGTGATGGTGTTCCTGATCGAGGCGGCGATCTTCATGCTGATCGGCCTCTCCCTGCGTGGCGTGATCGAGCGCGCCGGCGGCTTCGGCGCGGTGATCGAGACGATGGGCGTGCCGAGCCTCGTCCTGCTCGCCGTGCTGATCCTCGCGCGCTTCGTGTGGATGTTCGGTTCCGACCTGCTGATCGGCGCCTGCGCGCGGCTCGGCGTGACCTCGCACACGCCGCTCGGCGCGCGCGCCACCAGCGTGCTCGGCTGGGCCGGCATCCGCGGCGTGGTGACCCTGGCCCTGGCGCTGAGCGTGCCGGAAGGCTTTCCGGGCCGCGACTTCATCCTGGTGATGGCATTCGTGGTGATCCTCGGCACCGTGCTGCTGCAGGCGACGACGCTGGAGCGCGTCATCCGCTGGGCGAAGCTGGCCGAGGCGCCCGTCGACAAGGCACGCGTGACGATGAGCCAGGCGGAGGCGGCGATGGCACGCGTGCAACTGGTCACGGTCGAGCGCTGCGCCTACGACGGCGACGGCAATCTCATCCACCCCAAGCTGCTCGACCGCTACCGGCGCAAGGCCTCGATGATCGGCGACTACGCCGAACGCCCGGAACACTACTCGCCGATCTTCCACGCGCACTTCGACGTCATCCTCGAAGCCATCGCCACCGCACGCGAGGAACTCATCCGCCTGCACCGCAGCGGCGAGATCGACGACGAGACCTTGTACGAGCTGGAGCGCGATCTCGATCTCGAGGAACTGAGTGCGATTTCGGCGAAGGCGTGAGGGACCTTCGATGATTCTGCCAAAGCATCGAAGCTGCCCTAGAACTCGCTCCGAAACCGGCGATCGAACGCCACATGCTTCCGGCTGCCGTCATCCCCGCGAACGCGGGAGGTGCTTTTCAACAGCCGAAGGGCTGGTCATCCATCTGCTTTTGATCGAGCCGAAGCAAGATCAAAGTGGATCCCCGCGTTCGCGGGGATGACGGAAACCGAGCGTCGTCAGTAGCGCGCCGCGGTCAACGGCGCATCGGCCCACTGCCATGCGGCCGCCTGCAGACGCGAGGTTTCGCGCGCGGCGTCGCCCTGCCCGAGGTCCCGCTGCGCCTGCGCCAGGCCGAACAGCGACCAGCCGTTGCGCGGATAGGTCCTGAGGTCCTGGCCGAAGGCTTCCGCCGCGCCGCGCGCGTCGCCCGCCTCGAGCAGCGCGGCGCCCAGATACGGGCGCACCGGCAGCGGCCAGTCGGCCGGCTCGTTGTAGGCCAGCATGTCCTCGGCCGCAGCCGCCTCGCGCAAGGCGGCGATGCCCTGCGCGCGCTCGCCGCGCGCGCGCAGCAGCTCGCCGCGCAGCATCGCATCGGCGACGCGCAGCACGGCATCGGCTTGGTTGATGTCGAAGAAGCTCACCTTGGCCATCGCCGGATCTAGCGCGATCGCGTGCAAGGCCTCGGCCTCGCGCGCGGCCTCCGCCAGAGCGCCCCTGCGCACCTGCGCCATGCCGCGGGCGAAGTGGCGGATCGCGGTCGGGTACGGCGGCTCGGACTGCGCGGCGGAGTCGGACAGGGAGGAATCGGACAAGATCGCCTCCCAGTCGCCGAAGCGGACCTGCGTGAGCAGCGGCGCGACGACGAACTGCTGCATGAATTCCAGCGGCGCCTGCCCCATCGCGGCGCGGTCGGCGCGGCTGGCCGTCTGCTTCGCCGCCAGCAGCGCCATCGCGCGCGAGCCGGTGAGGCCCGTCGTCATCGTGGCGAAGTGCCAGTTGTGCGGCACGTAGCCGAGCGGATAGACACCGTTGCTGCCGCGGCACACCGCCAGGAAATCCTTGTCCGCGGTGCTGGCGGCGAAATTGGTCAGCGTCGCGTCGTGGTAGCGGCCGAGGCGGATGTAGGTGTGCGCGGGCATGTGCACCAGGTGGCCCGAACCGGGCGCCAGCGCCGCCAGCGCGTCGGCGTAGCGTTCGGCGCGCTGCGGTTCGGGCGAGGCCTCGGTGGCGTGGATGTAGTAGTGCATCGCGCCGATGTGGCGCGGGTTGCGCGCCAGCACGCGTTCGAGTTCGCCGAGCAGGCGCGGCGTGAACTGCGCCGGCGCGCCGTCCTTTTCCCAGTACGCCCAGGGCGAGAGATCCATCAGCGCTTCCGCGTACAAGGTCGCGGCATCGTCGTCGCCGGGGTACTGCTCGACTACGCGCGCCATCGCGTCCGCGTAGGCGCGGTCCAGCGGCTTGCGATCTTCCGGCGCGGGATCTGCGTAGCGTGCCTGCAGCGCCTGGATCAGCGCGCGGTCGGCCGGCTTCGCCGCCCCGGCCAGGCTCGCCGCTCGCGCGGCCAAGGCAGTGGCGTCCTTCGCCAGCGCCGCGTCCATCGGCAGGTTGATGTTCGGCCCCAGCACCAGGGCCTGCCCCCAGAAGCACATCGCACATTGCGGGTCCAGCCGCGCCGCCTCGGCGAAAGCGCGCCCGGCCGCTTCGTGGTTGAAGCCGTAGGCCATGCGCAGGCCCTGGTCGAAATAGCGCTGCGCCGCGGGAACGCACGTGCCCACGTCGCGATGCAGGTCGCCGAACGTGTCGAACAGCGGCAACGCGGTGGATGCGGGGGCGGTGGCGGTTTCGCTGGTCGCCTTTCGCGTGGTGTCGCAGCTCGCCAACAAGACTGCCAGCAGGGCCGCGGGCAGCGACAGAAGCAAGGATCGACGGATCATCGTGATTCCCCTCCCAGGGACGTGGGAGGGACGATACCGAAAACCGGCGCGGCCTGCCTGCGCACGGGGCGAACGAGCGCCGGAATTTTTAGCTTTAAAGTTGAATAACTGGCAGGCTTGTTGAACTCTATCGGAGACTTCTTCCCTGCAAGGCCGAGAGCCTATATGGTGCGCGCACCGACGAGATTCCGGAGCGTTTTCAGTAGGGAGCGAGAGCTCGCTGAAAGCCGGCGCTCATCTCGTACCTTCGCGCCCAGCCCCCGCTGGCGCGACACGATGACATCGGCCGTCTCGTCTGCACGCGGCTGGTCCTCACGGATTCTCGATCTCTCCCACCGTGACCGTACCGCAGCCGCTGCCGTAACAACCGCCCGGCGGATTCGCGCCGCCGCGACCGCCACCACCGCCGCCTCCTCCGCCACCGCTGCCGCTACCGCTGCTCCCGTGGTCATGGTTCGGATTGTCGTGGTCTTCCTGCAACTCCCACTTGCCGTTGTTGTAGCCACCGTTTTCGGTATAGGTGTAGGTCGAGCAGCCATAGCCGTTGCAGATGGTGATGGTGTCTCCTGGCTTCGGCCCGCCGTTGGGATTGTTGTTCCGCATGTCGTTGACGAAATTGTCCAGATTGTCCCGGGTATTCGTATCGGGCGTGGGGGTCGTCAGGTTGCATCGCGGAGCGCCGGCGACACAGTATCTGCTCGGCGGAACCTCCCAGGAACCGGCTATCGAGAAAATCGGAATCAGGGAAAATGTGATCGAGGCGAGCACCACGGATTTGACGCGCATATGTCCCCTATCTGCAGTGGCGATCATAGAACTTCCCGGCGGTGGCACGCGCCTGCTCCATCTGGCTGCTCGACAGCGATCGCTCCATGTCCGGGAGGTTGCTGCTGTTTACGTTTCCGGGCGAAACCTGGTCATAGATCAGGGAATACTGGTAAGCCTTGTACGGATCCTTTTCCGTCAGTATTCCCTTCCTGTAGTACTGGCCGATGAGCATCGAAAGCGCGTCCGGGCTGCACTCGCCGGCGAGCTGGTTCAGATAGTCCATGGCCCGGCCCTTGTATTCCTTCACCTCGTCCGGGTGCTGGATCATCCAGGTCGAATCCTTGTCGTCGAAGAAGCTGTCCACCCACATGATTCTTGCCTGGTAGTCGCCGCGCTTCGCGGCCATGTCCAGCCACTCGACGAAATTCCGCATGTCCTCCTGACTTATCCCCTTGCAGTTCTCGAATTCCTTCTCGAGGGTCTGTCGCGTCGGATTGCGCACCTCGTCCGGAACGTTGGCGCCGTTCGACCGGACGAATTCCTCGCCTCGCGTCAGGACGTCGCTGCACGTGCGCAAGTCCACGTACAACTGCACGGCCGCTTCGTCGTCTCCCGCCGTCGCCTTCGCCTTCATGGCTTCCAGACCGTCTTTGATGGAATGGTCCGTCGGGAGAATGGATCGAATCCGCGGTGCCCCTCCTGGAGAGGCGCCGCGGCGAGGAGCTTCGTTGCCGGTCACCTCGACAGGGGAACGCCCCACGTCAACGTCATCCCGGTCATGGCCTGAACCTGAAGACGAGCGCTGAACCTCTCCTTCAGCCGGATCGACACCGCCCTCCCATCCCGGAGTGCGGGAAACAAGGACGTACACGACCAATATCAAAAGAAGCGCGACCAGGATTGCGTATGCGATTTTCTTTCGGCTCGCCATGTCCATACCCGCAGGCCTCATTGCTCATGGAAATCGCACCGCGTGAGCGTCGAGGCGCATGACGGGGCGAACATACCGTGATCTACAGAATTCATCGACGGATGGCGGAACGAAATATTCGCCGGATTTCGCGATTCGACCAAGCCGCCTGCACGAACACGAATCAATGTTCAGGCGAGGCGGCACCGACCGAAGCCTTCAGCATCCGGCAGTACTCGATATCCGCCTCACCGTGGCTTGCAGCGGCTCCTGATACCTCGTCGCCTCGCCGGGCAAGGCTTCGAGGTGAGCGGCAGCGACTGGACATCCATGGGCGCGCACTCCGGGAGCAGTATTCGGGAGAAGAATACGCCTACGGCGCGCGCCTCATGGAAGCCCGGCTGTGCTCACGTCTGCAGCATCCGCAGCGCTCGTCGGCCTTGCGCAGGCCCTGTCTCTTCAAGTGTGAACCTGCCGCCGAACTCGATCGCTGCGTTGCGCAAGCTTTCGACACCACTGGAGTTGGCTGCGCCGGTGAACTTGCCTCTCGATACGGCGATCGAACGCGGATGACTCCGACCCGCGAGCTGTCCACCTGGATCTCGGTACCGTTGGGGGTATTCGTAGGCCTGACCTTTCTTGTCCATGTCGCCGGCCTCCTGCCATCGCTCGATAGGGCGCGACGTGGAGCGGCAAAGGCCCAGGTCAAACTCTTGAGCGACCGCCTGCAGCGACATGCCCAGGACCATGGACGACTGCCGGCGACTTTGCTCGAGCTGACTCAGTCGCCCGGTGACGAATGGCCACGTCTGCAGGAGAAAGACCTGATCGATCCGTACGGCCACTCCCTCGTTTACGTCCCCGGTGGCGCTCATGGCGCCTTCGATCTCATTTGCCTCGGCAAGGATGGGAAGCCAGGTGGCGTCGGATACGACGCGGACTTCGGAAACCGGGATCTGTCCAAGACTCGTTGACGGCAGCCCCAAGCCGGACCGCGAAGGTTCCGTCGCCCTGCCACCCAACTTTTTTACCTTCCCGCCCCCTCCTCCGACCCCCGGGATCGTATAGTTCGTCATGCATGGCGGGTACCGTGCCCGGCCGCGAATCGCAGGGAGATGTCATGGGTCTTGTGCAGGCAGTGGTGGGTTCGATCGGCGGCACGCTCGCCGACCAGTGGAAGGACTTCTACACGGTTCCCGGCGGCTTGCCGGCGACGGCGGCGCTGTTCGCCGCGGTGCCGCAGGGCACCAACGCCGGACGCGGCTCGAACACCAAGGGCTCGTCGAACATCATCACGAATGGTTCGAAGATCGTCGTGCCCGAAGGCTACGGGCTGCTGCTGTTCCAGGACGGCAAGATCACCGGCTTCGCCGCCGAGCCGGGCGGTTACGAATGGCGCTCGGACGACATCAATTCGCAGTCGATCTTCACCGGCGGCGGCCTGGTCGATTCGCTGATCAAGCAGAGCTGGGAGCGCTTCAAGTTCGGCGGCCAGCCGGGCTCGCAGCAGGCCGCGTTCTTCGTCTCGCTGAAGGAGCTGCCGGACAACCGCTTCGGCACCCAGTCGGAAATCTACTGGGACGACGGCTTCCTCAACACCCAGGTCGGCGCGGTGACGCGCGGCTCGTACACGCTGAAGATCGTCGACCCGATCCTGTTCGTGAAGAACTTCGTGCCGGCCACGTATCTGCAGGCCGGCCAGGTGTTCGATTTCACCGACATGGACAACGCCGCCGCCAGCCAGCTGTTCAACGAAGTGGTCGGCTCGCTCGCACCGGCCTTCAGCCTGTACACGAACGATCCCGGCAAGGGCAATCGCATCACCAAGCTGCAGCAGGATTCGGTCGGCTTCGCCAAGAGCCTCTCGGATGCGGTGGAGCAGGCTTACCAGTGGAAGTCCGATCGCGGCCTGGCCATCGTCAAGACCGCCATCGTCTCGATCGAGTACGACGCGAACACGCGCGAGCTGCTCAAGAACGTGCAGCGCGCCGACGCGCTGTCCGGCGCACGCGGCAATTCCAACCTGCAGGCCAGCGTCGCGGCGGGCATCCAGTCGGCCGGCGAGAACGGCGGCGCGGCGGGCATGATGGGCATCGGCATGGCCTCGGGCATGATGGGCGGCATCGGCGGCCTGCAGCAGCCGGTGGCACCGGCCGCACCGGCGGCCGACGATCCGGTGGCCAGGCTGAAGAAGGCCAAGGAGATGCTCGACCTCGGGCTGATCACCCAGGCCGACTACGATTCGCTCAAGGCCAAGGCGCTGGGCCTGTAAACGACGGATCGCGCGAAGACCTATGTCGAACGCCACCAAGCCCCCGGCGGCGCCTCCCGCCGGGCCGGGATCGCCGCAGGACGTGCCGCCGCTGCCGGGCAGCTTCCCGATCGACCCGGCGACGCTGCCCGAGCCGATCCGCGACGAAGTGCTGGCGCCCGACCCGGTCGCCATCGACACCTCCGCGGAGGAACTCAAGGACGGCGTCAACCGCTGCCCCAAGTGCGGTTCGACCGAGATCCGCCAGAAACCCGGCAGCGATCTTCTGGTGTGCCTGTACTGCCGCCACCAGTGGCACGGCGCGCGCGTGGAGGAGGAATTCGGCCTCGGCGAAGGCATCGACCAGTTGCAGGGCACGGTCATCGCCTCCGGCGCGCGCGACATCGCGGCCGACGCCGCCAGCCTGATGACCTTCAAGTGCGGCGGCTGCGGCGCCGAGGTGACGATCAACACCGAGAACGCGATGACGGCGCGCTGCCACTGGTGCCGCCACGTGCTCGGCGTCAACGAGCAGATCGCCAATGGCGCGGTGCCCGACGCGGTGCTGCCCTTCCACATCCAGAAGGACGACGCCGTCGCACGCATCCGCCAGTTCGTCGACAAGCGGCGGCTGTTCGCGCTGAAGGCGTTCAAGGAACAGTTCACGCCCGAGAACGTCGTCGGCGTCTACCTGCCCTACATGATCATCGACGCCAACGCGAGCGCCGACGTGGCCGGCAAGGGCGAGATCGAGACGCGCCGCTACACGCGCGGCAGCGGCAACGACAAGAAGACCTACTATGACGCCGACGTGTACCAGGTGGAACGCCACGTGGACTTCACCGTCGACGACCTGCCGCTGGAATCCTCCACCGAACGCGGCAACCTCGACACGCGCGTCAACACCAACAACATCATCAACACGATCCTGCCGTTCGACACCAAGAACGCAGTGAAGTGGAACGCGTCGTACCTGTCGGGCTTCACCTCGGAGAAGCGCGACAGCGACGTGGAGCAGCTGCGCCCGCGCGTGGAGGACCAGCTGCTGTCGATCGCGCGCGCCCAGGTCGAGTCCTCCGTCAACCGCTACGGCCGCGGCGTGCGCTGGGAGCAGGAGCGCCTCGACGTGCACGGCACGCGCTGGGTGTCGATGTACCTGCCGGTGTGGCTGTATTCGTATCACCAGCCCGGCCGCAACGGCGGCCTGCTGCACTACATCGCGGTGAACGGCCGCACCGGCGAGACGATGGGCAGCGTGCCGGTGCAGCAGTGGAAGCTGCTGATGACCGCGATCACCGTCGGCACTTTCCTCGAAGGCATCGCCCTCTGGATCATCGGGAACTCCTCATGAGCGACGACGGCGGACTCTGGCTGCTCGCCCTCGGCCCGGCCGGCGCGACGGCGCTGTACTGGGCCCTGTACCGGTACTACCGCAACACCGACAAGTCGCACGCCTTCGAGCGCGAAACCGCCGTCGAAGCCAAGCCGGTGACCGGCTCGGAGCGCAAGGTCGACGAGGTGAAGGGCACGCGCGAGACGCGCATCCGCGGCGACAACGTGCGGGCGTATCGCACGCGCGTGCAGCGTGTCCGCAACGACAGCAGTTGAGCCCGGCGACGCCCGCTTAACCCTCGATGTGCTAGGTATCGATCACCGCAACCGACCATCGGGTGGCCCATGAAGATCGTCACCAGCCTGAGCTTCCAGGGGCAATGCCGCGAAGCGTTCGAGTTCTACGCCAAGGTCCTCGGCGGCAAGATCACCGCCGCCTTTCCCTACGGCGACGGCCCGCCGGGAATGCCGATCACCGACGAGAAATACAGGAGCTGGCTCATGCACTGCTGGCTCGAGGTCGGCGACCAGTCGCTGATGGGCGCGGACATGGACGTGGCCTGGGCGCCCAACATCGAAAAGCCCAAGAACGGCTTCGACGTCACCCTGCACAGCGACGACATCGCCCAGGCCAGGCGCTGGTTCGAGCAGCTGTCAGAGGGCGGCCGCCAGATCATGCCGTTCGCGGAAACCTTCTGGTCGCCCGGATACGGTTCGCTGATCGACCGCTTCGGCGTGCCGTGGATGGTCAACACCGTGCCGGCGGCGGGATGGAAGCCCTCGCAAGGCTAGACGGGAAAGCAACGAGGGCATTCGCCGCACGAGACTGCGGGCCGGGCGTCGCCGCGGACAAGCCGATGCGGCGCCCGGCGAATCGCGACGTGAATGGCCTGTTCGTTGTGCCTGGGCGGCTCCGCGGGTTCTCGCCCAACCTGGCAAGGCACGCATCAGCGGCGTCTGAACGATCGGCGCGATGAATCGCGCCGGGTTCAGACGGCAACACGCAGGGTGCCGGGACGACTCCCGATCGAAGCCGATCGCTCAGAACGGAATCGCGAAGTCGCCCCACGCCGGCGTATGGCTGGCGTCGCCGGCGGCCTGGTTCCACGGATACAGCGCGGGATAGGTGATCAGAGTTGTGCCGTCGTCGACCACCGGCGCGACATAGATCTGCGGCACGCTGCCGCTGCGCGTGGAGGAGAAGGTCAACCAATAGAAGCGCCGGCCGCCGGCGTCGCCCGCGGCGGGCGACCATTGCGGCCAGCTGTTGGTGATGCCCGGGCTGCTGTGACCGCTGCACGAGGCGGGATCGTTGGCGGCGATGCGCACCGGCTGGCCGCCGGTCGCGGGCACGACGTACACCTCGGCCTGCGCGTTGTTGTAGCTGCTCGCGCCGGCCGGAGCGCGGTTGTAGGCGATGTAGCGGTCGTCGGGCGAGAACGCCGGGTAGAACTCGTTGTCGCCGCTCGCCGCGACCGTGACCGGCGTGCCGCCCGCGCGGTTGTTGTACGGCACGACGTGGATATCGCCGTTGGTCACCGTCACGCCCGTGGAAACCGGATCGGGCGTCGACACGTACACCACGTTGTCGCTGGCGTGCGCGAACGAGGCCGACGCCGCATTCGTGCTCTCGCCGTTGCGCGCGAGAATGCCCCATCCATCACCCTGCGCCGCCGAAGCCGCTTCGAGGTCGGTCCAGATGATGTGGTTCTGGTACATCGTCAGCGCGACGCGGTCGCCGCCGGTCCAGTGCAGCGGAGAGAAGGACGGCGCGTCCTGATCCTGACGCGCCATCAGCATCTGCGCGCTGCTGCTGACGAAGGAAGGCGTGAGATGCTGGCCGTCGGCGGACAGCAGGCCCAGCCCGGCTCCGCCGCCCTCGCCTGCCGAGAACCCGACCCAGGCGCCGTCGGGCGTCGCCGTGTGGCAGCCGACGCAGCCGGCTCCCGCGTCGGCCGGAGCGAGGATGTCCTTCAGGTCCTCGTCGCCGATGCGGAACCCGCGCAATACGCCGTTGCCCGCGCTCGTCCAGTACACGATCGCGCCCGGCGCGGACACCGGCGCCACCCGCACGGCGCCGCTGGAGCCGAGTTCCGGCCCGCTGGTCAGGCTTCCGGACGCATAGGTCGCGCCACGCACCGTCACCGTGATCGGCGCATCGACGGTGTGCTGCGACAGCGCAGCCCAGACATTGGCAGGCATCGTCCACGACGAAGCCGTGGTGTACACCACCAGCGCGTTGCCCTGGTTCTGCGCGGTGAGGCGCAGCTCGAACAGGTTCTCGCTGCCCGTCGGAATCCATGCGAACCGCGGGCGCAGCCAGTTGCTGGGGAACAGCGTGCCGACCTGCGGCTCCGCCAGGCAAGGTCCGCCGCTCGGCGCACCGGCCGCGCCGCCGAACAGCGCCGGCGAATCCGCCGGCGCGCCGGCGTCGATGATCGGTTGGGCCGGAAAATCGCGGAACTCGAAACCGTCGGCGAAGATCGCGTCGAGCGTTCCCGCGCGCACGACGGCTCCCCACGCGAACGCCGCGGCCACGGACAGAACGACGAACGAACGACGCATGATGCCCCCCGATTCAGCCCACTACCGTGCGGAATCGCCCCTTGGGGCGGCATCGTACTCCGCTCCGCGCGTCAGGCGGCGATCTTTTCGATGCGCTTGACCGCATCCCCGAGCACACGATGCGCTTCTTCCAGATCGTAGTCCGCTTGCAGTCCCAGCCAGAACCTCTCGCTGGTGCCCAGGGCGGCCGCAAGGCGGACAGCGGTATCGGCGGTCACGCCGCGCTTGCCGAGCACGATCTCGTTGATGCGGCGCGGCGGAACACCGGCCGCACGCGCGAGCGCGTTCTGGCTGATGCCCAGCGGGTTGAGGAACTCTTCCAGCAGCACTTCGCCTGGATGGATGTTGGGCAGGGTCTTCATAGGACAGCTCGGCGGTTCAGTGGTAGTCGACGATTTCCACGTCCTGCGCATCGCCATCGTTCCAGCGAAAGCAGATGCGCCATTGATCGTTGATCCGGATGCTGCGCTGACCTTTTCGATCGCCTTTCAGCGCTTCCAGCCGATTGGCCGGAGGAATTCGCAAGTCGTCCAGGGTAGCGGCGTTGTTGAGCATGCGCAGCTTGCGGCGAGCGACGGCCTGGATGTCCGCAGGCAGGCGCCGGGACGGAGTACCCGCCCAGATCTTCTCCGCTTCCTTGTCGGCAAAGTTCCGGATCACGGAATGACCATAACGCGACTCGTCATATGACGCAACCCGTCATGGATTTCAAGGCTGCGCACGAGCGAATGCGTGGGCAGCGCCCGGTACCTTGACCTCGACCCGATTTGCTCCGGCAGACCAATCGACCGCTCTCAACGCAAGACACGCACAGAGTTCAACGATTCAAACCCAGCAGACGCTGCAGCCTCACGGCGTCCACCTGCGCGGCGCCAAGCGCGGTGTTGTCGAACAGGCACCAGCGCTCGCGCGTGACCGTCGTGCAGCGCGACAGGCGGCGCGCCACCCGCTCCAGTGCGGCCTCGTCGTAGGCGTCGTAGTACATGCGCGGCGAGCCGTGCAGGCGCAGGTACTCGATGCGGTGGTCGCCGCCCGGAACCGCGGCGCGAGGCACGCGCGCCGGATCGGCACCGACGCGCGCGATCGAAAACGCGCGCAGCAGGCGTTCCGCCTCCAGCGTGAACCACGAGACATGGCGCGGCTCGCACGCCACCGCGCCCGCATGACGTTCGCGCAGATCCGCGAAGAACCGCTCGGCCACCGACGCATCGAACGCCAAGGTGGGCGGCAGCTGCAGGAGCAGCATGCCGAGCTTCTCGCCCAGCTCGGTCACGCCGGCCAGGAAAGCCTCCAGCTCCGCCGCGCACTCCTTCAGGCGGCGTTGATGGCTGATCGTGCGCGGCAGCTTGGCCGAGAAACGGAAATCGTCCGGAACCGACTGCGCCCAGCGCGCATAGGTCGCCGGGCGATGCGGGCGGTAGAACGAGGAGTTGATCTCCACCGTGTCGAACTGGTCGGCGTAACGCTGCAGCTGGCTGCGCGCCTGCGCGCGGAGGTGCTCTGGCGGCGCGGGCAAGGACCATCCGGCGCAGCCGATGCGCAGGATGGGCGTTGTGTTGGGGAAGATGGCGGTGGTCATGAGGATGTCAGCGGTATGGACAACTTGAGATGCCGTCATCCCCGCGACTGTGAGCGCAGCGAGCGAACGGCGGAGCCGGCCCGAAGGGCGAGCACGCAGTGCGAGTAAAGCGGGGATCCACTTTGATTCTTTCCTCTCAAGAGCAAGATGGATGACCGGCCTGCGGCTGTTGGAAGGCGCCTCCCGCTTTCGCACGGATGACGAAGTGATTCAAGGTTCCCTCGCATTCCGCGCGTCCTGACGGCATTCCATGCCGCCGCCTCGACGGTTGCTGCAACCGAGCCAAAACGAATGCGATAACCGGCGACACGAGGCGACGATGCCCATCCATCCCGATGTCCGGAAGTACACTCCAGCTCGGACTATCGCTGCAGCCGCCTGAACACGCGCGACCCCATCAACGAGCTCATCGACCGTACGATTTCCACTTCGCCCATTGCGCCCGCCCTCCCCTCAGCCGCCGGCCCGCCGCATGACTGCATCCGCACCATCCCAGACGACCGCCGGACCCGAAGCCGACCCGCGCGCCCGCCTGCGCCGCTCGGTCTCCAACACGCTCAAGGGCTCGGCAGGCAACCTGGTCGAGTGGTACGACGTCTACGTCTATTCGGTCTTCGCCGGCTACTTCGAATCGCAGTTCTTCTCGCCCGAGGACAAGAACGCCACCTTGTTCATCTGGGCGATCTTCGCGATGACCTTCCTGATGCGGCCGATCGGCGCGTGGTTCTTCGGCCGTTTCGCCGATCGCTACGGCCGCCGCCTGTCGCTGACGGTGTCGGTCACGATCATGGCCGGCTGCTCGTTCGCCATCGCGATCACGCCGACTGAAAACAGCATCGGCATGGCGGCGCCGCTGATCCTGCTGCTGGCGCGCTTGATTCAGGGTTTCGCCACCGGCGGCGAGTACGGCGCCAGCGCCACGTACCTCTCCGAAGCGGCCCTGCCCGGCCGGCGCGGTTTCCTGTCCTCTTTCCACTACGTCACCCTGGTCGGCGGCCACGTGCTGGCGCAGCTCACCCTGCTGGCGATGCTGCAAGGGTTCGACGCCGCGCAGATCTCGCACTGGGGCTGGCGCGTCGCCTTCGCCATCGGCGGCCTCGCGGCCATCGTGGTGTTCTGGATGCGACGGACGATGGACGAATCGCTCGGCTCCGACTCCATCCAGGCCGCGCGCCGCGGCCAGGCGCGCGCCTCGGGCTCCCTGCACGAGCTGTTCGTGCATCAATGGCGTCCGCTGCTGCTGTGCTTCCTGATCACCGCCGGCGGCACCGTCGCGTTCTACACCTATTCGGTGGTGGGCCCGAAGATGATCCAGAGCCGGTTCGCCGGCGACGACATGATGACCGGCGTCGTCATCAACCTGATCGCGCTGATCGTGCTGATGCTGCTGCAGCCGATCGGCGGCTGGCTGTCGGACCTCGTCGGCCGCAAGAGCCTGCTGGTGTTCTTCGGCGTCGGCGGCGTGCTCTACACCGGATTCCTGGTGCTGGCACTGCCGCAGCAGAGCGGCTGGCTGCCCGCGTTCGCGATGCTCGCCCTCGCCTTCGTGATCCTGACCGGCTACACCTCGATCAACGCCGTGGTGAAGGCCGAGCTGTTCCCCACCCACGTGCGCGCGCTCGGCGTCGGCCTGGGTTATGCGCTGGCCAACTCCGCATTCGGCGGCACCGCGCCGCTGCTGTACCAGGCCGCGCTGCGCACGGACCAGGTGAGGCTGTTCGCGGTGTACGCCACCGCGGTGATCGCGGTGTCGCTGGTCGTGTACGTGTTCTTTCTGAAGAACCGGGGCGCGAACTGGCTGGACGATGCGGCGGCAATGGATCGCCAGGCCGTGCGCTGAAGGGTTCCAACTCCGTCACACGCGCTTTGTCGGAGACGGCGTGGCGTGCGGGGCCGGCCTGCTTGCGACGTCCGCACGATCGTCGAGGCCGGAACTCGATGCTTCACGGGTGCCTGCCCTGTCTTTCGTCCCGCCCGGGAATCCGGTGAGCGACGCAGCCCCGTTCTCGGCTTTCCAGCCGGCATGGAAGCGCGGATCGCGCCGTGCGAGCGGCGCGGAAATCGCCAGTCCCGCAGGCATCGCGAGCAATCGTTGCACCAGTTCCTGCGACTTGGCCATGTCGCCGTTGCGGGCATGAATCTGCGCGAGATTCATCAGGTAGAACGGCCCGTCGTAGGCATCCTTCTCCACGGACAGGTTTTCGATCGCACGCGTCGCTAACCGCACTGCCGCTTCGGCATCGCCCAGTCCGGCTTCGACGATTCCGAGCAGGCTCAACCACATCGGGTTGTCCGGGTCCTCGCGCAGCACCGTCTGCAATTGCGCACGAGCCGTTTCATAGTCGCGTCTCGCCGCCGCTTCCTCGCCGCCACTGTCGCCGGCTACGGCGCGCAGGAGCGCGGTCGGCGTCGAACCGAGCATCCAGGGGTTGTCGACCCAGTCGGGGGCGCCTTGCAGTTCGGCCAGGGCCTGACGCGGCTTGTGTTCGAGCCACGCGATCTGGAAGCGCATCGATTGCGAAACCCCCGAAGGTCCAACGCCGCTGGGAATGTCCTGCAGCGCCAGCAGCGCCTGCCCGGACGCGGCATTGAAGAGGTGCATCTGCGCGCGGTTGACGGCGGCGTAGTGGTTGCGCGGGTCCACGGCCTGAGCGCGGTCGTAGGTCTCGGCGGCCTGCACGTAGTCGCGCTGCATGGCCTGCGTGTCGGCGATGAGATTGAGCCAGTTCGCCTGGCGCGGATCGAGCGCGGCGGCCTCGGCATAACCCGCCATCGCCTCGGCAAGGCGCCCCTGGCGGCGGTGGATGTGCGCAATGGCGCCGACGACCTCGGGATCGTTCGGCAGGAGGCGGCGTGCCCGTTCGAACTGCACCAGGGCGGCGGCATAATCGCGATAGCCGTAGTAGTTCACGTAACCCATCGCCAGTTGCGACTGCGGCAGATCCGGGGCGAGCGCCAGCGCTCGACGCGCCGCCGCTTCGGCGTCGGCGATGCGCGCCGCAGAATGGTCGATGAATATCCAGTAGGCGTAGCTCTCCATGTACGACAGCCTCGCGTAGGCGAGCGCGAAGTCCGGATCGCGCGCGAGCGCCTGCCGGTAGAGGTCCGTCGCGCGCGCCAGCGCCTCGGACATGTCGCCGGCGCCCCACACGCCCCAGTTCTGCAGCTGCCAGCTGAGGTAGTCGGCCTGCAGGAACCGCGTGTAGGCCTGCGCGTCCGAGGTCGGAATACTGGCCACGCGCGTCGCCTCGGACGGCTGCACGTCGGCCTTGAGCGCCAGCGCGACCTGCTCGGCGATGTCGCTTTCGACGCGGAAAGCGTCGTCGAGCGTCCGCGTGTAGGCCTGCGCCCACACCGTCGTGCCGCTGCGCGCATCGACCAGCTGCACGCTGATGCGAACCTGCTCGCCGGCCTTCTGCACGCTGCCTTCGAGCAGGGTCGCGACGCCGAGCTCGTCCGCCGTCCTGACCAGGTCCTGCGGCCGGCTCGCGTAACCTTCGGTCGACGATCGCGATACGACGCGCAGGTTGGCTATGCCGGTCAGTTTCACGGCCACCATGTTCTGGACGCCGCTGACGAAGTACGCGACGTCCTTGTCGGGCCCGAGGTTCTCGAACGGCAGGATCGCCAGCGAACGCGGCGACGGAGATGCTCCGCGCGTGCGCGACACCTGCCATCCCCAGACGGCAGCGGCGAGCGCAATCAGGGCGATCACCGATCCCGTCATCACGCGGCGGCGGCGGGATGAAACCGGCGGCGGCTCCGCTGCCGGGGCCGGCGGAACGTCCTGATCCGCTGCGTCGACGGCGGAGGCGGATTCAAAAATCCGCACCGGCGCGATGAACCGGTAGCCGTGACGGCGCACCGTCTCGATGTACACCGGCGAGGGTCCGGTATCGCCCAGCGCCTTGCGCACCATGCTGAGGTAGCCGGTCAGGCCATGCTCCTCGACGATCACGCCCTGCCAGATCGAGCGGATCAGTGCCTCGCGCGTCTGCAGGCGCCCGGAGCCCTCGAGCAGCGCCAGCAGCACGTCGAAGGCCTTGTTGGTCAACGCAACGTCGACGCCGTCGCGCCTCAGCCGGCGCTCGCGCACGTCCACGGTGAACGGACCGAATGCGTAGGCAAGGGGGGCGCGACCGGCGGCCTGTTCGTCGGAAGCGTGCATGTGCAAGGCGTTCAACGCCGATTCCACTTGAATTCGACCCGTTCTACAGGCGACTGCGCGGAACTGTAACGAAACTGCCCCCGATCCGCATGCGCGCCAAACGGCCGCGTGCGGCCCTGCCGCATTCCAGAGAAATTGCCCGATGACTACAGCGAACCTCTTCGAAGCGAGCGTGATCGGCCTCGCCGCCGCATGCCTGACGTTGCCCGCCGCGGCGGCCGCCGCACCGGCGCGCGCGCTCCAGGACCCGACACAACCGGCACTGACCTTGGCCTCACGGCTGCGCACGGCCACCACGCCGGCGACTGCGCCCCGGCCTTCCGGCACCGTCCCGCCACGGTACCGCTACGTTTCGCTCGCCGTTCCGGATTCGATCTACAGCTTTGTCGGAGGCCTCAACGACGCCGGGACTGCGGTCGGCTTCTACAACAGCGGAGGCGCCTCGCAGCCGACGTACTGGGATGCCGACGGGACGCTGCACACGCTGGGCGCGCCCGCGGGCGGCGCATCGGCCATGGGCATCAACAACGCCGGCGAGGTCTTCGGCATCGGTTCGGACGATGCCGGAAACATCCAGCTGCTGCGCTGGAACCTGGACACACCCGATGCCTTCGAAGTGCTCTACAGCAGCAGCGATACGACCGTCATTCCGCGCGCGATCGGCGAAGACGGCACGATCGTCGGCTACTGGGGCGACACCGCCGCGACCCGTGTCACCGGATTCGTCTGGACGGCGGCGGACGGCATCGTCGACTACGGCTGCGTCGATCCCGCTCACCCCGAGTATCAGTGCCAGTTCTCCGCCATCAGCGCGAGCGGACGCATCGTCGGAGCGTGGTCGGACCCCGGCGATCCGACGGGTGCAGCGCACGCGCTCGTCGCCCAGGCTGGCACGCCGGCCGTGAGCGACTACAGCGCGCAAACGGCCGCGGCGAACAGCATGATCAATGCCATCAACGCGAATGACCTCGCCGTCGGCCACATGGACATCGCCGGCACCGGCACGCTGGTGCCCGTGACGTTCGCCCCCGACGGCACGGTGACCCCGCTGCCGGCAGCCGCATCGTTCGGCAGCGGCTTCTCCAGCGCTGCCGGCATCAACGGCAGCGGCACCATCATCGGCTATGCCCAAGACGCAACGAACACCCTGTGGGTCGACGAGGGCGGCGAAGTGCTCGACCTGCTCGCCGCCACCGACGACCCGGGCAGCCTGACGCCGAGCAATACCGTCGCGATCAATGCCGGCGGCTCGATCGCGGCGATCGGCGTCAGCATCGTTCCTTTCGCGATCCAGTCCTTCGTGCTCGTGCCGATCCCTCCGGACGCCATCTTCGCCGATGGCTTCGATTCCGCGTCTCGCTGAGCGCCACCCTCTGCCGCGGAAGCGGCGGAGCCGCGATGCCATCGGGCGTCCCCGCCGCCGCCGCCGCCGCACGTCGCCGGCCCGCTCGCGAAGGCGGCATCCCCGCCGAACCCGCACGCCTCAACAATGAGGAAACGGAAGCCTCGCATCGAAACAGGGCGGCCCCTGGCCGCCCTGTTCCACGGCAAGAAAGACGAGCGAGCGATCAACCCTTGCCGTGCCGGCGGCTGATCAGCAGGAAGCCCTGCCCTGCGGTCACCTGCAGATCGTCCCCCACCGAGAACCCGAACTGCTCCAGCCAGCGACCGCCAAGCCGCAGGCGCGGCACGGCGCGTCCGACCCGCAGCCTGCCGCGGCGCTCGTCGTAGTGCAGGTAGCCCATCGTGCAGCGGGCGGGAGTGCGGAAGCGCTTAGGTGGCGGAGGCGAATCGTCGGGGCGAGCCGCAGGTTTCGAGGGAACCGCTTGTGGCGTATTCGCAGCGACGGGAAGTGAGCGCATCGAGCGCTTGGGCAACACGAAGCGCCTGGGCAACACAATAAAAGCGGCGGGACGGGAAGAGGCTCTTCTGGGACGGGTCATGTCGGACTCCTTGTGTGATTGAGGAATCCGCCACCGAGCTGTCAATCAAGGTGACGGACGGTGCACGGTTGACAGACCGGCCACAAGAAACCGGCAGGCCTTCCGGCCTCCGCACACCGCCCGCCATAAGGAGGGCACGGCATCCCACCTCGACGACCGGACAAAAGAAAAGCGCCGGTCATCGATCGATGGGCGCTGATGCGCCTTGTGATTTCGGACTGTCAAATCCGGCTGCGGGACTTAACGCAGCAAAATTAGCTTGCCAGTTATCTAGGCTAACGTCAAGCCACGGGAAGGGGCTTCGACGCTCACGCATGCTCTGCTGTTACGCATTGGCTAAAGCTACTCGGCCAGCGGGCAAGAGCGCCCGAATTTTCTCAATAAGCTCATCCACTTCTGTGGGATACGCCTCTGCCCAGGTCGTAAAGAACGCCTCCTGCACCGCCTCAACGGGAATAAACCCTAATGCCTCACCCACTTGACTGAATAGCAAATGCGGATCGCGGTTGGTCCTGCGTATTTCACGTAGACGCTCTATCAGCCGCGCGGCTTCAGCGAATGGCTGACTCAATCGAATCGTGAGTCGGCCGCTCGCATCTGCAGCCTCTAGCACGCGGTCGAAAACGTAGGCCTCAGGGCACTCACCAGGAAGTCGATATACATGATCTTGGTCGCTCGTCAATTGCTTCGAATCACCGTCTATGACGCAGGATGATGGGAATCGTTTTGCCGGGCTTAAATTATGATGGCGGTTGATTGTGACAGCAGTTCCATCCCCAGCCATGGCATGAACCTCGACCCCATCCAATTCAAGCTCCCTACGCGCCCTCAGCATCGATCTAACCCACGCCGCAGCGAACTCATCTTCACAAAAAATAGCAAGCGAAGCATTAATCTGTCCAGTAATGGCGCGCAGAGAAGAAATGTCTAGCTTTCCCTGAAATACTTTTCCATTTATTGAAGCCCAGATTGCCTCCGGAGGGAGTGGAAGCAAGGCATCATTGGAATGAGTTGTAAAGATTGCCTGGATCGCCTTGCGATCTGCCGCCTCAATCAAATATTCGACCAATCTAACTGTTGCGACAGGATGGAGGCCGTTTTCGATCTCCTCTATAAGAATAAGACTATTCTCAGGAGCCGCCTCAATCTCCATTATCATGCGAATGATACTGGATTCACCGGCACCGAAATGAAATTCCGAGTATCTCGTTCCCTCACCCGTTGAACCGGTCAATAGTGAAACCCTACCGGCTGTATCGATCTTTATATGCGAGTAATCAGCTATGCTTTTCCCAAGAATCTTCTGAACCGCGTCCGCCACGGACTGTCGAATTGCGCCAACATTACCATCCGCCACTTCAAAAGTTCCAGATGCGCACCTCTGTAATTCTTTACGCTCATTTGCAGGGACAGTTCGGGAGACGCCAAGTATCACCGCAAATCGATCAACAGCATCGCGCGACCATTTACTCTTATGAAATGCAGCGGTGCGACGAACTGTATCAGTCCGATTAATACTTCGATCGATCAATTCATATTCAACTTTCCAGTTCGTCATACTCTCGTCGAACTTACCGCTCTTAGCAAAGAATTGACGCGGCTTTACCGATGCGTACGCGGTCGCTGCAGCACCTAGAATTGTTGTCTTACCGCCCCCATTCGGCCCAATTAGCGCACTGACAGGAAAGTCAAAGGTAATAATTTGTTCACGCAATGCACGCACATTAGCTATGTTCAACTTCAGGAGATACTTACCATAATTTTTTCGAGAGACCTTCTCTTTCAGACTGTTGATGGTGCTGGTACGAATCTGACTTTTGTAGCCTTGCATCCTTTAGCCCTCCCTATTCGAATGTTTCTAGCTGGACGGGGTCAGATTCACTTCTTCATTACCCCTACTTTCGCTGCATCTTCTTGAACTGCTCCCTTACCTCCGGCGCCACCACATCCACCTGCCGCTTCGCCTGCATGAACGCCCTCTGCCCTTCCGGCAACTGACAATTGCGCGACAACGTCGTCGCCTCATCACCATTCCTCGCCTTCGCATCCTGCAGATTCACGACCACGCCCAAGGTGTCGCCGAGCGGCTCCAGCGCCACGCAGATGCGGTCGATCATGTCCACGTCGCGATACGGCTGGCCGTCGACCATCACGGCCAAGTTGTCGGCGTCGAGCCAGATGGCCGAGCGCACGCCCGGCATCGGACGCACCGCGGTGCGCGCGGCTTCGTGGTTGATGGGACGGCTGGCATCGCGCAGGCGTGCCGAGCGCGAGATGTCGCGCGCCATCGCCTCGACGTACTGCCGGGCGGCTTGTTGATTGCCGGTGAGGAGCGCCGCGCGGGCGCCGGCGATATGGCCGGCCGTGGCGTAGGGATTGACGGGTTGCCCGGCCTGCTGCGGGCGAGGCTTCTCAGCCGCGGTATCGGCGGCCCGGCGCTGGCAGGCAATGGCGCAGACGGCGACGGCGCCGATCAGCGCGAAACGAAGAAAACGACTGCTCGGTGCTTCCCGACACCGGCATCCAGCCGAGGAATCCATCCCGAATCTCCGCCCCCTGAAGCGTCGATTTGAGAAGTAAGCAACAAAAATCGCGGCCGTTCAAGTTGCGCTGCAACTCGGGGCTAGCTGCTGGCGGGAGTCGCTCGTGCTGCGGTTTCGAGCGCGTCGCGCGACGTCGAAGAGCTGGATTTGGCGCGGCTCCGGCGGCGAAAACTGCGGCGCGGCGCTCTGCCTTCCCTCACCCGGCCCTCTCCCGCGAGCGGGAGAGGGAGAAGAAGGAAATTGGCTCGCTCGGGCCTCGCCGGGGTTCACCCGCGAGGCCACCGGGTTCCTGCCTCAGCCGCCGTCGGTCTTCGGCGCTGCGCTGTCGGTCTTCCAGTACGCCGCATCGTAGAGCGACAGGCTCAGCTCGGAGGATTTCGGCGCGTTGCCGGAGAGGTCGAGGACGGCGCCGTCGCTCTCCCAGCGCGCGCTGGGGTGCGCGGGCAATTTCCCCGATGCGTCCTGCGCGCTGGCCGTGTCGGGCCGGGGTTCGCCATACGACTTCTTCAGCGTGTCGAGGATGTCGTCGAAGCGGCTCTTGGCGATGCCGGAGACGCGGATCTGCACCAGCCGGTCGTCGTGGAAGCGATAGAAGATGGCGACGTGGTTGCGCGCGAAATATTCGTTCTGCATACGCGGGAACTCGTCCACGGCCTTGCTCTTGCGGCAGATCTGGTCGCCCGCGCGCGCGTCTTTCGCCGTGTCGCAGGTCCAGCGCTTGCCGTAGTGTTTGGCCACCTGGTCGATCGGCATGCCGATGGTGTTGCCGTTGATGTCCAGCCCCCACGCCGGAGCGGCACAGGTCGCTGCCAGGCCAAGCATCGCCAGGACGATCGGACGCATGATGTTCTCCCCTGTTTCTTGTTCGTGATGGTGGCCGGGGATCGTACCCAGTCGCGGGCGGGACGGATACGGGTCGGCAGAAGCCCTTCCGGTTCCGGCGTTCCCGACACCCTCAGCGGTTGAACCAGTCTCCGGCCCACTTCCTCAGCTGGCCGATGCGACCGGCGTCGGTCACGTTGTGCGGCATGTCGTCCGCCAGGATCAGCTGCAGCCGCTGCGCGTCGCGCGCTGCGTACTTCGGCTTCAGCGCGGCATGCAGGTCGACGGCGAGCTGCGGGTTGAGCATCGCGTCTGCCGTGCCTTGCACGATCAGCAGCGCGACGGGCGGATGCCCGGCGGCGATCTCGCCGGCGCGGCCGGCGGCATCGGTACGACGCGCGAGCTCACGTGCCGCATCGCTCCACGGATACGGCTTTCCGGTCGCCTTCTCGAACGCGCCGATCGACGCACTGAGGCCGGTGGAGGCGTTCAGGACGACCGCGCTGCCGACCGGAACCTCGTGCTCGGCCAGCGCCAGCAGGGCCGCCGCGCCGCCGCCCGAGAAACCGAACAGGCCAATCTTCTCATCGCGTGCCAGGCAGTCCATCGCACGCAGCGCCTTCACGGCGGCCGGCAGCTCGTCCGTCGCGCCGACCACCACGGGCGCGAAGATCCGCGAGGCGAAGTCACTCGCCTGCCGCCGCTTCAGCGCCTCGACCCCGCCCGCCTCGGCGCGCTTGCCGAACAGCGGCAGTCCCAGATAGACCTTCACCGCCGGCACGTCGTCCAGCGGCAACATCTCCATCAACGCCTGCTCGCTCGCCGGCGGACCGAAGCCATGCCAGAGGACGATCGGTGGCCGGGTCACCGACTTCGGAACGCGCAGCAGGGCCGGCACGCCGGCCAGCGTCGTCTCGACGGTCGCCACCGGATCGGCACGCGCCGCGAGCGCCCGGCACGAGGGAGCCTGCGTGGCGGCCGCGAAGCAGGCGTTCCACGTCAGCAGTGTCGCGAAGACGAGCGCTGCCAGCGCACGTAGACGTAGTCGTTTGGCCTTCAAAGGGTGCGCTCCTGCAAACGTGGACCAGGGTCTCGTTCTATCAGTAACGCACGAGTGGCGTGCAGGCCGATTGGTCATGCGAAACGGGGTAGACCCGGTCGGAGTCGCTTCGCAGGCATTCGCCCTGCTCGTCGGCATCATCGGAAAATGAACTCCGCCCCCGATTTCGCGTCCGACCCACGGCCCGTCTGCGTGCACCGCGAACTCGAGCCCGATCCCGTTTCATCCACGCTACGATGCCTGCCCCCAGAACCGCACACTGCAGAAGCCCCATGAAGGCCCGCCACGTCCATCCCCCGCGGGCGGCATGAGCCGTACGTCGCGCCCGCCGGTCGAAGGGCGTCAGGACCGGACCGAGCGCATGCATCGCTGGACGGCCGCGCTGGTGACGGCGCTGCTGCACGTGCTGCTCGTACTGCTGGTGACGCGGCCTCCTGATCCGATCACCACGGCCACGCCGCGCGGCGGGGGCGGCAGCCGAATGGACGTGACGCTCCTCGACCAGACGCGTCCTCCGCCGCCGCACGATCCCGCGTTGACGGTTCGCCCGCCGGCACCCGCCAAGCCCAAGGCACCGCGCGCGATCCAGCGCCCGCCGTCCACGCCGGTCGTGCAGGGCGTCGTCCCCATGCCGCCCGAGGCAGCCGACGCCCCCACCCTACCGCCCGCCACGGCGCCCGAGCCGCCGGAGACCCGGCGCGACACCGCAGAAGTCGGTTTCCCGATGCGCACGCGCCCCGATGACGCCGCCCAAGCGAACGCGGCGCTGGCCGCCAAGCTCAGCAGCAACCGCGGGCAGAGCGACGATGCGCCCCCGGTCGGACCCAACATGGGCGTGGACGGCTTCGAGGTGTACTACAACCTGGTCGACGAAACCCGCTTGCGCGCCTGGCGCGATCAAGGCATGACCGAACTCTTTCTTCCGATGCCCGGCACGCGGCGCCTCATGGTCTGCCCGCTGGAGGTCGCGCTGCGACGCGGTTCCGGCGCGTGCCGCATGATCGAAATGGATTCACCGGAACTGAAGTCCATCGGCGATGCGCGCGAGGTCATCGGCATACAGCGCGTTTATCAGCGCGGCGTCATGGTCTGGGACGGGCCGGGACGTTACCGGTGAGCCATCGGAACGGGGCGGGTTTAGTTTCGATGGAAGCGGTCTGGCATGCCCCAGCCCCGGCTTCGTGACAGTCCATTCTGACCCCGGTTTCAGACGGCTACAGCTCGAAGCGCTCGCCGATCGTCGGCTCGCGCTGCGGCCACCGAGGACACAGCGCCTCGACGGCTTCCATCAGGCCGATCCAGTCGCCGATGGGATCGTCCGGATGTCTCGGAACATAAGGAACTCCGGCTTCGGCTGCCAAGCCGGCGATCTCCGGCTCGTTACGGGATCGCGTCATCGTCGCCCTCCTTTAGCAAGGCATCGAGCAACTCCGCCTTTCCGAACAACTCGAAGTACTGCCGCACTTCGGCGATGTCGAGATTCCCGCGATTGGCTCGCAGCAGGCTGCGGATGTCGTCCAGGTCGCGCGTACGCCGCGGATTGTTGACGTATCCCTGCAGCTTGAAGCCGATCAGCCCCTCGACGCTGACTACGTGCAAGCGTCCCATCGGAGTGTCACGCACTTCGGCATTCGCCAGCAGACGGCGGGCATGCGGACGTCGTGCATAGAGCAGGTCGAGGCCTTCGTCGCCGCGCCGGTAGTTCGCCGCGTCGTCGCTGCGATAGACGCAGGCATAGCCGAGACCGATCAGCATCGCATGGATGCGCTCGGCATCCTCGGCATCGACGAGGAAATCCACGTCTTGCGTGGCGCGGACCACGCGGTGCGCGGCGAGCGCCAGCCCGCCGATCAGCGCCGGCGGCGTGCGACAGCCGGCGAACCCGGCCAGCGCCTGCCTGATCTGATCGACGAGCCGCGACATCGGTTACATGTTCCTACGATATTCACCACCCACATCGTAAAGCGCATGACTGATCTGCCCCAACGAATGCGTCTTCACCGCCTCCATCAGCGCCGCGAACACGTTCTGCCGGTTGCGCGCCGTATCCTGCAGATAGCGCAGCCCATGCCCGTCGTGCGTGCCGGCATCGGCCTCGTCGACGTCAGTCCCATGCTCGCGTGAGGTCTCGCCCGCCGGCGCAAGGCGATTGCGGTTGTTCTGATACGCACGCACGTTCTCGATCTGCTGCCCCTTCTCCTCCTCGGTCGAGCGGATCAGCTCGATCTCGGTGACGACTTCGCCGGCGTGCTCCTTCGGCAGGAAGGTGTTGACGCCGATCAGCGGCAGGCTGCCGTCGTGCTTCTTGTGTTCGTAGTAGAGGCTCTCTTCCTGGATCTTGCCGCGCTGGTACATGGTGTCCATCGCGCCGAGCACGCCGCCGCGCTCGCTGATCGCCTCGAATTCCTTGTAGACGGCTTCCTCGACGATGTCGGTGAGCTTGTCCACGATGAAGCTGCCCTGCCAGGGATTCTCGTTGAAGTTGAGGCCGAGTTCCTTGTTGATGATCATCTGGATGGCGACGGCGCGGCGCACGCTTTCCTCGGTCGGCGTGGTGATGGCCTCGTCGTAGGCGTTCGTGTGCAGGGAATTGCAGTTGTCGAACAGCGCGTACAGCGCCTGCAGCGTGGTGCGGATGTCGTTGAACTGGATCTCCTGCGCGTGCAGGGAGCGGCCGGAGGTCTGGATGTGGTACTTCATCATCTGGCTGCGCTCGTTGGCGCCGTAGCGCTCGCGCATGGCGCGCGCCCAGATGCGGCGGGCGACGCGGCCGATGACGGTGTATTCCGGGTCCATGCCGTTGGAGAAGAAGAACGACAGGTTCGGTGCGAAGTCGTCGATGCGCATTCCGCGCGCCAGGTAGTACTCCACGATCGTGAGGCCGTTGGACAGCGTGAAGGCGAGCTGGCTGATCGGGTTCGCGCCGGCTTCGGCAATGTGGTAGCCGGAGATCGACACCGAATAGAAGTTGCGCACCTTGCGGTCGACGAAGTACTGCTGGATGTCGCCCATCATGCGCAGTGCGAATTCGGTGCTGAAGATGCAGGTGTTCTGCGCCTGGTCTTCCTTGAGGATGTCGGCCTGCACGGTGCCGCGCACGGTGGAGAGCGTGGCGGCCTTGATCTTCTCGTAGGTGTCGGCGTCGACGACCTGGTTGCCGGTGACGCCGAGCAGGCCGAGGCCGAGGCCGTTGTTGGTCGCCGGCAGGTCGCCGTGGTAAAGCGGGCGCTGGCGGCCTTCGAACAATTTGGCGATCCTCGATTCGGCTTCCGCCCAGCGCGCGGGATCTTCCTTCAGGTACTTCTCCACCTGCTGGTCGATCGCGGTGTTCATGAACATCGCGAGGATGATCGGCGCGGGGCCGTTGATCGTCATCGACACCGAGGTGGTCGGCGCGCAGAGATCGAAGCCGGAGTACAGCTTCTTCATGTCGTCCAGCGTCGGGATGTTGACGCCGGAGTTGCCGATCTTGCCGTAGATGTCCGGGCGCGGCGCCGGGTCTTCGCCGTAGAGCGTGACGCTGTCGAAGGCGGTGGACAGGCGCGCGGCGGGCAAGCCCTGGCTGAGGTAGTGGAAGCGCCGGTTGGTGCGCTCGGGCGTGCCCTCGCCGGCGAACATGCGGATCGGGTCCTCGCCGGTGCGCCGGTACGGGTAAACGCCGCCGGTGTAGGGGTAGTAGCCGGGCAGGTTTTCCTTCTGCAGGAAGACCAGCAATTCGCCCCAGCTCTTGTAGGTGGGCGCGGCGATCTTCGGAATCTTCTGGTGCGAGAGCGATTCGCGGTAGTTCTCCACGCGGATCGCCTTGCCGCGGACTTCGTATTCGTTGACCTCGTCGGTGATCGACTTCAGGCGCGCCGGCCATTCGCGCAAGCCGCGCAGCGCGTCGGAGTCGAGGGACTGGATGGCGTCGTTGTAGCGCTGGCGCAGGGTGAGGAGGCTGCGGTCCGCCGGCTTTTCCCCCTCTCCCGCTTGCGGGAGAGGGTTGGGGTGAGGGGTCTTTTGCGAGCTGCCCTCATCCGCCCTTCGGGCACCTTCTCCCGTTCCCGGGAGAAGGGAAAGCAAAGCGTTGGCGTCGTAGAGATCGAGCGCCTTCGGCAGCTTCGGATCTTCGAGATCACGCAACGACTGCCAGTACGCCTGCGCCCGATCCGCAACCTCCGCCTGCGACTCGATCCGCGCATTGATCGCCCGCCCCTGCTCCGCAATCTCGGCCAGGTAACGCACGCGGCTGCCCGGGATCAGCACGGTCGCACGCGGCTCCTTCAGCGAAGTGTCGAGCTGCGGCTGCCAGTCGACGTGCGCGGTGCCGGCCAGCGAGAGCTTCTCGCGCAGCAGGCGGCACAGGTTGGTGAACATCCAGGTCACGCCCGGATCATTGAACTGGCTGGCGATGGACGGATAGACCGGCAGGTCCTCGTCCTTCAGCTTGAACGCGACGCGGTTGCGCTTCCACTGCTTGCGCACGTCGCGCAGCGCGTCCTCGGCGCCGCGCTTGTCGAACTTGTTCAAGACGACCAGCTCGGCGAAATCGAGCATGTCGATCTTCTCGAGCTGGCTGGCGGCGCCGTAGTCGCTGGTCATCACGTACATCGGGAAGTCGACCAGGTCGACGATCTCCGAATCGCTCTGGCCGATGCCGGCGGTCTCGACGATGACGAGGTCGTAGCCCTGCCCCTTCAGGAACGCGATGCAGTCCTTCAGCACGATGCTGGTGGCTGCGTGCTGGCGGCGCGTGGCCATCGAGCGCATGAACACGCGATGGCTGCGCAGCGAATTCATGCGGATGCGGTCGCCGAGCAGCGCGCCGCCGGAGCGGCGGCGGGTCGGGTCGACGGCGAGCACGGCGATGTGCATCTGCGGGAAGGCGTGCAGGAAGCGCAGCAGCAGCTCGTCGACGACCGAGGACTTGCCGGCACCGCCGGTGCCGGTGATGCCGACGACGGGCGTCTTGCCGCCGGCGAGCTGCCATTCCTTGCGCAGGCGTTCGAGCGTGTGCTCGTCGTGCGCGCCCTCCTCGATCGCGGTCAGCGCGTGGCCGACGGCGATCTCGTCGTCGATCGCGACCTTGGCCGGCGGCACGTCGGTGCCCGGCTCGCCGGCCGAGTGCGCGTCGGACGCGGCGCGGGCGCGCTTGACCACGTCCTCGATCATCTCGACCAGCCCCATCTTCATGCCGTCGTTGGGGTGGTAGATGCGTTCGACGCCGTAGGCTTCCAGTTCGCGGATCTCCTCCGGCGTGATGGTGCCGCCGCCGCCGCCGAACACGCGGATGTGGCCGGCGCCGCGCTCTTTCAGCATGTCGACCATGTACTTGAAGTACTCGACGTGGCCGCCCTGGTAGCTCGACAGCGCGATCGCGTCGGCGTCTTCCTGCAGCGCGGCGCGCACCACGTCCTCGACCGAGCGGTTGTGGCCGAGGTGGATCACCTCCGCGCCCTGCGCCTGGATCAGGCGCCGCATGATGTTGATGGCGGCGTCGTGGCCGTCGAACAGGCTGGCGGCGGTGACGAACCGCAGCGGCTTCTGCTCGGCGGCGCTTTCGGGGGCGACGTGCTTGGCGGGTGTACTCATGGCGCGCGATCCGGCTTGCTGAAAACAGGCGCCTATTCTACGCGGCGGGCGGCGCCTGCCGCGCGCGCAGCGCAACCGTTACGATTCCGCTTCTTTCGGACCCGGACATCTCCCGCCCCGTGGCAGCCCGCGCCCCGACGCTGCGCGCGTACCGTTTCGGCGAGTACCGCATCGATCCCGCCGCACGCGAGCTGCACCGCGGCGGCGAG
Organism: Dokdonella ginsengisoli; assembly: GCF_042652785.1. Taxonomy (NCBI): domain Bacteria; kingdom Pseudomonadati; phylum Pseudomonadota; class Gammaproteobacteria; order Lysobacterales; family Rhodanobacteraceae; genus Dokdonella; species Dokdonella ginsengisoli. The sequence goes on along the minus strand of NZ_JBHSHD010000010.1, from coordinate 535,609 downwards.
CTGCTGTCGCTGCCGCGGCGCGTGTTCGACGGCCTGGCGTATCTGGTCGAGCAGCGCGAGCGCGCGGTCGGCCACGACGAGCTGATCGCCGCGCTGTGGGGCCGCGTCGACGTGGCCAACGCGCAGCTCAGCCAGCTAATCATGCAGGTGCGCCGCGCCGTCGGCGACGACAGCCAGGCGCAGCACAGCGTGCGCACGATCGCCGGCTTCGGCTATCGCTGGGTGGTGCCGACCGAGGCGATCGACGCGGACGAAGCGCTGCCGGAACCGCTGCCCGCCGCGCCGGCCGCCGAAGCGGCGATCGCCGAGGCCAAGGCCGCGGCATCGACCGGCCACGCCGCTCCGCCGCCCACGCACCGTCGCATCGGCGCGATTGTGCTGGCCCTGCTCGCCCTCGCCGCCGTGCTCGCGGCGGGCTGGCGACTGTTCGCATCGCACCCGCTGCCGAACGCCGCGGGCGGCGCGGTGGTGGTGCTGCCGTTCGAGGTCGACGCGCCGGAAGACGTCGACGCCAGCTGGGCGCGGCTCGGCGTGATGGACCAGGTGGCCGGCCGCCTGCGCCGCGCCGGCCTGCCGGTGCCGCCGAGCGATGCGGTGGTCGCCGCGGTGCACGCCAGCGCCGCGCTGCCCGAGGCGGAACGCGAGGCCGCGCTGCGCCGCACGCTCGGCGCCGGCCTGCTCGTGCACGGCGTCGCCACGCACGCGAAGGACGGCTGGACCGTCGAGCTGAGCGCCGAGGCGGCCGACGATGCGCGCCGCAGGGTCGAATCCGGCCGCCACGACCTGGTCGATTCCGCGCGACGCGCCTGCGACCTGCTGCTGGCCGCGCTTGGCCGCCAGGCGAGCGACGAAGCCACCACCGACACCCCGCTGGAGGAACGCCTGCAACGCGCCCGCGCCGCGCTGCTGGCGAACCAGCTCGATGCGGCGCGCGCGGCGATCGAGAGCGCACCCGATGCGATGCGCCAGACGCCGGAACTGCGCTATGAACTGGCACGCGTCGAGTTCCACGCCGGGCAGCTCGACCGCGCCGAAGCGATCGTCGAGCGCGTGCTGGCCGACCCGGCCGCCGCCGCGCTGCCGCAGCTGCGCGCGCGGGCGCTGCGCATGCGCGGCTGGATCGCGATCGGCAAGGACCGCGGCTGGACCGCGGCGGCGCCGTCGTTCGACGCCTCCGTGCGCGCGCTGGACGGCGTGCGCGCGCCGGGTGCGCTCGGCATGGCGCTGGCCGAGCGCGGCGTCGCGCACGTGATGCTGCGCCATTTCGACGAAGCCGCGCTGGATCTGGGCCAGGCGCGCGCGCAGCTGGAGATCGCCGGCGACCGCCACACGCTCGGCGAGATGAACAACTACCTCGGTCATCTCGAACTGGCGCGCCTGCGCGTCGGCGAGGCGCTGCCCTACTTCCGCACCGCGGCCGAGATCGCCGAGTCGTTCGGCTCGATCGATTCGCTGCGCTACAACCTCACCGCGCTGCTGCAGTCGCAGATGCGCCTGCTGCAATGGTCCGACGCGCTGGCCACCGGCGAGCGCCTGTGGGCGCTGCGCGAACGGCTGGAGAACCCCGGTCTGCGCGCGGCCAGCGAGGGCTACTACGCGCTCGCCCTGGTCGGCAACGGCCGCCTGGCCGAGGCCGAGCGCGTGCTGGCGCCGTATCCGGCCGACGCACACCCGGAGTTCCCCGCCGAATACCTGCGCTACGCCCTGCTCGCGCGCGCCGAGCTGGCCATGCGGCGCGGGCAATTTCGCGAAGCGCTGGCCGCCACCACGCGCGCGATCGAGGTCTGGCCGCCGCAGGCGCAGACCGACGCCGAGGAGCGCGCACGCGCCGCGCTGCTGCGCCAGCGCGCCTCGATCGCCGTCGGCGCACCGGTCCAGGCGCGCATCGGCGCCCTCGAACCGCACGACGATCCCGGTTTCGCCGTGCCCGACCGCGTCGCGCGTGCCGAATGGGCCGCCGCCCACGGCCACGACGCGGACGCCGACGCGCTACTGCGCGAAGCCGCCGACCTCGCCGAAGCGCAGGGCGTGCCCGATACGATCGTGCTGGCGACCGGTGCCTGCGTGCCCTGGCTGCTCGCGCACGGCCGCGTGGCCGATGCGGCGGCGCGCAGCGGACGCGCCGGCGTCTGGGCCGAGCGCGACTTCGACAGTGCATTGCTGCAGGCCGCGGTCTTCCATGCCGGCGGCGAGACGGAGGCCTGGACGCGGGCGCTGCGGCAGGCGCGCGAGCTGGCCGGCGAACGTGCGATCCCGGCGGCCTTGCTGGAGCCGCCCGTGGCGGGTGCCGGCCGCTGAGGAAACGTCGAAAAACCCTCGACCTTCGTCATTCCGGCAAGGGCGAACGAGTCCGGCCCTCCCCTTTGCTGTCGTCATCCCCGCGAAAGCGCGGATCCACGTTGATGTTCGGCAGGGCAACCGGAAGCCAGTCGGATTCGCGCTTGACCCGCCCTTCGGCTGTTGAAGACCCCTCCGCGGGAATGACGACAGTTGCGATTGCCCGGGTACTTGGGTGGTCAGCCGCCCGACGAGCGCCCAAGTCATTCACAAACCCCTTTCGAATCCGCAATCTGAAAGGCTTTGCAGACGGATTCGAATGCATCCGGAACGACTTCCACGCATGCCGCGGCTAGCGTCGACGGCTGCGGGGCCGACGGCGCCGCGCCGATGCGCCGGCGGATGTTCCGGCGCCCCTCGAACGGGTCCCGCTCATGCTCATCCGCTCCTGCCGACGCCGCTCCCTCGCCGTCGCCCTCGCCCTGCTTCCGGCCGGCGCCGGCGCGGCCACGATCACCGTCACCACCACCGCCGACGGCTCGATACCGGATCAATGCACGCTGCGCGACGCGATCGCCGCCGCCAATACCAACGCGGCCGTCGCCGGCTGCACCGGCGGTGACGTCGGCAACGACGAGATCGCGTTCGCGCCGGAGGTGACCGGTACCATCGCGCTGACCGAAGGCCAGCTGACGATCAGCGACAAGCTCACCCTCAGCGGCCCCGGCGCCGACGCATTGACCATCGATGCGCAGGGCCAGTCGCGCGTCTTCGACATCGAAGGCGACCAGGAAACCTCCTACGAGACGACCCTGTCCGGCCTCACGCTCACCGGTGGCCGCACCACCGCCGACGGCGACAACGGCGGCGCGGTGCGCAGCCTGTCCGCCTTTCACCTGGTCGATTCGGTGGTCACCGGCAATTCCACGGCGGGGCCGAACTCGGTCGGCGGCGGCCTGTTCACGGCGACCACCACCCAGCTGCTGCGCAGCCGGATCACGCGCAACTGGACCGAGGGCTACGGCAGCCTGGCCGGCGGCGTGATGGTCGCGTTCGGCACCGCCGAGGTGGTCGACAGCACCGTCGCCGACAACTGGACCGAGGGCGAAACCTCCGGCGGCGGTGGCATCGTCGTGTTCTGGGCCTGGTTCGACGCGACCTTCGTCAACAGCACGATCTCCGGCAACGAGACACGCGGCAACGCCAGCCAGGCCGCCGGCCTCGCCGTCGGTGGCAACGCGTTCCTGACCAACACCACCGTCTCGGGCAACCGCACGCTCGGCGACAACGCCGGCGGCGGCTTCATCGACGGCGCGGCGATGAGCGTCACCGGCAACATCACGCTGAGCAACAGCTCGGTGGTCGACAACCGTTCGGTCTCGGCCGGCGGTGTCGCCATCGCCATCGCCGCCAATCCCGGCACCGGCCTAATCAAGGCGACCAACAGCGTGATCGCTTCGACCACGGAGGGAGGTGCGGCGCTGTGCAGCAAGCCGCTCGACGTCGCGGCCAGCACGCACAACCTCGCCACCGACGCCAGCTGCGGCGGCGACGCGCTGGTCGGCGGCACGCCGGTCGCCGCCGCGGCCCTGGCCCTGGCGCCGCTGGCCGACAACGGCGGATCGACGTGGACGCACGCACTGCTTCCCGGCAGCGCGGCGATCGACAGCGGCGACGACAGCGCCTGCGCCGCGGCGCCGGTCGGCAACCTCGACCAGCGCGGCCATCTGCGGCCGCAGGACGGCGACGGCGACGGCACGGCGGCCTGCGACGTCGGCGCCTTCGAGGCGGACGACGCGGACCGGATCTTCATCGACGGCTTCGATGGCGCGCCCTGAGTCGCGCGCGCCTTTTGGACGGATTTCCAGGGAGTGTCGAAAGATCGACGGCCGCCACTCGGATGCAGTTTCTAGGACACGTCACTTACGCGAACGCACACACACCGTCATCCCCGCGAAAGCGGGGATCCACTTTGATTTTTCTCTTGCTCGGTCATCAGCAAAAGCACGATGGATCCCCGCCTTCGCGGGGATGACGGCAGGGAGGTATTTTCGCGGCGTCGCGAGCCCTTCAAGCCACCCCGAACGGCAACTCGAACGTCGACACCACGCGCTCGCCGACTTCGGCACCATCGAGGAAGCGCAGCGCGGCCTCGATCACGCCGGCATCGGCGAGGATGCGCTGGTGGCCGAGTCCGCTGGTATTGAGCAGGCGCGCGCCGGGCCAGTAGCGCGCGTAGCGCTCGCCCTCCTCCCACGGCACTTCGCGGTCGTCGAGGTCGTGCACGACCAGCGCGGGCGGCGCCAGTGCCGGCGCGCGGCGCTGGATCTGGAACGATTCCAGCTCGCGGCCGATCTCCGATTCCACCAGGGCGCACATGCGCCGCGCGATCGAGGCCGACATCCACAAGGCGCGCGCGAAACGATGCGTCGCGGCGACCACGTCGGCCGGCGGCGCGACCAGCACCGCGCGACCGATGCGCGCGCCTTCGGACATCGCCAGCGCCGCCGCGGCCGCACCGAAGGAATGCCCGACCACCGCCTGCGCCGGTCCGAAGCGCTCCACGGCGGCGGCGATGTGCGCGGCGAAGTCGACCAGGTAGCCGCGGCCCGGCGCGCTGCGGCCGTGGCCGGGCTGGTCGAACGCAACCACCGCATAGCCGGCGGCCTGCAAAGCACGCGCCCACGGCAGCATCCGCAGCGCGTGGTCGGACCAGCCGTGCGCGAGCAGCACATAAGGCGTGGCGCCCGGATTGCCCCAGACGTACTGCGTCAGCGCGACGCCGTGGCTGTGCACGATCGAGACGATCGCGCCGCCGTCGTCGGCGCGGCCCGCGCGCTGGCGGCTGGACGCCAGCGGCGTGCCGAACAGGCGCAGGGCACGGCGTGCGGTGCGCTCCGGCGACAGCCGCGCGCCGAGCGCGTACTGCGCGCGCAGGGCCGCGAAGGTGGCATTTTTTAGAACGATCGTGCTTTTTCTGGTCGAAGGCGTGGCCATGGCGGACCTCTGCGGATTTCAGACGCGGTGGGAGTCGATCAGGCGTTCGAGCGCACGCGCGCCGCGCGGACTGGCGTCGCCGAGCAGGCGGAAATCGTGGTGCGAGGCCAGCGCGATCGCGAACAGTTCGAAGGCGACCTGCTCGGCGTCGGTGTCGGCGCGCAATTCGCCGCTTTCGACCGCCATGCGCACGGCGCGCACCAGTTCGGCGCGCAGGCGTTCCTCGTAGAACACGACGCGCTCGCGCACCGGCCCGGGGCGGTCGTCGAACTCGACCGCGGCGCCGACCATCGGGCAGCCGCCCTCGCTCAGGCGCAGCCATTCCAGCCAGTGCGCGACGATCGCGCGCAGACGTGCGAGACCGCGCGGCGCGCGCAAGGCCGGCACGAACACCTCGCGCGTGAAGCGCTCCGCCGCGGCGTCGAGCACCGCCAGCTGCAGCTCCTCACGCGAGCCGAAATGCGCGAACACCCCGCTCTTGGACATCGCCGCGGTCTGCGCGACGCTGCCGATCGACAGGCCGTCGAAGCCGCCGACGCGCACCATCTCCAGGGCGCGGTCGACGATGTGGCCGCGCGTGGCGGCACCTTTCGCGGTGGCGGCTCGATGATCGGCTTGCATCGGCAGAAAATAGCACGATCGTTCTGGAAATCCAACGACCGTGCGCCGGCCCGCCGCGTCAGCCCTTCGGCGGCGTGATGCGGATCGCGTCGTCGTAGCGGATGTCCTGCACCGAATGCGACTTGATGCCCATCGCCTCGCCGTCGCTCTCCGAGCGCACCAGCTGGCCGGCCTGGTTGATGACGACCTTGTTGTGCGCCTTCACGTCGGCGCCCATGACCTGCAGGCGCGTGTCGTAGCTGTAGGCGTGCGCCGGCTGGCCGTTCCAGGTGGTCGGCCCCTCGTCCTTGAGGTTGCTCGAGCTGGACTGCAGCTCGGCCGCGGACTTGGGCACGAACTGCTTGACCATGCCGGCCATCTCGGCCGGCGAGCGCGTCCAGCCGGCCTCGTCGGCCTTGACCCAGCTGCCCTCCGGCGTGGCGACGATCTCCATGCGGTCGGTCTTCACGTGGAAGCGCGACACCCCCTCGTATTCGGCCAGCGCCTTGGCCTGGTTGCCCTTGTCGTCGGTCGACTGGACGTCGACCGCGAAGCGCGACTCCAGCATCTTGTTGTAGGCGGTGAACACCGCGCCGGCCACCTTGCGCTCGGCCTCGGTCTGCGGATCGTCCGCGGCGGCGCAGACCAGCGGAGCCAGCGCGAGGCAGGCGGCGAGAGCGATGGACAGACGGCGATGGAGCATGGACGGTTTCCTCGGCGGATGCGGACGAAGCGGCATCTTGCGCCGCGCGACCGGTGCGCGACAACGCGCGGCGCAGCATCCGCGGCCGGCGTGCCGTCCGGGTGTTGTGTCGCAGCGCCGGAGGACTACACTACGCGCCATTTTCACCGCGGCCGACGACAAACAAGGAACCAAGATCAGAAGAATCAGCGCGTTGGAGCGCATTCTTCGTGTCGGTTCCCCTCACGGCGCAGCATCGTCGCCCCCGCTCCCGCCCAGCGCCACACCCGGAGTCATCATGATTTTCGAAACCATCGCCGAGACCGCCCACGAGCAGGTCGTGTTCTGCCACAGCAAGGACGCCGGCCTGAAGGCCATCATCGCCGTGCACAACAGCGTGCTCGGCCCGGCCCTCGGCGGTCTGCGCATGTGGCCGTACAAGAGCGAGGCCGAAGCGCTCAACGACGTGCTGCGCCTGTCGCGCGGCATGACCTACAAGAACGCGGTGGCCGGCCTCAATCTCGGTGGCGGCAAGGCGGTCATCATCGGCGACCCGTCCAAGGACAAGTCCGAAGCGCTGTTCCGCGCCTTCGGCCGCTTCGTCGGCTCGCTCAACGGCCGCTACATCACGGCCGAGGACGTCGGCATCGACGTCAACGACATGGAATGGGTGTTCCGCGAAACCGAGTTCGTCACCGGCGTGCACCAGGTGCACGGCGGTTCGGGCGATCCCTCGCCGTTCACCGCCTACGGCACGCTGCAGGGCCTGATGGCCGCGCTGAACCACAAGTTCGGCAACGAGGAAGTGGGCAAGTACAGCTACGCCGTGCAGGGCCTTGGCCACGTCGGCATGGAGTTCGTCAAGCTGCTGCGCGAACAGGGCGCGAAGGTGTTCGTCACCGACATCAACAAGGCGCTCGTGCAGGAAGCCGTGGACGAGCACGGCTGCACCGCGGTCGGCCTGGACGAGATCTACGACACCGACGCCGACGTCTACAGCCCCTGCGCGCTCGGCGGCACGATCAACGCCGCGACCCTGCCGCGCCTGAAATGCAAGATCGTCTGCGGCGCCGCCAACAACCAGCTCGCCGACAACGCGATCGGCGTCGAGGTGGAGAAGCGCGGCATCCTGTACGCGCCGGACTACGCGGTGAACGCCGGCGGCGTGATGAACGTCTCGCTGGAGATCGACGGCTACAACCGCGAGCGCGCGATGCGCATGATGCGCACGATCTACTACAACGTCGGCCGCATCTTCGAAATCGCCAAGCGCGACGGCATCCCGACCTACCTCGCCGCCGACCGCATGGCGGAAGAGCGCATCGCCTCGATCGGCCGCATCAAGCTGCCGACCATGGGCAACAGCACGCCGCGCTTCCTCGGCCGCATGCGCGGGCAGTAAGCGCGGGGCGATTCGCCCGCACACGGCAACGGCGCCCGCCGTGCCGGACCGACGGCCGGGCGCGCCTGCGACCCGGCCGGGTCGCACGCTTCGCCGGTGCGGCGCTGCTGATCGGCAGCGCCGCGCCTTCCTTCGGGGGGGGCCGAGAGAGCTTTTCTCGCAGAGACGCAGAGAAAAGCATTCCGGCGAAAGGCTCTTCACCTCTGCGCCTCTGCGAGAGACGCTTCTTCGCCAGCGTCCCGGCTGGCGGCACTCGAGGCTGGATTCCGCGCCGCGGCGATCATCACTTTCTCCTTACGACAACCGCGGCCGATATCCCTTAGGCTATGCCGGCTGCGCATGGGCGCAGCCGGTTCGGCGCGGCTTATCGCCGGCGCGAACCGCGACGCAGGCAGACCGCGCGGCGTCCGGCCGCATGGTCAACCCACGAGGTGGACGATGATCACGCTCACGGTGAACGGAAGCGAACAGCGGTTCGACGGCGACCCGACCCTGCCGCTGCTCTGGTATCTGCGCGACGTCCTGGGCCAGACCGGCACCAAGTTCGGCTGCGGCATGGCCTTGTGCGGCGCGTGCACGGTGCACATCGACGGCGCGGCGACGCGCTCGTGCGTCACCCCGGTAGCCGCGGCCGCCGGCAAGCAGGTGACGACCATCGAAGGCCTGTCGCCGGACGTGCAGCACCCGCTGCAGAAGGCCTGGCAGGAACTCAACGTCGCCCAGTGCGGCTACTGCCAGCCGGGCCAGATCATGCAGGCGGCTTCGCTGCTGAAGACCAAGCCCAATCCGAGCGACGCCGACATCGACCAGATGATGGCCGGCAACCTGTGCCGCTGCGGCACCTACCCGCGCATCCGCGCCGCGATCAAGCAGGCCGCCGCGCAGGGAGGTGCGAAATGAACCGCGAGTCTCCCGCACCGCTGACCATCGCCAACGAGAGCCGCCGCGGCTTCCTGCTCGGCTTCGGCGCCGGCAGCCTGGTGCTCGCCTTCGGCGGCAGTGCGCTGCTGCGCCTGGCGCAGGCGCAGGAGAAGAAGGACGACGCTCCGAAGTACGGCGGCGACGGCATGCCGCACGGCCTGCGCGACGATCCGCGCCTGTTCGTCGAGATCGCCGCCGACGGCACGGTGAGCATCGTCTGCATCCGTTCGGAGATGGGCCAGGGCGTGCGCACCAGCGTCGCCATGGTGATCGCCGACGAGCTCGGCGCCGACTGGGACCGCGTCAAGGTGAAGCAGGCGCCCGGCGACGAGCCGAAGTACGGCAACCAGAACACCGACGGCTCGCGCAGCCTGCGCCAGAGCTTCGCCGCGCTGCGCCGCGCCGGCGCCGCCGCGCGCACCATGCTCGAAGCCGCCGCAGCCGCGGCCTGGGGCGTCGACGCCGCCGAGGTGAAGGCCGGCGTGCACGAGGTCGTGCACGCGAAGTCCGGACGCAAGCTCCCCTTCGGCGAGCTGGCCGCGAAGGCCGCGGCGCTGCCGGTGCCCGCCGCCGACGCGCTGAAGCTGAAGGCGCCGGCCGAGTTCCGCTACATCGGCAAGGGCAAGACCAACCTCATCGACGGCGCCGACATCGTCAGCGGCCGCGCGCAGTACGGCATCGACGCGCGCCTGCCCGGCATGCTGTTCGCGGTGGTCGCGCGCCCGCCGGTGTACGGCGGCAAGGTCGCCTCGTTCGACGCGGCCGGCGCGGACAAGCTGCCGGGCGTGGTCAAGATCGTGCCGCTAGACACGACGCCGGCGCCGTCCGGCTTCCAGCCGCTCGGCGGCATCGCGGTGGTCGCCGACAACACCGGCAGCGCGATCAAGGCGCGCGCGCAGCTGAAGATCCAGTGGGACGCCGGCGCCAACGCCGGCTACGACTCGACCGCCTACCGTAAGCAGCTGGAAGCGGCCAATCGCGCGCCCGGCAAGCGCGTGCGCGACGAGGGCGACGTCGACAAGGCGTTCGCCGCCGCGGCGAAGAAGGTCAGCGCCGACTACTACGTGCCGCATCTGGCGCACGCCACGATGGAACCGCCGGCGGCGCTGGCGCAGGTCAAGGACGGACGCTGCGAGGTGTGGGCCTGCACGCAGGCGCCGCAGGCCGCACGCGAGGAATTGGCTAGGGCGCTCGGCTTCGACGCCGACAAGGTCACCATCCACGTGACCCTGCTCGGCGGCGGCTTCGGGCGCAAGTCCAAGCCCGACTTCATCGTCGAGGCCGCGCTGCTGTCCAAGCAGCTCGGCAAGCCGGTCAAGGTCACCTGGACGCGCGAGGACGACCTCGTCAACGACTACTTCCACGCCGTCGCGCACTCGCACTTCGAGGCCGCGCTGGACAAGTCCGGCAAGGTCAGCGGCTGGCTGCACCGCATCGCCGCGCCGTCGATCTCCTCGACCTTCGGCCCCGATCCCAAGCACGAGAGCCCGATCGAGCTCGGCCAGGGCATCGCCGACCTGCCCTTCGCGATCCCCAACGTGCGCATCGAGAATCCCGAGGCGCCCGCGCACACGCGCATCGGCTGGTTCCGCTCGGTCTACAACATTCCGCATGCGTTCGCGATCCAGAGCTTCGTCGCCGAACTGGCGCACGCCGCCGGGCGCGACCACAAGGATTTCCTGCTCGAACTGCTCGGCGGCGACCGCAAGGTGACGCCGCAGCTGGCGTCCGACGCGGTCTGGTGGAACTACGGCGAGGACCCGGCGCTGCATCCGATCGACACGGCGCGCTGGCGCCGCGTGATCGAGACGGCGGCGAAGGAAGCCGGCTGGGGCCGCAAGCCGGCCAAGGGTCGCGGTCTGGGCCTCGCCGCGCATCGCAGCTTCGTCACCTACACCGCGGTGGTGTGCGAGGTCGAGGTCGCCGAAGACGGCGCCATCGCGATTCCGCGCGTGGACATCGCGGTCGACTGCGGCCCGCAGGTCAATCCCGAGCGCGTGCGCTCGCAGATGGAAGGCGCGGTGATCCAGGGCCTGGGTCTGGCGCGCTACGGCGAGATCAGCTTCAAGGACGGGCGCGCCGAGCAGACCAACTTCCACCAGTTCCAGATCCTGCGCATGAACGAGGCTCCGCAGGAGATCCGCGTGCACCTGGTCGCCCACGACGACTTCTCGCAGCCGCTCGGCGGCGTCGGCGAACCGGGCCTGCCGCCGGTCGCGCCGGCCCTGGTCAACGCGATCTTCGCGGCGACCGGCAAGCGCATCCGCGAGCTGCCGATCCGCAGCCAGCTGGCACAGGCCAAGTCCGACAAGGCGGCCTGAGGCCTCGTACGGAACGGCGCGCCGGAGCTGCGGTTCCGGCGCGCCGGCCTGCGCCGCCGCGGTGCGTGGCGGCGTTCCACGCGCGCAAACGCCCGGCGGGCGATATCATTTCGGCTCGCCCCTGACGACGGACGGATGCATGCGCCCCTTTCCCCTCGGTGAAGAACTCGACCTGCTGCGCGAGAGCGTGCGCGCATTCGCCGAGAAGGAGATCGCGCCGAGGGCCGACCTGATCGACCGCGAGAACGCCTTTCCGGCCGACCTGTGGCGCAAGCTCGGCGACATGGGCCTGCTCGGCGTGACGGTGTCCGGCGAATACGGTGGTTCGGAACTGGGCTACCTCGCCCACCTGGTCGCGATGGAAGAAATCTCGCGCGCCTCGGGTTCGGTCGGCCTTTCGTACGGCGCGCACTCGAACCTGTGCGTCAACAACATCTTCCACAACGCCAGCCAGACGCAGAAGCAGAAGTACCTGCCCAAGCTGTGCAGCGGCGAGTACGTCGGTGCGCTGGCGATGAGCGAACCGGGCGCCGGATCGGACGTGGTCGGCTCGATGACCTGCCGCGCCGAGCAGAAGGGCGACACCTGGATCGCCAACGGCTCGAAGATGTGGATCACCAACGGCCCCGACGCCGACGTGCTGCTGGTCTACCTGCGCACCGCGCACCGCCCGGCCGGCTCGCGCTGCATGACCGCCTTCATCGTCGAGAAGGGCATGAAGGGTTTTTCGACCGCGCAGAAGCTCGACAAGCTCGGCATGCGCGGCTCCAACACCTGCGAGCTGGTGTTCGACAACTGCGAGATCCCCGACGCCAACCGCGTCGGCGAGGTCAACGAAGGCGTGCGCGTGCTGATGAGCGGCCTGGACACCGAGCGCCTGGTGCTCAGCGGCGGTCCGATCGGCCTGATGCAGGCCGCGCTCGACATCGCCCTGCCCTACGTGCGCGAGCGCAAGCAGTTCAACGCGCCGATCGGCACCTTCGGCCTGATGCAGGGCAAGATCGCCGACATGTACACCGCGCTGCAGTCCTCGCGCGGCTACGCCTATCTGGTGGCGCAGAACTACGACGCCGGCGTGAAGTCGCGCATCGATCCGGCCTCGTGCCTGCTGCATGCCTCGCAGAGCGCGGTGCAGGTCGCGCTCGACGCGATCCAGGCGCTCGGCGGCAACGGCTACATCAACGAGTATCCGACCGGCCGCATCCTGCGTGACGCAAAACTTTACGAGATCGGCGCCGGCACCAACGAGATCCGCCGCATGCTGATCGGGCGCGAGCTGTTCCACGGCAAGTCGTGACGCCGGTGGCGGGGAACGCACGTTCGATCGCCGCCTTCGCGCCCTTGACTGAGCTCGCGCTGCGCACCCTGGCCGAAGCCGGGCCCGGCCGTTTTTCCGATCTCGACGCCGCCGCGCGGCACGATCTGGCCTATGCACGTTCGCTCTCGCCCGCGCAGCGCCTGGCAGCACTGAACGACATCCTGCTGCTCGCCGAAGCCTTCGGCCTGCCGCCCGTATCGCGCGAACCGATCGCCATCCACGGCGAACTCCTGCTGTAGCCAGGCACGGGTTTGCCGCAGCGCAGCGACGGCGCGATAATCGGGCGATCCCATCGGCGCTTCCCGCGCCCGCCATCCCAAGAGGTTTTTCCATGTCCGATATCGTCATCGTCGGCGCCAAGCGCACCGCGATCGGTTCCATGCTCGGCCAGTTCACCGGCGTGCCGACGCCGACGCTCGGCGCGACCGCGATCAAGGCCGCACTCGAGCAGGGCGGCGTCGCTGCCGACGACGTTTCCGAGGTCATCATGGGCTGCGTGCTGCCGGCGAACCTGGGCCAGGCCCCGGCGCGGCAGGCCTCGCTCGCCGCCGGACTGCCCAAGTCCGCCGGCTGCACGACGATCAACAAGGTCTGCGGCTCGGGTATGAAGGCGATCATGCTCGGCCACGACCTGATCAAGGCCGGCTCGGCCGACGTCGTCGTCGCCGGCGGCATGGAATCGATGACCAACGCGCCGCACATGGTCAACGCGCGCCCCGGTCTGCGCTACGGCGACGCAAAGCTCGTCGACCACATGGCCTGGGACGGCCTGACCAATCCCTACGACGGCCAGTCGATGGGCGTGTTCGCCGAGGCGACGGCCGAGAAGTACGGCTTCACGCGCGAGCAGCAGGACGCCTACACGATCGAGTCGGTCAAGCGCGCGCAGGCGGCGATCGCCTCCGGCGCGTTCGCCGCCGAGATCGTTCCGGTCAAGGTCGCCACGCGCAAGGGTGAGGTCGAGTTCGCCACCGACGAACAGCCGGGCAAGTCCGACGTCGCCAAGATCCCCACGCTCAAGGGCGCGTTCAAGAAGGACGGCACCGTCACCGCGGCCAGCTCGTCGAGCATCTCCGACGGCGCCGCCGCGACGGTGCTGATGAGCGCCGACGAGGCGAAGAAGCGCGGCGTCAAGCCGATCGCGCGCATCGTCGCGCACGCCACGCATTCGCAGGAACCGCAGTGGTTCACCACCGCGCCGGTGAGCGCGATCCAGAACGTGCTGAAGAAGGCCGGCTGGAACGTCGCCGACGTCGACCTGTTCGAGGTCAACGAGGCGTTCGCCGTCGTCGCGATGGCGCCGATCAAGGATCTGGGCATCGCGCACGAGAAGATCAACGTCAACGGCGGCGCCTGCGCGCTCGGCCACCCGATCGGCGCCTCCGGCGCGCGCCTGGTCGTGACCCTGCTGCACGCGCTGCAGGCGCGCGGCGGCAAGCGCGGCGTCGCCTCGCTGTGCATCGGCGGCGGCGAAGCCACCGCGATCGCGGTGGAGTTGGTGTAAAACCGTTCGACGCGGATGAACGCGGACAGAGGGACCTTAAGACAATCTCGAGTGTCGTCATTCCCGCGAACGCGGGAATCTATCTTGCTCTTGATCGAGCCGGAGAAAAATCGAAATGGATCCCCGCGTTCGCGGGGATGACGAGATTCCTCGGGATACCACGAGACGATTCGGAACGAATTCGCTCTTGTCGGCCTTATCGGCTCTTGATCCGCCCTGATCCACGTCCGACCGCTTTTCATTCGTGCAACCACAACGGGGAGTAGAGCAAGCCATGAAGACGAACCTGAAACCGCTCCTGCTCGGCGCCGCGCTGACGCTGGCGCTCGGTGCGTGCAGCGACAACTCGCAGCAGCAGGCGAAGGAAGCCGCCGACAAGGCCGCCGCGGCGACCAAGCAGGCCGCCGAGGATGCGAAGGCCGTCACCCAGCAGGCCGCGGACGCCACCGCCGAAGCCGCGCGCAAGGCGGCGGAAGCGACCAAGCAGGCCGCCAGCGACGCCGGCCAGGCCGTCGGCGAGGCCGCCGACAAGACCGGCGAAGCCGCGCAGAGCGCGGGCGACAAGGCCAAGGAAGCGGCCGGCGACGCGCTGGACGCGACCAAGGAAGCCGCCGGTCACGCCGGCACGGCGATCAAGGAAGGCGCCAGCGCCGCCGGTCAGGCCGTTTCCGAAACCGCCAAGAGCGGCTGGGAAGCGACCAAGGCCGCCGGCCGCGAGATCAAGGAAGGCGCCAAGGAAGTCGGCCACGACATCGCCGACACCGCGCGCGACGCGAAGGACGCGGCGAAGGACGCGGCCGAGGACAAGGACAAGCACTGAGGTCCTGCCGCAACACGCTTCACCCACGCACCGGCCGCCTCCAGCGGCCGGTGTGTCATGGGGCGTGGCCTGCGCACCCTTCCGGCACCGGGATGTGCTGCCGGGCCGAGCGTGCTAGCGTCCGATGAGGGACGCGTGGCGCGGCTGCGCCGCCATCGTTTCCTCGCCGACCGCGACCGGATGTCCGGCGTCGCAACCTGCTCATGGAATCGACATGCCGATTCGGAAATTCCCTCCCGCCTCTCTCCTGGCTGCCTTGGCGGCCACCGCATTCGCCGTCGCCAACCTCGCCACGGCCGCCGATACGCCGGTGCGCAAGCGCCTGCCGCCGGACGCCGATGCAGCGATCCGGACCCTGCTCGCCTGGCAGAGCGGGATCGACGGCAGTACCGAAGCGCACGTGCTCGAATCGCTCGGTCCGCCCGACCGGCGCAGCGAAATGTCGAACAACGAAATCAGCGGCGAACCGATGCATGCCCTGAAGTACCGCGTGAGCCGCCGCAGCGAGCTCAGCGTCGTCGTCCATCAGGGAAAAGTCGCCGCGGTGACCCTCGTGCTCCTGCCGAGCGCGAACGAATCCGGCCCTGTGGACGACTGACGTGACCATTCTTTCCTCGCAGATCAATCCGCGCTCGGCGGACTTCCAGAGCAACGCCGCCCACCTGCAGCTCGCCGTCGACGACCTGCAGCGCGAGATGGCGAAAGTCGCGCAAGGCGGCGGCGAAAAGGCGCGCGCCAAGCACACCGAGCGCGGCAAGCTGCTGCCGCGCGAGCGCATCCGCGCCCTGCTCGATCCGGGCTCGCCGTTCCTCGAACTGTCGCCGCTGGCCGCGCACGGCATGTATGAGGACGCCGCGCCCTGCGCCGGCGTGATCACCGGCATCGGCCGCGTGCACGGCGGCGAGGTGCTGGTCATCGCCAACGACGCCACGGTCAAGGGCGGCACGTACTTCCCGATGACGGTGAAGAAGCACCTGCGCGCACAGGAAGTCGCGCTGGAGAACCGCCTGCCCTGCATCTACCTGGTCGATTCCGGCGGCGCCTTCCTGCCGCTGCAGGACGAGGTGTTCCCCGACCGCGACCACTTCGGCCGCATCTTCTACAACCAGGCGCGCATGAGCGCGCTGGGCATCGCGCAGATCGCGGTGGTGATGGGCTCGTGCACCGCCGGCGGCGCCTACGTGCCGGCGATGAGCGACGAGACGATCATCGTCAGGGAACAAGGCACGATCTTCCTCGGCGGCCCGCCGCTGGTGAAGGCGGCCACCGGCGAAGTCGTCGACGCGGAAACGCTCGGCGGCGCCGACGTGCACACCTCGATCTCCGGCGTCGCCGACCACTTCGCCGAGAACGACGCGCACGCGCTCGACATCGCGCGCAGCGTCGTCGCCAGCCTCAACCGCCGCAAGGCGGTCGCGCTGGCGCTGCGCGAGCCGGCCGAACCGAAGTACCCGGCCGAGGAACTCTATGGCTGCGTGCCGGCCGACACGCGCAAGCCCTTCGACATCCGCGAGATCATCGCGCGCATCGTCGACGGTTCCGAGCTGCAGGAGTTCAAGGCGCGTTACGGCAAGACCCTGGTCACCGGCTTCGCGCACATCCACGGCTATCCGGTCGGCATCGTCGCCAACAACGGCATCCTGTTCGCCGAAAGCGCGCTCAAGGGCGCGCACTTCATCGAGCTGTGCAACCAGCGCAACGTGCCGCTGGTATTTCTGCAGAACATCACCGGCTTCATGGTCGGCAAGAAGTACGAGCAGGCCGGCATCGCCAAGGACGGCGCCAAGATGGTCACCGCGGTGGCCTGCTCGCACGTGCCCAAGTTCACCGTCGTCATCGGCGGCAGCTTCGGCGCCGGCAACTATGCGATGTGCGGCCGCGGCTACCAGCCGAGGTTCCTGTGGATGTGGCCGAACGCGCGCATCAGCGTGATGGGCGGCGAGCAGGCCGCCAGCGTGCTCGCCACGGTGCGCCGCGACGGTCTGGAAGCGGCCGGCAAGAACTGGTCGAAGGACGAGGAAGAAACCTTCAAGGCGCCGATCCGCGAGCAGTACGAACGCCAGGGCCATCCCTACTACGCCAGCGCGCGCCTGTGGGACGACGGCATCATCGATCCGGCCGACACGCGCCGCGTGCTGGGTCTGGCGCTCTCGGCCTCGTTGAACGCGCCGGTCGAGCCGGGACGCTTCGGCGTGTTTCGCATGTAGTGCGATCGTCCTTGATCGCTGCGATCTTGCCAGCAATTGCTCCACCGGCAGGAACGGCGACTTCGGAAGGTTCAACCGCGGCCATCCATGGCCGCACTTCTCCAGATATGTATTGCGATCATCCTTGATCGCTGCGATCTTGGCGGCGATTGCTCTGCCGCAAGAACGGCGACTTCGGAACGTCCAACCGCGGCCATCCATGGCCGCACTTCTCACAAAAGGCAAAAAACCAGGGACGGATCATGATCGTCGGCATCGACCTTGGTACCACCAATTCCCTGATCGGCGCCTTCATCGACGGCGAGCCGCGCCTGTTCCCGAATGCGCTCGGCGATCTGCTGACGCCGTCGGCGGTGAGCATCGACGACCACGGCGACTTCATCCTCGGCCAGGCCGCGCGCGATCGCCTGGCGACGCATCCGGACCGCAGCGTGGCGACGTTCAAGCGCTGGATGGGCAGCGCGCGCGAAACGCGCCTGGGCGAGCGCGGCTTCCGCCCGGAGGAACTGTCGGCGCTGCTGCTGCGTTCGCTGCTGGCCGACGCCGAGGCCGCGCTCGGCGCGAAGGTCGAGGAAGCGGTGATCAGCGTGCCGGCGTATTTCTCCGACGCGCAGCGCAAGGCCACGCGCGCCGCCGGCGAGCTGGCCGGTATCCGCGTCGAACGGCTGATCAACGAACCGACCGCGGCCGCGCTCGCCTACGGACTGCAGGAGCGGCGCGAAGGCAGCCGCTTCCTCGTGCTCGATCTGGGCGGCGGCACCTTCGACGTGTCGATTCTGGAAATGTTCGACGGCGTCGTCGAAGTGCACGCCAGCGCCGGCGACAACTTCCTCGGCGGCGAGGATTTCCTCGAGCTGCTTTCCGCCACCTGCTGCCAGGACCTGGGCATCGATGCGCGCACGCTTTCCGCCGCCGAGCTCGCCCAGCTGCGCAACCGGCTCGAGCGCGTCAAGCGCGAGCTGAGCGCCAACGCACGCGTGCGCCTGGAGGTGCGCGCCGGCGGCCGGGAGGCGCCGTGGGAGATCGACGAGTCGCGTTTCGAACGGCTCGCCGAGCCGCTGATCCAGCGCATGCGCGCTCCGCTGGAACGGGCGATGCGCGATGCGCGCCTGCAGCCGGCGCAGCTGGACGAGATCGTGCTCGTCGGCGGCGCCATCCGCATGCCGCTGGTCGCGCGCATGGTCTCGCGCATGTTCGGCCGGCTGCCGCTGCGCCACGTCAATCCGGACGAGGCGATCGCGCGCGGCGCGGCGATCGCGGCCGGGCTGAAGTCGCGCGACGCACGGCTGGAAGAAGTGATCCTGACCGACGTCTGCCCGTACACGCTCGGCACGGAAGTGTCGCGCCAGCACGAGGACGGCAGCCACCAGGCCGGGTTCTTCCATCCGATCATCCAGCGCAACAGCACGGTGCCGGTCAGCCGCGAGGACACGTTCTATCCGGTCCACGACAACCAGGCACGGCTGTCGATCGACGTGTACCAGGGCGAAAGCCCGATGGTCGCGCGCAACGTCAAGCTGGGCGAACTGCTGCTCGACCTGCCGCCGCGCACGCCGCGGCACGACAACGGCGTCCGGGTGCGCTTCACCTACGACGTCAACGGTGTGCTGCAGGTCGAGGCGACCGTGCTCGCCAGCGACAGGACGCATGAACTGCTGCTCGAACAGAATCCGGGCCTGCTGAGCGAGCAGGAGATCCGCACGCGCCTCGCCGCGCTGGCGAACCTGAAGATCCATCCGCGCGACAAGCAGGAGAACATCGCCCTGCTCGCGCGCGCCGAGCGCCTGTACGAGGAGCACCTGCACGAACGCTCCACGCTGCAGCAGTGGATCGGCGACTTCCAGGCCGTGCTCGCCAGCCAGGACGAGGAACGCATCGGCGAGCACCGCCGCGGCCTGGAAGCGGCACTGGAACGCCTGGAAGCCGGCGTCTGACGTGACCACGCCCCTGCTCGAACTGGGCCTCGCGCACGACGCCGACGAGCGCAGCGTCAAGCGCGCCTATGCCGCGCGCCTGCGCACGGTGCGCCCGGACGTCGATCCGGTCGGCTTCCAGGCGCTCAACGAGCTCTACCGGCAGGCCCTGGAATGGGTGCGGCGGCGCGACGCCGAAGGGCCGCCACCGGTCGTCGCGTACCGGATCGCCGACCTGCACGTCGACATCGCCGCCAGCGAGGAACCATCCGGTCCTCCCGCGGAAGCGACGCCCGTTTCGTTCGCCGCGCCGGACGGCCCGGCCTTGCAGGTGTCCTGGCTGTCGCTGCCGGAATCTGTCGCCGAACCGCGGGCGCGAACCGAACCGGTGGAAATCCGCTGGGACGCCGACGCGAAGCGCGATGCGGACATCGCGCCGGCGCCGCAGCCGCGTGTCGCGGAACGCGCCGTGCTCGACTTCGACGGTTTCTTCCGCGCGCTCATGCAAGAGGCGTCCCGCGGCGACGCCGACGCCCTGCGCGACTGGCTGCATCGCCAGCCGCAGCTGTGGCCGCTCACCGCCAAGGCCGAAGCCGCGCGCGCGCTGATACCGGCGCTGCATGCGACCGCGCCGCCGATGCCGGACCGCTGCCTCGACGCGATCCTCGCCTTCTTCGATCTCGACCACGTGCTGGCGGGACACAATGCCCTGCAACTGGGCGTACTGCGCCGGCGCCTGCACGTGGAATGGCTGCTGCGGCAAGCCGATCCGCGCGAGCTGGACGCGGAACTGCGCGCGGTGAAACCGCCGGTCAACCTGGATGCCAGGCGCGCGCTCGCGCTGCTGTCCGGCCCGTTCCGCTGGCTTCACGTGCTGTGGCAGGCGCTGCCGCCGTACCGGCCGACCGAAGCCGCCGGCTTCGTGCGCCTGCTCGACGAGGCCCGAGTCGAATCGCTGCCGCCGACGTTCGACCGGCAGCGCCTGGTGTTCTGGCGAGGAGCCGGTGACCGCCGGCGCGTCGGTCCGCTGCGCGTCGCCGTCACCGCGGTGCGCCTGACCGCCTTGCTGCTGCTGGCCGCCCTGATCGACGGCGCGCTGCTCGCTTCCGGCGAGGCGCCGGTGATGCTGCGGCTGGCCGCCATGCTCTGCGCCGGCTGCGCCGTCTACTACGTCTGGACCGCGCTCATGCACTGGCAGGGCGCCGCGCAGGCGGACGACCGGCCCGGTCCTGCGGCGTGGTGGCGGCTGGGCTTCATTCCGCTGCTGGCCCTGCTCGCGGTGGCGCTGCGCCACGTGCTTGCACCCGACGCGCCGGACCGGACGACGCCGGTGGCGGGCGTCGCGGTCGGCATGGCCTGCGTCGCCGCCCTGCTGGCCTTCCTGCGCTACCGCCGCCGCAGCGGCGAGGGTGCTTTCCGCTGGCTGTCCGGCTGGCGGCTGATCCTGATCATTCCGGCGCTGAAGGCTCTGCTGCTGCTCCTCGCCGCGATCTTCGTGCACGTGGAAGTCGCCGCGGCGCTCGCGTTCGGATTCTGGTCCGCCGACCTGTGGCGCCAGCGCGCCGAACTGCGCCCGTCGCTGCTGGGGACCCCGCCGCACGGGTACTGACGTCCGCTCCGATCTGTCATCGCCGCGTCAATTAAGTTTCATGCAGCCTGTCTAGTGTGACGCCGTTCGCGCGCAGCGTCCCAGCCGCGCGCTTCGACAGGCCACCGGATGTCACCTCTCTCGCCTTCCCTCGCACGCGTTCTCGCGCTCGGTGCAGCCCTGGTCGCTGCGCCTTTCCTCGTCCCGGCGCCGCTGTCGGCCGGCACTCCGAATGCGGCCAAGCCGCCCGCCTCCATTGCGGTGACGCGACAGCTCGGCGCGCCTCCCGCCGGCGTGGCCGATCTGAAGTTCCGCGACCTGTTCAAGCTGCCGGTCGGGCCAAAGGGCCTGGAACCGACGGACAAGCTCGCCGGTCTCGACGGCAAGCGCGTGCGCATCGTCGGCTACATGGTGCAGCAGGAGCCGCCGCTGGCCGGCAGCTTCATCCTTTCGCCGCTGCCGGTCGTGGCCGGCGACGCCGACGATTCGTTCGCCGACGACATTCCGGCCAGCGCGATCTTCGTCGTGCTGCCGAAGTCGGCCGACACCGTCGTGCCGCCGCTGGCCGGACTGATCCAGCTCACCGGCACGCTGCGCGTGGGCGCCCACGAGATGCCCGGCGCCGGCCGCGTCGCGCCCGCAGTGCTCGAACTCGACCGCGAACCCGAACGCGCGCTGCTGCGCCACGCGAAGGCGAAGCCGAAATCGTCCGCCAAGGCACGCTGAACCCCTTTTCGTTTTCCGGCCTCACCTGCAGGAGTACTTCCCGATGCGAATCCCCGCCACCGTGCGCAAGACCCTAACCGCGCTGATCCTCGCGACGCTCGCCAGCGCCGCGGTCGACGCCTCCGCTGCCACCGTCTCGCGGCTGACGCCGCCGAGCGAGCTGTTCTCCTCCGGCGAAGCTGCGCCGGTGATCGCGCGCTTCCTGCCCGGCCAGATGTTCGACCTGCAGGCGACCGTGCAGCCGGACGCCGGCCAGACGATCAGCAGCTTCGCGTTCTACGTCGACGGCGCCTACGTGCGCGGCCGCGAAGAAGGCCGCACCAGCGTCATCACCGAGAATGGCCCGGCCGCCACCTGCGTGGATCCGGCGACCGGCAAGACCAAGGGCGCTTCGGGCTGCAAGCTGGTCGCCGGCCTGCCCGCCAATACGGCGATCCTCTCGCTGCGCGGCTACTCCAAGGGCACGCCCGGCGTGCACGAGCTGAAAGTGATCGCCTGGCAGGCCGATGGCCAGCAGATCACCGCCGTCGGCAACTTCGAAGTCGTCGGCATCGACGCCGAAGGCGGCAAGGCGGCGAAGAACATCATCGTCTTCCTCGGCGACGGCATGGGCGCGGCGCACCGTACCGCCGGCCGCATCATGGCCAAGGGCTATGCGCAGGGCAAGGCGAAGGGCAAGCTGACGATGGACACCTTCCCGTACACGGGCATGGTGATGACCGCCTCGCTGAACTCGATCGTCACCGACTCCGCGCCGGGCATGCAGAACTACGTGACCGGCAACAAGGCCAACAACAACGAGGAAGGCGTGTTCCCGGACGACACGCTCGACGCGTTCGACAATCCGCGCGTGGAATACCTGTCCGAATACCTGCACAACCTGCAGGGCAAGGCGCTCGGCGTGGTCACCACCGCCGACGTGTTCGACGCCACGCCCGCCTCCAACGGCGTGCACACGTCCGCGCGCGGCAACGGCACCGGCATCGTCGACCAGTTCCTCGACGACCGCCACCTGACCGGCCTGAGCGTGCTGATGGGCGGCGGCCGCAAGTGGTTCCTGCCCAACCCGTCCAACAGCACCAGCCCGCAGCCGGCCAACGGCTCGCAGCGCCGCAAGGCCAACGACTACGTGCTGCCGGCCGACATCATCGCCGGCTGGAACGCCACGCCCGGCCAGCTCGATCCCGAGCGTGACCTGATCGCCGACTTCCAGGCCGCCGGCTTCAAGTACGCGCCGGACAAGGCCGGGCTGGACGACGCGTTCAAGAACGGCACGCCGTCGCAGCTGCTCGGCCTGTTCGCCTACTCGAACATGAACGTCGCCTACGACAAGATCGCCGGCCGCCGCGGCGACGGCACCGTGGTCGACGCGTTCGGCTTCCCCGACCAGCCGATGCTCGACGAGATGACCGACGCCGCACTGAAGGTGCTGGCGAAGAACCCGAACGGTTTCGTCGCGATGATCGAGGGCGCCTCGATCGACAAGCAGGCGCACCTGATGGACAGCGACCGCTGGCCGCTGGAAGTCATCGAGTTCGACCGCGCCATCGCGGTGGCGAAGGAATTCGCGCAGAAGAACCCGGACACGCTGGTCCTCGTCACCGCCGATCACGAGTGCTCGGGCGCGGCGATCATCGGCGCGTCGACGAAGACCGCCGCCGACCTCGAGGCCAACCCGGCGCTGGGCAAGGACGCGGTCGGCGTCTACGAAGCCGCCAAGTTCCCCAAGTACACGATCGCCGAGGACGGTTATCCGACCACGACCAACATCGACCACAAGATGCTGATCGGCTACGGCGCGAATGCGGACCGCTACGAGACCTGGCTGCCGAACGCGTTCCCGACCAAGGACACGCAGCAGCCGTTCCCGCCGTCCGAATCGCCGGCCAACCCGAGCGTGCGCAACGAAGGCGTCGGCTTCCTCGTGGTCGGCCAGGTCGCCGGCGACCAGGCCGTGCACACCGGCACCGACATCCCGCTGTCGGCCTACGGCCGCGGTTCGAGCCTGTTCACCGGCGTGTTCGACAACACCGAAGTCATGTTCAAGATCGGCCAGGCGGCGGTGGGCGGCGCGCAGTAAGCCGCTTCGTCACCGACCGCAAGACACGGAACTCCCGCCTCGCGCGGGAGTTTCGCTTTTAGGGCACGGGCGCGGTTCAGTTGGCCGCGCCGACGAAGGCGTGGCCCGGCTCGCTCATCAGTACGAGTTCTTCCGATCCGGTCGGGTGGATCGCCACCGTCGCGTCGAAATCCGCCTTGCGCGCACCGGCCTTCAGTGCCACCGCGAAACCCTGCAGCATCTCGTCGACACCGGCACCGACCAGGTGGATGCCGACCACGCGCTCGTCGCTGCCGGCGCAGACCAGCTTCATGAGGGTGCGGTGCTCCAGGCCGGCCAGCGCATCGAGCATCGGACGGAAACGCACGCGGTAGACGCGCACCGAATCGCCGTGGCGCCGGCGTGCCTCGTGCTCGCTCAGGCCCACGGTCGCCAGCGGCGGATGCGCGAACACCACGCTGGGCACGCCGTCGTAGTCGAGCCGGGCATCCGGCTCGCCGCCGAACAGCCGGTCGGCCAGCTTGCGGCCGGCGGCAATCGCCACCGGCGTCAGCGCCAGCCGGCCGGTGACGTCGCCGAGCGCGTGCACGCCGGCGACCGGCGTGTCCTGCCGGTCGTCGACCACGACGTAGCCCTGCGCGTCGAGTCCGACGCCGGCTTCCGCCAGGCCCAGCCCGGCGCTGTTCGGCTGCCGGCCGGTGGCCCAGATCAGCTCGTCGAAGCCGCGCGCGACCTCGCCTGCCTCGAACTCGAGCGCATAGCCGTCGTGCTCGCGCCGCGCCGCCACCACGTGACGGCCGGTCTGCACGTCGACGCCGCGCGCGCGCATCGATTCCGTCAGCACGTGGGTCGCCTCCTCGTCGAATTCGCGCAGCAGGCGCCGGCGCACGAACAGCGTGGTGTCGGAGCCGAGCGCGTGCAGCACGCCGGACAGCTCCGCCGCGATGTAGCCGCCGCCGACGATCGCCACGCGGCGCGGCGCCGCGCGCAGCGCGAAGAATCCGTCCGAATCGATGCCCAGATCCCCTCCCGGCACGTCCGGACGCAACGGTCGCGCGCCGGTCGCGACCAGCACGTGCGGCGCGGTGAATTCCTCCGCTCCGGCGACGACGCGGCCGGCGGCGAGCAGGCGCCCGCGCGCGTTCACCAGCTCGATGCCGGACGCGGCGAAGCGCTGCCGATAGCTGGCGTGGATGTTGTCGATGTAGCGCTGGCGGCGCCCGACGAATTCGTGCCAGTCCAGCGCGCCGGGCGTCGAGGCGAAGCCGACGTCGCGGGCGATGCGCTGCGCCTCGGCCAGTTCGGCGGCGAACCACATGGCCTTCTTCGGCACGCAGCCGACGTTGACGCAGGTGCCGCCGAGCGTGCCGGTCTCGATCACCACGACCCGCGCGCCATGCCTGGCCGCACGCACCGCGGTGGCGATGCCGCCGGAACCGGCGCCGATCACGATCAGGTCGAATGCGTTGTTTTTCACGTCGCGGGTCCGGCGATTGTCAGGAAGGGAACCGGCCGACTGTAGCGTACCCGGCCGCGCTGCGATCGCTTCGGAAGCCACGCCGGCAATGGCGTGCAAGCGCGTCTCGCACGCTGCCGAGGGATCTCTGCCGGACTTGTTAACCGTGCAAATATTTCGTTACTCATCAAATAGTTAATATGGATTTCGTGAGTAAGTTCACAGGACGCGGAACGGCTTGGCGAATACCCTGCCGATCCCCCTGAAGCGGAGTACGCAGCACCATGGCCATCTTCAACCAGCAACCCTCGGCGAAAAAGGACGCGCCCAGCTTCGTTCCGGAACCGGTTCCGGCCGCGCCGAAGGAAACCGCACCGGCCGTGGACTACGTGCCCGCTCCCGCCTACCGCGCCGAACGCAGCGAGACGAAGGAATCGCTGATCGCTTCCGACATCACCATCGAGGGCAAGATCGAAGGCAGCGGCCACGTGCGCATCGCCGGGCGCTTCAAGGGCGACGTCAACGTGCAGGGCGACCTCAGCATCGAGAAGGACGCCAAGGTGGCCGGCGGCGTGCGCGCGAAGAAGGTCACCCTCGCCGGCGAACTGGAAGGCAACATCGACGCGGCGGCGCAGGTCGAACTGCTGCAGGGCGGCGTGCTCGTCGGCGATCTCAAGGCCGGCTCGCTGACCGTCGCCGCCGGTTCGCGCATGCGCGGACAGGTCGAATTCGGCTGGGACGACAAGCACGCGTCGAAGGCCGGCCGCAACGGCGCGGAGAACGGCGCCGCATCGTGAATGCGCACCGAGCGCGCGTCACGCGCGTTTGCCCGCATTGCAAGGCGACGATCCTCGCCAGCGCCGACGTGTGCCCGTCGTGCCGGCACCACCTTCGCTTCAACTCCTCGGCCACCGCGCAGCGCCGCACCTCGTGCGCGCTGCGCGTCGAGGGCACCCTGGAGCAGCCGCGCACGGGCGGCTTCTCCGAGTATTCGATGGTGCTGTCGATCCGCAACGAACGCGGCGAGGAAATCGAGCGCAAGCTGGTCGGCGTCGGCGCTGTGCGCCCCGGCGAATCGCGCACGTTCGCGCTGGCGGTGGAGCTGACGCAGGACGCCGAGTGAGGGACCTCGCAGGCCGGCCTCGAACGAGGCCGGCCGCGGCGGACTGCGTTATTTCTTCGCCGCCACCGAAGACGCCGCCGCCAGCGGCAGCGACAGCGCGCTCGGATGCGCGGCGTCGTGGTAGAGCTTGACCGTGACCGTGCGCGCGTCCTTGCCCGACTCCTCCGCGATCGTGCCGCCGGTGTTGTAGTTCTTCTCCGCGTACATCGAATTGACCGGCCCGATCGCCAGGCGCAGGCGGCTGTCCTTGGCGATGCGGCGTGCGACGAAGCTGAAGCGGTCGAAGTCGTAGCGCTCGATCGCGCCCGGGCGGACCGGACGCGCCTCGCGCAGGCTCTGGCGGTAGCGCGCGCGGATCGCGTCGCCGGCGAGGAAGACCACCGTGCCGTCCGCCTTCACCTCGTGCACGGAGACGGCGATGTCGGTGTCGGGCTGGTCCAGCTCGATCCACGCCGACAACTTGAAGAAGCCGGCGATGTCGGTGTCCGCCGCGAACGGCGGCGTGTGGTAGAACAAGGCGTCGCCGCCCGCGCGCATCGCGCCGCGCTGGTCGGTCAGCGCGTTCTCGTAGTCTTCCATCTCCCACTGCGCCGAGCTGGTGTCGAGCGGGTCGTAGACGTAGCGATCCGGCTTGCCGCGGCCGGGCTGGTCGCGCCGGAGGTCGCCGGAGGCGAACACGTCGTTCGCGCGCGCGGCGACCGAATCCAGATGCCAGGCCTCGCGGCGCGCGGTCACCGCATCGAGCGTCGGCGCGTAGCGCCAGGCTTCCTCGCCGGTCACGTAGAAGGCGACCTTGTCCTTGAGGAACTCCGGCTTGGCGCCGCTCTTCAGGGTCCAGTCGTACCAGTCCCTGTGCAGCGCGTTCATGTCCAGCAGCGAGGCCTGGCCGAACTTCAAGCCGGCCACCTCGGCCTTCGGCGTGCGCGTGCCGGCATGGTCCCACGGGCCGACGATCAGGTAGTGCCTGGCCTTCGCCGCCTCCGAGCCGTACTGCATGTGCTCGCGGTACAGCGCGAGCGCTCCGGGCTGGTCGCCGTCGTACTGCCCGGTGATGCTGAGGATCGGCAGCGACAGCGCGGCGTACTGCTCGGGTGTCGGATTGAAGCTGTCCCAGTAGGCGTCCTGCGCGGGATGCGCGATCCAGGTCTGGAAGTGCGGCGACGGATTGCCGACGTAGCGGTCCAGCTCCTTGAACGGCGCGTGCGCCTCGTACCAGCGGCGGAACTGCGCGCCCCAGAACGCGCCGTCGCCGAAGATCTTCTCCTGGCCGGCGCGCCCGGCGACCAGGGTCAGCCACTGCGTGTCGTAGGAATAGAACATGTTGCGCGACATCGGATAGTCGAGGCCCGGCTTGGGCGAGGCGACCGGCACGATGGTGGCCAGATGCGGCGGGAACTCCTTCGCGCTGGCCCACTGGTCGTAGCCGGCGTAGGAGCCGCCCCACATCGTGATCTTGCCGTTGCAGTACGGCTGCCGCGCCAGCCATTCGACCACGTCGTGACCGTCCCGGGCCTCCTGCAGCATCGGCGTGAACTCGCCCTGCGAGTTGCCGCGTCCGCGCACGTCGACGCCGAGGAAGACGTAGCCGTTGGCGGCGAAGTACATGCCGCGATCGTGGTAGCTCTGCGCGATGTACGGCGTCAGCGTGAACACGCACGGCAGCGGCTGCGGCTGCTCGCGCGGCTGGTACAGCGTCGCGTTGAGCTCGACGCCGTCGCGCAGCGGAATGCGCACGCCCCACTGGAACTGCACTTCGGCCGCCGCGGCGGCGCCCGCCGCTGCCGCCGCGCCGAGAAACAGCGCCACGCGCGCCAGCCGGACGATCCCCTCGTATCGCATGCCATCCCCTCTGAACGCGCCGCCCCCGGCGCCGGGCTACTTTGCCGGCAGCGGTGCGGCCGAAGCAAGCCGCGAGGATGCACCCGCGCGCGGACTCAGCCGAACCGCGCCGGGTCGAACGGGGCGAGGTCGAACGACGGCGGCGTGCCCGCGATCACCTCGCTGACGAGGAGACCGGTCACCGCGGAGAGGCTGACGCCGAGCATGCCGTGCCCGGTGGCCAGGGTCAGGTTCGCGCATCCGGGCACGCGTCCGAGCAGGGGCAGGTCGTCCGGCGTCATCGGCCGCCAGCCGTACCATTCCTCGACCACCGCCGGTCCCTCGGGCTGGTGCAGGAACTGCGCCGCGCCGCGACGCAGCGCATCCAGGCGCGTGCGGTTCAGGCGCGTGTCGTAGCCGGCGAATTCCATCGTGCTGCCGAGGCGGTAGCCGGAATTCCACGCGGTCACGCACACACTCGGCTCCTTCAAGGTCATCGGAATGCGCGGGCACGAGGCCGGACGCGTGTAGGTGATCGAGTAGCCCTTGCCGGGCTGGATCGGGATGCGCAGGCCGAGCTGGCGCGCGAACGCCGGCGACCAGGCGCCGAGCGCGAACACCACTTCGCCGCCTTCGAACTCACCTTGCGTGGTCGCCACCTTCGCCACGCGGCCGCCCTCGCGCACGATGCCGTCGATGCGCGCGCCCTCGACGATCGTGCCGCCGGCCGCGCGCACCAGGCGCGCCAGCTCGGCGACGTAGCGGTCCGGCCGCAGCTGCGCGTCGCCGGGATTGAACAGTGCGCCGGCCACGCCGGGCCTGAGCGCCGGCTCGCGCGCGAGCGCGGCCTGCGCATCGAGCACTTCCACGCGCACGCCCAGGTCGGCGAGCAGGCGCAGCGGCGCTCGCGCGTGTTCGAAGTTCCGCTCATCGCGGAACACGTTCATCGTGCCCAGCGCCTCGAATTCGCAATCCAGCCCGTGGCGGCGCACCAGTTCCTCGATCAGCTCGCGCGAGCGCAGCAGCAGCGGCGCCTTCGCCGCGGTCGCGCGCTCGAAGTCGCGCGGATTGCAGCGCGCGGCGAAGCCGAGCAGCCAGCGCAGCAGCGCCGGGTCCAGGCTCGGCTTGATGCGCAGCGGTGCGTCGGGCCGCAGCAGCCAGCGCAGCGCGGTGCCGATCATGCCCGGCTGCGCCAGCGGCGAGGCGTGGCTCGGCGTCAGCGTGCCGCAGTTGCCGTGCGAGCTGCCGCCGCCGACCCGCCCCTGCTCGAGCACCGTCACGCTGCGCCCGGCAGCGAGCAGGTAGTGCGCGCAGGCGAGGCCGATCACGCCGCCGCCGAGGATCAATGCGTCCGCCCGTTTCCTGTCCATCCGGCCATTGTACGAAGGGCGAACCCCGAAACGCCGGCTGCGACGTTCCATCCGCGGTGACGCCCGTGACGCCACTCGCCCCTTTGCCGTACCCTCTGGCGGATATGGGGGCCGAAAAGACCGACGAGGAACTGATGCTCGCTTACGCCGGAGGCGACCTGCTCGCTTTCGAGATGCTCTACCGGCGCCACCGCGGCATGTTGTACCGCTTCCTGCTGCGCAACCTGCGCCAGCGCGCCGATGCCGACGAACTGTTCCAGGAGACCTGGAGCCGTCTGATCGCCGCGCGCGAGCGTTACCGGCCCGAAGCGAAGTTCACCACCTGGCTGCTGCAGATCGCGCACAACCTCGTCATCGACCGCTTCCGGCGCCAGCGTCCGCAGGCCTCCGCCGACGAAACCGAGGCCGTGCTGCGCACGCTCGACGCCCCCGAATCCGAACAGCCCGAACGCGCCCTGAGCGAGTTCGAGCAGCGCCGCCGCCTGCAGCTCGCCCTGGAGGACCTGCCGGAGGAGCAGCGCCTGGCCTTCCTGCTGCGCATCGAAGGCGGTCTCGGCCTGGAGGAAATCGGCGAGATCACCGGCGCCGGACGCGAGACGGTGAAGTCGCGCCTGCGCTACGCGCTGGCGCGCATCCGCGCGAGGTTCGCCACATGAACACGCCGCGCCGGCCCGACGACGAGCTCGAGCGGCTGCTCGCCGACGACGGCGGCGAGCTGGGCGCGCTGTACCGGCGCCTGCCGCGCATCGAGCCGCCGCGGCGGCTGGACCGCAGCGTGCTCGGCGAAGCGGCGCGCGCGGTGCACGGCACGCGGCCGCGACGGCAGCGCTGGCTGATCGGCTTCGGTTCCGCCGCCGGCCTGGTGCTCGCCGCCGGGGTCGCCTGGCACGTCGGCCACGAACCGCTGCGCCAGCCGCCGCATGAGCCCGCGCACGGCGCACCCACTTACGTGCCGGTGCAGCCGATCGACGCACCGGCGCGCCGGCACGAAGCCGCGCCACCCTCCCCCTCCGGCCTCGCGGCACCGGCGCCGGCACCGGCCGCCTCGGCGCCGTCGAAGCCGGCAATCGCGGACGAAGCCAAGGCGACGCGCGCCGCCCGCCCGGCGCTCGAACAGGCCGCGCCCGCGCCGCGCAGTGCGCCGCCACCGCCGGCGGCGGCGCCGGAGCCTCCCGCTCCGGCCGCGGTCGCATCGCCGCCGGTCGAAGCGCAGCAGGAAGCCGCGGCGCCGGCCGGCGCCAATACGACTTCCGCCTACTCCGCCAACGAGAGCGAAGCGCTGTCAAAGCAGGCCGCGGACACCGCGCCGAAAAAACGCGAACGCTCCGCCGGCATGTCGGCGCCGTCGAGCTCGGTCGAACTGCGCCGCGACACCCAGCTCGCGCCGGAAGTCTGGCTCGCGCGCATCGAGCAGCTGGTGCGCCAGGGCCGCCGCCAGCAGGCGATCGAAAGCCTGCAGCTGTTCCGCCGCGCGCATCCGGACTGGCAGCTGCCCGAATCCCTGCGCGAACTGGACGACTGAGACGGACCGATGCGCAGCCTGCTGTTCCTGCTGATCGGACTCGCGCTGGCCTGCCTGATCGGCTTCGCGATGTTCGACGCGTCGCCGCCGCGCCTCGAGGACGCCGCCCCGCTCGACGCCGCACCTGCCACGTCGCCGCCGCTGGCGCTGTTCGGATTGCTGATCCTCGGCAGCTGGGCGACCTTGCTGATTCGAGATTCGTCCTGGCTGCGCATGGTGCTCTTCGTGCTGGTCGTCGCGATCGGCGCGCTGGTCCTGCTGGCCGGCGCGTTCTCGGCGTACTGGGACCACTTCATGCGTCCGAGCGAAACCGTCGGCTGGTGGTGGATCGGCACCGGTGTTCTGATGCTGCTGTCGCAGATCGTCGGCTGGCTGCGCGCGACACGCGCGTGGGACGACGAAGGACCCTAGCGCAGCCGCATGAGCCCGCCGATCACCACCTTGGCCGACGCAGCGAGCCTGCCGCAGGAGATCAAGAAAAGCCGCTTCCTCGCGCAGGCCGCGCCGGTCGACGACGCCGACGAGGCGCTCGCCTTCGTCGCGCGCGTGAGCGCGCGCGACGCCACCCACAACTGCTGGGCGTACCGCATCGGCGCGAACTACCGCTTCAACGACGACGGCGAACCGGGCGGCAGTGCCGGCCGGCCGATCCTCGCCGCGATCGAGGGCCAGGGACTGGACCGCGTCGCGGTGGTCGTCACGCGCTGGTTCGGCGGGATCAAGCTCGGCGTCGGCGGGCTCGTGCGCGCCTACGGCGGCTGCGCCGCGGAATGCCTGCGCCTGGCACCCAGGCGCGTGCTGGTCGAACGCACGACGCTGCGCGTGCACTGCGACTTCTCCACTGCGGCGAACCTGCATGCGCGCCTGCGCGACTTCGAGGCGGCCAAGCGCGACGAACGCGCTTCTGCCGAGGGCGTCGAGCTGGAGCTCGAACTGCCGCTCGAACGCGTCGCGGCGCTCACCGCATTCCTGCGCGACCTGTCGCGCGGCCGCGCGATCGTGCAAGCTCCTTGAAGCGCCCCGCGCGCATCCGCATCTCGTTCCGACGCCCGCCTGCCCTCGCCGATGACCGACCAGCCCGCCGAAGCACCGCGCCGTCTGCGCTCCCTGACCCGCCTGCTGCCCTATCTGAAGCCGTACCGCGGCCTGATCGCCGGCTGGCTGGGCTTTCTCGCGCTGTCCTCGACCGCCACGCTGACGCTGCCGCAGGCGGTGCGCGTGATGATCGACCACGGCTTCACGCCGGCGAACGCGGCCGCGATCAACGCCAGCTTCGCCGGCCTGTTCGTCGTCGCGGCGGTGCTGGCGATCGCCACCGCGGCGCGCTTCTTCTTCATCAGCCTGCTCGGCGAACGCGTCGCCGCCGACCTGCGCAAGCGCCTGTACGACCACCTGCTGACCCTGGACCAGGCGTTCTTCGAGCGCACGCGCAGCGGCGAGCTGGTCTCGCGGCTGGCGGCCGACACCGAACTGGTGCAGACGGTGGTCGGCTCGACCCTGTCGGTCGCCGTGCGCAGCGTGGTCACCCTGGTCGGCGGCGCCGTCGCGATGGTCGCGACGAGTCCGCGCCTGGCCGGCTTCACCGCGCTGGTGATCCCGGCCGTGGTCCTGCCGATCGTGGTGTTCGGCCGCCGCGTGGCCAAGCTGTCGCGCGAAAGCCAGGACCGCATCGCCGACACCTCGGCCACCGCCAGCGAGGCGCTGAACGCCATGCACACGGTGCAAGCCTACACGCGCGAACCGCAGGAATCGGCGCGCTACGCGGGCGCGGTCGCGCGCGCGCTGGCGACCGCGCGCCGGCGCATCGCGATGACCGGCACGCTGACCGCGCTGGTGATCCTGCTCACCTTCGGCGCGATCACCGCGGTGCTGTGGGCCGGCGCGCAGGCGGTCATCGCCGGCACGATGGCGGCCGGCGTGCTCAGCCAGTTCGTGCTCTACGCGGTGCTCGCCGCAGGTTCCGTCGGCGCGCTGACCGAGGTGTGGGGCGAGGTGCTGCGTGCGGCCGGCGCGCTCGGGCGCATCGGCGAGCTGTTCGACACCGTGCCGGCGATCCGCTCGCCGGCCGAACCCAGGGCGCTGCCGCAGCCCGTGCGCGGCGCGATCCGCTTCGAGCACGTCGAATTCCGCTACCCGTCGCGGCCGGACCGCGCCGCGCTGCACGACTTCACGCTGGAGGTCGAGCCCGGCCGCACGGTCGCCCTGGTCGGCCCGTCCGGCGCCGGCAAGAGCACCGTGTTCCAGCTGCTGCAGCGATTCCACGAACCGCAGTCCGGACGGATCACGCTCGACGGCATCGGGCTTCCCGCACTCGCCCTTCCCGACCTGCGCGGCGCATTCGCGCTGGTGCCGCAGGACCCGGTGCTGTTCGGCGCCAGCGCGGCCGACAACATCGGCTTCGGCCGCTCGGACGCGACGCGCGAGCAGATCGTCGCCGCCGCCCGCGCCGCCGAGGCGCACGACTTCCTCGACGCGCTGCCGGAAGGCTACGACACCTATCTCGGCGAGCGCGGCGTGCGCCTGTCCGGCGGCCAGCAGCAGCGCATCGCGATCGCGCGCGCCCTGCTGCGCGACGCGCCGGTGCTGCTGCTCGACGAAGCGACCTCGAGCCTGGACGCGCAGTCCGAGCACCTCGTGCAGCAGGCCCTGGAAAGGCTGATGCGCGGCCGCACCACGCTGGTCATCGCGCATCGCCTGGCCACCGTGCAGCGCGCCGACCGCATCGTGGTGATGGACGGCGGGCGCATCGTCGCGCAGGGCACGCACGCGCAGCTCGTGCGCGAAGACGGCCTGTACGCGGAGCTGGCGCGGCTGCAGTTCGCTGCCTGAGACGGCGGCTTTTCTCCCTTTCCCGCTTGCGGGAGAGGGAACGCCCCGCCATTGCGCTATCTTCCGCGCGTGGTCGAATCACCGCCCTCTCCCTCTGTGCAGTCCGGCGTCTCCGACGCGCTCCGGCGCTGCGAGGGCCTGCTCGCCGCCGGCCGCGCCGACGACGCGCTCGCGGTGGCGAACGAGGCGCTGGTGCTGGATCCGTCGAACGTGCCAGCACGCCTGCTGCTCGGCCTCGCCCTGCTCTTCTGCGAGCGCTCCGCCGAAGCGGCGAGTGAACTCGCCGACGTGCTCCGGCGCGAACCGCAGCAACTGCTCGCGCGCTGCGCACTGGTCCGCGCCCTGCTGCAGCAAGGCAAGCCGGACGAGGCACTCGCCGTCGCGCTCGATCCGGTCCTGCTCGACGCCGGCCGCGAATTCGGCGGCGCGCTCGGCGATTTCGCCGCCGCCGATGCGCAGCGGCAGCGCACGGAACTGCTGCGTTCGCGCGCGCAGCGCCACCCGCAGGACTACGCCAGCGTGCTGGCCCTCGCCCAGGCCCTGCACGGACAGGGAGCGCTCGGCGAGACGCTGCACTGGAGCGAGCGGGCACTCGCGCTGCGGCCGCAGGCACGCGCGCCGCGCGCGGTGCTGGCGACGGCGCTGATCGACCGCGGCGACGTCGAGCCCGGCCTCGCCCGCCATCGCGAACTGCTGCACGAAGCCGATGCCGACACCGCGGCGCGGCAGCTGGTGCTGATGCACTACGACCCGCGACAGGACAACGAAACCCTGTACGCCGCGCATCGTGATTTCGCGCAGCGGCATCTGCCGCGCTTCGGCCCTCCGTTCGCTTCGCGCCGCGCGCCCTCCGCCGACGGCCCGCTGCGCATCGGCTGGCTGTCGCCGCGTTTCGGCCAAGGGCCGGTGGCGACCTTCCTGGGCGGCCTGCTCGAGGCCTTCGACCGCACGCGTCACCGGCACCTGCTGATCGCGCTGCAACCCGCTCGCGCGGACGCCACGCCTCTGCGCGCGCTGGCCGACGAATGGATCGATGCCAGCGGCCTGGACGACGCGGCGCTGCTGCACCGACTGCGCGATCTCGACCTCGACGTGCTCGTCGACCTCGCCGGTCACTCCACCTGGAACCGCATGCGCGTGATCGCGCAGCGCGTGGCGCCGCTGCAGGTGTGCTGGCTCGACTGGTTCGACACGACGGGCGTGCCCGCGATGGACGCCTGGATCAGCGACGCCTGGCTGACGCCGGAAGGTTCCGGCCAGCGCTACAGCGAACGCCTGCTGCGCCTGCCGGCCGGGCGCTTCTGCTACACGCCGCCGCGACCGCCGCCGCCGCCGGACCACGCGGGCGACGGACCCGTGCGCTTCGCCTCGTTCAACCGGCTGGCCAAGCTCAACGACAACGTCGTCGCCACGTGGGCGCACATCCTGCACCGCGTGCCGCAGGCGCAGCTCGAACTCGGCACGCGCCTGCTCGACGACGCGGCGACGCGCGAACACACGCTGGCGCGCTTCGCCGCGCACGGCATCGCACGCGAGCGCGTGGAACTGCACGGCCGGCGCCCGTACGCCGACCTGCTCGACGCGTACCGGCGCATCGACGTCGCGCTCGATCCGTTCCCGTTCTCCGGCTGCACCACCACCTGCGATGCGCTGTGGATGGGCGCCGCCGCGGTCACGCTGCCGGCAGAAACCTTCGTCAGCCGGCAGAGCGCCAGCCTGCTGCAGCGCCTCGGACGCGAGGACTGGATCGCGCACGACCGCGCGGACTACGTCGAGCGCGCCGTCGGCCTTGCCGGCGACGTCGCCGCACTGCGTGCGGGTCGCCCGGCCCTGCGCGCGGCGGTGCAGGAAAGGCTGTGCGACGCGCAGGCCCAGGCACGGGATTTCGCCGCAGCGCTGCGCGAACTGCTGCGCGAACGCCGGGCGGAAGGATAGAAAAAAACGAAGGACCGCCGTCCTGGCGATCCTTCGAGCCGCGGAACCCGAACGGATCCGGGTCCCGCTGTGTCGACCGGGTGCTCGCCTCCCGGTCGAGAGCGACACGTTCCTGTATCGCCGGTGCCCTTGCGCCGCGTGGCGCCTACTCGTAGCCGAAGCCGTCCGCGAAGAGACGGTCGGTGACGTTGCCGCGCACGATCACCGTGGAGCCGTAGCCCTGCAGTTCGACGCTCTGCACGGCGAAGCCGGACGCGTTGAACACGCCGTCGTCGCCCGGCGAGGCGACGCTGCGGGGCGACATCGAATAGATCATGCTGACCGGCGTCGGCACGACGCCGGCCGCGGTCGGCACGTCGACCATCGTGCCGTAGCCGAGGACCTTCTGCGGCGCCTGGCCCGGACGCAGGCGCCAGATCGAGCTTTCGCCCGGATTGCTGACCTCGGCGAAGACCGCGACGTCACCGTTGTCGAACACCGCGAAGCGGTAAAACTCCATCCACGTGCGCCCCGGCGCCGGCGCATAGGTGCCGGTGTCGCCGAGCAGGGCGAGCGGCGTCGCGCCTGCCTCGGGCGTGATGTGCCACAGGCCGGTGGTCGTCTGCTGCGGATTGCCGACCGGCGCCATCGTCGCCTTCAGCGCGGCGTAGCGGCCGGCCGCGCGTACCTGGTACTGGAAGTCGCCGTCCTGGAACACCTGGCCGGCGATCTTCGGCCCCAGGGCACCCTCGGCGCCGCGCACCAGCACCGGCGAATGGCTGCCGTCCGGCGCATGGCGGAACAGGCCGAAGAACGCGCCGGAGTCGGCCTGTCCCTTGGCGGTGAACAGCACCTCGCCGGGCCGGCCGGTCGCCAGCAGCGCATAGATGGTGCTGAACGTGGCCGACGCGCCCATGCCCGGACCGAGCGCGCCGCTGTCGCCGGTCAGTGCCAGCGCCCGCGGCGAGCCGTCGCACAGGCGCCAGATGCCGCCGCGCGCACTGCCCGGAACGTTCTCGACACCGGTCGTGCCGGCGACCGAGTAGATCTCGCCGCGCGGGCTGATCGCCAGCATGTCGGGACCGGCGCCGCTCGCGAACGTGCCGATGCCGCCAATGTCGGGCGACCAGTCCGGTCCGACGTCGTAGGTGAAGAAGCAGGCGCGGTTGCCCGAACCCGGACGATGATGGATGACCGCGTCGCGCAGGTTGCCGGCACCGTTGCCGTTGATCTGCACGCTCATCACGGCTTCGCCGTTCGGCAGCGCGCGCGCGTCGATGTCGCGGAACGAGCCGAACGGCTTGAGCGTGTAGAACATCCAGCCCGGCGGCAGGCCCGGGCCGAGCGGGCTTTCCGAGCCGACGCCGTTGCGCGCGATCTCGATGTTGCGCGTGCCGTCCCAGCGCCACACGCTCTGCGGGCCGCCGGACGAGCCCGGCGCGCCGGCGATCGCGGCGAACACGCGGTGGTTGGTGCCGAAGCCGTCGCGGTCGGCCTGCACGTTGCGGAACACGTCGCCGGCCTCCGCGCCGGT
The DNA here is from genome assembly GCF_042652785.1 of Dokdonella ginsengisoli. Taxonomy (NCBI): domain Bacteria; kingdom Pseudomonadati; phylum Pseudomonadota; class Gammaproteobacteria; order Lysobacterales; family Rhodanobacteraceae; genus Dokdonella; species Dokdonella ginsengisoli. The sequence continues at coordinate 498,708 of NZ_JBHSHD010000010.1, read as the reverse complement.
GCGGCCGGGACCGGTCGCGTCGGTGACGTCGGTGCGCGCGATCGGCAGCAGCTGCCCGCCCTTCTCCGCCCAGTGCTCGTTCGGCAGGCTCGGCCGCGTGCGCGCGAAGCTCAGCAGCGGCGGCCCGCGGTCGGCCATCGTCGTGCTTTCGATGGAGTAGTTCTCGTTGACCGGCGGCAGCTGCGGCAGGACGATCCCGGGATTGCGCGCATTCAGCACGGCACGCCATTCGGCGGCTCCCGCGAGAGGCGCGGCCAGCATCGCGGTCAGCAGGATGGATCGGGAAAGGCTCGTGTGGCGCACCGAGTGGAACTCCGGGAAATGGCGAGAAGGCGCGATGATAACTACGAGAACTTCCGTAGTCGGCACGGAGCGGAAACGCGGCAGTAACGGAGTGGTAACGGCGCGGTTCGCGCTCGATGCGCGCGGCCGGAAGCGCCGTTTGCACGCAAAAAAAAGCCCCGCGAACGCGGGGCTACGCTGGAAACCTGCGGGACCGCCTCACTTGACCGGCTGGACGCCCGACGCCTGCTGGCCCTTGGGCCCTTGCACGATCTCGAAATTGACGAGCTGCCCTTGCTGCAGCGTGCGGAATCCCTGTGAATTGATGGCCGAGTAGTGAACGAATACGTCCTCCCCGCCATTTTCGGGTGCAATGAACCCGAACCCCTTGGCATCGTTAAACCATTTCACTGTTCCGGTTAGCATCGATGACGCCTCTTGCTGTGGATTAGCGTGCAGCGGAGGGCCTTCCAATGCGACAGTCGCAGGCCAGATACGCGGCACGCTCCAATATAACTATTACTTAACAATAAAAATCAAGCGGCAGAATGCGGCGCCGTGATACACGTCGCTGCTCGCAAAAAACCCCGCTTGTTCCGGCCCGCCTACCCGCCCAGCAAGGCGCCGACCAGAACCGGTACCTGCTTCGTCGCCGCTTCCAGATTGGCGTAGATTTCCGGCAGGCTGATTTCGGCCTCGTCGCCGCAGCCGGCGGCCCAGTTCGCCACCAGCGCGATGCAGGCGTACTCCAGTTCGAGCTCCCGGGCCAGGGCCGCCTCCGGCATGCCGGTCATGCCGACCAGGTCGCAGCCGTCGCGGCGCAGGCGCGCGATCTCGGCGCGCGTCTCCAGCCGAGGGCCCTGCGTCGCGCCGTAGCAGCCGCCGTCGACCACGGCGACGCCGGCACGGGCGGCCGCGGCCAGCAGGTCGCGGCGCAGCGTCGCCGAGTACGGCTCGCTGAAGTCGATGTGCTTCACCTGCGCGCCGGCGACGTCGGAAAAGCTGGTCAGGCGGTCGTGCGTGTAGTCGATGATCTGGTCGGGCACCGCCAGCACGCGCGGGCCCATGTCGTCGCGGATGCCGCCGACCGCGTTGACGCCGACCACGCGGCGCACGCCCAGGTCGTGCAGCGCCCACAGGTTCGCGCGGTAGTTCACCCGATGCGGCGGGATCGTGTGGCCTTCGCCGTGGCGGGCCAGGAAGGCGATGCGGCGTCCGCCGACGCGGCCGAGCACGATCGCGTCCGACGGATGTCCGTACGGCGTGTCGGTGGCGTAGCGTTCGACGTCCTTGAGGCCGGGAAACCGGTACAGGCCGGTGCCGCCGATCAGGGCCAGGTCAATGCTCATGGTGTCTGCCTGTGTGGAAGGTTCCGTCGTTGCGCGCCCTCGGCACTCGATCTCAAGCGGCTCGGGCCGCCGTGAAAGAGCTTTTCTCGCACAGACGCGGAGGTCGCAGAGGAAAAGCCGTGCCTGTTCTGCTCTCTAATTCTCTGCGCCTCTGCGAGCAAGCAGCTTCTTGCAATACAGGCGCCTGGATCGCCCTACTCGTCCCGCATGGCGTAGATCGCCGGCAGGTTGCGGGCCTGTTCGTGATAATCCATGCCGTAGCCGAACACGTAGCGGTCCGGCACCTCGACGCCGACGAAATCGGCCGCCAGGTCCGGCACGCAGCGGCCGTGGCGCTTCTCGCACAGCACCGCCAGCAGCACGCGCGCGGCGCCTTGCGCGAGGCAGAAGTCGCGGATCGCCTTCAGGGTGTGCCCTTCGTCGAGGATGTCGTCGACCAGCAGCACCGTGGTGCCGGCCAGCGGCGTCGCCGGACGCTTGATCCAGGCCAGCTCGCCGCCGCTGGTCGCGCCGCGATAGCGCGTGGCGTGCACGTAGTCGAATACGAGCGGCGAGCGGATCGCCGTCGCCAGCTGCCCGGCGAACGGCAGCGCGCCCTGCATGACGGTGACGAAGACGGCCGGGCCGCCGTCCAGCGCGACGTCGATCTCGTCGCCCAGGCGCGCGATCGCCGCCTTCAGGGCCGGCTCCTCGTGGATGCAGTCGGCGTGTGCCAGCGCGGCGGAAAGGTCGGGGGTCATGCGGGCTCCGCGGTGGTGTCGAGCGCGGTGACGCTCGCGATGAATTCGTCGCGCTGCGGGTTGCTGACGAGCGCGTTCCAGGTCTGCGCGACTGCGCCCTGCAGCGTCGCGAGACGTTCCGGATCGCAGGGCATGACGCCGCGGGTGACCTCGACCGCCTCGGCGGCGACACCCGGGCCGCAGGCCAGCAGCAGGTCGCAGCCGGCCGCCAGATGCGCCTCGATGCGCTCGCGGATCCCGCCCACCGACTCCGCCGCAGCCATGCCGATGTCGTCGCCGATGACCAGGCCGCGGAAACCGAGTTGGCCGCGCAGCACGTCCTGGATCCAGACGCGCGAATAGCCGGCGGCGAGCGCGTCGACGGCCGGATACGTCACGTGCGCCATCATGACCGCCTCGGCGCCGGCGGCGATGCCGTCGGCGAACGGGATCAGGTCGGTCTCGCGCAGCTGTTCCAGCGTCCGCGGATCGACCGCGGCATCGAAATGGGTGTCCTCGGCGATCGAGCCGTGGCCGGGAAAATGCTTCAGCGTAGCCGCCATGCCGCCCAGGTGCATGCCGCGCAGGTACGCCTGCACCAGTTCGGAGGCGATCTGCGGATCGGCGTCGAAGGCGCGCGTGCCGATTGCGCGGTTGCCGCGCGCGAGGTCGGTGACCGGCGCGAAGCTGAGGTCGATGCCGATCGCGCGCATCTCGCTGGCCATCAGCCAGGCGTGCTCCTCGGCGCGGCGGATCGCCGCCGCCGGATCGCGCGCGTACAGCTCGCCGATGCGCAGCAGCGGCGGCAGCCGCGTGAAGCCTTCGCGGAAGCGCTGCACGGTGCCGCCTTCCTGGTCGACGCAGAGCAGGAACGGATCGGGACGCGCATTGCGGATGTCGTCGATCAGCGCGGTGACCTGCTCGCGGCTGTCGAAGTTGCGGGCGAACAGGATCACGCCGCTGACGTGCGGCGCGGCGATCTGCGCGCGCTCGGCATCGCCGAGGGTCTTGCCGGGAATTCCGATGATCAACATGTCTTCAGGGTGACCTCAGTGCGCGTCATCCGCGTTACGTTCCGCGGCGCTCCAGAGCGAGTACGGATGCGCGGCGAGGTTGAGATTGTAATAGCGCACGAGCTCGCTGACTTCGCGTCCCAGCCAGGCCGGCCGCGGGAACGGCGCGTCGACGCGGTCCAGCTCCAGCTCGGCCACGACCAGGCCGGCATTGTCGCCGCCGAATTCGTCCACTTCGAACTCGTGCCCGTCGACCTCGACGTAGTGGCGGGTCTTCTCGACCACGTCGCCGGCCAGCGTCGCCAGCAGGCGCTGCGCGTCCTCGAGCGGAATCGCGTACTCGTACTCGTCGCGCTGCACGCCGGGCGTGGCCGACTTGATGTTCAGGAACGCCGCCGCTGCGGCGATGCGCACGCGGACCGAGCAGCGCGCCGCCGGCGGACCGGCCAGGTAGCCCTGCACCATCCGCTCGCTGCGCGAGGCCGTGGCACGCCAGGCGTCGCCGACGACGAGGAACTTGCGCTCGATTTCAATGGGCATGTGGGTTTCGTCGATGGGTGATTGGAAAGCGTCTCTCGCAGAGACGCAGAGACACGCGGAGAAAAAATGAGAGAACGAATCTTTGCCTTTCTCTGCGTTCCTCTGCGTCTCCGCGAGAAACCGCTGTTTCTGACCTCAGCGCTCGAACAGCGCGATCGATTCGACGTGCGCCGTGTGCGGGAACATGTCCATCACGCCGGCCGCTTCCAGCCGGAAACCGTGGCGCTCCACCAGCGTGCCGGCGTCGCGCGCCAGCGAACCGGGATGGCAGGAGACGTAGACGATGCGGCGGGTCTCCTTGCGCGGCAGGTAGTCGAGCACGGCGGCCGCGCCCGAGCGCGGCGGATCGAGCAGCAGCTTGCTGTAACCGTGCATCGCCCATGGCGCGGCGCGCTGGTCCACGGCGAGATCGGCGGCGAAGAATTCGGTGTTCTTTTCCAGTCCGTTGCGTGCGGCGTTCTCGCGCGAACGCGCCACCAGGGCCGCCTCGCCTTCGACACCGACCACGCGGCCGGCACGGCGCGCGATCGGCAGGGTGAAGTTGCCGAGCCCGCAGAACAGGTCGAGCACGCTGTCTTCCGGCTGCGGATCGAGCAGGTCTAGCGCACGCGCGATCATGCGCCGGTTCATGCCGGCGTTGACCTGGATGAAATCGAGCGGGCGGAAGGCGATGTCGACGTCCGATTCGGGAATGCGGAACGACAGCGGCACCTGTTCCGGCCACAGCGGTGTCACGCTGTCCGGCCCGCCGGGTTGCAGCAGGATCGCGATCGCATGGGCCTGGCCGAACGCGGTCAGTGCCGCACGGTCGCTTTCCGACAGCGGCTGCAGGTTGCGGAATGTCAGCGCGACGGTGTCGTCGCCGGCAGCGATCTCGATCTGCGCGATCTGCGCCTTCGCCTCGAGCGAGCCGACCAGTGCGCCCAGCAAGGCGAGCCGCTCGCCGACCTGCGGCAGCAAGGTGTGGCAGACCGACAGATCGGCCACGAAGCGCGGATTGTCCTCGCGAAATCCCACCAGGACCTTGTCCTTCTTGGCGACCCACTTGACCGACAGGCGGCCCTTGCGGCGATAGCCCCAGGGTTCGTCGGTCAGCGGATCGAACCAGCGCGACGGCGCCACCTTGCCGATGCGTTCGAAGTTCTCGGCCAGCACGCGCTGCTTGGCGGCGATCTGCTCGGCCGGCGCGAGGTGCTGCAGCGAGCAGCCGCTGCAGGTGCCGAAATGCACGCAGCGCGGCTCGACGCGCAACGGCGAGCGGGTCAGCAGCTCCTCGACTTTGGCTTCGTCGAAGCTGCGGCTGCGCTTGACGGTGCGGATGCGCGCTCGCTCGCCCGGCAGGGCACCGGCGACGAAGACGGCCTTGCCGTCGACGCGCGCCACGCCGCGGCCGTCGTGGGAGAGATCGGTGATGTCGACTTCGGTGGTCTGCATGCTGAAAACGCCGCGCCCGCCGTGGCGGCGGGCGCGCAGGTGTCCGTGATTGGCTTGAAGGGGGGCGAGTTTACCGTTCGCGGCCGACGCGTGCTCGGACGACGACTGCGATCGCGAGGGTCTGCCGGAAAGCATTTTTTCTCGCAGAGGCGCAGAGAACGCAGAGGAAAAAGCCGTATTGCTTTCTTTTCTCCGCGTCTCCGCGTCTCCGCGCCTCTGCGAGAAATCTTCTCTACATTCCTACTTCTGCTTCCACGCCCCGCCGGCGTCCTGGTAGTACCAGCCCGGCCTGGCCTGCTGCACCCACTGCTTGGCGAAGCTGGCGCGGATCTGCGGCTCCCAGCCGGGCTGGCCGTTGGCGACCGCGATCTCGCGGTACACGGCCTGGCGGTCGCGGTTCTCGTCGGCGACGGCAGTGTTCAGCGCCGGACGCTCCGGCAGCGGCACCGCGGCCGCGTCGCGCACCGCCACGAGGCCGTCGCGGGTGAAGCCGATCGCGCCGCTGTCGAAGTACTTCGACAGCACCGAACCGAAACGCTGCTGCATGCGCGCCTGGATCGCCTGGATCTGCGGCGTCTGCACGTTGATGTTGGCCTGCTGCTGCGCGTACGCGCTGGGCACGAGGAAGTCGAGCAGCATCGCGCCCGGCGACTTGCCCGGCGGCGGTTGCTGCGGCTCGTTCGCCGGCGGCGTGCCCTGCGCGGGCGTGTCGAGCACCTTGTCGACGAACTGTTCGGCCGCCTTGTCCGCGGCGGCCTCGGGAAAGTAGACGTTGATCGTCACGCAGGCGGCGAGCAAGGCCAGCGCGGTGAAGGTGGCGACTCCGGCGAAAAGCTTTCTCATGACCGCTCCTGGGCTTGTGCGTTCGTCCTTGAACGCGAGGATCAAGAAGCGGCCATCCGTGACCGCACTTGGGTTGTTCCTGTGCGTTCGTCCCTGAACGCGAGAGTCAAGAAGCGGCCATCCATGGCCGCACTTTTCAACTAACGGCCTGCCTTCTTTGCCGGCTTACTTCACTATGGGTCCGTCGCCCTGCATCGACTCGCGCACGCGGCGCACCAGGGTCGGCCAGTCGACGCGGCGGCGGTGGCCGACGACGTCGAGGCGCGGCACGCCCGAGCCTTCGATCATAGTGTAGCGATCGGCCGCCGATTCCGGCGCCACCGCTTGCACCGGCAACGGATCGATGCCGCCCAGCAGGCAGACTTCCTTGGTCAGCCGGCAGCGCAGGCCGAAGCGGCTGTAGCCGAACGTGTCGAAGACTTTCAGCGCCATGGTCTGCAGGTTGCTCGACAGGCCGCCGCCCCCGCCGAGCGCGGTGATGTCGTTGACGGCCTTGTAGCTCAGGCGCCCGCCGCCGTTCGTGCGCAGCCAGGCGTCGAGCGCCACCGGGCTCCAGTCGACCAGGCGCAAGCCGTCGATCGTGCCGAACAGCCGGCCGCTCATGCCGCCGAGCGAGAACGCGCTGGTGAACTGCTCCAGGTCGAAGTTCTCGAAATGGATGTTGGCGCCGAGCGACGGCGCGACCCCGAACGGTCGCTCCAGCGTGAGGCCGCTGACGCCGAGGTGGCCGTCGAACACGTACAGGTCCAGGCCGCCGCGGAATTCGATCGTGTCGCCGGCGAACACGATTTCCGGAATACCGCCCGACAGGTTGCCCGGGAATTTCGGCCATCCGAACGCGGCCGAAATCTGCGGCATGTCCAGGCCGGCGATCGCGAACGAGCCGGCGTAGCGCTCGCCGCGCGGCGAGCGCGGCAGCAGGCTGAGCTTCTCCAGGCGCAGCTTGCCGCCGAGCACCTCCACCTCCAGCGGCTGCGCCAGCACGATCGCACCGCGCTGCGAATCCAGGCGCGCACTCGCCGGCCCGAACGGAATCTTGAACAGCTCGGCGGACTGCCAGGCCAGGGTGGACGCCGGCGCGTCTCCGCGGTATTCCCAGTCGACGCCGCCGTCGATCCGCTCGAAGGCGAAGCGGCCGCCGCCGTCGCGCACGGACACGCCCTGCGCGTCGAAGCCGAACCGCTGCAGGCCGTCGTCGTCGAAGTGCAGCGCGCCGGAAAGGCGGCCGCTGGCGGCGAGTTCGGCGTACCCCTTCGAGGCGAGCCAGCTGCGCGCGTAGCGGTCCAGCGCGCGGTCGAGCCGCGCTTCGCGCAGGTCGACCTGCAGAGCGCGCAGCGGCTTGGCATCGGCCGGCGCGATGCGGCCGCGAGCGCTGAACTCGAGCGTGCCGGCATCGTTCCAGTCGAACGCCTGCAGGTTCAACACCCCGCCGTCCCAGCTCGCGTCCGCGCGCACCTCGACCGGCGTCTGCGGCAGCTTGACGTAGACCGCGCCGGCCAGCGCCTCGCCGCCGAGCAGCTTCGCCTCGAGCTGCGCGCGCGGCGCGTCGTTGGTGCCGGAAACGCGCAGGTTTCCGTCGACACCGACGTGCGCCGCGCCGAGCGAACCGTCGGCGCTGTCGTAACCCAGCCCGCGCAGCGAAAACCGCGACGCGACGCGCTCGCCGTCGCTCGCCAGCGGATGCAGCACCGTCTGCGCCAGCGTCAGCTCGCCGCCCAGCAGCTGGGTGCGCAGCTCGCCGACCAGCCGCAGGACGCCGTCGCGCGACTGCCAGCGTGAATTCGTCGCCGCAACGGACCAGTCGCCCAAACGCAGCGACTTCCAGGCCAGGGCGGCCGGCGCACGCTCGCCGGCGCGAGCCCAGTCGATGCCGCCGCGAATGCCGCGCGCGGCACGGCCGGTACCGTCGTCGACGTCGAGGCCGGGCGTGGTCAGGGCGACGTGCTGCAGACCGTCACGGTCGAGCGCGAACTCGCCGGCCAGCTCGCCCTTCAATGCGAGCTTCGGATATCCCTGCGCCGCCAGCGGCCCGCGCGCATAGCGCTGCAGCGCGAGCGGAAACCTCGCCTGCTGCAGATGCACCTGCAGCGACTGCAACGGCGCCAGTTCGGCCGGCTCGAGCACGCCCTCGGCCTCGAAGACCAAAGCCTCCGCATCGCTCCAGCCGAACTTCGCCACGTCCCAGCGACCGCTCTCGCGCATCACCGCATCCAGGCTCGCCGCGACCGGGGTTTCGGGCAGGACGAGGCGCAGCGCACCCAGACTCAGGCTGCCGCCGCGCAGATCGGCGTTGCCGAGCCAGTGCAGGTCCGCTCCGCCCGGCGTAGCCTGCAGGCGTCCGGCGGCGGCAAGACCGCTGCCGGCCACGGTGCCGTCGCCGCTGTTGAACGACAGGTGCGAGACCTCGTATGTCGCCTCGATGCGGCCGTCTGCTTGCACGTTCGCGACCGCATCGAACAGGCCCTCGCGCAGATCGCCGTTGCGCCAGCTGCGCGCCAGTGGCGCCTTCAGCCAGGCGGCCGGCACCTGTCGGAGGGAAGCCGAATACGGTTGCCCGCCGGCGAACGGCACCGTGACCTCGACCTGCGCACCGTCGCGCCGCAGGCCGAGCACGAGGTCGTCGTCGCCCAGCCGCAGCTCGAGGTCCGCGGTCTGCTCGCCATCCTTGCCGGCGAGCACGACCGGTCCCGCGCAGCGGCGCGCCTGCGCGTCGCGACGAATCTCGCAGGTCCAGTTCAGGCGGCCGGCCAGCGCCAGCCGCGGCGCGGCGAACTCGGCGGCGGCGAGCCGCAGCGATGCGGAAGCGCCGCGCTCCTCGACATCCACGCGCAGTTCGCGCAGCGTCGCTTCCGGGTTGCTGACCTGCGTCGCGGCGAGCGTCAGGGTGCGCGCACCCGCCGTCGTCGTGGCCAGCACGAGCGTGCCGAGCGCGGCGAACATCACGGATTGGCGCGTTGACGAGGCTCGCATCGACGGCCATTCTGCCAGCCATCGCGCCTTCCCTGCTCGCCATGTCCCGACCGCGCATTCTCGTCGCCGACGACAATCCGCTCAGCCTGACCTTCTTCGCGCAAGCGCTGCAGACGCTGGGTTGCACCTGCGAATCCGCGGCGGACGGCGCCCAGGCGCTTGCGCTCGCGCGCGCAGCGGCGTTCGATCTGCTGCTGCTCGACGTGCGCATGCCCGACCTCGGCGGTGCCGAGGCGCTGGCGCTCCTGCGCGCGGAGCCCGGTCCTTCGCAGGCAGCAGTCGCGATCGCGACCACGGCCGCAACGGAACCGCCCGCCGGCCTGCTCGCCGCCGGTTTCGCGCAGATCCTGCACAAGCCGGTCGATCTGGCCGGGTTGCAGCAGGCACTGACGCGCCATCTGCCTCTCCCGGCGGCGGACCACGTCGCGCCTGCGCTCGACGACGCTCAGGCGCTGGCCGCGGCCGGCGGCGATGCGGCGATCGTGGCCGCGCTGCGCGGCCTGCTCGCCGCCGAGCTCGACGCACTGCCGTCGGAAATCGCGGCGATCGACGCCGCGCGCGACGCCGCCGCGCTGCGCGAGCGCCTGCATCGCCTGGACGCGTCGGCGGGTTTCTGCGGTGTGCCGGCCCTGCGCGACACCGGTTCGCGGCTGCGCACCGCGCTCGCGGCCGGGGAATGGCCGCATTCGGAAATCGCCCGGTTCCTGCGCCGCTGCGGCGAAGTGCGCGCCCTGCTGGCCTGATTCAGCCGCGCGGCTCGTTCGAAGCCGGCCGCATCGCCATCGACCAGGCGTTCAGTTCGCCGCCGAGCAGATGCCGCACCGTGGCGCGCACGACGCGGCGCAGCTGCGCCAGCTGCTCGGCGGCCGGGATTTCGTCGCGCGCCAGCGCGAGCAGCGCGGCGCCCCTCACCGCCGGCCAGCGAGTGCCCTCGCGCCAGGCCAGGGCGCCGGAATCCGGATCGTAGGCGTAGTCGGCACCGGCTTCGACCGGCCGCCCGTCGGCCGCCTGCGTCAGCGCCAAGGCGTAACCGAGGTCGGCGAGAAAGTCGCGCTCGAAGCGGCGCAGCGTCCAGGCGGCAGCGGGTTCCTCGGCGAGCCGTGCCAGGCACAGCGCGTAGCTGGCAAACCCTTCCGCATGCGCATCGTTGCGCCCGCTCAGGCGCAGCACCAGTTCATTGACGTAGATCGCCGCGAACAGGGCGTCACCACCCAGAGCGATCGGCGCGCCGGCCGCTTCGGCGGCGGTCAACGTGCCCAGTTCGCCGCGCGCGAACCAGCTCAGCAACAGAGGCTGCAGCGGCTGCAGCAGGCCGCGCGGCAGGCGGCTGCGCTCGCGCCGCACGCCGCGCGCGACCAGGCCGACGCGGCCGTGGTCGCGCGTGTAGGCCTCGATCATCAGCGACGTCTCGCGATACGGCCGCGCGTGCAGGAGGTAGGCCGGCTGCTGGTCGATCTGCACTTGGAGGGCTGAGGGCTGAGGGCTGAGGGCTGGAAGCGTACGCGCTCGCGCGCGCCGTCTTTCAGCCTCGGGCCTGCGTCATTCCGAGTAGCCGAACTGCTTCAGCGCGGCCGCGTCGTCGCTCCACGATTCGCGCACGCGCACCCACAGTTCGAGGAACACGCGACGGTCGAGCACCTGTTCGATCGCGCGGCGCGCGGCACTGCCGATCTTCTTCAGCTGCGCGCCGCCGGCGCCGATCACGATGCCCTTCTGGCCGTCGCGCTCGACCCAGATCACCGCGCCGATGCGGGTCAGGTCGGCGCCGTCCTCGAAGCGCTCGATCTCCACCGTGGTCGCATACGGCAACTCGGCGGCGAGCTGGAGCATCAGCTGTTCGCGGATCAGCTCGCCGACGAGGAAGCGTTCGCTGCGGTCGGTGTATTCGTCCTCGGCGTATTCCGCCTCGCCTTCCGGCAGGCGCGCGACGAGATCGTCGAGCAGCGCCGCCACACCGTCGCCGCGACGCGCCGCGACGAAATGCACGCCGGCATAGGCGCGCTCGCGCGTGACCTCGGCGGCAAACGGCAGCAGCGAGGTCTTGTCGGCGAGCTTGTCGACCTTGTTGATCACGAGCAGGCTCGACGCCGCGCGCGGCGCCACCAGCTGCCAGACGTCCTCATCCTCCTCGCGCCATTTCACGCCGTCGACGACGTGGACGAGCAGGTCGGCTTCCTCGGGCACCTGGCGCGCGACGCGGTTGAGCTGGCGATTCAGCCCGCGCTTGCCGCCCTGATGCAGACCGGGCGTATCGAGGAACGCCACCTGCGCGTCCGCGCGCGTGACCACGCCGAGGATGCGGTGCCGCGTCGTCTGCGGCTTGGGCGTGACGATGCTCAGGCGCGTGCCGAGCAGCGCGTTCAGCAGGGTCGACTTGCCCACGTTGGGGCGGCCGATCAGGGCCACGCGGCCGAAACGGTGCGGATTGACGGCGTCATTCATCGGCAAGGTTCCGCTCCAGTTCGACCAGCGCCTGCTCGGCCGCGAGTTGTTCGGCGGCGCGGCGGCTCGATCCGCTGCCGCGCGTGAGGATGTTCGCACTCTCGATGCGGCAGACCGCCTCGAAAGTGCGCGCGTGTTCTTCGCCCGTGCTGCCGGCCAGCTCGTAGACCGGCAGCGGCAGGTTGCGTGACTGCAGCAGCTCCTGCAGGCGCGTCTTGGCGTCCTTGGGCGTGTTCGCCCCGGCGGCGACGCGCTCGGCGAACAGCCGTCGCACGGTGTCGCGGCAGACCGCCCAGCCGGCGTCGACGTAGATCGCGGCGACCAGCGCCTCGAACGCGTCGGCGAGGATCGATTCGCGGCGAAAACCGCCGCTCTTGAGTTCGCCCGGGCCCAGGCGCAGGCGCTCGCCGATCTCCTCCGCGCGCGCCAGCTCGGCCAGCGCCCCGCCATTGACCAGCGCGGCGCGCAGGCGCGTCATCTCGCCCTCGTCGGCACGCGGATAGCGTTCGTAGACGAGTTCGGCGACGAACAGGTTGAGCAGCGCGTCGCCGAGGAACTCCAGGCGCTCGTTGTTCGCGTGGCCGACGCTGCGATGCGTCAGTGCGCGATCGAGCAGCGCCGCGTCCGCGAACGCATGACCCAGGACTCGCTTAGTCGTCACCGGCACCGCGCAGATTGACCGACTTGTCGAACTTGCCGACCAGATCGATGTTGTAGAGGAACTCCACGCGCTTCTCGTAGGCGATGCGCAGCGTCGCACCGCCGCTCTCGCGCACGAGCTGGATCGCGGACGGCGGCACGCTGGCGGTGTCGACGTACTGCGTGTCGAACTTCAGGCTCAGGTTGCGGCGGATCTCCTCCACCGACTTCTGCGCCGAACCCGGTTCGCCGCGCACCTGCTCCATCGCCTTGACCACGCCGTAGTACTCCACGTACATGGGTATCAGCCGCATCGCGAGATAGGCGAAGAAGCCCAGCACGCCGAGCATGATGACGAATCCGATGAGCGTGATGCCCTTGACCCTTTGCCGACCGACCATGCGCCGTTCCCCCAGCTGAGTTGACCGGGCGCTACTTTATCAGCGTCCCGATGCGGCTGAAGTCGATGCCGTTATCGAAATTCATCCAGATCACGAAGGCGCGGCCGACCAGGTTCTGCTCCGGCACGAAGCCCCAGAAGCGGCTGTCCTGGCTGTTGTCGCGATTGTCGCCCATGGCGAAGTAATGCCCCGGCGGCACCTTCCAGGTTCCCTCGTGCCCGATGAAGGCCTGCGGGAGCTCCATGATGCGGTGCTCCACCGCGCCGAGCTTCTCCAGCTTGACCTGCGCGCCGGCCATGCTGCGGCCGGACTCACCCGGGCCGACGTAGGGACCGAGCCCGGTCTCGGCGATCTCCTCGCCGTTCACGTACAGCACCTTGTTGCGGTAGGTGATCTCGTCGCCGGGCAGGCCGATGACGCGCTTGATGTAGTCCTCCTTCGGATTTTCCGGATAGCGGAAGACGAACACGTCGCCGCGCTTCGGCTCGCCGACGTCGAGGACCTTCTTGTTCAGCACCGGCAGGCGCAGGCCATAGGAGAACTTGTTGACGAGGATGAAATCGCCGACCAGCAGGGTCGGCATCATCGAACCGGACGGGATCTTGAACGGCTCGGCGATGAACGAGCGGAACAGCAGGATCACGAACAGCACGGGAAAGAACGAGCGCGCGTACTCGACCGCGACCGGCTCGCGCAGCGCGTTGCGCGAACGCGCCTCGCGCTCCTCCTGCGACAGCGCCGTCATCGTCTCGAACGCCTGCGCGCGCTGCGCGCGCGCCTTCGCCAGGAACAGGCGGTCGAGCAGCCAGATCACGCCGGAAACGGCGGTCAGCACCACCAGCAGCAATGCAAAATCAAAATCCATCGGGGCTCCTTCGGAGCCGGAATTGGAGATTCGGGATTGGGGATTGGGCAGAGCGGGCTCGCTCCCTGTCCAATCCCCAATCCCGAATCCCGAATCCCGGCTTTTCTATTTGTCCATCTGCAACACGGCCAGGAACGCTTCCTGCGGAATCTCCACGCTGCCGACCTGCTTCATGCGCTTCTTGCCTTCCTTCTGCTTCTCCAGCAGCTTGCGCTTGCGCGTGATGTCGCCGCCGTAGCATTTCGCCAGCACGTTCTTGCGCAGCGCCTTGACCGTCGAGCGCGCGATGACCTGCGCGCCGATCGCCGCCTGGATCGCGACGTCGAACTGCTGGCGCGGAATCAGTTCCTTCATCTTCTCGACCAGCTCGCGGCCACGCCGGTCGGCGCTGGAGCGATGCAGGATCAGGCTCAGGGCGTCGACGCGGTCACCGTTGACGAGCACGTCCACGCGCACCAGCGGCGCGGCCTGGAAGCGCTCGAAGTGGTAGTCCATCGAGGCGTAGCCGCGCGACACCGACTTCAGCTTGTCGAAGAAGTCGAGCACGACCTCGGCCAGCGGCAGCTCGTAGCTGATCTGCACCTGGCTGGCCAGGTAGTGGATCGAGCGCTGCACGCCGCGTTTTTCCTCGCACAGCTTGATCACCGCGCCGATGTGGTCCGGCGGCGTCAGGATGTTGGCGACGATGATCGGCTCGCGGATCTCTTCCACCATCGGGCTCGCCGGCAGCTTGGCCGGGTTGTCCAGCGGCATGACCGTGCCGTCGGTCTTCAGGACCTCGTAGATCACCGTCGGCGCGGTGGTGACGAGGTCCAGGTCGTACTCGCGCTCGAGCCGCTCCTGGATGATCTCCATGTGCAGCAGGCCGAGGAAGCCGCAGCGAAAGCCGAAGCCCATCGCTTCGGACGATTCCGGCTCGAAGGCGAGCGCGGCGTCGTTCAGGCGCAGCTTCTCCAGCGCCTCGCGCAGGTTCGGATAGTCGTCGGCCTCGACCGGGAACAGGCCGGCGAACACGCGCGGCTGCATCTGCTGGAAACCCGGCAGCGGCTTGTCGGCCGGCTTGCCGGCCTGGGTCAGCGTGTCGCCGACCGGGGCGCCGTGAACGTCCTTGATCGACGCGGTGACCCAGCCGACCTCGCCGGCGCGCAGCGCGTCCTTGACCAGGCGCTTGGGCGTGAACACGCCGACCGAATCGACCTCGTGCGTGCGGCCGGTCGACATCACCAGCAGCTTGTCGCGCGGCTTGATCTCGCCCTGCATCACGCGCACCAGCGACACCACGCCGAGGTAGTTGTCGAACCACGAATCGATGATCAGCGCCTGCAGGCGGTCGGTGTCGCGCGGCTTGGGCGGCGGAATGCGCGCGACGATCGCCTCGAGCACCTCGACCACGTTGAGGCCGGTCTTGGCGCTGATCGCGACGGCGTCGGTGGCGTCGATGCCGATGACCGCCTCGATCTCTTCCTTGACCTTGTCCACGTCCGCGGTCGGCAGGTCGATCTTGTTCAGCACCGGAACCACTTCCAGGCCCATCTCGACGGCCGTGTAGCAGTTCGCCACCGACTGCGCCTCGACGCCCTGCGCCGCATCGACGACCAGCAGCGCTCCCTCGCAGGCGGCGAGCGAACGGCTGACCTCGTAGGAAAAGTCGACGTGACCGGGCGTGTCGATGAAGTTGAGCTGGTAGGTCTGACCGTCGCGCGCGGTGTACGGCAACGACACCGACTGCGCCTTGATCGTGATGCCGCGTTCGCGCTCGATCGGATTGTTGTCGAGCACCTGCGCTTCCATTTCGCGCGCGGTCAAGCCTCCGCAGAGCTGGATGATGCGGTCGGCAAGCGTGGATTTGCCGTGATCGACGTGGGCGATGATCGAGAAATTGCGGATGTGAAGCATCGGGTCTGCGGGGCCCAGGGACGAGCGGTCGGCACAATCGGAGGATTATCGCAGAATCGGCGCCCGATAGGCGTCCGGACCGGGAGAGCACGGGAGGCGCGGCCGCGGAAGGCCGCTCACGACCGCTCTCCGGCACGCCGCACACGCCCATTCCCTGCCCGACCCGATGCCGGCGTCTGTGCCCGCCCAAGGAAAACGGGGCCTTGCGGCCCCGTTCTCGCCTACCGTTGCGGATGCCGGATCACTCGGCCTTCGGCTTGGGCACCGTCACCGCCAGGAACTGCGTCTGCTCGCCGCGCCGGGCCAGCAGCATGACCGAATCGCCGGGCTTGGCATCCTTCGTCGCCGCATTGAAATCGGCGACGGACTTCACCGCCTTGCGGCCGACCATCAGGACCACGTCCCCCGGCGCGAGGCCGGAGCGGCGCGCGCCGGCGCCGGTGATGCGCGTGACGACGACGCCCTCGTCGCTGCTCATGCCCAGCTGCTTGCGCTGCTCGGCGCTGAGCTCCTCGACGACGATGCCGAGCGGATTGCTGGCGGCGGCACCTTCGCCGCGCGCGCTCGCCAGCGCCTTGCCGTCAGCCGGCTGCTCGCCGACCGTGACCGGAATCGCCAGCGTCTTGCCGTCGCGCCAGATGCTCAGATCGGCCTTCGTGCCCGGCTTGGTCGACCCGACCAGCGGCGGCAGGTCGGCCGAGGTCACGATGTCGTGACCGGCGAAGGAGAGGATCACGTCGCCCAGCTGCACGCCGCCCTTGTCCGCAGCACTTCCCGGCGTGACCTGATTGACCAGCGCGCCGCCGCTGCGCGGCAAGCCGAGCGCCTTGGCCTGGTCGCGGTCGACGTTCTGGATCTGCACGCCGATCATGCCGCGCGTGACGCGGCCATGCGTCTTGATCTGCTCGACCGCGGTCATCGCGATGTCGATCGGAATGGCGAACGACACGCCCATGAAGCCGCCGGTGTTGGAGAAGATCTGCGAATTGACGCCGACGACTTGACCGGCCAGGTTGAACAGCGGACCGCCGGAATTGCCGCGGTTGATCGGCACGTCGGTCTGGATGAAGGGCACGTACTGCTGATCCGCGCCGCCGAAATTGCGTCCGACCGCGCTGACGATGCCGGCAGTGACCGAATGATCGAAGCCGAACGGCGAACCGATCGCGACCATCCACTGGCCCGCCTTCACCGCCTTCGAGTCACCGATGCTGACCGCCGGCAGGCCGCTGGCCTCGATCTTCAGCAGGGCGATGTCGTACTGCGCGTCGGCGCCGACGACCTTGGCGTCCAGCTCGCGACGGTCCGACAGGCGCACCGTCACGTTGTCGGCGCCGTCGACGACGTGGTTGTTGGTCAGCACGTAGCCGTCGGGCGAGATGATGAATCCCGAACCCATCGACAGGCGTTCGCCGCCGCGCGGCCGCGGCATCGGGCCGAAGAAACGGCGGAAGATTTCCGGCACCTCCTGCGCATCGGGGCCCTGGTCCTGGTCGGACTGGGCGTCCGGATTGCCGCTCGCCTGGACGTTGACGACCGCCGGACCGTACTTCTCGACCAGGCCGGTGAAGTCCGGCAGATCCGCGGCGGTGGCCGGCGCGGCGATCACACACACCGCCAGCGCCGCACAGAACCAGCGGGAGAGCGCCCCGCTCCTCACATACGTCATGACACTACCTCTTGTTTCCCTGGTTGGATGAAGCGGCCGCCGCACGAAGGCGGCGATCCGATTGCGCGCTTTGATGAATGCCCGTCGCGCAAAGTTCCGGCAATGCCCGGGCGCATTCTGCGTCATTTCAGGCAGGCTTCAGGCGGATTACGACGCCGCCGGCTGCACCGAGCGGGCGATGCGCTGCACCGTCGCGCGCGGCACGTCGCCGAGCACGGTGATCTTCCAGTCGCCGTCGATGCGCGAATAGATGTTGAGCACGCCGCGGGTCAGGACGCCGTCCGGCCCGTCCGGCTGGCGCGGATCGCGCGGCTCGACGTAGACCGACACGTTGGCGACGCCGTCACTGTAGACGTGATGCTCGGCCTGGGTCGGCGCCAGCGTCGGCCGCTGACCGCGCAGATAGGCGAACCCCGGTGGCGCATCGGCGACGCGCCAGCGCGGCGGCGCGGACAACGGCACCTCGTCGGGCGCGCTGCCGACGCCGACGTTCGCGCTCGGCGCGAGATCGCTGGACTTGGGCTTGGCGTTGATGTCCAGCGAGACGAACATGAACTGCTCGAGCATGCGTCGACTCGAGTCGATCACCGCCGAACGCAGCGGCAGGCTGGAATCGGCTTCCAGCCACAGACGGTAGCCGTAGCGGTAGCCGTCGCGCGGAAGGATGTCGACGACGCGCGCGCGATAGCCGGCCACGCGTTCCTCGCCGGCGAACTGGACGGCGTAGAGCTTGGAGAAACCGCTGCCACCGGTATCCGGGACCAGCGGCAGCAGGCGCGAGCCGATCCGGTTCGGGAACAGCACGGCCGGCCGGTCGGCCTGCACGCAGGTGATCAGGTTGCCGTCGCGCACCACTTCGCTGCGCGGGCCGCTCAGGCTGACCAGCCGCTCGCGTTCGCGCGCGCCGCCTTCGTGGAACAGGCGCAGCGCGTCGATTTCACCGTTGTGCTCGTAGACGAAGGATCCCTGGTAGTCGAGCGTGCGCAAGGACGTCGACATCGAGCGCAGCAGGTTTCCGGCGACGTCGTCCTGCGCCTGCGCCGACGCGGCCGCCGTGCCGGCGGCGACGATCAGCGCGAGCCGGCGGACGGCCCGCGCGAATCGGGCGCGGGGCGATGCGGGTGCGGAGGCGCGCTGCGAGCGCTGCCCGGCCGCCGGATCTTCGAGACGAGATTGCGCGTTGCCGCCGAAGGTCTGGCGCATCGAATCAGCGATTCTGCGGAACCGGTTCGGTCGTCGCGGGCTGCGCCGCCTCGCGCTGCGGCGCGGCGAGCAGGACGTACGGCACCAGGGCCGTCTGTCCGGACGCTCCGGCGGTCTGGTAGTGGCGGATCAGGTAGGACTGCATGCGCGGGTCGACCGCGATCGGCTGCGTCAGGTCGCTGCCGAAGCTGACCGGTGCGGTCTCGATCGGCGCGTTCGGTGCCAGCAGCGGCGGCCGGAAGCCGGCGGAAGGCTGCACCGCGTTCGCCGCGACGGGCGCGACGGCGATCGGTGCCGCACCGCCCGGCTGCGATACGGCAGGCGCCGTGCCGCGCGAAGCCACAGCCGGCCGGTCGGGCCCCGCGGTCTGCGGCTGCGTCACCATCAGTGCGGCGACCGCGACCGACGCCGCGATCGCACCGCCGGCACCCCAGCGCAGCCAGACCGGCTGCGAGCGCGCCTGCGCGGCGGGTTCGACCTCGATCCGGCTCATCACGCGGTCGGCGAAGTCGGCCGGAAGCACGAAGACCTCCTGGCGGCGCAGGGTCTGGCGCGCAACGTGGTAGCGCGACCAGCGCTGCGGGAGGTCTGCGTCGGTCAGCACGCGCTTGAGCAGGAAGCGCGTCTGGTCGCGCTCCAGCTCGCCGTCCATCAGAGCCGACAGTTGTTCGTTGATCGTCTGGTTCATGGCGTCTTCTTTCCTTCCGACAACAGCGGGCGCAACTGCTCGTCGATCGCCTCGCGGGCGCGGAAGATGCGAGACCTGACCGTTCCGATCGGGCAGTTCATCGTTTCCGCGATTTCTTCGTAGCTCAATCCGTCCACTTCGCGCAGGGTGATGGCGGTTTTCAGCTCTTCCGGCAGGGCTTCGACCGTGGCGAACACGGTTCGTTCAATTTCCTGACGCATGAGTTCGCGCTCGGGGGTGGCGGACTCGTGCAGGCGCGTGGCGCCGTCGAACAGGACCGCGTCCTCGATCGCCACGTCCTCGGTCGGCGGGCGACGGCCCTGCGAGACCAGGTAGTTCTTGGCCGTGTTGATCGCGATCTTGTACATCCAGGTGTAGAACTGGGCGTCTCCGCGGAACGAGCCGATCGCGCGATACGCGCGCACGAACGCCTCCTGGGCGACGTCCTGGCACTCGCTCCAGTCGTTGACGTAGCGGGAGATGACGCTGACCAATTTGTGCTGGTACTTCCTGACCAAGAGGTCGAACGCGCGCTTGTCGCCGTTCTGAACGCGCTCGACCAGCGCCTGATCCACGTCGCTTTCGCCCATCCGGGCCGTTCTCCTTCGGTGCCGACTCGGTCAGGCATGCCTGCTTGACCGCGGCCGGAGCAAATAGTTTCTTCGACCGCCCCGAGATGAGGTCGCGGCCGGCCCGGCTCAACCGGGCGCCGAGGGCGCCCGGGCCCGTCCCCCGAGCAGCCGCTCGCGTTCCTGCAGGAGGTTCTCGAAGCTGACCGCCGGAATCGGCCGGCAGAACAGGAACCCCTGCACCACCTCGCAGCCCTGCTCGCGCAGGAAATCCAGATGCTGCTCGATCTCGACGCCTTCCGCAACGACCTCGCGGTTGAGATTGTGCGCCATCACGATCGTCGCCTGCACGATCGCCTCGTCGTCCGGGTCGATGCCGATGTTGCGCACGAAGGCCTGGTCGATCTTGATGCGGTCGGCGGGAAAGCGCCGGATATAGTCGAGCGAGGATTGCCCGGTGCCGAAATCGTCGATCGAGATCGCGCAGCCGAGCTCGCGCAGCGCGTGCAGGGTCTCCAGCAGGCGCGGGATCGTCTTCATGCTGATGCTCTCGGTCACCTCGAGATCGAGCAGGCGCGGATCCAGGCCGGTTTCCTCGAGCACCGCCTCGACCAGGCTCACCAGATTCGGCTGGCGCAGCTGCAGCGCGGACAGGTTCACGCTGACGCGCAGCGGAAGGTCGAAGCGCTGCTGCCAGCGGCGCGCGTCGCGGCAGGCCGCGCGCAGCACCCATTCGCCGATCGTGATGATCAGGCCCGATTCCTCCGCCAGCGGCACGAAGAAGCCCGGGCTGATCATGCCCAGCTCGGGATGCTCCCAGCGGATCAGCGCCTCCATGCCGACGATGTCCTCCGTGTGCCCGTCGATCTGCGGCTGGTAGAACACGCGCAGCTCGCCGTTCTTCTCGGCCTGGCGCAGCTTCGCCTCGAGGGCGAGGCGCTGCTGGTGCGACTCCTCCGGCACCGCCACGTAGGCCTGGAAGTTGTTGCGCCCCATTCCCTTGGCCGAATACATCGCGATGTCGGCGTACTTCAGCAGCCGCTCCACGTCGGTGGCATCGTCCGGATAGAAACTGAGGCCGAGCGAGGCCGTGATGCTCAGCTCCAGACCGCCGGCCAGCGAGAGCGGCGCCTCCATCGCGCGCACGATCTTCTCGGCGATGCGCTCGACGTCCTCGCGCTGCACGATGTGACGCAGGATCAGGGTGAACTCGTCGCCGGCATAGCGCGCGACGGTGTCCGACGCGCGCACGCTCGCGCGCAGGCGCTTGGCCACCGCGACCAGCACCTGGTCGCCGACCGGATGGCCGAGCGAGTCGTTGATCGTCTTGAAGCGGTCCAGGTCGACGAAGACCACCGCGAACATCTCGCTGCTGCGGTGCGCCTCGTTGATCGCCGAACTCAGGCGGTCGTTGAACAGCAGCCGGTTCGGCAGCCCGGTCAGTGGATCCATCAGGCCGGTTACGCGGCCCTGCTCGCGCGCGCGGCGCAGCTCCAGCCCGACCGCCAGCGCGTGCGCGAACACGCGCAGACCCTCGACCGCCGCGTCGTCCGCTTCCAGCGCCTCGCGCCGCGCGACCACCAGTGCGCCGAGCACGGTGCGGCGTTCGCCGATCAGGGGCAGCCCGATCAGGCACTCGAAGCGCCGCTCGTGCACAAAGGCGTCGTCGGCGGCGCCGCGCCACGCGTCGGCGATCTGGACCAGCTCGCGGCCGGCGAGCACGCGCCGCAGACTCGGCTGCAGCAGCGGATCGGGCGTGCCCTCGGCGAGGCCGAAGCGGTGGAAGGTCATCAGCGGCTGGATCTCGCCGACGTGCTCGGGCAGGGCCTCGACCAGGACCAGGAAGTCCAGCGCCAGCCAGTCGATGATCGCCTGCGCCGCGGCGTCCGGATCGGCATCTTCGCTGGACGCGAGCCGGCCGAGCGCGTGCAGCGCCTGCTGGTAGCGGCCCAGTTCGCCGAGTTCGCGGAACAGGTAGAAGTGCACGAGGCGGCCGTCCTGCACCGCCAGGCGCGCGTGCAGCTCGACCGCATAGGTGGTGCCGTCCGCGCGCGGCTTGCGGCCGCGCAGCTGCAAGACGCCCTCGCGCGCCAGCGCGGCGCTGGTTTCGGCACGGCGCTCCGTCGACAGCGCGACGTCGAAGCTGTCGATGCCGCCGGCGAGCAGTTGCGCACGCGGATAACCCGAGCGCTGCACGAAGACGGTATTGACGTCGAGGATGCGGCCGCTGGCCGGATCGACGACGGCGAGTTCGTCCAGACTGCCGTCGAAGGCGAACTGGTAGCGGTCGACCGTACCGGGCGTGCCGGCCGGCGCGCGCTTGCCGCGTCCGGTCATCGCCACGCGGATGCGGTGGCGCGCGTCGTCGGCCACCGCCGGCAGGGCGATCCAGTCCACCACGCCCGGGGGTTCGCCGCCGCGGCGCCAGCGCAGGGTTCCGGGCGGTCCGCCGATCAGGCCGATGACCGGCACCGGCGCGCCCGGCCGGTACTGGCGCAGTTCGCCGCAGAACGCGAGCGAGTCGATCGCCTCGCCGCGGAATTCGAGCAGGACCAGGTCGATCTGCGGGTCCTGCTCGAGGAAGCCGCGCGCCTGGGCGAGGTCGCGCGCCGAGTAGATCGCGTCGAAGCCCTGCGCGTCGAGCGCGTCGAACAGGAGGCGGCGGTCCTCGCGGTCGCTCGCGACCACCAGCACGGCGCCGCTGTCGTCGGCGACCGTCACTCGACCCAGCGTCCGTCGCGCAGCTTGAGCCGGGGCTGCTCGCGGTTCGCGGCCGTGATCCGCTCGAACATCCCGTCCAGTTCCTCGGGCAGCTCGAAGTCGCTGCCGACGAAGACCAGTTTGCGCTCGTTGACGGTCTGCATGCGCGAAATGCGTCGCAGCAGCACGGTATCGGCCGGACGCAGGTGCTCGGCGAAGTCGACGAACAGGTAGACGCCGAAATGCATGCTCTGCAGCACGTAGCGCAGAGCGTCGGCGATGCGCTTGGAGCCGGGCACGTGCAGGCCGCTCTCGCGCAGCGAATCGATGCCGCCGTCCGGGTCCCAGACGTAGATCGAGGTGCCGCCGCGCATCGCCAGCACGCGCATCTGCGCCAGCATCTCGGCGACGTTGGGAGTGTCCAGCGCGATCAGATGCTGCGGCGACCGCACGATGCGGTCGAGCAGCTTCTGGGCCACCGGCGATTCGGCCTGCTTGTCGAGCACCTGCGTTCCCCTGGCAGCGTTCCCCGCGGAAAGGCCTTCCCACCTTCCTGCGGCCCGGCGAGCCCGCGACGCGCCCACCGTCGCCGGCACGGCGGCTCGCGCCGCCGCCCGGTGAATGATTTCGTGCCGTATTGCGCCGGCAGCGGCTTCCCGACCGCCGCCGGCGCACGCATTGACCCGGCGCACGGCTAGCCGGGATTATAGCCATCCCCTCGCCGCTTCCCGGAGCCGGTCATGTTCGAAGGCCTGCGTTTCCAGCACTGGCACCCCGCACGCGACGACGACGGCATCGTGGTGCTCGCACTGAACCGCGCCGGCAGTTCGGTCAACGCCCTGTCGCGCGCCGTACTCGACGAGCTCTCCGAGATCGTCGAGCGCCTGACGTTCGAGCCGCCCAAGGGCGTCGTCATCCGCTCGAGCAAGTCGGCTGGCTTCGTCGTCGGCGCCGACCTGAAGGAGTTCGCCGGCTACGAGGCCAGCGGCGGCGTGCTCGACGCGATCGAGAACGGCCAGCGCGTGTTGCAGAGACTGGCACGCCTGCCGTGCCCGACGGTGGCCGCGATCCACGGCGCCTGCATGGGCGGCGGCACCGAAATGGCGCTGGCCTGCCGCTATCGCGTCGCTTCGCGCGATCCGTCCACGCGCATCGGCCTGCCCGAGGTCAAGCTCGGCATCTTCCCCGGCTGGGGCGGCAGCGCGCGCCTGCCGCGCCTGATCGGCGCGCCGGCCGCGCTGGAACTGATGCTGACCGGCCGCGCCGCCTCGGCCGAAAACGCCAAGGCGATCGGCCTGGTCGACGCACTCAGCTCGCCGGAACTGCTGGTGGAGACGGCGAAGGAACTGATCCGCCATCCGCGCACGCGCCCGTTCGCGCAGCGCGCGACTGCCTGGGCGACCAACACCTGGCCGGCACAGCAGATCCTGGCGCCGATGCTGGTCAAGCAGACCGCGGCGAAGGTGCGCAAGGAACACTACCCGGCCCCGTTTGCGCTGATCGAGACCTGGCGCCGCGGCGGTTCGAGCGTGACGCAGCGGCTGAAGCTGGAGGCGCGCGGCGTGGCCAAGCTCGCCACGACGCCGACCGCACGCAACCTGATCCGCGTGTTCTTCCTGCAGGAGCGCTTGAAGAGCCTCGCCGGCGGCGCCGAGCACGGCGTCAAGCACGTGCATGTCGTCGGCGCCGGCGTGATGGGCGGCGACATCGCCGCCTGGTGCGCGCTGCGCGGCTTCGACGTGACCTTGCAGGATCGCGAGATGAAATACGTGCAGCCGGCGCTGGATCGCGCCAAGGAGCTGTTCGCGAAGAAGCTGAAGACGCCCGAGCGCATCGACCCGGCGCTGGCGCGGCTGAAGGCCGACGTCGAAGGCGGCGGCATCGCCTCCGCCGACCTCCTGATCGAGGCGATCTTCGAGAACGCCGAGGCGAAGGAGGCGCTGTACCGCGCCGACGAGCCGAAGCTGAAGGCCGACGCCCTGCTGGCGACCAACACCTCGAGCATTCCGCTCGACGAGCTGCGCCGGGCGGTCGCCGCGCCCGGCCGTTTCCTCGGCCTGCACTACTTCAATCCGGTGGCGCTGATGCCGCTGATCGAGATCGTGCGCCACGACGACCTCGATGCGGCCAACGAGAAGCGCGCACTCGCCTTCTGCAAGGCGCTGGACAAGCTGCCGGTGCCGGTCAAGGGCACGCCGGGCTTCCTCGTCAACCGCATCCTGATGCCGTACATGCTGGAAGCCGCGCGCGCCTACGGCGAAGGCATTCCCGGCCCGGTCATCGACAAGGCGGCGAAGAAGTTCGGCATGCCGATGGGGCCGATCGAACTGATCGACACGGTCGGCCTCGACGTCGCCGCCTCAGTCGGCAAGGAACTCGGGCCGTTCCTCGGCCTGGACATCCCGCCGACCCTCGCCGAGCGCGTCGAAAACGGCAAGCGCGGCAAGAAGGACGGCGAAGGACTCTACGTCTGGAAGGACGGCAAGCCGCAGAAGCCCGAGGTCGATCCGAACTACGTCGCCCCGGACGACCTCGAGGACCGCCTGCTGCTGCCGATGTTGAACGAGGCCGTCGCCTGCCTGCACGACCGCGTCGTCGACGACGCCGACCTGCTCGACGCCGGCGTCATCTTCGGCACCGGCTTCGCCCCGTTCCGCGGCGGCCCGATCCAGCACGTGCGCGACACCGGCCCCGACGTGCTGAAGGCGAAGCTCGAAGCGCTGGCGCAGAAGTACGGCGAGCGCTTCAAGCCACGGCCGGGCTGGGACGACGCCGTGCTCGCCGGCGGGGCGGTGGGCGCGAAGGCTGCGGCCTAGGAAGGATCGAAGCCGTCGGCGAAGGTCTTCTCGTCGGCGGGCCGGGGGCGGGTGCGTGGCGTCGGAAAAAGCGCATGAGCGCCCACTTCGTTCGAGGGCGCGTGACAAGCCGTCCCTGGCGCTCTCCCGTTCGGCATCCTGCCTCACCCTCGGCCGCCGGAGGGCGGCCTCGACCGCTCGGCATCCATGGCTTGTCAGAAATGCTGGCTTCGTTCGAGGGCGCGTGACAAGCCGTCCTTGGCGCTCTCCCGCTCGGCATCCCTGCCTCGCCAGAAAAAGCGCATGCGATGCCTGAGGGCATCGCATGAGCGCGCTTTTTCTACCAATGGACTCCTCGCATTAGGGCGGCGAAGGCGATCTGTTCGCTGGTCGGTTGTTCGATCTCTCCCCTGCCCTTCATTCCCTTCGACGCGGAGGAATCGGGGAACAGGCGGAAGGCGGTGTTCATGACGATCTCGTATACGCGCGGCGCCAGCGCGTAGAACACCTGGGCGAAGATGCCCAGGCGCGTGGCGATGCGCACCGGCTTCTCGATGATCGCCTCGACGACGATGTCCGCGGCCTCGTCGGGCGACAGCGTCGGCACCGATTCGTACATCTTGGTCGGCGCGATCATCGGCGTCTTCACCAGCGGCATGTTGATCGTGGTGAAGTTGACGCCGTTGTCGGAATACTCCGCCTGCGCGCAGCGCGAGAACGCGTCGAGCGCGGCCTTCGAGGCGACGTAGGCGGAGAAGCGCGGCGAATTGGTCAGCACGCCGATCGAGGAGATGTTGACGATGTGGCCGCGGTGGCGCTCGGTCATCTTCGGCAGGAAGCCCATGATCAGTCGCAGCGCGCCGAAGTAGTTCAGCTGCATCGTGCGCTCGAAGTCGTGGAAGCGGTCGTAGCTCGCGCTGATCGCGCGGCGGATCGAGCGCCCGGCGTTGTTGACCAGCACGTCGACGTGGCCGTGATCGGCGAGCACGTCGGCGACGAACTTGTCGCACGAGGCGAGTTCGGACAGGTCGACCTGGTAGGTGTGGCAGACGCCGCCGGCGGCCTCGATCTCCTTCTTCGTCTCGGCCAGTTCTTCGGCGCCGCGCGCGCAGATCACCAGCTTGGCGCCGGCCGCGGCGACCTTCGCGGCGACCGCCTTGCCGATGCCCGACGAACCGCCGGTGATCACCACGACCTTGTTCTTCACCTTGCCGCCGAGCGAGTGGTCGACGAACAGGTCCGGATCGAGGTGGCGCTCCCAGTAGTCCCACAGCCGCCAGGCGTAGTCGTCGAGCTTGGGCAGGCGGATCTTCGAGCCCTTCAGGGCGCGCTCGGTCTCGCGCGCGTCGAAGCGCGTGGGATAGTTGATGAACTTCATCACCGACGCGGGAATGCCGAGGTCGCGCAGCAGGACGTTGACCACTCGCCGGACCGGCGGCAGACTGCCGATCGCCGCGCGCACGCTGCCGGGGATGAAGCCGAACATGCGCGCGTCCAGGCGCATCGTCATCTGCGGCGCGTGGCCGGCGCGCGCGAACAGGTTCAGCACCTCGCCGATGCGGCGTGGCGCCGGATCGGTCAGGTGGAAGGTGTGCCCGTCCAGCGACGGCTTGTGCGCGATGTGGTCGAGCGCGGCGGCGACCCAGTCGACCGGCACCAGGTTGATGCGCCCGCCCTCCAGGCCGATCGTCGGCATCCACGGCGGCAGCGTCTCGCGCATTTTCTTGATCAGGCGGAAGAAGTAGTACGGCCCGTCGATCTTGTCGATCACGCCGGTGCGCGAGTCGCCGATGACGATGCCCGGCCGGTAGACGCGGTAGGCGCGCGCGTACTGCTTGCGCACCAGGCCTTCGGAATCGTGCTTGGTGCGGAAGTACGGGTGGTCCAGTTCCTCCGCCTCGTCGAACATGTCCTCGCGGAACACGCCCGAATACAGGCCCGCCGCGGCGATCGAGCTGACGTGGTGGAAGCATCCGGCCTTCAGCGCATCGGCCAGTTCGAGCGCGTGGCGCGTGCCCTCGACGTTGGCGACGACCTGGCTCTCCTCGTCGGCGGCCAGGTCGTACAGCGCGGCGAGATGGAAGAAGTGCTTGACCTTGCCCGCGAGCGCACGCTGCATCGCCGGCGTCACGCCGAGCTTCGGCTTGGACAGGTCGCCGACCACCGCCACCAGGCGCTTGTCGTCGACGCCGAGCCGTTCGCGCAATTCGTCGAGCTTCGCCAAAGACTCCTTCCGTACGAGGCAGTGGATCGTGCCCTTGCGCTCGACCAGCCGCTCGAGCAGATGCCGTCCGATGAAACCGGTCGCCCCGGTGACGAAGTAGGTCATGAGCCGCACCCTCCCGTGTCGCTGTTGTCGTCCGAACAAGCATAGACCCGGATCGCCGATGCTGGCTACGCCGGGCCGGCGGTGCGCCGTCGTCCACTCGCGTGCGAAGGCACGGCGCACGCCTGAGCACGGCGCCGCGACGTGTTGTAAGCTCGGGGTCCACAACGCGTGCAGCGCCGGTGAGCGTCCATGTCCGATCTCAATGCCCGTTTCGAAAAAGCCGCTGAAGACGTCAAGAAGCTTTCCGAGCGCCCCGACAACGACACCCTGCTCAAGCTGTACGCGCTCTACAAGCAGGGATCGGAAGGCGACGTCTCGGGTCCGAAGCCCGGCTTCTTCGATTTCGTCGGCACGGCCAAGTACGAGGCCTGGGCCAAGCTCAAGGGCACGAAGACCGAGGACGCGCAGCAGAAATACGTCGACCTCGTGAGCAAGCTCGGAGGCTGACCGGGCGCTCCGGTGCCCGTTCGCCCCGACGCCTCCGCCGACCGCCTCGCTCCCTCCGCCGCGCATGGCCCGGCAGACGCGCGATCGCATTCTCGACACCAGCCTGGCGATGTTCAACGCGCAGGGCGAGCCGAACGTCAGCACCAACCACATCGCCGACGAACTGGGCATCAGCCCCGGCAACCTGTACTACCACTTCCGCAACAAGGACGACATCGTCGAGCACCTGTTCGCGCGCTATGAGGCGCGCCTGGACGAGGCACTGCTGCTGCCCGAGGGCCGCGCTCCCGATCTGGAAGACATCTGGCTGCAGCTGCATCTCGTGTTCGAGTCGCTGCGCCAGTACCGTTTCGTCTACCGCGACCTCGTCGACATCCTGGCGCGCAACCGCAAGCTGAAGCTGCGCTTCGCCCGCATCATGGACCGCGCCGGCGCGAGCACGACCGCGCTGCTGCGCGGTCTGGTCGAGACCGGCGTCGTGCGCGCCAGCCCGGCCGAGATCCGCGCGCTGTCGGAGAACGTGCTGCTGACCGCGACGTTCTGGATGAGCTTCGTCGCGGTGCGCGGCGGCCGCGCCGAGGCCGGCGACGCCGACCTCAACCGCGGCATCCATCAGGTCATGATGCTGATCGCGCCGTTCCTGCGCGAGGCCGAGCGCGCGCACCTCAACGCGCTGGCGCAGGCCTATTCGGCCTGACACCGCGCGGGCCTATTGAAGTTCGAATCCGTCGGCGAAGACGCGGTCCGCCGGCGGAACCTCGTTGAGCAGGCGCATGACGGCGAGATCGCCGATGCTCCAGTCCGGCGTGCGCAGGCTGCGGCCGGCGAGCAGGATGCGTCCGTCCGCCTGCAGTCCGATCGCGCCCAGATCGCTGTTCACGCCGCCGGGCGCGACGTCGGCCAGCAGCACGCCGCCGTCGGCGAAGCCGGCGTCCAGGCGCCCGTCCGGAGTGGCGCGCAGCGCGTAGTACAGCTGCTTGTGGTCGGCCTCCACGTAGTACGTCGCGCCGACGAGCAGCTTGCCGTCGCCCTGCACGACCAGCGAGGTCGGCGTCATCGTCTGCGCGTCCGGCGCGCGCTGCGGCTTGAAGTAGCCGGGCGTGGCGGGATCGCCGAAGCTCTCGTCGGTGCTGCCGTCGGCGGCGAGCATGCCGAGCACGAGGCCGGTCTGGTTCCAGTCTGCGGTGTGGTAGCCGGCGAACGCGATGCGCCCGTCCGGCAACAGGGCGATGCGATGGATCGCGTTGACGTCCGACGCATCGGTCGGATCGCGGAACACGCGCCAGCCGGTACCCGCGAAGCTCGGATCGAACTGGCCGTCGGCGTCGAGGCGTGCGACGGCGTAGTCGAAGCCGTAGTGCTCCCACTCGCCGGGAATCTCGTAGTAGCCGGCGACGACGACGCCGTCGTCGGGCGTCACCGCCAGCGCGTTGAGTTCGCCCCACAGGCCGTCGCCGCCGGACCAAGGAATGCCGGTCACGCCGCCGTCGCCGAAGCCGGTGTCGAAAGCGCCGTCCGGATCCAGGCGCACGACCGTGCCGGTCACCATCGTGCCCTCGACCTGCTCGCCGGCGGCAAGGATGCGGCCCCTGCTGTCGACGCCGATCGAATGCAGGCGCAGCAGGTCCGGCATCGCGGCAACGCCGCCCATGCCGAAGCCGGCGTCCAGTTCCCCGTCGGCCCCGACCTTGGCGACGAAGCCGCGCGGGGTGTAGTTGCCGAAGGCATTGCCGACCATCAGCACCGAGCCGTCGTCCAGACGCCGGATCGCCTGCACCTCCTGCATGCGCTGGTCGGCGACCACGCTCGGCAGCACGAACAGGCCGGGAATGACGCTGTTGCCGAAGCCGGCATCCACGCTGCCGTCGGCATTGAGCTGCACGAGCATGCCGCGGACCTCCGGTTCGTACGGCCGTTCGCCGCGCTTGTAGCGCGAGCCGCCGACCAGCAGCTTGCCGTCGGGCCGTTCGATCACCGCGCCGGGCGTGAACGAGATCGCCTCGACCTGGTCGGGAACGACGTAGGCGACACCGGCCTCGCCGAAGCCCGGGTCGGGCTGTCCGTCGAGCGCATGGGCGGACGTGCAGGCGAGCGCGGCACACGACGCCGCGATTGCGAGAAATCTGAAATTCATCGAACCACTCCCCGTCGGATGGAACGACGGCGAGCCTGCGCCGCGCCCGGCGGCGGCGCATTCACATTTCGTCAGAACGGCATCAGCGTCGCGTCCGGATTTCGTCTGCGGCGGATTGGTCCGTCATTGCCCGGACGCCGCCGGTGCGGATCAGCGACCGGGGCGGATCTGGTTGCGTTCCTGCTGGCGGTCCCAGGCGCGCAGCTCGTCACGCAGGTGCGCGATGCGCTGGCGGCCGAGCGCGTTGCGGCCCTCGTCCAGCACCTGCGCATCGAGCAGCTCGGCCAGCCGCTGCGCGGTCGGCAGCAGCATTTCCCAGGCGTCCAGCGCCGGCAGCGGGCCCGGCAGGGTCATGAACAGCGTCACGCCCGGCGTGCGCACGGCGTCGAGCTGGGTCATGTCGAAGCTGCCCGGCTTGACCATGTTGGCCATGCTGAACACCGGGCCTTCGACGTTCTTGCCCAGCACCAGACGGTGGAAGATGCCCATGTCGCCGAACTCCAGCCCGGCCTTCTCGGCCGCCACGACGACGTCGGAACCGGCCAGCGTCTCGCCGGCGCGTGCGGCGACGAACAGGGTGACGATGCGTTCGATCTGGCGGTCGGCCGGCCGCGCGCCGACGTGGGAGCGCGCCGGCGGTGCCCGCTCGGCGCCGTCCGCGGCCGCGCTCGAACCCAGGCGGTCGAGTTCGGCGCGCATCGAGACGTCCAGTTCGCCCTGCTCCGGCTCGCCCTCGGCATCGGCATCGCCGAAGGTCGGCTCGATGCGCTCGCCGCCGTTGCCGGCGGGGGCCTTCGCGGCGCGGCGCTCGCCCTGCTCCGGGCGCTTGGGGCGGCCGAACAGGTAGATCAGCAGCAGCGCGAGCGCGCCGAGGACGACGAGCGGAATGCCGACTGAGGGGTTCCAATCCATCTTGCTTGCCTCGCGCTGGTTCGGACGATGCGTGCTACGCGGCGCCGGCGAGCTTGGCCGCTTCGGCCAGGTCGACCTGGACCAGTCGCGACACGCCCGGCTCGCGCATGGTAACGCCACAGAGCTGGCGCGCGGCTTCCATCGTCGCCTTGTTGTGCGTGACGAAAATGAACTGCACGTGCTCGCTCATCTCCGACACCATCGACGAGAAGCGGCCGACGTTGGCCTCGTCCAGCGGCGCGTCGACCTCGTCGAGCAGGCAGAACGGCGCCGGATTGAGGCGGAAGATCGCGAACACCATCGCCACCGCGGTCATCGCCTTCTCGCCGCCGGACAGCAGCGAGATCGAGCTGACCCGCTTGCCCGGCGGACGCGCCAGGATCGACACGCCGGTCGACAGCAGGTCGTCGCCGGTCAGCTCCAGATGCGCGTGGCCGCCGCCGAACAGGCGCGGGAACAGCTCCTGGAAGCCGACGTTCACGCGATCGAAGGTTTCCTTGAAGCGCGCGCGCGTCTCCTTGTCGATCTTGCGGATCGCCCCTTCCAGCGTTTCCAGCGCGGTGCCCAGGTCGGTCAGCTGCGCGTCGAGGTAGGTCTTGCGCTGCGACTGTTCCTCGTACTCCTGGATCGCGGCGAGATTGACCGGCTCCAGGCGGCGGATCTTCTGTTCGAGCTCGCCGAGCTCGCCCTGCCATTGCACGGCGTCGGCCTCGGCCGGCAGCGATTCCAGCAGCGCCGGCAGCTCGAAGCCGGCCTCGGCGATCGCCGCGGTCAGCGACTGCGCGCGCAGGCGGTGTTCCTGTTCGCGCAGGCGCAGCTCGGCGACCTGTTCGCGGTGCTCGTTGAGGCTCTGCTCGAAGCGGTGGCGCTCCTGCTCGAGGCGGCGCAGCTCGGCGTCCTGCTCCTGCTGCGCCTGGCGCGCCTCCACCATCTGCCTGTCGACCAGCAGGCGCTGGCTGAGATAGGTCTGGCGCTCGCCTTCCAGCCCGGCCAGCGGGTCGTTGCCGGTCGCCAGCTGCGCGGCGATCTCGCCGCGGCGGGTGTCGAACTGCGCGAGCTGCACGTGCATGCGCTGCAGCGACTGCTCCAGCGCGACCACCGCGGCGCGGCGCGACTCGATCGACAGCGCCAGCTGGTGCGCCGTCTCGCGCGCCTCGCGCGAGTTCATGCGCGCCTCCTCGCGTGCCTCCAGCAGCTGGCGGCGCTCGCTCTCCAGCAACTGGCGGCGCTGTTCGTGATCGCCCATCGCGGCGACCGCGACCTCGAGCCGTCCGCGCGCCTCGTGCGCCAGCGTGCGGTCGGCGTCGAGCTTGGTGATGACTTCCTCCAGCTCGCGCGCGACGCGGCCCAGGCGCTCCTGCGCGCTGTCGATGCGGCCGCGCTGGCTCTGCAGCTGGCCGGCGACTTCGGCCAAGCGGCGGTGCGCCGTGTACAGCTCGCGCTGCGCGTCGTCGCGCACGCGCTCGGCGTCGATGCGTTCGTGCTTGCCGCGCTCGAGCGAGTCGGCGTGCTGGGCGATCTCCTCCTCCAACTGCGCGATGCGCTCGGCCAGCTCGCGGATCTCGCGCTCGCGCGCGAGCACGCCGACCTGGGCGCCGGCGCCGCGCTGCACACGCAGGAAACCCGCGCCCAGCCATTCGCCCTGCGCCGTGACCAGCGATTCGCCGGCGCCGAGCGCAGGCAGGCGTTCGCGCGCCGCCGGCAGCGAGTCGACGGCGTGCACGCGGGCGAGCAGCGCGCGCGCGGCCGCCGGGCCGGAAACGCGCGCGGCCAGCGAATGCGCGGGCACGTCGATGGCGCCCTGCGCCGAGCCCATCAGCACCAGATCGTTCTCGCCGAGCGAGCCGAGTTCGCCGGCCTGTGCGGCCGGGTCGTCGATCAGCACCGCCTCGAGCCAGCCGTCGAGCACGGTCTCGACCGCGCGCTCCCAGCCGGCCTCGACCTGCAGCGCCTCGCCGAGCCGGCGCGCGCCGCCGAAACCCAGGCGTTCCAGCCATTCCTGCACGGCGCCGCCGGCGTCGCCGAGCGCGGCGTGCTGCAGCGCTTCGAGCGAGCCGAGCCGGCCGCGCAGGTTTTCCAGGTCGCCGCG
Organism: Dokdonella ginsengisoli; assembly: GCF_042652785.1. Taxonomy (NCBI): domain Bacteria; kingdom Pseudomonadati; phylum Pseudomonadota; class Gammaproteobacteria; order Lysobacterales; family Rhodanobacteraceae; genus Dokdonella; species Dokdonella ginsengisoli. The sequence goes on along the minus strand of NZ_JBHSHD010000010.1, from coordinate 465,780 downwards.
GCTGCGGCTGAGCGCCGCCTGCGTTGCGCGCTCGGACTCCAGCGCCGCCTCGGCCGCCTGCCGGCGCTCGTCCAGGGCTTCGGTGTGCGTCTCGACCTGCTCGCGCAGCACGCCGTGCTCGTTGTCCAGCGTCTCCAGCGCGAGCGCCAGCTCGTCGAGGTTCGCCGCGGCGCGCTCGCCTTCCAGCGCGCTGCGGCGCTGGTCGGACTGCAGCGCCTGCTTGTCCAGGTAGTCCAGGCGCGTGCGCTCGACCTCGGCCGCCTGGCCGGCCTGCGAGGCATCCTGCGTGTAGCGCTCCCACTGCTCCTGCCATTCGCCGAGCCTGGCCTCGGCGGTGCGCAGCGCCTCGATCGCGGCCTCGTCGGCCTCGCGCAGGGTTTCCAGCTGCGGCTCGGATTCGGCCAGCTGACCCTTGATCTCCTCGAAGCGCAGGCGGTCGTTCTCGATGTGCTCGGCCAGTTCGCCGTGCGCGCGCTCGGTCTCGCGCTGCGCGCGCTCGAGCTGCTCGGCCAGTTCGCGGCTGTGCTGGATCTGCTGTTCGACGCGCGCGATCTCGGCGCCGACGCGGTAGACCTCGGCCTGCACCGTGTTCATGTGCTCGACCGCGGCGGTGTGCTTCTCGCGCCCGGTCTCCAGCGCGGCCTCGGTGTGGCGCTGCTCGGCCAGCTGCTGCTCGATCGCCAGCTCCGCCTTGCGCAACCCGCTCGAATGGCCGTCCAGCTCGGCCTGCGCCGCGCGCAGGTTCAGCGCCTTGACCTCGGCTTCCTTCTTCTTCTGTTCTTCCTTCAGCGCCTGCCAGCGTTCGGCCGTGCGCGCCTGCCGCTTGAGGTGCTCGAGCTGCTTGTCGACCTCGTCGCGCACGTCGCGCACGCGGTCGAGGTTCTCGCGCGTGGTCTTGATGCGGCTTTCGGTCTCCTTGCGGCGCTCCTTGTACTTGGAGATGCCGGCCGCCTCCTCGAGGTGGCCGCGCAGCTGCTCCGGATCGGCCTCGACGATCTCGCTGATCATGCCCTGCTCGATGATCGAGTAGCTGCGCGGGCCGAGGCCGGTGCCCAGGAACAGGTCGGTGATGTCGCGGCGGCGGCAGCGCACGCCGTTGAGGAAGTACTGCGACTGGCCGTCGCGCGTGACGATGCGCTTGACCGAGATCTCGTTGTAGCCGGCGTACTCGCCGCCGACCAGGCCATCGGAGTTGTCGAACAGCAGCTCGACCTGCGCGCTTCCGACCGGCTTGCGCCCGCTCGAGCCGGAGAAGATCACGTCGGTGAGCGCGTCGCCGCGCAGGCGGCTGGCGGCGCTCTCGCCCATGACCCAGCGGATCGCGTCGATGATGTTCGACTTGCCGCATCCGTTCGGACCGACGACGCCGGTCATGTTGGTCGGCAGGTGCAGGGTGGTCGGGTCGACGAAGGACTTGAAGCCCGCCAGTTTGATCGTAGTCAGACGCATGCGAGGACGTTTTCGAAAGGCGCGGCCGGAGCGGCGGCGCGGAATGCGGGCCGCGCGCCGACGGCGCGCGGGCGGTCCGGATCGGGGCGGCGGATCGGGCGCGCGGGAGCCGACGGGCTCCCGCGCGGATTGTCCGCAAGCCGGCGCCGACGGCGCAACGCTGGCGGACCAAACAAGTGCAACGGCGGCGCCGTCAGTCCTTGGCGCCCGGCGGCGGCGCCGGCGGCGTCGCGGCGCCCTGCGCAGCCGGCTGCGCCGGTCGCATCGGCATCGGCCGCGCTCCGGCCGGCTTGGTCGCGGCCGGGTCCGCCGGCGGCGGCGGGTCGGCCAGCACGATCTTCGCGCCTTCGCGCAGCTGGGCGATGCGCTCGTCGCCGGCGCGCTTGGTCAGCGTGCGCCGGATGCCTTCCTTGACCTGCTCGAACGCCGGCTGCGGCGCCTCGCTGGCGGCGGTGAGATGCAGCACGGCCCAGCCCTGCGGCAGCTGCACCGGCGTCTTGGTGGTCTCGCCGGGCTTGAGTGCGGCCAGCGCGGTCGCCAGCGGCGGCGCCATCTGCGTGGAACGGGCGCGGTTGAAGTTGCGCGCCGAACGCGCGTCCTTGCGGTAGCCGTCCAGCGTCGCGTCGAACGGCTTGGCCGCGATCGCGGCCGCCGCCTTCTGCGCGGCCGCCTGGTCGGCGTAGATCATCTGGCTGAAGTCGTAGGCCATGCCGGCGCCCTTGGCGACCTGCTGGTCGTACTCGGTGCGGATGGCCGCGTCGTCGACGGCGATCGACTTCTGCAGCTGGCGCATCGTCGCCGACGAGGCCGCCTGCAGGCGGCCGAGCTCGACCAGCGCGGCGAAGTCGGCATCGTTGGCATAGCCTTCCTTCTTCGCCAGCTGCTCGAGCAGCACGAAGTCGGTCAGCTGCTTGAGCGCGCGCTCGCGCTGCTGCGGATTGGACAGGTCCAGGCCGCGCGCGATCGCGAACGCGTCGAGCAGCTTCTGCGGAACGGCCTCGCCGTTGACCGTGACGACGACCGGGCCGGCCGGCGCGGCCGACGACGTGGCGCCGCCGCCCTGGCCGCCGGAGCAGCCGGCGAGCACGGCGAGCGCGAGTGCGGTCAGCGAAAGACGGATCGAGGTCGCTGCATCGGGTGATTTCATCATTCCTCCTCGGGAGCGCGGGCGTCGATCGCCAGCGCGTGGATGTCGGTCTGCATCAGTTCGCCCAGCGCGGCGTACACCGCGCGGTGCCGGGCCAGTGCAGGCTGGCCGCGGAACGTCTCGCTGACGACGTGCACGCGGAAATGCCCGCGGCCGTCGCGCGCACCGGGGTGCTTGGCGTGGCGATGGCTCTCGTCTTCCACGTCGAGCACCGACGGCGCCAGCGCGGCGCCGAGCCGCGCGCGGATCTGCTCGACGCGCGTGCTCACGGCAGCACCCTGCGGAACGGCCGCACGACGACCTCGCGATAGACGCCGGCGGCGCGGTAAGGATCGGCGTCGGCCCAGGCCTGCGCCGCCGCCAGATCGTCGAACTCGGCGACGATCAGGCTGCCGCTGAAGCCGGCCGGGCCCGGATCCTCGGCGTCGATCGCCGGGAACGGGCCGGCCAGCAGCAGCCGGCCTTCCCGGTTCAGCGCCTGCAGGCGCTCCAGGTGCGCCGGCCGCGCGGACATCCGTCGCGCCAGCGAATCGGCCTCGTCGATGCCGGTGATCGCATACCACATGGTTGACAGCTCCCTCGGCCAAGCCTTGAAGAATTCCGTTTGCGCGATCCGCATGCGGCCGCGGCTCGCGAAGACGGCCGCTCGCGCCCCGTCTTCGCGCCAGGGCGGCCCGCGCCCGCACGCGGCGGCACGTCGCCGTGCCGGAGCGGTCTCGTCGCGCCGCTCGAAACCGCAATGGTAGCCGATGCGTCGCGCGCTGCGTCCGCCGCCACCCGATTGCGCGCGAACGCGTTTGCCCGTACGCTAGGGGCGAATCGAGAGGCCGCAGTTCCCGCGCGAGACGCCGCGGCGACGTGCCCGCCCTGCCGCAGCCTTTCGAACCTTTGGAACGATGTGTGCCGCTCCGGATTGCAGGATCCGGGCATTCCTCGTTGCAGACGCCGCGATCCGGCCGGCTGTCGCCCGGCCGCGTACGACGTCCCGCGACTGTCGACAGATCTTCGCATGACCCGCGCCGTGGGGAGCCCGTCCAGGGCCGGTGCTCATGGGATCGAGCATGAATCAGACGCTAGAGCAGCCAACGCCAGCAGATCCGCCGAGCAGCGCCTTCGCGCAGGTACCGCAGCAGCAGGAAATCCCGCTCGCGGTCGTGCACGGCCAGCCGCTGCTGGAGATCCCGCAGGACCTGTACATCCCGCCGGACGCGCTGGAAGTCATCCTCGACGCGTTCGAGGGGCCGCTCGACCTGCTGCTGTACCTGATCCGCCGGCAGAACCTCGACATCCTCGACATCCCCATTGCCGAAATCACCCGGCAATACGTCGACTACATCGAGATGATGCACGAGATGAAGCTCGAACTCGCGGCCGAATACCTGGTCATGGCCGCGATCCTGGCCGAGATCAAGTCGCGCCTGCTGCTGCCGCGACCGCCGAGCGAGGACGGCGTCGAGGCCGACCCGCGCGCCGAACTGGTGCGCCGCCTGCAGGAGTACGAGCGCTTCCGCAAGGCGGCCGAGGACATCGACGCGATGCCGCGGCAGGAGCGCGACTTCGCGCCGGCGCACGTGCAGGTGGACGACCGCAACGTCATCCGCCTGCCGCCGCCGGTCGAGCTGCGCGAGCTGCTGCTGGCGCTCAAGGACGTGATGAAGCGGGCCGAGCTGTACGGCCACCACGCGATCCAGCGCGACGCGCTGAACGTGCGCAGCCGCATGAGCGATGTGCTGCGCACGCTCGGCGACGGCGAGTTCCACCGTTTCGAGAACCTGTTCGACGTCTCCGAGGGCCGTCACGGGGTGGTGGTCACCTTCCTCGCCATGCTCGAGCTGGCCAAGGAGCAGCTGGTGGAGATCGTGCAGGAAGAAGCCCTGGCTCCGATCTACGTGAAATCGCTGGCCACGCAGTGATGCCGGCCGTTGCGATCGCCCACGATCGCGGAGATCCAAAGGCGGCCATCCGCGGCCGCGCTGCTCGGCAATTTTCGCGATCGTCCCCGATCGCCGGGATCAAGAAGCGGCCCTCCGCGGCCGCACTTCTCAACTGACAGAAAACTGATGGAATTGCATCAACTCAAACGCATCATCGAAGCGGCCCTGCTCGCTTCCGCGCAGCCGCTGACGCTGCCGCAGATCTCCGGCCTGTTCGACGAGTTCGCGATGCCGTCCCAGGAAGACCTGGCCCAGGCCGTCGCCGAGCTCCAGGCCGACGCGGACGGGCGCGGCGTCGAACTGGTCGAAGTGGCCTCCGGCTTCCGCTACCAGATCCGCCAGGACGTGCACGCGTTCGTCTCCAAGCTGTGGACCGAACGCCAGACGCGCTACTCGCGCGCCCTGCTGGAGACGCTGGCGCTGATCGCCTACCGCCAGCCGATCACGCGCGCCGAGATCGAACAGATCCGCGGCGTCGCCGTCTCGACCAACATCATCCGCACGCTCGAGGAGCGCGACTGGGTACGCGTCGTCGGCTACCGCGACCTGCCCGGCAAGCCGGCGCTGTTCGGCACCACCAAGCAGTTCCTCGACTACTTCAGCCTGAAATCGCTGGACCAGCTGCCGGCGCTGAGCGAGATCCGCGACCTCGAGGAGCCCGAGTCGCAGCTCGCCCTCGGCGACAACGGCGAGGCGATCCCCGCCAATGTCGAGGTCGACGACACGGACGAGGCGCAGCCTGGCGCCGAAGACGGCGAAGACGGCGAAGACGGCAGCGAAGCGGAAACCGCGTCCGAAGCTGCCGAAGCCGCCGATGCCGATGCCGAGCCCGGCGACGAGACGGTGCAGGACGAAGCAGGCGCCGAATCCGAATCCGAATCCGAATCCGGCATCGAAACCGAAGCCGATACCGAAAGCCCCTCCCGCGGAGACGACCTCTCCGCCGAGGAATCCGGCGCCGACGGCGCCGATGCCCCAACCCCCGCCGTCGAAGAAGACGCCGACACCCAGACCGCGCGCGCCGAATCCTCCCCCGGCGCCACCTCCGGCAACACCACGGAACCCGTCGCATGACCACCTCTTCCCGCTCCATCCTGAAACTCAAGCGCTCGACCGCCGCCGAAGGTGCGGTCGTCGTCGAGGAACGCCTGCACAAGGTGCTGGCCAACGCCGGCCTCGGCTCGCGCCGCCTGCTCGAACAGCGCATCGAATCGGGCGAAGTGCAGCTCAACGGCAGCGTCGCCACGCTCGGCCAGAGCGTGCGCAGCGGCGACCGCGTCGAAATGGACGCCAAGCGCTTCGTCGTGATCGCCGACAACGCCGAACACGCCCAGGTGCTGATCTACAACAAGCCCGAAGGCGTGGTCGCAACGCGCGACGATCCCGAGGGTCGCCCGACCGTGTTCGAGCAGCTGCCGCCGCTGAAGGGCGCGCGCTGGATCGCGGTCGGCCGCCTGGACATCAACACCACCGGCCTGCTGCTGCTGACCACCGACGGCGACCTCGCCAACACCCTGATGCACCCGCGCTCGGAGATCGAGCGCGAATACATCTGCCGCGTGCACGGCGAGGTGCCGGACGAGACGATCGAGCGCCTGCGCAGCGGCATCGAGCTGGAAGACGGCCCCGCGCGTTTCGACGAGCTCGTCGTGATCAGCCGCGGCGCCAGCCATTCGTGGTTCCGCGTCACGCTGCGCGAAGGCCGCAACCGCGAAGTGCGCCGCATGTGGGAATCGCAGGGCCTGATGGTCAGCCGCCTCAAGCGCATCCGCTACGGCAGCATCGAGCTGCCGCGCGGCCTGCTGCGCGGCCGCTACCAGGAACTCGACGCGCCGCAGGTCGCCGAACTGCGCCAGCGCAGCGGCTCGCCGGATCCGGAGCCGCGCCTGACCCTGGCGCCGGTGATCGGCCAGCGCCGCGCCGCGCCGACCGAGTTCCGGCCGAACCCGAAGACGCAGCAGGCCTGGACCGGCACGCGCAGCGAGGAAGCACGCGAATTCGCCGCGTTCGATCGCGTGCGCGACGACGGCTGGCGCCCCGGCGCCGGCAAGCCCGGCCGCAAGCAGCGCAGCGGTCCGCGCAAGCCCGGCGGCGGACAGGCGCGTCCCGCGCGCGGCCCCGGCGGCGCGCCGGGCGGCGGCAAGAACCGCCGCCAGGGACAGTCGCAGCAGGGCCAGGGACAGGGACAGCGCCAGAATGCCTACAGCGAACCGGGCCTCAGCCCGGCCGTGCTGCGCAGCTGGTTCCCCGACAGCGCCGGCCAGCCCGGCCGCAAGCGCCGCGGCGCGCGCCCCGGCGCCGAAGTCTCGTTCCAGGCCGGCCAGTTCCAGCCGCGCCCGGCCAACCCGAACGCACCGCGCGGACCGCGCAAGCCGCGCGGAGGCTCGCCGGGCAATTCGCTGCAGCCGCGCGGAGGCTCGCCGGGCAATTCGCTGCGCGACGGCAACGCCCAGCCGGGCAGCCCCTATTCGGCGCGTCCGCCGCGACCGAACGGGCCGCGCCGCCCGCAGCAGGGCAACCCCTCTCCCGGCAATTCGATCTACGACGGCAACTCGTCCAACGAGCGCCGCCCCGGCGGCGGCAACCGTCGCCGCGGACCGCGCACGCCGCGCTGATCGCGGCGCGGCGCTGCCGCCAGACACCACGGTGCCCGCACGTCGCCGCCGGCGACGTCCCGGATCACCCATCGCGTTACGTGCGGATTCGCTCCCGTTCCGCGTTGAGGTCGGAAGTCACGACACTCATCGCCCGGGAGCCAAGCCATGTCACCGATCCTCCGCGCCGCCCTCCATTGCGGTCTCGGCGCGCTGTGCGCGGCGTCGCCGAGCCGCGCAGCCGTCTTCTGCGCCGACACGCCGGGGCAGATCGCCGACGCGATGGCCGTCGCCAAGGCCAACGGCGAGGACGACGAGATCCGCATCGTCGCCGGCTTCTATCCGCTCGACGACGTGCTGCGCCTGGGCAACAGCGAGACCGAGGCGTTCGCGCTGGCCTTCTCCGGACGCTGGAACGCCGACTGCTCGCAGCCATCGGCCGGCGGCGCCAGCACGCTGAGCGGCCAGGACGAGCGGCAGATCCTGGCGCTGTCGCTCGGCGGCGGCACCGACGTGGCGATCACCGACCTCGCCTTCGTCTCCGGCTTCGCCGCCTTCAACCGCTCCGGCGGCGTGGTCGACATCGCCGGCGGGCGCGACGTCACGATCGAGCGCAGCCAGTTCTACGACAACGCGATGGCCAACGGCGAGCCGGCGCTGAGCGTGCAGTCCGCCGGTGCGGGCAGCCGCCTGCAGGTGCGCAACAACCTGGTCTTCGACAACCTCGGCAGCCACGAGATCGGCGTGTACCTGCAGGCGAACCAGGGCGAGGCCCACGTCGTCGGCAACACCATCACGGCCAACACCAACGACGCCGCCTGTCCGTGCAGCGCGCTGAACTACGGCGGCAGCTCCGCCTACACGCTGGCCAACAACCTCGTCTGGGGCAACGCCGGCGACGACGTGTTCGTCAACGCGACCGATCCGATCCATCGCAACAACGACATCGGGCGGATCGGCGTCGGCGGCAATCCGCTCGGCAGCGGCAGCAGCGGCGATCTCAGCGTCGATCCGATGTTCGCCGCCGACGGCATGCACCTGCGCCCGGAGTCGCCGCTCGTCAACGCCGGTTTCGACGAACCCGCGGGAGGCATCGGCGAACTCGACGGCGGCCGCGGACCGCGCCGCGTCGGCGCACACGTCGACATCGGCGCGTTCGAGACCGACGTGATCTTCCGCGACGGCTTCGAGTGAGGCGGCCGTGACCACCTGCCGTTTCCGCTTCGCCGCCGCGCTGCTCGCCGCCGTGCTGCCGGGCATCGCCGCCGGCGCCACCTTCGAGGTCGTCAACACCGCCGACAGCGGCGCAGGATCGCTGCGCCAGGCGATCCTCGACGCCAACGCGCATGCCGTCGCGGTTCCGGCGGAAGCCAACACGATCGCCTTCGCGATTCCCGGCACCGGGCCGTTCACGATCCGGACCCCGTCGCAGCCGCGCCTGCCCAATCTGCGCGGCAAGCTGACGATCGACGGCTACACCCAGCCCGGCAGCCGGCCGAACACGCGAGCCCCGGATGAAGGCGGCCTCGATACGCAGCTGATGATCGAGCTCGAAGGCCCCGGCAGCGGCTACGGCCTGGTGCTCGACAGCGGTACGCCGGTCGCCGACGTCACCCTGCGCGGCCTGGCGATCCACCACTACTCGCCGCATCTGGGCGCCTCCAACAACCAGAGCCGGCTGGCGATCGAGGGCTGCTACATCGGCACGACGCTGGACGGCTCTGCTGCGGTGGCGAGCGGCTCGCAGACCTGTTTCGCGATCGGCGGCACCCTGCGCGTCGGCGGCACGCTGCCGGAGCGGCGCAACCTGATCGCCAACTGCGGCAACAGCGCCATCGCGGTCGGCAACGGCAACACGGTCATCGAGGGCAACCTGATCGGCACCGACGCCAGCGGCGAACGCGCCTTGCCGGGCATGGCCAGCGGCAATGCCGGCATCGTGATCTCCGGCGGAGGCGGTTCGACACCGCGCCTGCGCATCGGCGGCCCCACCCCGGCATCGCGCAACGTGATCTCCGGCCATCGCAACGCCGGCATCGCGCTCGGCGGCAACACCGGTTTCGATGCCTACCTCAGCTTCGAGATCCAGGGCAACTTCATCGGCACCGACTGGAGCGGCACGCGCGCGATCCCGAACGGGATCGAGGGCTTTGCGCAATTCGGCGGCGGCATCGTGCTGTCCCGCGTCAGCGCCGACAACGCACCGGCGCCGATCGGCGGCTTCGGCCCCGGCCAGGCGAACCTGATCGCCTTCAACCACGGCCCCGGCATCCTCAGCCGCGACGGCCGCAGCGGCGAGAGCTTCGACAACCGCGGCAACGTGATCCACCACAACCACGGCAAGGCCCGCGCGAATGTCGACATCGCACCGGCAGGCCCCACGCCGAACGATGCCGGCGATGCCGACGGCGAACCCGGCGAAAACCCGTTGCAGAACTGGCCCGAACTCCTCTCCGCCAGCGTCTCCGGCGACCAGCTCAGCCTCGGCTATCGCGTCGATTCGAGCCCCAGCGCCTCGGCGTATCCGCTGCGCATCGACTTCTACGAGAACGTGCAGGGCGGCAGCGGCGCCCTGCTCGGCCAGGACAGCTACCCGGCCGCGTCGGCGCAGCAGCCACGCACCGTCACGCTGACCCTGCCGACCGGCGCGAAGGCGATTCCGCTGGTCGCCGTCGCGACCGACGCGAACGGCTACTCGAGCGAGTTCTCGCCGGCCTTCGACGTGCTCTTCGAGGACGATTTCGACTGACGTCCAGGCGCGGCCGGGATCACGGCCCCGCGGCCCCTGTCGTTCGCCCCGGTTGCCTGCCTCCGGCGGCCTTGCCGGTCCCGCGTGCGCTTCACGTGCCGTATCGCGTTGACTGCAGCACTGCCGATCACGAGACGTCCGATGTCCGAGCGATTGCCGTCTTCCGCCACCGTGGCGCGCGCGCCCCGCCTCCGTGCGCTGGCGCGCGCCGTGCTCGCCGGCGTGCTGGCCGGGCCGGCGGCGGCCATCTGTGCGCCGGCCGCGGCGGCGGCACCGTCCATTCCGGCCGGCGGCGTCACCTGGGTCGTCACCCATTGCGATGACGACGGTGTCGGCAGCCTGCGCCAGATCGTGCGCGACTCCGCCGTCAGCGGCGACACCGTCGACCTGCGCTTCCTCTCCTGCAGTACGATCACCCTCACCAGCGGCGCGATCGCCGTCGATCTCGACGATCTCACCGTGCTCGGCGCCGGTCGCGACCGCATCACGATCGACGCCGCCCATCTCGGCCGCGCCTTCGCGCACGACGGCAGCGGCACGCTCGATCTGCGCGGCCTGGAGATCGCCAACGGGAAATACGCGGCGCAGGCGGTCGTGCGCGGCGGCTGCATCTACTCGCGCGGCGACGTCGCGCTGTACGAGGTCTCCGTTCACGACTGCCTGGCGAGCGGCAGCGGCGCGCGCGGTGGCGGCATCTACTCGCGCGGAAACCTCGACCTCACCGACAGCACCGTCGCGAACTGCACGACACGCGCGGGCGGCGACACCGTCGACGTCGCCCAGGGCGGCGGCGTGTTCGCGGAAGCGGGCCTGGTCGTCGTACGCAGCACGATTTCCGGCAACCTGGCCGCGTCCGGCCACGGCACCGGCGCGATGTTCGGTGGCGGCGCCTTCGTTCGCGGCAATTTCGTGGCCAAGTACAGCGGCTTCCTCGACAACGCGACCCATGCCGATGCCGGCTACGACAGCGCCGGCGGCGTCGGCGTCGAAGGTGGCGCACTCGTGGTCGGCTCGAGCTTTCACGGCAACAGCGCCATGAGTTCCGGCGGCCTGGCCATCCGCGGCGGCAATGGCGCGGAAGTGACCATTTCCAACAGCACGATCTCCGCCAACCAGTCGCGCAGGGGCGCGGGACTCGCCGTCGGCGCAGCGTTCACGCTTTCCAACAGCACGGTCACCGGCAACCGGACCTATTTCTTCGGCGCAGCCGACCTCGGCGGCGCCGGCGTGTTCGTCGGCACGACGGCGACGATCGAAAGCTCGATCGTCGCGGGCAACGTGTCCAGCAACAACGGCGCCGCACGCGATCTCGGCGGCGCCGACACGGCGACGATCGGCGGAAGCCGCAATCTGATCGGCGTGTCGCGACTGGCCGTGCCGCCGGATACTTCCGCCGCGGACCCCAGGCTCGGCGCGCCGATCCGGCGCGGCACGGCGATGACGTACCCGCTGCTGCCCGGCAGTCCGGCGATCGACGCCGGCAGCAATCCCCGCTTCCTGCCGTTCGACCAGCGCGGCGATCCGTTCCGGCGCGTCGTCGGCGCCGGCCCCGACATCGGCGCGTACGAATTCGATCCGGACCGCATCTTCTTCGACGACTTCGAATAGACGGCGGGCTTGTATCGGGCCGCGCGCGGGCCGTGTCGCGCGAAACGCAGAAGCCGTCGTGTCGAATGCCGGCAATGAGGTTTTCCATGCTTGCGCGAAGAGTCAACCCGGTCCATCCCCGAACGACGCCTCTTGCCCGAAGCCTCGCGCTCGCCTGCGGCCTGGCCTGCACGGCAAACGCGCTCGCCGCGACGCCCGAGCCGCACGGCGGCGCGAACATCGTCGTGCAGAACTGCGACGACGACGGCAGCGGCAGCCTGCGCGAAGCGGTGCGCGACCTCGCCGTCAGCGGCGACACCATCGACCTGCGCTCGCTCTCCTGCAGCACGATCACGCTGACCAGCGGCGCGATCGCCGTCGATCTCGACGATCTCACCGTGCTCGGACCGCCCAGGCGCATCGCGGTCAGCGGCCACCGGCAGTCGCCGGTGGTCGTCCATCTCGGCCACGGCACGCTCGCCTTCCACGACGTGGCGATCACCGCCGGACGCCGGTACGTCGAAGACGCTCCCGCCCGCGGCGGCTGCCTCTACTCGCAGGGCGACGTGCTGCTCGACGACGTCACCCTGAGCGACTGCGTGGCCGGGAGCCCGCAGGCTGCCGCCGGCGGCGGCCTGTTCGTCGCCGGCGACCTGGTCCTGTTGAACAGCGTCGTCACCGGCGCGCAGGCGATCACCGGCAGCGGCGGCGCGAGCGGCGGCGGCGCCCGCGTCGGCGGCCATCTGACCGCCAAGTACAGCGCCTTCACCTACAACAGCACCGGCGCGACGGAGGCATCCGGCGTCTCCACCTGCGGCGCGGCGGCGGCGGCCAACGCGACCCTGGTCGGCTCGAGCATCGTCGGCAACAGCGCCGCCTACTTCGGCGGCTTGTGCGCTGAAGACGCCAACGCGAGCGCGCCGCTGCGCGTGAGCAACAGCACCATCGCCGACAACCTCTCGCGCGGAACGGCGCCGTCGACCGGCGGCACCGGCCTCGACGCGCGCGGCGCGCTGACCGTCTCCAACAGCACCATCGCGCACAATCTGCAGGCCGCCGCCGGCGACGGCGTCGGCCTCTACGCGCGCACCGGCGCCAGCATCGAAAGCTCGATCGTCGCCGGCAACGCCTCCGACAGCGGCGCGCAGCCGGCCGACCTCGCCGGCGGGCCGGGAGCGAGCGTCGCCGGCAGCCACAACCTGATCCGCGCCTCGACCCTGCCCCTTCCGCCGGACACGCTGGACGCCGATCCGCGCCTGCGCGCGGTCGCGGTCTTCCCCGGCGGACGCCCGACCGCCTACGTGCGCGCGCCGCGCGAGGACAGCCCGGCGATCGACGCCGGCAGCAATCCGCTCGGCCTCGTCTACGACCAGCGCGGCGCACCGAACGTACGCGTGTCCGGACCAGCAGCCGACATCGGGGCCGTCGAGCTCGATCACGACACGATCTTCGCCGACGGCTTCGACGTCGACGGCTGAGCGCCGCGTGCGATCGGTGCGGCTCGCCGCGTTGTTGCTGGACGACACCGCCGCGAGCCCATCCATGCGCATCCGTTCGATCCTTCCCCGGCCTCCGCTGCGCATCGCTCCGCGCGCGCTCGCGCACGCTGTCGCCCTGGCCTTCGGCTGGGTGGCCGCCTCGGGCGCCGTCGCCGCGACGGGCGCGCCACCGGCCGGCGGCATCGTCGTCGTGCAGAACTGCGACGACGACGGTACCGGCAGCCTGCGCGAAGCGGTGCGCGACCTGGCCGTCAGCGGCGACACCATCGACCTGCGCTTCCTCTCCTGCAGCACGATCACCCTGACCAGCGGCGCGATCGCCACCGGCCTCGACGACCTCGACATCGTCGGCCCCGGCAGCCCGCTGTTCGCGGCCTACGCGCAGAGCGCCGGGCGCACGCTGTCGATCAGCGGCGGTGGCGCGTTTCCGGTGTTCGCCCACGTCGGCGCCGGCACGCTGCGCCTCAGCGGCGTCGGCGTGACCGAGGGTTACAAGTATTCGGCGACCGACCGCGCTCCCGGCGGCTGCCTCTACTCGCAGGGCAGCGTCGTGCTCGAACGCGCCACGGTCAGCGACTGCACGGCGCGCAGCGCCGGCAGCGATGCGGCCGAAGGCGGCGGCCTGTTCGTCGCCGGCGATCTCGTGCTGGTCGACAGCGTGATCTCCGGCAACACGGCCATCGCCGACCAGTCCGTCGCGTTCGGCGGCGGCGCCTCGGTCGGCGGCGCGCTGCGCTCGAAGTACAGCGTCTTCGCCGGCAATGAGGCGAGCGGATCGGACGGCGGCGGCCGCGGCTCGTTCGGCGCGGCGGTGGTGCGCGGCGACGCCTTCGTCGCCGGTTCCGGCATCGTCCTCAACACCGCCGACGATGTCGGCGGACTGGCCCTGCTCGGCAGCGGCGCGACCACGCCGCTGGTCGTGCGCAACACCACGATCTTCCTCAACCAGTCGGGCAGGCTGTCCGCCACGGCCGGGCTGCTCGCCGGCGCCGAACTGGCATTGTCCAACAGCACGATCGCCGGCAACTTCCTCGCCGTCGATCCCGCGCCGATTCCCGGTGCCGCCGCCGGCCTGAGCCTCGCCGGCCAGGCGCGGATCGACAGCTCGATCGTCTCGCGCAACGCCGTCACGCCCGCCGCGCAGGCGCCGGTCCTGTCCGACCTCGGCGGAACCCAGACGACGGTCGTCGGCAGCCACAACCTGATCGGCACCTCCAGCGTGCCGCTGCCGCCGGACACCTTGCGCGGCGACCCCAGGCTCGTTCCCATGCTCTCTCCGGTACGCACGCACCACGGACTGGCCTTCCTGCTGCCGTTCGCCGACGCCGACAGCCCGGCCATCGATGCCGGCGCCAATCCGTTCGCGCTCGCCACCGACCAGCGCGGCGCACCGTACCGCCGCATCGAAGGCGCCGCGCCGGACATCGGCGCCTACGAAGCCGATCCTGACCGCATCTTCCAGGACGGCTTCGACTGAGCGCACGGTGCGTTTCGTCCGCGCGGCCGCGTTGACATCGGCGACCCACGTCACCGCGAGGCCGCCATGAACCTGTTCCGTGCACGATCCCTGCTCGCCTTGTGCGGCCTCGCCGCCGCGCCGTTCGCCGCCGCCGACGACTACTGCGTGCACGATTCGGCCGCGCTCAAGCAGGCGATCGACCGCGCCACCCTGGACTGGACCGGCGACAGCACGATCCGCCTGCGCCAGGGCACCTACGTCACCACCGACGTGATCGGCGAAAACCCGAACAATCCGATCAACAACGACCTCACCATCCTCGGCGGCTACAGCGACCCGAACTGCGCGGAAGCGGGCCGTTCGCTCGATCCCTCGCTGACCATCCTGCAGGCCGGCGCCGGCGCCAACGTGGCCGGGTTCTACTTCCAGATCGACGGCAACCTGCTGCTGAAATCGCTGACCTTCCGCGGCTACGGCAAGGGGATCACGATCCAATCACCCGACCCGACCTTCGGCGCCGACGACCAATGGACGCTGGACCGCGTGCGCATCGAGAACTCCGGCGGCACGCTCAATGCCGGCAGCGGATGGGTGGACAGGGCGCTGGACGTCTGGACCGCCGGCGATGCCGACGTGACGCTGCAACAGGTCGTGATCGCGAACAACCGGGACGGCAGCGGCGAATGCGCCGCCTACATCTCGTCGTACGACGACGATGCGGTGGTGATCAAGCAGAGCACGATCGCCTCCAACGACGGCACCGCACTGTGCATCAACGGCGATGCCCAGGCCCCGCTCGACCTCGACAACAACATCTTCTGGGGCAACGAATGGGGCCTGGAGGTGACGAACACGGCCGCGGCCAACGTCGGCGTGCGCCACAACACCTTCGACGGCGCGGTGTTCAATGTGGAACCGGTGGTCTACGTCGGCAACGACTTCCTCGATCCGCAGTTCCTCGACGCACCCGGCCGCGACTATCGCCTGTTCACCACCTCGCCGGCGGTGGACAGCGGCTTCAACCCACCGACCGGCGGCCTGCCCGGCAGCGACATCACCGGCGGCCCGCGTGTGATCGGCGCGAACGTCGACCGCGGCGCGTGGGAAACCGACGTCTCCAGTGCGAGCGTGCTGCTGGTCACCACCGCCGCGGCGTCCGGCGCCGGCTCGCTGGCCGCGGCCGTCCAGCAGTCCAACGACCTGTCCGGCACGCAGGTGATCCGCTTCAACATTCCCGGCGGCTGCCCGCGCCTCATCACCCAGGTGTCGGGCCAGCCGCTGCCGGAGATCACCGACAGCGTGCGCATCGAAGGCTACAGCCAGCCCGGCAGCGTTCGCGGCGCACCGCCGGAGCGCACGCTCTGCGTCGGCGTGACCGGCAACGGCCAGCTGTCCAAGCTGCTGGCGATCGCGCTCGGCTCGCCGGCCAGCCTGGACGTGTCCGGCCTCGGCTTCGGTGGCACGGCGCTGGTCAGCGGCGCGGCGGCGGTGACCCTGCTCAGCGGCAGCGGCCACGTCGTCACCGGCAACCAGTTCGGCGACGCGATCGGCCCCGTCGCGAACCGGGTGTCCCTGGGCATCCTGCAGAGCGGCGTGCTCGCGGGCTTCGCCGCCAGCGACAGCACGATCGGCGGCTTCGAGCCGGAACAGGGCAACGTCTTCAACCAGTCGACCGGCGCCGCGATCGACATCGGCGCCGCCAGCGCGGAGCCGGCGAATTTCCGCGTCTACGGCAACTACGTCGGCGTCAGGTCGAGCGGCATCGGCGCGCTCGGCAACGGCATCGGCCTCGTCATCAACAATGCGCGCGGCAACTGGATCTGGAACAACTGGATCAGCGGCAACGCCAACGACGGCTTGGTCCTGAAGGGCAACGCGGACCGCAACCTCGTCCTGGGCAACCAGATCGGCCGCTGCCCGCGCTGCCTCACGCCGCCGAACGGTTCGGAGATCCTCGCCGGCAACGCCCTGCACGGCGTGCTGGTGCAGGCCGGCGCGGACGACAACGTCTTCAACGGCAACCGCATCGCGGGCAACGGCTACGGCTACGTCGAGGAAACCGCCGCCAACCGCAATGCGCTGGTCTACAACCTCATCTACCGCAACGACGGCCTCGGCATCGACATCGGCCGCGACGGCGTGACGCCGAACGACAACGGCGGCACGAACCCCGACGGCGTGCAGAACTTCCCGCTGCTGGCGCGCGCCGGCGGCGGCTTCGACAGCGGCAGCGTCAGCGGCGCGCTGACGGCGGCGGCCGAGCGCACCTACGCGATCGAGATCTACGCCTCCGACGCCTGCGATGCGACCGGCAACGGCGAAGGCCAGCGGCTGGTCGGCCGCGGCAGCGCGACCACGCCGGTCTCGCCGCTTCCGGGCATCTACAGCAGCGCAGCGTTCGACATCCCGATCAGCGCCGGCAGCCTGGACGGCAAGGCGATCACCGCGATCGCGCGCGCGGAGAACGGCAGCACCTCGGAGTTCTCGCCCTGTCGCACCTATTCTTACAGCGACGTGATCTTCACCGACGGCTTCGAAGTTGCGCTGCCGTGAACATCGGCGTCGACCATCGCAGTGCCGCTTCGGGGCCGCGGCTATACTCGCCGCGAAACCCGGGCCGTGAAGCGGATGGACAGTGCCAACACGCAGGATCTGCTCGATCGCGCGCGCGACGGCGACACCCGGGCACGCGATGCCCTGCTGCGCCGCTACCAGGGCGCGCTGACGCGCTGGGCGCACGGCCGCCTGCCCAGCCACGCGCGCGACCTGTCGGAAACCTCCGACCTCGTGCAGCTGACCCTGCTGCGCGCGGTCTCGCACCTGGAGGATTTCGATCCGCGTCATCCCGGCGCGTTCACCAGCTGGCTGCGCCGCATCTTCCAGAATCTCGTGCTCGACGAGCTGCGCCGCTCGAAGGCGCGCGGCGGCCAGGCGCCGCGACTGGAGCTGGACGCGGGCGTGCCGGCGGAGATCGTCGACGCGGTCGGTGCGGACAGCCTGGCGAACTACCACAGCGCGCTGGAGACGCTGCCGCAGGACCTGCGCGAGGCGGTCGTGCTCAGCGTCGAGTTCGGCCTCAGCCACGAGGAACTGGCCGAGGCGATCGGAGCGCCCAGCGCGAACGCCGCGCGCATGCGCGTATCGCGCGCGCTGGCGCAGCTGGCCGGCGTGCTCGGCGATGAATGACGAGGAACTGCGCCGCTTCGTCGAACGCCTGGCCGACCGCGAGGCGCTGGACTGGAACACCGCCGAGCGCCGCCTCGGCGCGAGCCAGCTGCGCGGACTGCGCCGCGTCGAATCCATCGTCTCGGCCTACCGCCGCTTCGACGACCACGATCCGACGCACCGCTTCCAGCGCCTGCTGCTGCACGAACGCATCGGCGGCGGCTTCGGCGGCGAAGTCTGGCGCGCGCACGACCCGCTGCTCGAACGCGACGTCGCGCTGAAGCTGCGCGGCACCGGCGCGCCCGACCTTCAGCGCGAGGCGCGCCTGCTGGAGGAGGCGCGCGCGCTCGCGCGGATCGACCACGTCAACGTGCTGCGCGTGCTCGGCGCCGACGTCGCCGGCGGCCGGCTGGGCGTGTGGAGCGAGTACATCGACGGCGAGGATCTGGAAACCCGCATGCACCGCGACGGCCGGATCGGCGCCGAGGAAGCGCGCAGCCTGGGCGCCGCGCTGTGCGGCGCCCTCGCCGCCGTGCACGCCGCCGGCTTCCTGCACGGCGACGTGAAGCCCTCCAACGTGATGCGCACGCGCGACGGCCGCCACGTGCTGTGCGATCTCGGCTCGGCCGTGCCGCTGCGCGGCGGAGAAACGCGCGCGCTCGCCTCCGGCAGTCCGCTCTATCTCGCACCGGAGGTGCTCGCCGGCGGCCGGCCCGGCGTGGCCAGCGATCTCTACGCGCTCGGCGCCACTCTGTTCCACCTGCTCGGCGGCCGCGCGCCGGTCGAGGGCGAGGACCTCGAGCAGCTCGCCGCGGCGCACCGGATCGGCAAGCGCCACCGCCTGCGCGAGCTGCGTCCGGACCTGCCCGGCGAACTCGTCGCCGCCGTCGAGCGCGCGGTCGATCCCGATCCGGCGCGACGCTTCGCCGGCGCCGGCGCGTTCGAGGCGGCGCTGGCCTCACGACCGGCGAAATGGCGCCCATTCGCATTCGCGGCGATGGCGGCGGCGGCGCTCGTGCTGGTCGGCTTGGCCCTGCACGCGCCCGCGCCGGGCGTGCTCGCCAGCGAAGTGCGCTGGTCGCGCGGCGACGCCACGCCGCTGTACGACGGTGCCGGCGTGCGCCGGGGCGATACGCTGTACCTGGACTTGCGCTGCACGCGTGCGTGCTGGGCCTATGTCTTCGCCGAAGACGGCACGCGCGAAGTGTCCACGCTGTTTCCGCTGCCCACGACGCGTGCGAATCCGCAAACCGCCGGCACGGCGCAGCGCCTGCCCGGCCGTATCGAAGGCAGCGACCGTCACTGGCGCATCGGCCCGGCCAGCGGCAGCGAAGAACGCGTGCTGCTGGTCGTCGCCGACGCTGCCGTGTCCGCACTCGAGACGACGGACGCGAACCCGCTCGCCCTCGCCGAAGGCGAGCGCTATCGCGGCGTGGATGCCGTCGTCGCGGCGCCGCCGCCGGCCCTTGCCGCCGGCCTGGACGCGCTGGCGGCACGGCTGCACGAACAGCAGGCCGCCGTCGAGATGCACTGGCTGCGCCTGCGTCGCACCGACCTCACCGCGGCGGACGGCGTGCAATCGCGCTAGGATGCGTCGTCGGCAACGCGAGGCATTGCGGGCGTTGCGCGCCTTCCGGGGAGGGCTGATGAACGCATGGGCTCGAGGCGTCCTGCTCGGCGCAGCCTTCGGCGTCGCCGCCGACGCGCATGCGGCGCCCGTCGCGTCACCGGGGCCGATCGAGCAGGCGCTGCGAACCGAGGACTACGCACGGGCCGAGAAGCTCGCGCGCGCGCAGCTTGCCGACGCCGAGCGCCGTCACGGCAGGGACTCCGCTCAGGCGCTGCGCGCGATCGACGCGCTGGTCGAGGTGTCACTCGACGGCGACTGGATCGAGACCGCCGACCTGGCCTCTTCGATCGATCGCGAAATCGACCTGGCCGCCGCGCTGAACGGGAAGGAATCGCGCGAGTACGCGCGCGCCCTGTCGCGCAAGGCCAACCTGCTGCGTTCCCGGTCCGAGACGTCCGCCTCCGTCCCGATCGTGACGCAAGCCGCCGCCATCGCCGCGCGCGTGCTGCCGGCGGACGACCTCGACCGCGCCGAGATCGAGTTGATCGCCGGCAGCAATCTCTATTTCCTGCAGAACCAGCCTGCGCAAGGCGAAGCCCTGGTCGCGGCGGCGGTGCAGCGGCTCAGGCAGCCGCCGATCGCGCGTCCGCGCGCGCTCGCCAGGGCCTTGCGCCACGTGGTGAGAATCCATCTCAACAGCCAGCGCCCCGAGGACACGCTTCGCGCCGCGCGCGAATACGAAGCCTACACGCGCGAGAATTTCGGCGCCGCCAGCGCGCGCCACGGCGAAGCGATGAACTGGCTGGGGTTCAGTCTGAGCGAATCGGGACAGTACGCGCTCGGCCTGGAAACGCTGCGGGAAAGCGTCACCCTGCTGGGCAAGACCCGCCCGTACCGGCAGTCGCTGCACGTCGAGGCGCTGAACAACCTCGCACAGCGCCTGGGCATGCTCGGCGACTTCTCGCACTCCAAAACGGAGTACCTGCGCGCATTGGCGATCGAGGAGCGCAAACCGACCGGCAACGGCGCCTCGTACGGCCTGCTGCTGAACGGCCTCGCCGTCCTGCACGGGCGCCAGGGAGATTGGCGAACGGCCGCCACCTATCTCGAGCGCGCATTGCCGGTCTACGTGCGCGTGTTCGGCCCCGACAGCCGCTCGGTCCGGCTGATTCAGGACAACATGGCCTCGGCCTTGCTGACCACCGGCCGCATCGACGAGGCCGCGTCGATCCTGGAGGACCGCGTCGCCACCTACGAGCGCGATCCCGCCGCCATCTCGGGCAAGCGCCCGCTGCAGTCCTACACCAATCTCGCGATCGCCCGGCTGTGGCAACGCCGCTACGTCGAGGCCGAGGCCTTGTACCGGCGCTTTCTGCTGCTGCTGGGCGACGGCTACGACTTCCAGCGAATCAACCAGCGCGACGCCGCAGGACTCGCCGCTGCGCTGTGGGGCCAAGGCCGTCTCGAGGAAGCGCTGGCGCAGATTCGAACGACCCGCCGGTCGGCCGCCCGCGTGCGCAACACCGCGCTCGACCAGCTCAGCGAACGTCAGATGCTGGCCTTCGATCGCGGCGACGATTCCGATCTGGCCGTGGCCATCGCCGCGGCGAGCGGCAATCCGGCCCTGGTCGAACAAGCCTGGCAAGCCGTTCTGGAAACCAGCGGATTCGTCACCCAGGCCATGGCCAAGCGCATCGCACTGGCGTCGATGCAGCGCACGCACGCCGACCTCTGGCAGGAGTGGCGCGATACCAGCGCGGCGCTGTCGAGCGCACGCGTCGGCGCGACCAAGACGCCTTCCGCCGAGGCGATCGCCGCCGTCGACCGGGCGCAGGACGCACTCGATCGCGTCGAACGCCGACTGGCCGGGGTGGACATCGCCGAAAGCCGCAGCCTGCTCGCCGAACAGGGCGATTTCGCCGCCGCCGTCGCCGATCTGCCGGACGATGCGGCCCTGGTCCGCTACCTGGAAGTGCCCGACTTCGCGCCGGACCACTATCAGCGCAACCCGGCTGCGGGGAACGGCCATCTGTACGCCCTCGTGCGCGGCCGCGCGGAACCGGCGCGCGCCGTCGATCTCGGCTCGATGCCGCAGATCAAGGCCGAGATCGACGCGTGGTACGCCATCGCCTCGAACCCTCGCGCGGCGTCGAGCGAGGCCGCCGCGGCCAAGGCGCTGCGCCGGCGCCTGCTCGATCCGCTGGCATTGAGCGAAAAACGGCAGCGCCTCTTCGTGATTCCGTCGGCTGCACTGAGCCGCATCAACTTCGCCGCCCTGTCGAACGAGGACGGCCGCTACCTGGTCGAAACCGGGCCGAGCTTTCACCTGCTCAATCATGAGCGCGAGCTGCTGCTGCCGCGCCCGCAGGCTCGCACGAACGGCCTGCTGCTGGCAGGCGCTGCCACAGGTTCGATCTCGACGGGCGTTCTCGGCCCGCAGATGCGCAAAGCCTGCCCGGGCCTCGGCCCGGGCTCCCTCGGTGCCCTGCCCGGCGCCGCCAGCGAACTCGCCGCACTGCAGGAGCTGGCGCAGGACCGCGCCGGAAAGATCACCGTGGTCAGCGGCGCCGGTGCGACCGAATCGGCCGTGCGCGCGGCGATGCCGGGCAACTCGATCATCCACCTCGCCACGCACGCCTTCGCATTCGGCGACCACTGCGCCGACGCCGACGCGCTGCGCAGCATCTCCCTCGACCTGCCGCAGGCCGATGGCAAACCCGCCGACCTCGCCGACCTGCCGAATCTGTCCGCGCTGGCGTTTCTGCCGGACACGCGCGGCGCCGTCGCCGACGACGGCCTGCTGACCAGCGAGGAAGTGACGACGCTGGACCTCTCCGGCGTGGACTGGGTCGTGTTGTCCGCCTGCGAGACCGCGCTCGGCAAGGCGCAGGGGGGCGAAGGCGTGTTCGGCCTGCGGCGCGCGTTCCGCCTCGCCGGCGCGCGCACGGTCGTGATGAGCCTGTGGAAGGTCGAGGACACGGCGACCGCGCAGTTCATGCGCGAGCTGTACCGCGCACGCCTGGTCGAGCGGCTCGACACGCCGGCCGCGATGCAGGCGGCGATGCGCTCGACGCTGGAAGCGCGCCGCCGCCGCGGCGAGTCCCCGCATCCGCTGTACTGGGCCGGCTTCGTCGCCGCCGGCGCCTGGCGCTAGGGGATTGGCATCAAACCTGCAGGAGAAAAAATACAAGAATCCACCGACTCAAGGCGATCCGATGAAGGTCTCGACGAACGAACTGCTGCTCGCGCTGCGCGCCCCCGGTGCCGGCTGGCTGGCCGCGCTGATCTGCGCTCTCGACGAAGCGCTGCAGGATCCGGATTTCGGCGAACCGCAGCGCAATCTGGTGCGCGGCCTGCTCGATCAGGGTTCGGTGCCGCTGGCGGTCACGGACGCGGCCAACGAACGCCTGGCGCAGTTCGAGAAGACCGTCGAGGAACTGCATTCGCTACTGGTCGCCCCGGCGCTGGAATGCGTCGCTCCGGTACCTTCGCGTCCAAAATTGACACTTTGCGGCGGCGCGGCCTGAACCGCCGTCACTTGCGCCGCATTGACAGCGCGACGCGGGCTCGGCGAACGTAGCCGGGTGAGGATCGTCCCCCCGCGTCTGCCCACCCTGTTCGCCGTCGCCCTGCTGCTCGCCGCCTGCGGCAGCGCGCCGCGGCGCGCGGAACCTCCGCTGATCGCCGGCACGCCGCGCGCGGACGCCGCCAACGCCGTGCTGTTCCGCGCCATCGCCCTGGTCGGCACCCCGTACCGCTACGGCGGCAACACGCCCGAAGGCGGCTTCGACTGCAGCGGGCTGGTCGGCTACGTGTTCCGCGACGCGGCCGGCGTCGGCCTGCCGCGCACCTCGGCGCAGATGAGCGAGGTGGGCAGTCGCAAGCTCGCCGTCGACGCCCTGCAGGCCGGAGACCTGGTGTTCTTCGCCGCCGGCCGCAAGGTCAGCCACGTCGGCATCTACGTCGGCGAACGGCGCTTCGTGCACGCGCCCAACAGCGGCGGCACGGTGCGGCTGGACAGCCTCGACGGCGCCTGGTGGCGCGACAATTTCGTCTACGGCAAACGCCCACTGGAGCGCTGAAGCAGCGGAAGAGCGAGCGCAGGCTCGCCCTTCCGGGTGTCGCGGGGGCTCAGTGCTCGTGGCCGCCGTCGCCGTGCACGTGGCGGTGTGCGATCTCTTCCGGCGAGGCGTCGCGGATCTGGGTGATCTCCACGTCGAAGGAAAGCGTCTTGCCGGCCAGCGGATGGTTCAGGTCGACGTCGATGACGCTCGAGCCGACCTTCAGCACCACCACCATGCGCGGACCGTTTTCCTTGGTCTGCAGCACCGTGCTCATGCCGGGAACGAGCTTCTCCGGGCCCTGGAAATACTTCTTCGGCACGCGCTGCACGAAGTCCGCGCGGCGCTCGCCGTAGGCCTCGGCCGGCGCGACCTCGACCTGGAAGCGCTCGCCGGCTTCGCGGCCGAGCATGGCCGCCTCCAGACCCGGAATGATGTTCTGCGCGCCGATCAGCACGGCCAGCGGTTCGCCGCGCTCGCGCGAGGAATCCACCGGCTCGCCGCCGCCGTCGCTGACGCTGTAATGGAAGGAGACGACCTTGTTCGCTTCGACTTTCACCACGGGGCTCCGCAAAATAAAAAGCAGGCGAGCTTAGCAGGCCGCGCGCGCTCCGTCATGCCCGTGCGGCTTTTCCCGGGTCCGGCGGAGGGCTTGGGCTATGCTCGCACCGGCGGCATCCGCCGCCTCCCCTCGCAGCACGGCCGATGCAGGAACCGGACAACCGAACCATCGCGCGGCGGATCGCCGGGCGCTTCCGCCGTCCCTGGCACCGCGACTACGTGCGCAACAAGCTGCGTTTCGATCCGGTCTACGCGGCGACGGCGGCCGTCGTGGCGGCCGGCGACACGCCCCTGCTCGACGTCGGCTGCGGCCTCGGCCTGCTCGGCTTCTACCTGCGCGAGCGCGGCTTCCGCGCGGCGTACCGCGGCCTGGATTTCGATGCGAAGAAGATCGCCGTCGCGCGCGAGGTGGCGGCGCGCTGCCAGGTGCAGCTGGCGTTCGACGACGCCGACGCCGGCGCGCTGCCGCCGTTCGCCGGGCACGTGGCCGTGCTCGACGTGCTGCACTACCTGCCCGCCGCCGCGCAGCAGCACCTGCTGCGCGAGGCCGCCGCGCGCGTCGCGCCGGGCGCCGCGCTGATCCTGCGCAACGTGCTGCGCGAGCGGAGCTGGCGATTCCGCGCGACGGTGCTGGAGGAATACCTGCTCTACGCCACGCGCTGGATGCGCAGCCCGGCGGTGCACTACCCCGAGCGCGAGGAAATCGAGCGGCCGCTGCACGAAGCCGGCCTCGTCATCGACCTGCGCCCGCTGTGGGGCAGCACGCCGTTCAACAGCTTCCTGGCGGTCGCGCGCCGTCCAGTGCCGGGCGAGGCCTAGCGCGGCGAGGCCGAGGCGGCCTCGGCGCGCCTGCGCGCGCGGCTCATGCGCGCCTGCAATGCCGCGCGGCGCAGCGCCAGCTCGCGCGCGATGCGCTGCCGCTCCGCCGCGTCGGCCGCACCGTTGCCCAGTTCCGCGCGATAGGCGCAGAACTGCGCATACGCCTTGCGCACGTGGCGCAGCCGGCGCAGCAGCAGCTCGAGCATGATCGCGTCGTCGAGCAGGCCGATGACCTCGATGTCGTCCGGAATCAGGTCGTCCGGATCGCTGAAGTAGACCAGCGTCGCGATCACATCCGAGCGGTCCGGATCGGGCAAGGCCCAGGCCTCGTCCTCGAGCATGCCGATCAGCCGCTGCACTTCGGCCAGCCGCTTGCGCACGTAGGCCGGCGCCGTGCCGACGCTGAGGTTGTCGAGCGCGTATTTCGCCGCGTCGACGACGTCGACCTCGTCCGCGCAGCGCGAGGTGCGCCGCGCGCGCGCGAGCGCCGCGTGGAAGCGCTCGATGTCCGCCGGTTCGAGTTCGAAGGTGATGCGCATCAGCGACGCTCGTCCGTCGTCGCGGCACGGTGGCACCGGGGCGCCGTCCGTGCACTGGCGAAATGTCCAATGGTTCTCATTGCCGCCGGAAGAGTAGCGCCTGCGAAAGTGCCGCGGAAAGCCCGCGATGCCGCGGGCAGCGCGCTCCAGCATACCGAAGACGGCCCGCCGGCGCCGGCCGCCGGTACGCGACGCGTGCGACAACCGGTCCCTGTGCACCGGCTCGCGACACGCCTCTAATCGCCGGCTCGACCGAACGGGGGTTCGACATGAAGCACACGACGCGCAGCCTGCCGGCTGCGTCCGCCTGCGTCGCGCTGCTCGTCGCGGCGAATGCCGCGATCCCGCCGGCGCGTGCCGGCACCGAAGCCGCGGGTGAAGCGGCGACCGCCGAGCCGCTGGACAACGTCGAGCGGCTCGAACCGGTGGTCGTCACCGGCACGCCCGAAGACGCACCGCTCACCGTGGTCGTCGATCCGAAGGCGCCGCGCCAGCCGGTGCCGGCCAGCGACGGCGCCGACCTGCTGAAATCGATCCCCGGTTTTTCCACCATCCGCAAGGGCGGCAGCAACGGCGACCCGGTCCTGCGCGGCATGGCGGGTTCGCGCCTCAACATCCTCGTCGACGGCGGCGCCTTCGCCGGCGGCTGCCCGTCGCGCATGGATCCGCCGACCGCCTACATCGCGCCGGAGCTGTTCGATCGCGTGACGGTGATCAAGGGACCGCAGACCGTGATCCACGGCCCGGGCAATTCCGCCGGCACCGTGCTGTTCGAGCGCGAGCACGCGCGTCGCGCGGACAGCGGCTGGTCGCTCGACGGCAGCCTGATCGGCGGCTCGCACGGACGCGCCGACGAGACGCTCGACGTCTCGGCCGGAACGCCGGACGGCTACGCCACGCTGTCGGCGAACCACGTGCGCTCGGGCGACTACGAAGACGGCAACGGCGACCGCGTGCACTCGTCCTACGAACGCTGGAACACCGACGTTTCGCTCGGCTGGACACCCGACGACGACACGCGCCTCGCGCTCGGTGCCGGCCGGGGCGACGGCCACGCCGCGTACGCCTTCAGCTCGATGGATGGCGCGCGGTTCCTGCGCGAAAGCCTCGGCCTCGAGTTCGAGAAGCGGAACCTCGGCGAGGTCTTCACGCGCCTGCAAGCGAAGGCGTACCACCACTACGCCGACCACGTGATGGACAACTACACGCTGCGCGATCCCGATCCGGCCTCGATGATGCCGATGCCGATGGCCAGCGACGTCGATCGCCGCACGACCGGAGGACGCGTCGCCGGCACGTTCGAGTGGCGCGACTTGCGGCTGGTCGCCGGCGTGGATGTCTCGCAGAACGTGCACAGCGTCCGCAACGGCGGACCGCCGGGCAGCGCGATGGGCGACTACCGCCGCGTGCCGCGCGTCCGCGATGCGCGCATGTCGACGGCGGGAGCCTTCGCCGAAGCCGTGTCGAAGATCGACGATCGTCAGCGCATCGTTTCCGGCCTGCGGCTGGATCGTGCGCACGCGCGCGGCTATGCGCTCGCCGCGGGCGACGGAGCGGGCGGCATGGGCATGGACGAGCCGCGGCCGAGCGTGGCAGCCAGCCGCGGCGAAACGCTGCCCTCGGGTTTCGTGCGCTGGGAACGGGACCTGACCTCGTCGCCGACCACGCTGTACGCCGGCGTTGGGCACGTCGCACGCTTTCCCGACTACTGGGAGCTGTTCGGACAGCACGTCGACGCGTCGGTGTCTTCGTTCGTGCGCCTGGATGCCGAGCGCACGACCCAGCTCGACGTCGGTGCGCGCTACGGCGACGGGCGCCTCAAGGCCTGGGTTTCCGGCTATGTCGGACACGTGTCGGACTTCATCCTGCTGCACTATCCGGCGGACCCGATGGGAAGGGCCTACGCGTCCAGCGTCGCGGCGACGATCGCCGGCGGCGAAGCGGGCCTGCAGTACGCGCCGGGCGGGAACTGGAAACTCGATGCCTCCCTCGCCTGCGCCTGGGGACGCAACGACACCGGACACCGGCCGCTGCCGCAGCTGCCGCCGCTCGAAGCGCGCCTGGGCCTGACCTACGACGCCGGCGCGTGGTCCGTCGGCGCGCTCTGGCGCGCAGCGACCGCACAGCACCGCGTCGCCGTCGGCGAAGGCAACATCGTCGGACAGGACCTCGGCCCGAGCGGGGGTTTCGGCGTGCTCTCGCTCAACGGCGGCTATCGCCTGAGCGGCAACCTCGTGCTGACCGCCGGCATCGACAACGTGCTCGACAAGACCTACGCCGAACACGTGAACGCCGCGAACCAGGACCTGGCCGGATACGTGGAGACCACGCGCGTCAACGAGCCCGGACGCACGGTCTGGCTGAAGGCGAACTTCCGCTTCTGAGCGCCGCTGCGGCCGGGGCTCATCGCCGCTTGAGCACGGTGAACTTGCCGTCGGGCTCGAGATACATCCGGCGCACGCGGGCGAGCCCGTCCAGCCCCTCGCTGCGCAGCGCCGACTCGACCTCGTCCGGCGTGATGTGCTCCTTTCGCAGGTTGCGATGCACGAGCCGTCCGTCCTTGGCGAGCAGCAGCGCCGGCGGATCCGTCAGGCGCGACACGAACGGGACGTGATAGGCGAGGAAATCGAGCGCGTAGTTCCAGGCGGCGAGCACCGCGATCAGGAATGCGCTGTCCAGCAGGGTATGGCCCTCGCCGATCATTCCGTTCTGCGCGGCGTCACCCAGAAGCACCACGAACAGCAGGTCGGGAACGCCGGCCGTGCCGAAATCCCGCCTCAGCACGAAGCGGAAGATGCACAGCAGGAACCAGTACATCGCGGTTCCGCGCACCAGCAGTTCCAGCGGCGACAGCGAGAATCGGAGCAGTTCGTCCACGCAGGACCTCCTTCGGCGTCACGCCCCGATCCAGGACAGCGCCGCGCGCGCCGCCACCACGCGAACCGGACGATCGGTCCGCAGGATGTGAAGCGCGCGACGGGTCCGCGCCAGGGTCTGCGAGGCGACCGCATCACGCACGACGGCGACCTCGTACTCGAGCAGGTGCGCATCCAGCGCGGTGGCGAGGATGCACGAATCGGCGGCGATGCCCATCAACACGAGCCGCTTCACGCCGAGCTGGTTGAGAAGACTGCGCAATGGCGTTTCGAAAAATGCCGAATGCTTCGGCTTCAGGACGAAATAGTCGTCGGGAGACGGCAGCACCTCCCGCACGACCTGCGCGCCGGCCGCGCCCTCGCCGGCGCACAGATCCACGTTGCCGCGGAAGTCCGAGCGCCACTGACCGAAGTTGTCGTTGCAGTAGAGCACCGGCACGCCTGCGCGCCGCGCGCGGTGCAATACGCGGCGGATCGTGGGCACCACCCGTCGGGTTTCCCGCAGCAGCGCGACCGCGCCGGGAAAATCGAAAGGATGGATCAGGTCGATCGCCAGGACGGCCGCGTCGCGTTCGGTCATGCCGCGTCCTCCTCCGTACCGCTCCGCTACCGCCGGAACAACAAGATCAGCAGGACGATCAGCAGCAGCAGGCCGCCGCCGCTCGGGTAGTAGCCCCACCCTGCGCTGTAGGGCCAGGTCGGCAGGGCGCCGATGACCAGCAGCAGAAGAAGAATCAACAGAATCGCACGCATGCTCGCTCCTCGTGGATGGCGGACGCAGCGTCGCCTTCGTCGATGTGCCGGATGCTTCGTCAGCGCTTGCGGGCGCGCGTCCTGGCCGCTTTCTTCGCCGCCGCCGAACGACTCGCCGAGGTCCGCTTCGTGGTCTTCTTCGCCGCGCGCCTGGCGGGGGATTTCTTCTTCGCGCCCGCCTTTCTTGCAGGCGCCTTCTTCGCGGCCGCCTTTTTCGCGCTCGTTTTCTTCGCCGTCGACTTCTTCGCGGTCTTCTTCTTTGCGGACGATCCCTTCGCCCCGCCATCCTGCCGGTTGACCGTCGCCCAGGCGCGCTTCTGTGCCGTCTTCTTCGACACGCCGCGCTTCTCGTAGCCTTCCTCGATGTGCTCGGCCTGGCGTTTCTGCTTGCTGCTGTAGCTCGACTTGTCGCCACGTGGCATGACGTTCTCCTTCGATGAACGGATCGATGCTTCCCTATGGTGAGCGCCGGCAGTTGACTGGAAGCGAAACGGATGCGCGCCTCGTTCGAGGACGTCCGGATCGAACGGAGGCTGGATTGAGCCCGATGCACCGGGTCGTGAGCGTCACCGGTCGCGTGCTCCTGCTGGACGCTCCTTCGCGTCTTCTGCCGGTGTGCGCTGCATCGCACGACGGACTCCTGCGGGAATGGGAGGACCTCCCCGGCGTACCCCGCACGCCGGCGATTGGTAGCGCCGCGTCCCAGCCGCTACCATGCGCGGCAACCGCGTCGCGGACGACGGCCCGGATGGCGAAACTGGTAGACGCAAGAGACTTAAAATCTCTCGGCCGCAAGGCCGTCCCGGTTCGATTCCGGGTCCGGGCACCAAATGAAACCCGCCCCTGTGGCGGGTTTTTCGTGCGCGGACATCCCGGCATCGTGCCGGCGGCGCCCCGGCTCAGGCCGCGACGTCGGGATCGAGGATGTGCAGTTCTCCGAAACCGAGCGCGCGCACGGGCGCTTCGACCTTCGACAGGTCGCCGACCACCAGCCACGTGTACGCGCCGGTCGCGAACAGGTGTTTCGCGGCGGCCGCGACCTGCTCCGTCGTCTGCGCCTCGACGGCGCGAGCCAGCGAGGCGACGTAGTCGTCGCCGCGGCCGTAGAGCCGGTTGTTCGCCAGCGCCGACAGCACCGCGCCGCCGGTTTCGTAGCTGCCGGGCAAGGCGCGCGTGCGCTGCGCCTTGACCTTGGCGATCTCGGCGTCCGTCGGCGGGCGATCGCCGCCGATCGCGCGAAGCTCGCCGAGGATCTCGCCGATCGCCTCGGCGGTCCGGTCGGTCTGCACCGGTGCGGAGATCAGCAGCGGCCGCGGACCGAGCGCTTCGACGAGAGTGCTGTGCGCGCCGTAGGACCAGTGCTTGTCCTCGCGCAGATTCATGTTCAGGCGCGAGGTGAACGCGCCGCCGAACACCGCATTGGCCAGCTGCGTGGACAGATGATCCGGCGCCATCGTCGGCGAGGTCGTGCGCGCGGCGAAGATCTGCGACTGCTGCGCGCCGGGGCGGTCGACCAGGAACAGACGCGGCGGCCCCTGCGGCGGAACCTCTCCGCGCGAAACCATCGGTGCCGGCGAGTCCGGGGCCGCCCAGTCGCCGAATGCGGCGTCGAGCAGAGGCAACACCGTTTCCATGTTCGTATCACCGACGACGAAGATCGCCGCGCGGTCGGGACGCACGAAATCGCGATGGAACGCCGCCAGCGCGTCGGGCGAGATCGAGGCGATCGCGGCTTCCGAGCCGAGGCCCGAGAACGGGATGCCGTAGGCGTGATCCGCGCCGTACAGCAGCCGCGGCAGCACGCGGAAGCCGAGCGCGGCCGGATCGGCGCGCTCGCGCCGGATGCGCGCCAGGCACTGCGCGCGCAGGCGCTCGAGATCGGCCTGCCGGAACGCCGGCTCGCGCACGATCTCGGCGAGCAGTTCGAGCGCACCGGAAAGGCCGCTGTTCAGCGCATCGACGCCGACGTGGCTGGCATCCAGCCCGGTCTCGGCACGCCACTGCGCGCCGAGCCGCTGGCGCTGCAGCGCGATCGCCAGGGAATCGCGCTGCCGCGTGCCTTCGCCGAGCATCGAGAACGCGAGTTTCGCCGTGCCGGCGCCACGCCCGCGGTCGGCCGCGATGCCGGCGTCCAGCTGCAGGCGCACCTGGGTCAGCGCAATCGCCGCACGTTCGGCCAGCACCACCTCGATGCCGTTGCGCAGGCGCGCGCGGCGGACTTCGGGAAACACGACCTGCGGGAAGTGCTGCACCTGCGGAGCGCCGAGGCGGCGGTCGATGCCGCTCGCACGGGTCGCGTACGCCGCGTCCATGGCCGGGACCGGATCCGGCGCGGACGCCGGCGGCAACGGCGGCGCATCGGCGACGGAAGCCTCCCGCTCCGGCGTCACCAGCAAGGTGTGGTCACCGCGCGCGAGCCAGCGTCGCGCCGCCGCGAGCACCGTGGCCGGCGTGGCGGATGCGCAGCGCTCCAGGTCGACGCGATATGCCGCCGGGTCGCCGTGATAGATCTCGCCTTCGGCCAGCACGGCCGCCTTGCCGCCGCGGCCGCCGATCTTCTCGATGGCGCGCACGAAGCCCAGGCGCAGCACGGTCTTTGCGCGCAGCAGCTCGTCCTCGTCCGGGCCTTCGGCGAGGAACCGTTCCCATTCCTCGGAAATCGCCGCCTCGACCTGCGCCGTCTCGACGCCTTCGCGAAGATTGGCACTCGCCACGAACAGGCCGGCCAGCGCGTAGGCGCTGAGGCCGACCGAGACCTCGTCGACGAGCCGCTCGCGATGCACCAGGCGCCGGTACAGGCGCGAGGCCACGCTGCCGCCGAGCACGAACGCGGCCAGTTCGAGCAGCGGCGCGTCGGCGTGCGCGAGGCCGGGCACGTTCCACTGCCGCAGCAGGCGCCGCTGCGGCACCGCGTCGATCTGCACGCTGCGCGTGGAAGCCGTGCGCGGCGCGATCCACGGCGCCGGATGCCGCAGCGCGGGACCGGCCGCAACGTCGCCGAAGTACGCCTGCATCTTCTCGCGCGCGAGCGCCGGCGAGATGTCGCCGGCCAGTGCGATCGTCACGTTGGCCGCGCCGTAGTACTCGCCGAACCATTGCCGCACGTCGTCGAGCGAGGCGGCTTTCAGATCGTCCATCGAGCCGATGGTCGTGTGGCGATACGGATGATTCTGCGGGAACGCGTGCTCCAGCAGCGCTTCCCAGACGCGCCCGTAGGGGCGGTTCTCGTGCTGGCGCTTCTCGTTCTGCACCACGCCGCGCTGCGTGTCGAGTTCGTGCTGGCCGATCGCGCCGAGCAGGTGGCCCATGCGATCCGATTCCATCCACAGCGCCAGATCGAGCGCGCTCGCCGGCACGGTCTGGAAGTAGTTCGTGCGGTCGAACGAGGTCGTGCCGTTCACGTCGGTCGCGCCGACGCGCTCGAACGGCGCGAAGTAGCCGTCGCGATGATGCTCCGAGCCGGAGAACATCAGGTGCTCGAACAGATGCGCGAATCCGCTCCTGCCCGGCGGCTCGTCGGCGGAGCCGACGCGATACCACACCGACACGGCGACCAGCGGCGCCTTGCGGTCCTCGTGCACGATGACGGTGAGGCCGTTGTCGAGCCGGAACTTCTCGAACGCGATCGACGGCAGGTCCATCGGCGCGCCTAGCGCGGAGCCGCCGGCGCGACGTCGAGGCCGCTGCCTCGCGCCAGCCCGGTGAAATCCGGGAACGAGGTCGCGACGTTGGCGCAATCGAGGATGCGCACCGGCGCCGCGGCGATCACGCCGGCGACGACGAAGCTCATCGCGCAGCGGTGGTCACCGGCGCTGTCGACTTCGCCGCCGCGCAGCCGGCCGCCGTGGATGACGGCGCCGTCCGGCGCTTCGTCGACCGCGATGCCCAGCTCGCGCAGCCCCCTGGCCATCACCGCGATGCGGTCGGACTCCTTCACGCGCAGCTCCGCCGCGCCGCGGATCGTGGTCGTGCCCTTGGCTGCCGCGGCGGCCACGAACAGCGCCGGGAACTCGTCGATCATGTCCGGCACCAGCGCCACCGGCACCTCGATGCCGTGCAGGTTCGCGTGCCGGACTTCGAGGTCGGCGACGCGTTCGCCGCCCTGCTCGCGCGCGTCAAGCTCGCGGATATCCGCGCCCATCAGGCGCAGCGCGTCGAGCAGGCCGGTGCGGCGCGGATTGAGACCGACCGCGCGCAGCAGCACGTGCGATCCCGGCACCAGGCTCGCCGCGACGAGGAAGAACGCCGCCGAGGAAAAATCCGCCGGCACCACGACGTCGGTCGCACGCAGGCGGTGTCCGCCGGAGAGCTGCGCCCTGCCCGGCTCGAACCGGATCGGCCAGCCGAACGCGGCGAGCATGCGCTCGGTGTAGTCGCGCGTCGGATGCGCCTCGCGCACCGCCGTCTCGCCGTGCGCATAGAGGCCGGCGAGCAGCACCGCCGATTTCACCTGCGCGCTCGCCACCGGCAGTTCGTAGTCGATGCCGCGCAGGTCCGAACCGCCGCGGATGCGCAGCGGCGGCAGGCCGCCCGGCTCCGATTCGATGCGCGCGCCCATCGCCGCCAGCGGTTCGATCACGCGCCGCATCGGCCGCTTCGACAGCGACGCGTCGCCGCTCAGCACCGAATCGAAGCGCTGTCCGGCCAGCAGTCCGGCCAGCAGGCGCATGCCGGTGCCGGCATTGCCGCAGTCGAGCGCGCCGTCCGGCGCGGCCAGCCCGTGCAGGCCGACGCCGTGCACGACGCGGCGCGAAGCCGACGGCGTCTCGATGCGCACGCCCAGGCGCGCGAAGATCGCCGCGGTCGCCCGCGTGTCCTCGCCCTCGAGGAAGCCGTCGACGCGCGAGGTGCCTTCGGCCAGCGCGGCGAACATGATCGCGCGATGCGAGATCGACTTGTCGCCGGGAACGGCAAGCTCGCCGTGCAGGGCGGAGGCCGGGGAACTGGTCCAGTCCATGTTCTGCTCAGCTCGCGAAATCGACGTAGTAAAGGCGCCGCGTCGCCCATTCGTAGAGAAAGATCGCGGCGGCGTTCGGCAGGCGGCGGTCGAACTCGACGGCGGCGAAGTTGCGCGCGAATTCGGCCGTGTTGGCGCGGGCGGCTTCGGGCAGGCAGCGCGCGCCGTGTGCGCCGGCCTGCTCCAGCGCTGCGGTCAGCGCCTGCAGCAGCAGCGGATTGGTTTCCGGCTCGCGCGCCCAGTCGTTCGCGACGTCGGCGGACGGCTCGAAGCGTTGCAGCTGGACGCAGGCGTAGTCGAAGCGGCCGCGGCCGACCAGGCCGGATTCCGAGTGCAGCGAGGCGATGACCGACCAGTCCTGCGCGGCGTCGACCCCGGCTCTCGCCAGCGCGGTGCGCAGGTCGGCGCGATCGAGCGGCTCGACGATCGCCGACGGGCGTTCCGCCACCGAAGCAGGGCCGTACGTCCGGTACGCCACGGCGGCGCCGGCCAGCAGCGCGACGACACCGATCGCTTGCAGGGCGGCGCCGGCGATGCGCCCGAACGTCACGGCAGCGCGCTCAGCAGACGCTCGTTCTCGTCGCGGCTGCCGACGCTGATGCGCAGGGTCTGCGGCAGGCCGTAGCCGCCCATCGGCCGCACGATCACGCCGCGCTCGAACAGATGGCGTTCGAGTTCGCCGGCGTCGCGGCCCAGATCGACCAGCACGAAGTTCGTCTGCGACGGCAGGCAGACGTAGCCGCGACGCGCGAGCTCGGCGACCAGCCATCCGCGCTCGCTCGCGTTGAGCGCGCGCGAGCGCTGCAGGTGTTCGCGATCGGCCAGCGCGGCCTCGGCGCCGGCCAGCGCGACGTTGTTGAGGTTGAACGATTCGCGCAGGCGCTCGACGACGGCGACCACGCTGGGATCGGCGACGAGATAGCCCACGCGCAGGCCGGCCAGCGCGTGGGCCTTGGAGAACGTGCGCGTGACGATCAGGTTCGGATGACTCCCGGCCAGCTGCAGCGCCGTGCCGAGTCCCGGCGCGTCGGCGAATTCGTGGTAGGCCTCGTCGACGACGACCAGCACCTCGCGCGGCACGCGCGCCAGGAAGGCGGCCAGTGCCGCGTCGCCGAACCAGGTACCGGTCGGGTTGTTCGGATTGGCCAGGTACACCAGGCGCGTGTCCTCGCGCACCGCCTGCGCCAGTGCGTCGAGGTCGTGGCCGAACGGCGCCGACGCGTGCTCGCGCGGCAGCGCCGGCACGCGGATCGGCTGCGCGCCGGCGGCCGCGGTGGCGATCGGAAACACGGCGAAGCCGTACTGCGAGAACACCACCGAATGCGCCGGATCGGCGAAGCATTGCGCCAGCAGCATCAGCAGCTCGTGCGAGCCGTTGCCGAGCGCGATGCGCCCCGTATCGACGCCCAGCTGCGCCGACAGCGCCGCCTTCAGCGCGGCGCCGCGCGGATCGGGATAGCGATAGCTTTCCGCCAGCGCCGCGCGCATCGCCTCGAGCGCGCGCGGACTGGGGCCGAGCGCGTTCTCGTTGGAGCCGAGTTCGGCGATCGTCACGCCGAAGCGCTGGCGCAGCGCCGGCAGGTCGTGGCCCGGATCGTAGGCGCGCAGCGCGGCCGTCGCCGGATTGGCCAGGCGCGTCGCGTCGAACGGCGGCTCGCGGCGCTGCGGCTGCGCGCTCACGGCACCGCGACCGGGTAGGAGCCGAGCAGCTTGATCTGCGCCGCGTGCGTCTCCAGCTCGGCCAGCGCCTTCTTCATCGCCTCGTCCTCGACGTGTCCGGCAAGGTCGATGAAGAAGCCGTATTCCCACTTCGCATGGTGCGAGGGCCGCGACTCGATGCGGTTCATGCTGATGCCGTGGCGCGCGAACGGGCTCAGCACGTTGAACAGCGCGCCGGGCTGGTCCTTGATGAAGACCAGCACCGAGGTACGGTCGTGGCCCGACGGCGGGAAGATCTGGCGGCCGAGCACGAGGAAGCGCGTGGTGTTGTCGGCGTGGTCCTCGATCGACTTCATGATGACCTTCTTCAGGCCGTACACGTGGCCGGCCGATTCGCCGCCGATCGCCGCAGCGTCGTCGGCGTTGCGCGCGCGGCGCGCGCCTTCGGCGTTGCTCGACACCGGAATCTTCTCCACCTTCGGCAGGTTGCCGCGCAGCCACGCCTGCGTCTGCGCGAACGACTGCGGATGCGCGTAGATGCGCTCGATGTCCTCGATGCGGCCGGAACGCGACAGCAGGTACTGGTGCACGCGCAGCTCGACTTCGCCGCAGATCTTCAGGTTCGAGGTCAGGAACATGTCCAGCGTGACCTGGATCGTGCCCTGCCCCGAGTTCTCCACCGGCACCACGCCGAAATCCGCGTTGCCGGACTCGACCTCCTGGAACACCTCCTCGATGCTGCCCATCGGCAGGCCGTGCGCGGAGCGGCCGAAGTGCTTCATCACGGCCTGCTGGCTGAAGGTGCCCTCGGGGCCGAGATAACCGACCTTCAAGGGCTCCTGCTGGGCGAGGCAGGCCGACATGATCTCGCGGAACACGTGCACCAGCACTTCGTCGCTGAGCGGTCCTTCGTTGCGGTCGACCACCATGCGCAGCACCTGCGCCTCGCGCTCGGGGCGGTAGTAGTCCACCGCCGCGGCGAGCTTGCCCTTGGCCTTGCCGACCTGCAGCGCGAATCCCGCGCGCTCGGCGATCAGCGCCTGGATCTGGCGGTCGATGCCGTCGATGCGCGCGCGCACTTCGGACAGCGCGGGCACAGCGGCGAGAGTTTCGGTTTTCTTCTGCTTGGCGGCCATCGACTGCTCAACCCTGGATCACGCGAACGGAGAGAATACCGTCGATCGCCGCGATCGCCGCGACCAGGCTGTCGGGAACCGGCGAATCGGCGTCGATCAGGCTGTAGGCCAGCTCGCCGCGCGAGGCGTTGTGCATCTGCGCGATGTTGACCCCGGCCTCGCCGAGCACGTGCGAGAGCTGGCCGATCATGTTCGGCCGGTTGCTGTTGGCAATGCAGATGCGCGCGAGGCCGGCGCGCGCCATGCGCGTTTCCGGGAAGTTCACCGAATTGTGCACGTTGCCGTGCTCGAGGAAGTCGCGCAGCTGGTCCACCACCATGACCGCGCAGTTCTCCTCCGCCTCGCCGGTGGAAGCGCCCAGGTGCGGCAGTGCGATCACGCGCGGGTTGGCAAGCAGGTCGACGTCGGGGAAGTCCGACACGTAGCGGCCGATGCGGCCGTCGGCGAGTCCCTTGCGCAGGGCCGCCGCGTCGACTACGCCCTCGCGCGCGAAGTTCAGCAGCACCACGCCCGGACGCACGATCTCCAGCGCCTGCGCGCCGAACACGCCGCGCGTCTTGTCGTTCAGCGGCACGTGGAAGCTGAGGTAGTCCGCGCCGGCGTACAGCTCGGCGAGCGAGCCGGCCTTGGCCACCTCGGACGACAGCTGCCAGGCGCCGTCGACGGTCATGTGCGGATCGAAGCCGACCACGCGCATGCCCAGCGCGTGCGCCGCGTTGGCGACCTTCACGCCGATCGCGCCGAGGCCGACCACGCCGAGCGTCTTGCCGGCCAGCTCGCTGCCGACGAAGCGCTTCTTCTCCGCCTCGACCTTGTGGTGCAGGTCCTCGCCGGGCTCCAGGCCGCGGACGAAGGCGAGCGCGTCGGCGATGTTGCGCGCGGCCAGCAACATGCCGGCCACCACCAGTTCCTTGACCGCATTGGCGTTCGCGCCGGGCGCGTTGAACACCGGCACGCCGCGCGCGGACAGCTCCGCCACCGGGATGTTGTTGGTGCCGGCGCCGGCGCGCGCGACCGCCTTCACGCTGGCCGCGATCGGGCTCTTGTGCATGTCGGCCGAACGCACCAGCACCGCGTCCGGCTCGGCCACTTCGTTGGCCGTGGCGTACCGCGCCGTCGGCAGGCGATCGAGACCGTTGCGCGAGATGTTGTTGAGAGTCTGGATGGTGAACATGGGAGGGCCGGGATTTGGGAATGGGGAATGGGGATTTCGGAAAAAGCCCGTCCTTCGCCGCACGGGCACTCGCCGGCGCGACGAAGCGGACCGCCGATGGCTCAGCCGTTGCGCCGCGCGAAGTCCTTCATGAAGTCGACCAGCGCCTGCACGCCTTCCAGCGGCATCGCGTTGTAGATCGAGGCGCGCATGCCGCCGACCGCGCGGTGGCCCTTGAGCGCGAGCAGGCCGGCCTGTTCGGACTCCTTGAGGAACGGCGCGTCGAGCTCCTCGCGCGGCAGCGTGAACGGCACGTTCATCCACGAGCGCGCCGATTTCTCGACCGGATTGCGGTACCAGCCCGACGCGTCGATGTAGCCGTACAGCAGCTCGGCCTTGGCGCGGTTGCGCTCGGCCATCGCGGCGACGCCGCCCTGCGCCTTGACCCACTTGAACACCAGTCCGGCGAGATACCAGCCCCAGGTGTTGGGCGTGTTCAGCATCGAGCCCTGCGCGGCGTGCTCGGCGTAGCTGAGGATCTTCGGGATGTCCTTCGGGCAGCGTTCGAGCAGGTCGTCGCGCACGATCGCCACGACCAGTCCGGACGGGCCGATGTTCTTCTGCGCGCCGGCGTACAGCATCGCGTACCTGGACACGTCGAGCGGGCGCGACAGGATCGTCGAGGATACGTCGCCGATCAGCGGCACGCCGCCGGCATCGGGAATCTCGTGGAACTCGACGCCGCGGATGGTCTCGTTCGGCGTGATGTGCAGGTAGGCGGCGTCGCGGTCGAGATCCCATTCCACGCGCGGCGGAATGCGGTCGTAGTTGGTCGCCGCCGAACTCGCCGCGATGCGCACCTTCGCCAGCGGCTTGGCTTCCTTGGCCGCCTTCTCGCTCCAGTCGCCGGTCAGCACGTAGTCCACGCTCTGCTCGCGGCGCGCGAAGTTCAACGGGATCTGCGCGAAATGCTGCGTGGCGCCGCCCTGCAGGAACAGCACCTTGTAGCCGGACGGCACGTCAAGCAGCTCGCGCAGGTCGCACTCGGCCGCCTCGGCCAGGGCGATGAACTCCTTGCCGCGATGGCTGATCTCCATCACCGAAGCATGCGCACCGCTCCACTCCAGCATTTCGGCCTGCGCCTGGCGCAGCACGTCTTCCGGCAGCGCGGCGGGGCCGGCGCTGAAGTTGTATTGGCGACTCACTCGACACTCCCTGGGGCAGAATGGGGAAACCGGTGCTTCGGTCCATTATGCCGCGCCGCAACAAACTGGCAACAGGCGCGCTGGGGCACATCGCCGCGGGCCTTGCGCACGGATCGCGACGGCGGAATCGGCGTACCGCGGCGAAATCCTTTCGCCGCAACGGCGGTCTGTGAGGAATAGCGCCGAGAGGATCCGCCCATGTTTCTGCGTCGCCCCGCCGACATCCGCCCTTCCCAGATCACGCCCGAAAGCGTCTACCGGCGCCGGCGCGAGCTGCTCAGGCAGTTCGCGCTCGCCGCGCCGGCCGCCCTGCTCGCCGGCTGCGGCCGCAACGGCGGCGCCGCTCCCGCCGCGGCCGCCGATCCGGCGACGCTGCCCAAGGAACTGACGATCGCCAAGCGCGGCGAATACACCACGCCCGACGCGCAGACCCGCTGGCAGGACGCCACGCACTACAACAACTACTACGAGTTCGGCACCGACAAGGACGATCCGGCCAAGCATTCCGGCCGCTTCGAGCCGCAGCCGTGGACGGTGGAGATCGCCGGCGCCGCCGAAGTCACCGGCCGCTTCGCGCTGGAAGACCTGCTCAAGCCGCACCCGCTGGAGGAGCGCGTCTACCGCATGCGCTGCGTGGAAGCGTGGTCGATGGTGATCCCGTGGGTCGGCGTTCCGCTCGGCGCCGTGCTCAAGCGCTTCAAGCCGACCTCGGAAGCAAAATACGTCGCCTTCACCACGGTGCGCCGGCCGGCGCAGATGCCGGGGCTTTCCTATCCGGTGCTCGACTGGCCGTACCGCGAAGGCCTGCGCATCGACGAGGCGATGCATCCGCTGGCCCTGCTCGCGGTCGGCCTGTACGGCCGCGCGCTGCCGAACCAGAACGGCGCGCCGCTGCGCCTGGTGGTTCCGTGGAAATACGGCTTCAAGGGCATCAAGTCGATCGTGCGCATCGAGTTCACCACGCACGAACCCAAGACCTCGTGGAACCTCTCCGCACCGGGCGAATACGGCTTCTTCGCCAACGTGAACCCGGACGTCAGCCATCCGCGCTGGAGCCAGGCGACCGAGCGCCGCATCGCCGGCGACGGCGGCTTCAACCTGTTCGGCAACCGCCTCGTGACCCTGCCGTTCAACGGCTACGCCGAACAGGTGGCGTCGCTGTACTCGGGCATGGACCTGCACCGGAACTTCTGATGGAAGCGACCGTCGCCGCGCGGCCGCGAAAGCGCATCGACCGCATCGCCGCGAGCAAGCCGCTGGTGTTCGCGCTGTGCCTGCTGCCGCTGGCATGGCTGGCCTGGGACACGCTGCACGGCCGGCTCGGCACCGATCCGGTCGCCCGGCTCGAGCACCGCAGCGGCATCTGGGCGCTGCGCCTGCTGCTGGCAACGCTGGCGATCACGCCGCTGCGCCTGCTGACGAAATGGCACTGGCTGGTGCGCTACCGGCGCATGCTCGGCCTGTTCGCGTTCTTCTACGCCAGCGTGCACCTGACGATCTACCTGGTCGTCGACCTCGGCGGGTTCTGGTCGCAGATCTTCGAGGAGATCGCCAAGAAGCCGTACATCACGGTCGGCTTCGCCGCCTGGCTGCTGATGATCCCGCTGGCGGTCACCTCGACCAAGGCGATGATGCGCCGGCTCGGTGCGAACTGGCTGCGCCTGCACCGGCTGGTCTACGTCGTCGGCCTCTGCGGCGCGCTGCACTTCCTGTGGCTGGTCAAGTCCGGCAACACGATCGCCGTGCGCGAGCCGGTGGTCTACCTCGCGATCGTGCTGCTCCTGCTCGCCGCGCGCGTGCCGGGCTGGCTGCGCCGCCGCACGCTGCCGCCGCGCGGCGCCTAGGATCCGGCGCCGCGCCAGATCATCAGCGCCATGCCCGCCGCGATCAGCGCGGCGGCGCCGATCAGCCACCAGATGCCGCCCTGCGCGGCCTCGTCGGTGGCGGCCGCGTCGCGCGGCCGGGTGTCCGCCACCTGCGCGCGCGCGGCGGCCTCGTCGGCGTCCGCGCCGCGCAACGGCAGGCCGGGCGCCTCGACGACGAAATGGCTGCGCTCGAACGCGATCTGGTCGCCCGGATGGATGACCGCGTCGCGCACGCGCACGCCGTTGACGATGCTCTCCTTGCCCGACATCGAGCGCAGGTAGATCGCGCTGCCGACGTGCTCGATGGTGGCGTGCCGCGCGGCGATGCGCGCTTCGTCGAGCACCAGCCCGCGATCGGGCGCGTTGCCGACGGTGAGCTGGTGGTTCACCGCGATCGTCCTGCCGTAGTGGCCGCCGGCGACGCCGCGCAGGATCACGCGCGGCGGATGCTGCGCCGGTGCGACGGACTCGGGCTCGTCCGGGATCGAGGTCTGGATGAGATCGTCGCGATCGGCCTTCAGCACGATCGTGACCTGCCCGAGGCAGACCACGTCGCCGCTGCGCAGCAGCGCCTTCTCGCGCACCGGCCGGGCGTTGACGTGCGTGCGTGCGCGCGGGTCGAGCACTTCGAGCACGGCGCCGCGCGCGTCGACGGTCAGCCGCGCGTGATGCGCGGCGACGTCGCGCGCGGCGAGCACGAACGTGTTTCCCTCGGCCTGGCCGAGACTGACGGCGCCCTCCTCCACGACGAAATCGGCGTGTTCGCCGTTGCCAAAACTGAGTCGCATCGCCTTGATTTGGTTGGAGGATTGCGCAGCTTATCACAGCGGCCGGCGCGCCCATCGGCGGACCGCTTCGCGCGCCGCCCCGGCTCGGGCATCATTGCGCCGGGCACCATCACGCTTGGCGAGGAAATCATGGCCGTCATCGACATCCAACGCTCGCATACGAGCAGTCTGAAGAACACCAAGGCCGCGGTCGAGAAAGTCGCCAAGGCGATCGCGAAGGAATACGGCATCGACCACCACTGGGACGGCAACGAGCTGCATTTCGACCGCAGCGGGGTCAAGGGCCGCATCACGGTGGCGAAGAACGAGGTGCGCGTGCGCGCCGAACTGGGCTTCCTGATGGGCGCGCTCAAGCCGGTCATCGAACGCGAGATCGAACGCCAGCTCGACCAGTACATCGCCTGATCGCGGGCCACCTCGCCGCATGCTGGTCATCCACGCCGCGCGCCGCGCGCGCCGTCGCCGCCCCTCGCGCATCGGCCTCGCCGTCGCCGGCGGCGGCCCGATCGGCGGCATGTACGAACTCGGCGCGCTGCGCGCGCTCGAGCAGGCGGTCGAAGGGCTGGACCTGCGCGCGCTCGACGTCTACGTCGGCATCAGCGCCGGCGCGTTCCTCGCCGCCGGGCTGGCCAACCGCATCGGCACCGCCGAGCTGTGCCGCATCTTCGTCGGCGGCGACGCCGAGCGCACGCGCTTCCGCCCGGACGACTTCCTGCGCCCGGCCTACGCCGAATACCTGCGCCGCGCCGCCGAACTGCCGCGCGCCCTGTTCGGCTGGTTCGGCGACGTCGTGCGCAATCCGTTCGCGATCAACACTTCCGACGCGCTGCTGCGCCTGGGCAGCCTGCTGCCGACCGGGCTGTTCGACAACGGCGCGATCCGCCGCTTCCTCGCCGAGCTGTTCCGCGCGCACGGCGGCAGCGACGATTTCCGCGCGCTCGAGCGCCGCCTGTACGTGATCGCCACCGACCTGGACAGCGGCGAGGCCGTGCGCTTCGGCGCGCCCGGCCGCGACGACGTGCCGATCTCGCTGGCGATCGAGGCCAGCGCCGCCCTGCCCGGCCTGTATCCGCCGGTGCGCATCGGCGGGCGCTACTACGTCGACGGCGCGCTGCGCCACACCCTGCATGCCTCGGTCGCGCTGGACGCCGGCGCCGACCTCGTGCTCGGCGTGAATCCGCTGGTGCCGATCGACACCGCGCGCGCGCAGGCCAGCGGCAAGCGCGCGCCGCCGACCCTGCTCGACGGCGGCCTGCCGGCGGTGCTGTCGCAGACCTTCCGCGCGCTGCTGCAGTCGCGCGCGCAGGCCGGCGCCTCGCGCTACCCGCAGCGCTACGCCAACGCCGACCGGGTCCTGTTCGAACCGAACGCCGACGACGTCGAGATGTTCTTCACCAACGTCTTCAGCTTCGCCAGCCGCCGGCGCGTCGCCGAACACGCCTACCGCAGCACGTTCGCCGACCTGCACGAGCGGCGCGACGAACTGGCGCCGCTGTTCGAACGGCACGGCCTGCGCCTGCGCGACGAGGTGCTCGACGCGCCGCCGCGCAGCCTGCTCGACGGCCTGCGCCGGCCGGCCGGACGCACGCGCACGACGCGGCGCCTCGACGGCGTGCTCGACGAACTGCGCGACCGCCTGCCACCGCCGCGCCCGCCACGCCGCCGCAAGGCGCCGCCGCCGCAGGCCTAGTGTGTCTGCTCTAGCTCGAAGCACGACAGTCCCGCACACCCGCGGCGTCCGCCGCATCCCTGCATCGGAGCCGACCATGGCCAAGCCCAAACTGAAGAACCGCACGAACGCCGAAACCAACGCCGCCGGCGACGCCCGCCGCGTCGGCAAGACCGTCATGGATTCCGCACAGCAGATCTGGCTGGCCGGCCTGGGCGCGTTCGCCAAGGCGCAGTCCGAAGGCACCAAGCTGTTCGAGTCGCTGGTGAAGGAAGGCGCCGCGCTCGACGCGAAGACGCGCAAGTTCACCGAAGCCAAGGTCGACGAAGCGCGCGGCAGCATCGAGCAGACCATCGGCCAGGTGCGCGAGCGCAGCCAGGAAACCTGGGACAAGCTCGAGAAGGTGTTCGAGGACCGCGTCTCGCGCGCGCTCGGCCGCCTGGGCATCCCCAGCCACGAGGAACTCTCCACGCTGACCAGGCGCGTCGAGGAACTGTCGCGCGAAGTGCGCAAGCTCGGCACCAAG
Source organism: Dokdonella ginsengisoli (assembly GCF_042652785.1). NCBI lineage: Bacteria > Pseudomonadati > Pseudomonadota > Gammaproteobacteria > Lysobacterales > Rhodanobacteraceae > Dokdonella > Dokdonella ginsengisoli. The sequence goes on along the minus strand of NZ_JBHSHD010000010.1, from coordinate 422,060 downwards.
CCGGCGGCGAAGAAGGCGCCGGCCAAGCGCGCCAAGTAAGCCCCAGCAAGCCGTCACCGGGGCCGGCGTTCGCGAAGCGGACGCCGGCTTTTTTTTCGCCCGCTCAGAACGGCGGCGCGTCGCCCTTGGCCAGGCCCGAGTGGCGCACGTCCTTGCCGCGCACCAGGTACAGCACGAACTCGCACAGGTTCTTGCAGCGGTCGCCGATGCGCTCCAGCGAGCGCGCGCACCACAGCCGGTCCAGCTCGACCGGAATCTGTTCCGGCTGCTGCTGCATGCGCGCCACCAGCACCGCGAACAGGCTGCGGTAGGTTTCGTCGATGCGCCGGTCGCGGCGCATGACCTCAAGCGCGAGGTGCTCGTCGAAGCGCGCGAACGCGTCCAGCGCGCCGCGCAGCATGCCGCGCCCGAGCAGGCCCAGTTCGCTCAGCGCGCCGGTCACCTCGGTGCCGCCCTCCTCGCCGACCAGCTTCTCCGCCATCTTGGCGATGCGCTTGGCCTCGTCGCCGATGCGCTCCAGGTCGGCCAGCATCTTCATGACCGCCAGCACCAGGCGCAGATCCGACGCTGCCGGCTGCCGCCGTGCCAGGATGAAGGCGCAGCGTTCGTCGATCGCCAGTTCCGCCGCGTTGATCTGCCGCTCGCGCTCGCGGATCTCGGCCAGGGCCGCCGCGTCGCGTTCGACCAGGATGTGCAGCGCCGCGGCGATCTGTTCCTCGACCAGTCCGCCCATGGCCAGCACCTGGCGGCGCACGTCCTCGATCTCGCTGTTGAACTGACGAGAAATGTGCTGGTTGAGATGCAGGCGGTCCATGGAATCGGGAATCGGGAATCGGGAATCGGGAATCGGGAATCGGGAATCGGGAATCGGGAATCGGGAATCGGGAATCGGGAATCGGGAATCGGGAACGAAGATGTAGGGCGACCGGATTGTCGTCAAGGATCATTGCAGCGCGTAGAAGTCGATGCGGGCCGCATCGGCGGTTTTCGATACCCCGTTCGCGATTCGCGCATTCAGCCGTAGCGTCCGGTGATGAAGTCCTCGGTCTGCCGCTGACCCGGATTGGTGAACAGCGCGTCGGTGTCGCCGAACTCGATCAGCCGGCCGCCGTGCAGGAAGGCGGAGAAATGCGAGACCCGCGCCGCCTGCTGCATGTTGTGCGTGACCAGCAGCAGCGTGTAGCGCTGCGCCAGCTCGTGCAGCAGTTCCTCGAAACGCAGCGTGGCCGCCGGATCGAGCGCCGAGGCCGGCTCGTCGAGCAGCAGGATTTCCGGTTCGACCGCGATCGCACGCGCGATCACCAGCCGCTGCTGCTGGCCGAGGGACAGCTCCAGCGCGCTGTCGTCCAGCCGCGTGGCGACCTCGTCCCACAGCGCGGCGAAGCGCAGCGCCGCCTCGATGCGCTCGTCGAGTTCGCGCCGGCGCCGCACGCCGAGCAGGCGCAGGCCGTAGGCGACGTTGTCGTGGATCGACAGCGGGAACGGGTTCGGCTTCTGGAACACCATGCCGACGCGGCGGCGCAGGTCGTGCACCAGCGTGTCCTTCGCGTACGCGTCGGTGTCGCCGACGCGCACGCCGCCGGCGACGCGCGCCTCGGCGATCTCGTCGTTGAGCCGGTTCAGGCAGCGCAGCAGGCTCGACTTGCCGCAGCCGCTCGGCCCGATCAGCGCGGTGATGCGGCGCGCCGGCACGTCCAGGCTGATCTCCGACAGCACCTGCCGCGGGCCGTACCACAGCGACAGCGACCGGGTGCTCAGCGCGACCTCGGAAGCGTCGACGACGGAAGACGGCGCGGCCGGCAGCGGCGCGGGTTCGGGCACGGCATTCAAATCAGTTCTCCAGCGCGGGATAGCGATGGCGCAGGCGGTTGCGCAGCAGGATCGCCGACAGGTTCAGCGCGACCACCACGGCGACGAGCAGTCCCGCGCAAGCATACGCCCGCGGCACGCCGCGGATCGCGTCGGGACTGGCGAGCGCGGCGTCGTAGACGGCGAAGCCCAGGTGCATGAACTGCTGCGACGGATGCAGGTACGGGAACGTGCCGTCGAGCGGCAGCGCCGGCGCGATCTTGACCACGCCGACCAGCATCAGCGGCGCCACCGCGCCGGCCGCGCGCGCGACGGCGAGCACCAGTCCGGTCAGCAGGGCCGGCCGCGCCGCCGGCAGCAGCAGCTGCCACAGGGTTTCGTCGCGCGTCGCGCCGAGCGCCAGCGAGCCTTCGCGCAGGCTGGACGGAATGCGCGACAGTCCTTCCTCCACGCTGACCACGACCACCGGCAAGGTCAGCAGCGCCAGGGTCAGCGCCGCCCACAGCAGGCCGCCGCTGCCGAACGTCGGCAGCGGCAGGCGGTCGGCGTAGAACCAGCGATCGATGCCGGCGCCGATGCCGTGCACGAACAGGCCCAGCCCGAGCACGCCGTAGACCACCGCCGGCACGCCGGCGAGCTGGTTGATGGCGCCGCGCACCAGGCGCACGCCGAAGCCGCGGCGCTGGTGCAGGTAGATCGCGGTGGCGACGCCGAGCGGCATCGCCACCAGGCTCATCAGCAGCACCAGGATCACCGTGCCGATCAGCGCCGGCAGCACGCCGCCGGCGAGGTTCGACGCGACCGGCGCGCTGCCGAGGAAGTGGCCGATCTCGCGTACGAACGCGTCGATGCGCGCGAAGAAGCCGAGCGCGTTCGGCTGCAGGCGCGTGCGCTCGGCGGCACCGCCCGCCTGCGCCAGCAGCGCGTCCGCGTCCGCTTCGCCACGGGCGTACAGGCGGCGTCCGTCGTCGAGCGCGACCACGACCGCGTCGGCTGGTTGCGAGCGCGCGACGATCTCCTCGATCGCCACGCGCCGGTAGCCGCCGCCGATGCGCTCGAGTTCGCTGGTGCGGATCGCCAGCGCTTTCGCGTCCGCGGCCACGATCTCGCCGAGCGGCGCGCTGCCGTCGCGCAACTGCAGCTGGCTGACCGGCGCCGGCCAGAACGGCGCGAAGCCGGCACCGAGCAGCACGCCGAGCAGGCCGAGCATGACGGCCAGCGCGACCGCCGCGCAGCCGGCGATCAGCCAGGTGCCCGCCTGGTCGAGCCGGCGCCTCACGCCGCCCCTCCGCTGCCGCGCAGGCGGCGGCGCAGACGCTCGCGCACGACGTCGGCGCACAGGCTCAGCAGCATGGTCAGCACGAGCAGGGCCAGCGCCGCGAGCAGCAGGCTGCGATAAGCCTCGCCGTGCGGTGCCGCCTCGGGCAGGCCGAGCGCGAGTTCGGCGCTGATCGAACGCAGCCCGAGCAGCGGATCGAAGCCGCCGATCGGCGTGTTGCCGCTCGCCATCAGGACGATCATCGTCTCGCCGAAGCAGCGCGAGACGCCCAGCAGCGCGGCGGCGAGCAGGCCCGAACCGGCCGCCGGCAGCAGCACGGTGGTCAGCGCCTGCCAGCGCGTGGCGCCGAGCGCGAACGCCGCCTGCGACTGCGCGCGCGGCACCAGGAACAGCGCGTCCTCGGCCACCGAGAAGACGGTCGGCAGCGCGGCGACGCCGAGGGCGAGGCCGATCAGCATCGCGTTCCACGGCGTCGGCGGCGCGATGAGGGGCGTTTCCTGCCGCGCGGCGATCGCCACCGCCAGCGCCGCCACCGCGACGAGCGCAGGCAGCAGCCACAGCGGCAGCCAGCCGGCGCGGCGCACGCGCGCGCCGAAGGCCATGCCGGCCGCAAGCAGCGCGACCGGCACGATCGCGATCAGCGCGAGCACGGTCGCCACGTGCTGCTTCAGCCACGGCGCCAGCGTCGCCGCGGCGACCAGGCCGAACACCACCGTCGGCACCGCGTCGAGGATCTCCAGCGCCGGCTTGATCCACGCGCGCAGCCGCGGCGCCGCGTAGTGGGCGGTGAACATCGCGGTCGCCAGGCCCAGCGGCAGCGCCACCGCGATCGCGCACGCGGTCGCGCGCAGGGTGCCGGCAAGCAGCACGCCGAGCCGCGCGCCGGCGCCGTCGGGCAGGTTCGACCACGGCAGCAGCGCGCCGACCAGGTACAGCGGGATCGCCAGCAGTCCGGTCAGCACGATCGCGGTTCCGGCCCACACGAAACCGCCGCGCAGCCGCTCCAGGCGCGCGCGCCGGCGCGCCGCGGCCAGAACGAGGTCGCGGCTCAGGAAACGATCGCAAGTGACTGGATTGCCGGGCATTCGTGCACGCTAGGTCCGAATTGTGACAGTAACGTTACGGCCACCGACGGGACTGTCATCGAATCGCCACGCCGACGCAATACGCGCTTCAAGCAGGCAGCCCAGCCTGCGCGAAACCACCGGACCCGTATGCGCATGCGCGTCGCCATCGTCACCGAAACCTGGCCGCCCGAGATCAACGGCGTCGCGTTGACGGTGCAGGCGCTCGCCCGCGGCGTGGCCGGGCTCGGCCATACGGTCGAGCTGGTGCGTCCGCGCCAGCTGGAGGAGACCGCGGAAACCGCCGACGGTTTCGACCAGGTGCTGCTGCCGGGCGCCTCGCTGCCGCGCTACCCCGGCCTGCGCTTCGGCCTGCCCGCGCACCGTTCGCTGCAGCGGCGCTGGTCCGGGCGCCGGCCCGACGTGCTCTACATCGCCACCGAAGGGCCGCTCGGCCTGACCGCGCTCGGCGCCGCGCGCCGGCTCGGCATTCCGGCCTGCACCGGATTCCACACCCGCTTCGATGATTTCGCCGCCCACTACGGGCTCGGCTTCCTGACGCCGGTCGTGTTCGCCTACCTGCGCCGCTTCCACAACCGCGCCTCGGCGACCCTGGTGCCGACCGCGGAACTGGCCACCTTCCTCGGCGGGCACGGCTTCCGCAACGTGCGCCTGCTGCGCCGCGCGGTCGACACCGCGGTGTTCGATCCGGCCCGCCGCGACGCCGCGCTGCGCGCGTCATGGGGCGCCGCGCCAGACGATCCGGTGGTGGTTCACGTCGGCCGCCTGGCGCCGGAAAAGAACCTCGACCTCGCCGTGCGCGCGTTCCGCGCGATCCAGGTGCGCCATCCGCGCGCGCGCTTCGTCATCGTCGGCGACGGGCCGGCGCGCGCCGCGCTCGCCGCCCAGCACCCGGATCTGATCTTCGCCGGCGTGCACCGCGGCGACGACCTCGGCCGCCACTACGCCTCGGGCGACCTGTTCCTGTTCCCGAGCCTGACCGAAACCTTCGGCAACGTGACGCTCGAAGCGCTCGCCAGCGGCGTGCCGGTGGTGGCGTTCGACTACGGCGCCGCGCACGAGCACATCCACGACGCGCTGGCCGGCACCTGCGTGGCGCTGGGCGACGAGACCGCCTTCGTCGACGCCGCGACCGCGCTGGCCGACCGCGTGGCGAGCGATGCGGCGCCGCTGCGCCGTGCCGCACGCGATGCGGTGGCGGCCCTGAGTCCGGCCAGCGTGGCGACCCATTTCGCCGAACTGCTCGGCGAACTTGCGATGCGGAGGGCGGCAGCATGACGACCTGGCAGCGACTGGAAATCGGCAGCGGCGAACGCCGCCTGTGCCTGGCGATGAACCGCTGGGGCGCGCGGCGCGCGCTGACCCGGTTCTTCCGCGTGATCAGCCGCCTCGGCGACGGCGTGTTCTGGTACGCGCTGATGGCCCTGCTCGCCGCGTTCGGCGGCACGCGCGGCCTGCACGCGGCGATCCACATGGCCGCGGTCGGCGTGATCGCCGCCACGCTCTACCGCGTGCTCAAGCGCTGGACGCGCCGGCCGCGGCCGTTCCGCTCGCACGCCGACATCACGCCGTACGTCGCGCCGCTGGACGAATTCAGCTTCCCCTCCGGCCACACGCTGCACGCGGTTAGCTTCACGCTGATCGCGCTGGCCTACTTCCCGCTGCTGGCGCCGCCGCTGATCGCCTTCACCGTGCTGGTGGCGATGTCGCGCGTGGTGCTCGGCATGCACTATCCGAGCGACGTGCTGGCGGCGACGCTGATCGGCTGCGCGCTGGCCGGCTCGTCGCTGTGGCTGGTGCCGGCCAGCTGGCTGGCGTGAAACCGGCCGGCGCGCCCGCGACCGGGCGCGTCGGCGGCCCGATCAGAACTTGCCCTTGAGGCCGAAGCCGCCGTAGAAGCTGCTGCCGGCCCCGGCCTTGTTGCGCACTTCCACCTTGGCCCAGAAGTTGTCGGTGAAGTTGTACTGCACGCCGACGCTGGTGTTGGACGCGCCGTTCGCGGTCCAGTCCTGGTGCGCGATGACGTCCACCGACTTGACCGAAAGCTTGCCGTCCAGCGAGACCGCCTTGGTCTGGAAGTTGTAGCCCGCCTTCACCTCGACCGACCGGTCCAAACCCTTGAGCACGGCGTCGGCGTTGACGGCCATGTTCGGCGTGCCGACAGCGGTCAGGCCGAGGCCGAACTGCACGCCGGGAACCTGCGCCGGCACCGACTTGACCGCTTCGTCCTGCGCCGGCGTCGCCAGCACGCTGTTGTAGGTCGCCGTCACGTCCAGGCTCGGAACGCCGGTCTTCTTCGGCGCCGCCGCGTCGTGCAGCACCGCCGAAACGGTCACGCCGTCGCCGGCGGCGAGCATGCCGGGGTTCTTCATGGTGATCGTCACCGACGGCTTGTCGGCATCGACCGTCTGGCTGAAGGTCGGGCCCAGCTCGCCGAGCGAGGTCTTCGGATCGACTTTCGGGCGGCCGTCGAGGGTCGCCGGCGAATTGGCGATCGAGAACGAACTCTCGGCCGGCGCCGTCTCCGACGCCGACGGCGAAAAGCCGATCGCGGCGGCCGACTCGGCCGCCTTCTGCACCGCCGCCGTGGTCTGCGAGATCGCCGACATCTGCGCCTGCATCGACATCGGCGTCGTCACGTTGGCGCTGGTCAGGCTGTCGACCTGGTCCTGCGTCGGGCCGGTCGGATTGGGCGCCTCGGACGAGTAATGCGCCTCCGGATGCGCGCGCGCACTGTCTTCCGAGGCCTGCGCCGACGCGGCCGTGCCGCTTGCCGGTGCCGACGCCTGCGCCGTCCCGGCCGCCGATGCGCCGCCCGCGTCGGCCGACCCGGCGCTGTCGGCGCCGCGCGTGTCGTGCGTGTCGTTGCTGCCGTGAACGTTCGCGCCGCCGCCCGCTCCGGCGCCGCCTACACCGCCTGTCGAATCGCTCATGACTCGCCTCCTGATCGCGTGAACCGGATTGGCCGCGGATGCGCGAAGCCGGCCTCGGCCGCCTCGTCGCAGAATCGCCCAGTTACGCTACTCCCCCGGATGTAAACGTTTACATTCGAGGAAACCCTAGCTCGGGTTTGCCCCAGGGCGAGTTCGCCGTGGACGAGAAGCGCTGATGGCGCAGGATTCCCCCTGCGCTCCTTCGCGCAGCGGAAAATGCACGTGGACGACGGGCAGCGCTGCTGCGCGCAAGGTTCGCGCCGCTCCAACTTCGCCGGCGCACGACCGCGCAGACGCCGAGGGCGTCGAGGCTTCCTAGAGCGTTTCGACGCGCGCGCGCACCACCGCCGGCCGCAGCTGCGCGAACCAGTCGTTGGCGTTGGCGACCTGCGCCTCGCGCTTGAACGCATCGAGCGCGGCGAGGTCGAGTTCGGCGATCGCCCAGTCCTCGCCTTCTCGCGCGCGCGCGAGCACGCCGTCGGACGGAAAGCCGCGGTCGATCGGCGTGTAGAGCGCGGCCGCGCCGGTGTTGACGTCGAGCGCCGGACTCCACTGCGCCACGCCGGCGGTCACCGCGCAGGCGACGTAGACCTGGTTCTCCAGCGCGCGCGCCTGGCAGCCGACGCGCACGCGGCTGGCGCCGGCGTCGGTGTCGGTGCAGCTCGGCACCAGGATCACGCGCGCGCCGGCTTCCACCTGTGCGCGCGCGTAGAGCGGAAATTCGACGTCGTAGCAGACGTCGATGCCCATGCGGCCGAAGTCGGTGTCGAACACCTTCAGTTCGTCGCCGGGCTCGATCATGCCGGCCGAGCGTTCGAAGCCGGTCAGGGTCAGCTTGTCCTGGAACGCGACCTTGCCGTCCGGCGAGACGAAGTAGGCGCGGTTGCGGTAGCGCCCGCCGCCGACGTCGAGCAGGAAGGTGCCGGCGACGAGATGGACCGCGTGCCGGGAGGCCAGCTCGCGCGCAAGCGCGAGGTAGTCGTCGTGATGCGCCTGCAGTCCGGCCAGCGAACGCGCGAAGTCGCTGCGCGTCGCGGCGTCGAGCGTGGCGGCGGCTTCCAGCGCGAGGTACTCGGGCAGTACCAGCAGCTGCGCGCCGGCCTTCACCGCTTCGGCCACGCGCGCGGCGACACGCTCGCCGAAGGCGGCGAAGTCCGACGGCGCGCCGATGCCGTACTGCGCGGCGGCGATCTTCAGCTTCATGCCCGCTCCAGCTCGCGCAGCCAGAAGCGCAGGCGATGGCAGCTCGGACCGTCGCTGCCGATCTCCTGCCACTCCAGGCGGCAGAACATGTCGTCCTGGCGGCGGTAGCCGCGCTTGTTCCAGAACACGTCGTTGGCGCGGAAATCCGCGGGCCGGCGCGGATCGTCCTCGCCGCGCTCGACCGCGCAGAACGCGGTCATCGAGAACCGCTCCAGCTGCCGCGCGTAGCCTTCGCGCTCGTCGAAGAAACGATGACCCAGGCCGTGGCCGCGGTATTCCTTCAGCAGCACCGATTCGCCGAAATAGAAGACGTCGGCCAGGGCGATGCCGCGGTCGAGGAACGGCTGCTGGAACGCCGAGGTCTCGTCGGTCAGCGGGATGCCGGTCGAGGCGCCGATCACGCGCGGGCCGTCGAAGGCGAGCACGAACAGGCTCTCCGGCGACTGCGCGTAGGTGGCCAGATAGTTCTTCTCGTATTCGTGGTCGCCCGAATACAGATACGGCCAGTCGCGGAATACCGCGATGCGCAGCTCGGCCACCGCGTCGAGGTACGGCGCGACGGCGGCGCCGGCGTAGGTCTGCACGTCGATCATCCGGCTACGTTAGCCGTTCGGATCGCCCTGCGCAAAGCGGCGCGTGGTCGCGCCCGCAGCCCTTCGCGCCGCGCCCTCGCCCGCCACCAGGCCGCTGGCGAAGCAGGCGGTCAGCAGGTAGCCGCCGGTCGGTGCCTCCCAGTCGATCATCTCGCCGGCGACGAACACGCCGGGCAGCGCGCGCAGCATCAGCGATTCGTCCAGCGCATCGAAGCGCACGCCGCCGGCGGTGCTGATCGCCTCGTCCAGCGGGCGCGGCCGCAGCAGGGTCAGCGGCAGCGACTTCAGCGTCGCGGCGAGGCGCTCCACGTCCTGCCAGTCGTGCCTGGGCAGCGCCTCGTAGAGCAGGCCGGCCTTCACCCCGTCGATGCCGGCGCGGCGGCGCAGGTGCTCGCCGAACGAGCGGCTGCCGCGCGGCTGGGCAAGATCGCGCGCGAGCCGGGCGGCGTCGCGGCCCGGCACGAGATCGAGCCGGATCGTGGTCGAACCGTGCCGCGCGATCGCCTCGCGCAAGGGCGCGCCGAGCGCGTAGATCAGGCTGCCCTCGACGCCGTTCGCGCCGACCACGAACTCGCCCTGGCGGCGGATCGAGGTGCCGTCCTCACTACGCCAGTGGATCACCACCGGCTTCACCGGCGCGCCGGCGTGGCGCGCGGCGAAATGCGCGCTCCAGGCCACGTCGAAGCCGCAGTTGGCCGGCTGCAGCGGCGCCAGCGCGACACCGCGCGCGGCGAGCGCGTGCGTCCAGCTTCCGTCCGAACCGAGCACCGGCCAGCTGCCGCCGCCGAGCGCGAGCACGGTCGCGCCGGCGTGCACGCGCACCTCGCCGCCCGCTTGCTCGAACCGCAGCGCGCCGGAATCGTCCCAGCCGAGCCAGCGGTGGTTGACATGGAAGCGCACGCCGCTCGCGCGCAGGCGCCGCAGCCAGCCGCGCAGCAGCGGCGCCGCCTTCAGATCGGCCGGGAACACGCGCCCGGAACTGCCGACGAAGGTCTCCACGCCCAGTCCGCGCGCCCACTCGCGCAGGGCGTCGGCGTCCAAGCGCGCGAGCCAGCGTTCGACTTCGCGCGCCCGTTCGCCGTAGCGCGAAACGAACGCCTCGAACGGATCGGAGTGCGTGAGGTTGAGCCCGCCCTTGCCGGCGATCAGGAACTTGCGCCCGACCGAGCCCATGCGGTCGTACAGGTCGACCTCGACGCCGGCCGCGCGGGCGACCTCGGCCGCCATCAGGCCGGCGGGTCCGCCGCCGACGACGGCCACACTGGAAACGCGTTCTGCCATGGTGACGCGACGCGTGACGCATCGCAGCGGCGACGCGTCACGCCACTCCTCGGGCGACTGGCGAAAGCGCGATTATGCCGTCGATCAGCCGCCGTCGAAGCCGTCCTCGAAGAGCTTGTCCTCCGCCACGTCGGCGATGTTCACCCACTGCAGCGACACCGTCATCGCGCGACCGTCGCTGCCGCGCAGCGACCAGTCCGTCGCGTCGAGCTGCGGCGGACCGAAGGTGCGGTTGATGTAGGTGGACTCTTCCGAGTCGAACAGCGCACCGGCGGCATCGGACAGCGACAGCTCCACGCTCTGCCCGTCCGTCGCCACCGCGGCCGGCGACAGCTCGACGCCGTCGGCACGCGGATCGTCGTTGCGGATGCGCAGGAGCGCGCCCGCGCCCGACAGGGTCTCGGTGGCCGAATGATGCGAGAAATCGACCGGATCCTGGTAGCGTGCGGTGAGCCGGAAACTGTCCGGCGCGACCGTGTAGACCGCTTCGTGTCCCGGCACCACCGTGCTGCCGTCGGAGGCGAAGCGCAACGTCATCGACACCGCGGCGCCGACCGGATAGCCGGCGAACGGCCCTTCGGCCAGGTCGTTGGCGGCGATGCTGCCCTGCGCGGTGAGGATCGTCTCGCGCGGCGCCGCATCGTGGAAGTCCATGATCCAGGACACGACGTAGCTCTGCGTCGGATCGATCGCGATGCCGCCGAGGATCTTGCCGTCGCTGCTGATGGAGCTGGCCGAGATCAGGAACATGCCGTCCGGGATCGTGATGCCGTGCGCGGGCGCGTAGTCGCTCAGCAGCACCATGCCGTCGGCCGGCGTCCAGATGAAGGCCTGCTGCACCTGGCCGTCGCCGGTGTTGCCGACGATGATGCTGCCGTCGTCGCTGACGCCGAGCGGATTGGCCTGCGGCGCATAGAAGAAGCCGTCCGGCCGCGGCGAGCGCTCCGCATGCGGGCGCACCGGCGGGCGCAGCCGCGCGAACGCCTCGCGGATGCCGCGCTCGGGCGGCGGCGCGATGATGCCGATCGGCTGCAGGCCGGTCGCCGCGCTCCAGCGCCAGCCCTGGCTCATGACCGGGTCCTCGGTGTAATAGCCCTGCCCGACCACGACGCTGCCGTCGCGATTGCTGCCGAAGGCCTCGCCCGGCGGCGAGCCGAAGGCGTCGCCGTACGGTCCGGGGTTGTGCAGGTCCATCGGCGTGCCCTTGACCCAGATCACGCCGGAACGGTAGCCGCTGGGCTGGTCGTTCCAGCCGTAGATCGTCTGCCCGTTCGCGCTGATGCCGTTGGCGCGCGAGAACGTGTCGGGGCGGTTCACCGCCAGCCGGCTCATGCCTTCGGCCGCGCTCCAGCGGAACGCGATCGCGTTGCCGGACGGATCCCGCGCCAGGCCGACGACGACGCCGGTGTCGGAAATGCCGTAGGCCTGGCTGTAGAAGCGGTCCTGCGGCGCGGAGCCGGGAAAGGCGCCGATCAGGAACGGCCCATTGGCTTCGGAATCGGAATAGGCCAGCGCCGCGACGATGTTGCCGTCGACGTCGGTGGCCGAGCCGGCGATCGGCTGCGCCCAGGAGGTCATGCCCATGCCCGAGCCGAACGCGAGGTTCTCGCTGCCCGCACCCTTGCGCCAGCGGAACGCGCCGGCGAAAACGTCGGTGACGTACGAGCCGGTGGCGATGCGGCCGTTGCGCGAGATCGAAGACAGATATCCGTTCTGCGCATCGTCGAGGGTGGTGAGCGTGCCGGCGGTGGCCGCGGCGCAGAACAGGGCCGGGATCCACCCGGCCCAAACGGAATGACGCATGCCTCTCTCCTTCAGAATATCGGGCGCCGGCGCCGGTGACGGCGGATCCGGACGGAGGGGACGGCGCATGGCGACGACCGGAACGCAGGCATCGTGGCCGCGCCGGGCCGGCACGGACCATTCGCGCTCCATTCGGGATCGATTCGGGATCCGTTGGCGCGCAGCGGCCCGGGGCCGCCGGCGCCGCGCCGCTCAATGCGCGGACGCCTCGCGCGCCGACACCGCGACGGCGGTCGCCTCGGCGGGGATCGGCCGCTCGCCGGCCAGTTCGCGGGCGCGGGCCAGCGCCGTCTGGCGCGCCGCGTCGCGCCCGCGGGCGGCATAGAAGCGCGCTTCCAGCACGGCGCAGGCGAAATCCTGCCCGGACCAGCGCGCAATCCGGCCGACCTCGACTTCCGCCGCGTCCAGCTCGCCGACGGCGATCAGCGCACCGGCGTGGTCGATCGCGACCTGGGCGACGTCGGCCGGCACGCCGCCGGCGTCGGCCAGCGTGCGCGCGGCGTCGAATTCGCCGCGCCAGCCGCTCTCGACGAAGCGCCAGGCGACGTCGGCACGCGCGAGCTGCGCCAGCGTCGGCGCGCGACCGCCGGTCTGCGCGGCCCAGGCCTGGAAGGCGGCGGCCTGCGCGGCGGCGCCGGCGCGGTCGTTCGTCCTGGCCAGCGCGCGCACCTGGGTCAGCCAGGCATCGGCGCGCAGGCCGGCGTAGCCGGCGTCGGTCAGCACGGCCACCGCGGACGCGGCCAGTTCCGCGGCGCGCGCGTCGTTGCCGCCGTCCAGCTCGATCCGCGCCAGCGGCACGGCGGCGGCCGCTGCGGTCACGTCCGCCGGGTCGGGGTTCGCCTCGCGCAGGCGCTGCAGCGACGCCCTCGCCTCGCCCAGCCGCCCGACCGCCGACAGCGCCCGCGCGCGTGCGATGGTCAGCGAGTCCTTGGTCGAGACGTTCCCGACCCGCTCGGCCAGCGCGGCCGCGGCATCCGCGGTGGCCGAAGCCGCCGCGCCTTCGAGCAGTGCGAGGCGGCTGCTGATCTGCCCGATGTGCGCGAACACGGCTTCGTTGAGTGCTCCCCAGCGCGCGAAGCCGTCGGCGGCGGCGGCCAGTTGCGGCAGGGCCTGCGCCGGCCGGCCGCGGTCGAGATCGAGGAAGCCTTCGTTGGCATCCACGCGGATCAGCGCGCGCGCATCGTTCGCCTCGCGGAACGCGACGCGTGCGCGCGCATAGTCGGCCGAGGCGTCCTCGAATCGCCGCTGCATGGCCGCCGCGCCGGCGCGGCCGAGATAGGCCTGGCCGAGCTGTTCCGGCTCGGCCTGTCCGGCGAGCAAGGCACCGGCCTGCGCGAAGGCCTGTTCGGCCTGCTGCGGACGATCGCTGCGGATGGCGACCGCACCGAGCCCGTTGAGGATGCTCGCGCGCAGCACCGGCGCGGTCGACGCCGGGGCGTCGGCGAGCAGTCCCTCCAGGCGCTTTTGCGCGGCGTCGACGTGGCCGGCGCGGAAATCGATCTTGGCCAGGCGCAGCTGCAGCTCCGGCGAATGCCGGTCGACGGACGCCTGCTCGATCAGGCCGCGCGCCGTGTCCGGGTCGTCGGCGAGGATCGCGGCGTCGATGCGCTGCAGCAGCTCCGACTGCGGTGCGGGCTCGCCCTTGCGCGGCGGCGAGCTGCGTCCGAGCGCGACGAGCAGACGATCGGCGGCCTCGCGCGCCGCTTCGGTCGCATCGCGCGCCCTGGCCTGCGCGGAAAAGCGCTGCCCGGCGCCGTCGTCGGCATCCAGGCTCACCTCCCAGGCGTCGCCGCGGCGGCTGACGCGCGGCGATACCTGCAGCCGGAACGCGGCCGCCTCGCGCAGCGAACCGGCGCGATGCGCCGGCGGCGCGTTCAGCAGGGCGATGACGTTCTCGCTCGGCACCGTCGGCAGGCCCGAGCCGCGCAGCCGCGTCGCCACGACGTCCATGACGCCCAGGCGCATCCAGGCCCATTCCGCGCCCGGCTCGACCGCGGCCGGCATCACCGCGGCGGTTTCCGCCGGCGCTGCCGGCATCGCCGCCGGCGGCGCGGAGTGGCGCCCGCGCTGCACGAGCGCCACGGCAACGACGGCGACGAGCGCGGCAAGCACGGCCGCCAGCGCCGGCCGTGCCAATGGGCGGGTGCGACGGGGCGGCGGCGCAGGCGCCGGCGGATCGTCCACCTCGACGGCTTCGGCCGGTTCCAGCGTGCAAGCCGGCGCGGCGATCGCCGCGTCGGCGTCATCCTCCGCCATCCGCAGCGGCGCGACCCAGCGATAGCCGAAGCGCGGAATCGTGCGCAGAACGTGCGGATCCTTGCCGTCGTCGCCCAGCTCGCGCCGGATCCGCAGCACGGTCTGGCCGAGCAGGGTGTCGCTGACCTCGGTCCGGCCCCACACGGCCGCGACCAGCTCGTCGCGGCCGACCGCGCGATCGTGCCGCGCGATCAGGTAGGCAAGGCAATCGAACACGTGCGGCGGCAGGGCGACGAGCTGGTCGCCGCGCCACAATTCGCGCGCGACGGGATCCACCCGGAACTCGCCGAAGCGATAGACCGGACGTGCCATCGGCGCCTCCCCCCGCCGGCTGCCGATCAGCCGCCGACCTGGGCGATCCAGTCCTGCAGGTTGTAGTAGTTGGTCACGCGCGCGATGCGGCCGCCGCGGATGTCGAAGAAGGCGCCGCCGGGCAGCACGTACTTCTGCCCGTTCGCCGCCGGCAGGCCCTCGTCGTCGGCCTTGTAGGTGCCGTGCACGACGTATTCGGCCGCGGCGCGGGCGCCGTCCGGCGCGGACGACACGACGATGTTCTCCAGCCGCTCGGCGTAGCTGCGGTCCATGCGCGCGAGGAACGCGCGGAACGTCTCGCGCCCGACTTCGCGCGGCCCCTGGTTGAGGTCGTGGGCGACGTCGTCGGTCAGGTGCGCGAGCATGCTTTCCCAGTCGCCGCGGTTGAATGCGGCGTAGTAGCTCTCGATCAGGGCGATCGTGTCTTGCGCGGACATGGCGGCGACCTCGGCGGATGGAATGGCCCGCCATGGTAGCAACCTCGCGCCGCGCCGCGCCGTCTGCGGCATCGGGTCGCGGCCGGTCGCGCCGGCGTCACCAGAACGCGCGCGACACGTGCAGCGCCTGGAAGGCCCAGTACAGGCCGAAGGCGTTCCAGAACAGCTTTTTCAGACCGCGCGCGACCAGCCAGGCGACGACGAGGGCCAGCACGGCCGGCAGGTAGCGGTCGAGCAGCTCGCGCTGCGACGGCGACAGACCCGGAATCGAGATGTTCATGGCGCTTCCTCCCGCACCTCCAGCGGTGCGGGAGCATCGTCGCGATCGGCGACGCCCACGGGCAGAAGCGGGCGTCAGGGATCGATGGTGACGACTGTCATGCGCCGCCGGGTGACGGATGGGAGTGGCGCAAGCGCTTCACGGGAGTGTGTGCGTGGAGCGCTTCCCATGGAGCGCTCCCCGTTCCCTCACGCCGCCCGACGGCGGCGTTCGACCTGCCTCATCCTCGGCCATCGGAAGATGGCCGCGACCATTCGTCCACGACGCGTTCGAGCAGCGACAGCGGCAGTGCGCCGTGCGTCAGCACCTGGTCGTGGAAGTCGCTGAGCTTGAACTTCGGACCGAGCGCTTCCTTCGCGCGCTCGCGCAGCTCGAGGATCTTCAGCATGCCGGCCTTGTAGGCGAGCGCCTGGCCGGGGGCGACGAAGTAGCGCTCGATCTCGGCGGTGACGTCGGACTCGGCCATGCCGGTGTTGTCCATCATGTAGGCGATCGACTGCTCGCGCGTCCAGCGCTTGTAGTGGATGCCCGAATCCACGACCAGGCGCACCGCGCGCATCATCTCGTCGCGCAGCCGGCCGAGGTCGTCGAGCGGGTTCTTCTGGAAGCCCAGTTCCCAGGCCAGCCGTTCGGCGTACAGCGCCCAGCCTTCCGAGTAGGCGGTGAACGGCAGCACGCGGCGGAAGAACGGCACGCCCTGCAGCTCCTGCTGGATCGCGATCTGGAAATGATGACCCGGAATGCCCTCGTGGTAGGCCAAGGTGCGCATGGCGAACTTCGGCGTCTCGGTGGCGTCGCGCATGTTGGCGTAGAACACGCCCGGCCGCGAGCCGTCGAACGCGCCCGGCTCGTAGTAGGCGCCCGGCGCGGTCTTCTCGGAGAACTCCGGCACCGCCTTGACCTCGACGCCGAGTCTGGGCCGCACGTCGAAGGCGTCGCCCAGTCCCGCGTTCACCTCGTCGAGGATCGCCTGGTACTGCTTGAGCATCGCCGCCTTGCCTTCCGGCGTGTTCGGAAAGGTCGCGTCGGGCGCGCGCGCCAGCTGCTGCACGCGCGCGCCGATCGTGCCTTCGGTCAGGCCCTGGCCGCGCAGGATCGCGTCCATCTCGGCCGTGATGCGCGCGACCTCGGCCAGGCCGAGCGTGTGCACCTGTTCGGGCGTCATGTCGGTGGTCGTGTGCATGCGCACGCACCACGCGTAGTAGGCGTCGCCGTCCGGCAGGCTCCAGGCACCCTCGTTCTTCTGCGCCTTCGGCTTGAGCGCGGTGAAGTAGTCGATCAGGCTGCGGTAGGCCGGATACACGCTGTTGTCGATCGCCGTCTCGACGCGGCCGAGCAGCGCGTCGCGCGTCGCCTGCGGCATCGTCTCGGGCGCGATCTTGTCGAGCTTCTCCTTGAACGTGAGGTACAGCATGTTCTGCTTCGCCGGCACGCCGACGAAGCCGTTCATCTGTTCGAGCACGCCGTCGACGGTGAACTTCGGCGGCACCACGCCGCCGGCCTCGCGCAGCTTGAGCCCCTCGATCACCTGCGCGAACTTGGCCGGGAACCGGTCCAGGCGCGCGACGTAGGCGTTCGCCTCCGCCTCGCTCTTGACCTGGTGGGTCTGCGCCATGAAGTTGGGCAGGCTCGACTGCACGCCGAACATCTGGTTGACCGGGAAATCGTGGCGGCGGAAGCGCTCGCCCTCGACCTGGATCGTCAGGAAGTAGTCGAGCACGTCGTAGGACAGCCGCCCCTCGCGGTCGAGCGCGTCGCGGTCGTAGCGATGCAGGGTGTCGACGTCGGCCTTGAGCATCGCCGCCATCGCGTCTTCCTGCGCCGGCGAGGCGTCGTCGAGCTTGCTGCCGTAGAAATCGGCCCAGGCCGGCAGGATGCGCATGCTGCTGAGCATCTCCGGGCTCTGCAGCGCGAACTGGCCGAACACGCGCGCGTAGAACCAGTCGATCTTGTACGGCTTGAAGTACCACACGTGCACGAACAGCAGCGCGCACACCAGCACGCCGAGCAGGATCAGCCGGAACAGCCACTTCAGTACGGTCCGCACGCGCATCCCCTCCCCGGTGGAAAACGCCAGCCTAGCCGTTCGCCGCGCGCCCGGCCATCGCGCGGAAGTCATGGGCTTTACGCGGCGCGCGGACGGCCGCAAGCTGCGCGCCCCATGAACTACCGCCACGCCTTCCACGCCGGCAATTTCGCCGACGTGTTCAAGCACACCCTGCTGATCGGCCTGCTGGAGGCGCTGCGCGCCAAGCCGGCCGCGTTCTGCTACGTCGACACGCACGCCGGGCGCGGGCTGTACGACCTGCGCGGCGAGGAAGCCGCGCGCACGCGCGAGGCCGCCGACGGCGTGCAGCGCCTGCTCGCCGCCGACGCGCTTCCCGCGGCGCTGCGCGACTACCTCGAGCGCGTCCGCGCGATCGATGCCGGCGCCGGCGGCGAGATCGTGCGCTACCCCGGCTCGCCGCTGCTGGCGCGCGCGCTGCTGCGCGAACAGGACCGCGCGATCCTGTGCGAGCTGCAGGAAGACGAAGCCGACGCCCTGCGCGCGGCCCTGCACGGCGACGCGCGCTGCGCGATCCACCGCCGCGACGGCTACGCCGCGCTGAAGGCGCTGCTGCCGCCGCCGCAGAAGCGCGGCCTGGTGCTGATCGATCCGCCGTTCGAGGCGCAGGCCGGCGAGTACGCGGCGATCCAGGACGCGCTCGGCGAAGCCTTCCGCCGCTGGCCGAACGCGATCTACGCGATCTGGTACCCGATCAAGCGCCGCGAGGCGATCGTGCCGTTCCACCGCTGGCTGCGCGGCGCGCACGCCGACGTGCTGGTGGCCGAACTGCTGATCCACCCGGACCATTCGCCGCTGCGCCTGAACGGCTGCGGCGCGGCGATCGTCAATCCGCCGTGGCAGTTCGACCGCGCCGTGGAGGACTGGCTGCCGGCGGCGCATCGCCTGCTGGCGGCGGACCCGGCGGGCGACTGGCGCCTGGAATGGCTGCGACGCAGCTGAGCCGTGCCGCCGCGCAGGGCGGCGGAGATGTATGTTTTCTGTTGCGAATCGGTAATATTTCCCCGCCCCGACTGTCATCGGCCCTGATGAGCTACGCGCAGCCTCTGCCCTGGACACTGGAAAACATCGGCTTCGATCGCATCGAGATCGAACGCATCCGTCCCAACGAAGACCTGTTCTTCCTGCTCACCAGCTCGTCCTTCGTCGAGAGCGGTTCGGACCTGTACACGCGCAACCTGATCGACCATTTCGACGGCGACGCCGAGCTGCAGGGCTGGCTCGCCGACCACTGGGAACAGGAAGAACTGCAGCACGGCCGCGCCCTCGCCGCCTACGTCCGCCGCGTCTGGCCGGAGTTCGACTGGGACGGCGGCTTCAAGGCGTTCTGGGACGAATACGGCGCGGTGTGCACGGCGGCGCAGCTGGAAGACAGCCGCGGCCTGGAGCTGGCCGCCCGCTGCGTGGTGGAGACCGGCACGGCCAGCCTCTACCGCGCGCTGAACGCGATTGCCGAGGAACCGGTGCTGCGGGCGCTGACCGACCAGATCCGCAAGGACGAGGTTCGCCACTACAAGCACTTCTACCAGCACTTCACCCGCTACCGCGAGCGCGAGTCGATCGGCCGCTTCCGCGTGTTCCGCACCGTGCTCAAGCGCGTGCTCGAGATCCGCGACGAGGACAGCGACATCGCGCTGCGCCACGTCTTCGTCGCCCGCTATCCGGAGCGCGCGGCCGACAAGGCCGAGTGCGACCGCGTCACCAGCCGCGCACGCGATCTCCTGCGCCGGCACATCCCGGCCGACATGACGGTCAAGATGCTGCTCAAGCCACTCGACCTGCCCGCGCGCCTGCTGCGCACGCTGGAGACGCCGCTGGCGCGCCTGACCGAGCGGCTGTTCCTCAACTGAGCACCGCGCCGGCGCGCGGCGGATCGCTCCGCTGCGTCACCGCCCTCGCCCGCCGCACTTGACAGCCCAGCCGCCGCTGGCTATAGCGGACCGGCAAGCCGGGGTGAGCGGCGACCACAGGCAACGAGGGAAGGGACTTGCACTGTCCACGCGACGAGGTGCAACCATGTCCTGTCATCGCCCGCTCGCAGCGGCCGCCGGCCTCTGTCTTCTCGCCACCCTGTTCGATCCGCACGCCTGCGCGGCGCCGGCATCCGCCCCGCAGGGGCAGGATCCGCTGACGCTCGCCGTCACCGTCTCCACCGACCTCACGCCCGGCAGCTGCGGCGACGCGCAGTCGCTGGAGGTGACCGCCGGCGACCCGGTCAACTTCTGCTACACGATCGGCAACGCCAGTCCCGACACCCTCGCCTTCCACACGCTGGTCGACGACCGCAACGGCGTGCTGCTGCAGGACCACGCGCAGGACGTCGCGCCCGGCGAGAGCTTCCAGTACAACGACGTGCGCATCGTCGGCGAGAGCCAGACCCTGCTGTCGACCTGGACCGCCGCCACCGCGCTGGCCGACTACACCAGCGCCGCCGGCGATCCGGACCGCCTCTTCGGCGACGGCTTCGACGGCGGCGCGGCGCCGCCGCCGTACGCCTTCGAGGACATCAGCGCGACCGGCACGGACCTGAACCTCGCCGACGACGGCGAGGCCACCGTGCCCATCGGCTTCGACTTCACGTTCTACGGCCACAGCGCGAACGTCGTGCGCGTCGGCAACAACGGCGCGATGCTGTTCGGCGTGGAGACCGGCGAGGTCGGATACAACAACCTGCCGCTGCCCAACGCGACGCTGGGACCGGCGATCCTGCCGTTCTGGGACGACTTCGCCGCGACCGGCGGCGGCGTCTTCGCGCAGACCCTCGGCGAGGCGCCGGAGCGGCGCCTGGTCGTGCAGTGGAACCAGCGCGTGCACTACGTCTCCTCCGGCACCGCCAGCGATCCAGCGACGTTCGAGGCGATCCTGCACGAGGGCAGCAACGAGATCGTGTTCCAGTACGCCGACGTCGACATGGACGGCGAGGAGTTCGACGGCGGGCTGTCGGCGACGATCGGGCTGAACCAGGGTGCGCGCGCGAATCAGTATTCGTACAACGTCGCCGCGGTCGCCGCCGGCAGCGCGATCCGCTTCGTGCCCACGCCGATGACGAGCTACGTGGCCAGCGCCAGCGTGACCGTCACCGCCGGCAGCCCGGACATCGTCGTCGATCCGGCCAGCCTGTCGGCGACCGTCGCCGCCGGCGCGACGACGCAGGTTTCGCTCGGCATCGGCAACGACGGCGACGCCGAGCTGACCTGGAGCCTGAGCGAAGCGCAGGCGCCGGCGGCACGCTCGCGTGCAGCGCCGCCGGCCGCGGCAGCGCCGTCCTCGACCACCGCGCTGGCGCCGCGCACGCTGGCCTCCTCGCTGCTGCCGGCGAACCGCGGCGGCGACGCGCCGGCCGGCGCCGCGGTGCCGGCCTTCGGCGTCAACCTGAACTCGATCGACGGCAACACGCTGGTCCGCTTCGACGCGGCCGCTCCCGGCTCGACCACGCCGGTCGGCGCGGTCGAGCGCACCCTGGTCGGCGGCGCCTTCCTCGACGGCGACTTCGGGACGCTGTATTCGCTGGACTTCGACAGCGGCGAACTGGTGCGCGTGAACACCGCCGACGCCGGCATCGCCGCGGTCGGCGTCGCGGCCACGCTCAACGGCGAGGACTGGAGCGGACTCGCGCTCGATCCGACCGACGGCACGCTCTACGCGAGCAGCACGCTGATGAGCGGCAGCCTGTCCTCGACGCTGTACACGATCGATCCGCTCACCGGTGCCGCCACGCCGGTCGGCGCGATCGCCGGCGGCGGGCGCGTCATCGAGATCGCCGCCGACGTCGGCGGCCAGCTCTACGGCGTGGACATCGACGGCGACGTGCTGATCGCGATCGACAAGGCGAGCGGCGCCGCCACCGCGATCGGCGCGCTCGGCTTCAATGCCGAATTCGCCGAGGGCCTGGACTTCGATCCGTCGAGCAACGTGCTGTACTTCGCCGCCGTCAACGACGAAAGCGTGTTCTCGCAGCCGGGTCAGATGTACACCCTCGACACCGCTACCGGACACGCGACCCTGGTCGGCGGCATCTCGGCCGACCCGGCCGCGGCGCAGATCGCCGCCTTCGCCATCGCGCTGCCGCCGAGCCCGTGCGCGGTGCCGGCCGACGTGCCGTGGCTGACGCTCGCGGTCACCTCCGGCAGCACGGCCGCCGGAGCGACCACGCCGGTCGACGTCGGCTTCGACGCCGGCACGCTGGACGCGGGCAGCTACTCGGCGACGCTGTGCGTGCGCAGCAACGATGCGGACCAGCGCATCGTCGTGGTGCCGGTCAGCCTGACCGTGCAGTAGCCGGCGACGGCGGCGCGTTCCGTGCGGAATGCGCCGCCGTGCGGGCGGGCGCCAGCGTGACCGCGAACGCATGCGGCGTGCGCAGGGCTTGTCACTGCGCCGCCGTTGGGCGATGTTGCGGCAGCTCCCGCTGCGGAAATTCCCGCGATGAAGAACCGTGTACGCCGCCTGCTTCCTCTGTTCGCCGCCGCCGCTGCGAACCTGGCGGCCGCCGCCCCGCCCGCCTCGTGCACCTGGTCCGACGAGGCGACGCAGCGGCCGGTCGAGCAGCGGGCCAAGCTGCTGGTGCGCGATGCCGGGCGCGGCGATCTGCTGGTCGACTGGAAGCACCTGTGGGAGGTGCCGGGACAGAGCGTCGAGCCGGGGCTCTCCCCGTTCCGCTTCGTCACGCGCATGGCCGCGGACTACGGCCTGCGCGTGCGGCGCATCCGCCACGTCGGCACCTTCGAGCAGTTCTTCGCCGGCCGCGACCGGTCGGTGGTCTTCCACTGGTTCACCGCCGAATACGCCGGCGGAGAAACGAAGCTGCCGCCGGACTGCCCCGACTGCCTCGACGTGCGCTGGTTCGCGCCCGGCAAGGCCGCCGAGGCCACGCCCTACCCGGTCGCGCAAATCCTGCTGCGCCATTTCCAGGCCGATCCGGATGCGTTCTGGAGCGGCAGCTACGAGGTGGACTACCGCGAGAACCCGCCGGGCGGCCGCTACGCGATCCGCCGTCCGTTCTCAGTGATCCACACGGCCGTCGACTGCAGCGGCGACTGACGACCCGGGCTGCCGTCGGCGGCCCGCGGCGACACGCCTGCGCCGCCACCGCGCCCGAAGGCCGCCATAATGCGCGGCTATACTGGCGCCGCCATCCAACCGGGGAGTTCTCAATGGAACTGCGTTCACCCGCACGCTCGCTGCGGTACGTCTTCTGCGTGCTTTTCGTCGCCTCGTCGCTGCTGCTGTCGGCCTGCCGCCGCCACGACGACGGCGTGCCGGAAGTCCAGGGCAAGGCGCCGGTGGCGGCCGAGCCGGCGAAGAAGGCCGAATCGCCGCAGGGCTTCGCCGTCGTTTCGGCGCGCGCGGAGCAGTACCAGGGCCAGCTCGCGATCACGCTGGAATTCTCGCAGGCGCTGGTCGGCACGCAGGCGTTCGACACGCTGATCGCCGTCAACGACGCCAAGGGCGCCGCCGTGCAGGGCAGCTGGGCGCTGGACGAGGACGGCAAGACGCTGCGCTTCCCCTACGTGCAGGCCGACCAGAACTACAACCTGCGCCTCAAGGGCGAACTCGCCGCCGCCGACGGCAAGACGCTCGGCAGCGAGGTCAGCAAGGAGATCTACACCGGACCGATGCAGCCGGCCGTCGGCTTCGCCTCGCAAGGCAGCGTGCTGCCGGCGCGCGAGACGCGCGGCCTGCCGGTGGTGTCGGTCAACGTCAAGGAAGTCGACGTCGAGTTCCTGCGCGTGCGCGACAAGGAAATCGCCAACTTCTTCGCCGCCTACCAGAAGAACGGCAAGCGCAGCAGCTACGAGCTGGATTCGAGCTACTGGTACCGCAACGGCAAGCCGGTGGCGCAGATCGCCGAATCGGTCTACTCCAACCGCTTCAGCCTGACCGGCAAGGAGAACGAGCGCACGCTGAACTACCTGCCGATCCAGAACATCGCCGAACTGGGCCAGCCCGGCCTGTACTTCGCGGTGATGAAGCGCGCCGGCAGCTTCGAGGGCCAGTACGAGACCAGTTTCTTCTTCGTCAGCGACATCGGCCTGCACACGCGCGCCTACAAGGACACGCTGTTCGTGCACGCCGCGTCGCTGAAGTCCGGCGAGCCGATCGTCGGCGTCGAGCTGAGCGTCCTGGACGCCAAGGGCGAGGCCGTGGTCACCGGCAAGACCGGCGACGACGGCAACGCGCAGCTCGCCTACGCGCTGAAGGCCGAGCAGGTGCTGGTCGCGCGCAGCGGCAAGGACGTCTCGCTGCTGCCGTTCAACCAGCCAGCGCTCGATCTTTCCGACTTCGCCGTATCCGGCCGCAAGCAGGCCTGGTTCGACGTGTTCGGCTGGTCCAGCCGCGACCTCTACCGTCCCGGCGAGACGATCCGCCTGTCGGCGCTGCTGCGCGACTACGACGGCAATGCGATCAAGCCGCAGCCGCTGTTCGTGACCCTGAAGCAGCCCGACGGCCGCCCGTACGCGCAGGCGCAGCTCGACCCGAAAGAGATGAACTACTTCGAGTGGTCGAAGGAAATCCCCGCCGACGCGCCGACCGGCCGCTGGCAGGTCGAATTCCGCACCGATCCCAAATCCCAGGAGGCCACGCAGGGCCTCACCTTCCGCATCGAGGAATTCCTGCCCGAGCGGCTCAAGCTGGAACTGTCGGCCGCGCAGGAGACGCTCAAGCCCGGCGAACCGCTCGCGCTCGCCGTCGAAGGCGCCTATCTCTACGGCGCGCCGGCCTCCGGCAACCGCTTCACCGCGCGCCTGACCCTGTCCGCCGACCAGCATCCGGTCGATGCGCACAAGGACTACTACTTCGGCGATCCGGCGATCGAGCTGCCCAAGGAAGCCAAGGACGTCGCCGACCAGGCGCTGGACGAGCACGGCAAGCTCGAGCTCGACGTCGAACTCGCCGACGCCGCCAAGGCGGGCGCGCCGGTCGCGGCGATCGTCTCCGGCAGCGTCTACGAAAGCGGCGGCCGCACCGTCACGCGCAGCCTCAAGCGCACCGTTTGGCCGGCCGACGCGCTGGTCGGCGTGCGCCCGCTGTTCGACCTGAAGGACGGCTCGGACGCGCGCGCGCGCGCCGGCTTCGAAGTAATCCGCAGCAACGCCAAGGGCGAGCTGCTCGCCGGTCCGAAGCTCAAGCTGACCCTGGTGCGCGAACACCGCGACTACCGCTGGACCTTCGACAGCGCCAGCGGCTGGCACTTCGACTACACCGACCGCTACGAGAACGCCGAGGCGCGCGAACTCGACGTCGAGGCCGGCAAGCCGCTGAAGTTCGACGTGCCGGTAGAATGGGGCAACTACCGCGTCGAGATCCTCGATCCGGCCACCGGCCTGACCACGCGCCTGCCGTTCTTCGCCGGCTGGAGCTGGAACGACGACAACCGCGGCAAGGAGGCGCGCCCGGACAAGATCAAGCTCGCGCTGGACAAGCCGAGCTACCGCGCCGGCGACACGCTCAAGGTCACCGTCACGCCGCCGCAGGCCGGACCGGGCGTGCTGATCGTCGAGTCCGACCGCCTGCTCTACACGAAGAACATCGACGCCCGGCCCGGCGCCACCTTCGAGATCCCGGTGACCAAGGACTGGGAGCGCCACGACGTCTACGTCACCGCGCTGGTGCTGCGCGGCGGCTCGGCGGTGGAGAAGGTCACGCCGGCGCGCGCCGTCGGCGAGGCCTACGTACCGATCGACCGCAGCGAACGCAAGATCGACGTGACGATCCAGGCGCCGGCGCAGATGAAGCCGGAGACGGAACTGCCGGTCACCGTGAAGGCGCCGGCGCTGGCCGGCAAGAAGGCCTACGTGACCGTCTCCGCGGTCGACGTCGGCATCCTCAACATTACGCGCTTCGCGCGGCCGGACGCGAACGCGTGGTTCTTCGCCCAGCGCGCGCTCGGCGTGGACGCCTACGACCTGTACGGCCGCGTCATCGAGAGCTTCGACGGCAGCTCGGCCAAGCTGCGCTACGGCGGCGACATGGCGCTGGCGGCGCTGCCGCAGGCGCGCCGGCCGACCGCCAAGGTGCTGACCGTCGACCTGTTCTCCGGCGTGGTCGAGCTCGACGCCAAGGGCGAGGCGCAGGTGCAGCTGGCGATGCCCGACTTCAACGGCACGGTGCGCGTGACCGCGCTGGTATTCGGCGAGAACCAGTACGGCGGCAGCGACGCCGAGACGATCGTGCGTGCGCCGCTGGTCGCCGAGATCTCCACGCCGCGCGTGCTCGCTCCGGGCGACCAGAGCGCGCTGACGCTGGACCTGCAGAACTTCTCCGGCAGCGAACGCGAGTTCGCGGTGAAGGTCGCCGCCGACAAGCCGCTGGCGGTCGCGCAGGGCGAACGCACGGTCAAGCTCGCCGACGGCGCCAAGACCACGCTGAACTTCCCGCTGACCGCGCTCGACGGCTACGGCGTCGGCAAGATCAACGTCACGGCCTCATCCCCTCCAACCTCGGGCGGCGAGATCAAGATCGACCGCCACTTCGAAATGGTCGTGCGCGCGGCCTGGCCGAACGTGCTGCGTTCGAGCGCGCGCTCGCTCGACCGGCTCGATCCGATCGTCCTCGGCGGCGAGGCGATCGACGGCCTGCTCGCCGACTCGATCAACGCCCGCCTCACCGTGTCGAGCCTGCCGCCGCTGCCGTTCGCGGCCGCGCTGAAGGACCTGCTGAAGTATCCGTACGGCTGCATCGAGCAGACCACCAGCAAGGGCTTCGGCGCCCTGCTGCTGGACGAGCAGACCGCCGCCAACCTGCACGTCGACGGCCTGCCGGCGGACCAGCGCAAGGCGCGCGTGGACGGCGCGATCGGCCGCATCGCCTCGATGCAGATCCCGTCCGGCCACTTCTCGATGTGGGGCGGCGACAGCTACGTCAACGAGTACCTCACGCCGTACGTCGTCGAATTCCTCGAAGACGCGCGCGACGAGGGCTTCCTGGTGCCCGACGAGATGCTGCAGCGCGCGCTCAAGCGCCTCAACGACGACCTGCTGTCGGGCGGCCATCCGTACTACAACTACGAGCACAGCGACCACCTGCGCTTCGCCGACCAGGCCTATTCGGGCTTCGTGCTGGCGCGCGTGAACCGCGCCCCGCTCGGCACCCTGCGCGCGCTGTTCGACAACGACCGCGCCAAGTCGATCACCGCCCTGCCGCTGGTCCATCTCGGCGTCGCGCTGAAGCTGATGGGCGACCAGCCGCGCGCGGAGAAGGCAATCGAGGAGGCGTTCGCGAAGAAGTTCGAGCGCCCGTGGTACCTCGGTGACTACGGCTCGGACCTGCGCGACACCTCGCTGATGATCGCGCTGGTGCACCGCTACGGCCTGTCCAAGCCCGAATACGACGCGCGCGTGTTCGACCTGGCGCGCACGCTGACCAACGAGCAGCGCCAGGCCGACGACGCGCAGCGCCGCTACGGCTGGCGTTCGCTGTACCTCAGCACGCAGGAACAGATCGCCATCGGCCGCCTCGGCAAGACGCTGATCAAGGACGGCGACAAGGTCGTCTCCGGCACGCTGGCGATCGGCCCGGCCTCGACCGAGATCAGCCCCGACCGCCTGTGGAGCCGCTCGTTCGGCGGCGCGGAAATCGCCGCCGGCGTGCGCTTCGCACCGCAGGGCGACCTGCCGCTGTACGTCGCCACCGACGTGGCCGGCGTGCCGAAAGCCGCGCCGGCGCCGGACGACCGCTACGTCGCGATCCAGCGCCGCTACTACACGCTCGACGGCAAGCCGTGGGAGCCCAAGCCGCTCAAGGAAGGCGACAGCCTGATCGTCGGCCTGCGGCTGGAGGCGCGCAAGGCGATGCCGGATGCGCTGCTGGTCGACCTGCTGCCCGGCGGCCTGGAGATCGAGAACTTCAACCTGACCGACGCCAAACAGTGGGCCGACGTGGTCGTCGACGGCATCACCATCACCGACCGCGCGCAGGCCGCCGAGGTGCGCCACGAGGAGTTCCGCGACGACCGCTACGTCGCCGCGCTCAAGCTCGACGAGGGACAGGCCGCGCACGTGTTCTACCTCGTGCGCGCGGTCTCGCCGGGCACGTTCCGCGTTCCGCCGCCGCTGGTGGAGGACATGTACAAGCCGGAAGTGCGCGGCATCGGCAAGAGCCTGCCGGAGTCGGTCAAGGTGGTCGAACCGTGACGCCGCGGGGACGGGGCGCCGCCCCGTCCCCTGCCGCACCGACGGTCCGCCGGCCGTGACCGCACGGCATCATCGCCGCATGGCCCCCGCACCACTTCCGCCGCCCGCGCAGGAACACGACGACGCCGTCGAACAGCCGCGCGGCAAGTCGAAGCGTCGCCGCCGCCTCGAGCGCGCCGCCGCGGTGGCGCTCGCCCTGCTCGCGATCGCGCTGCTGCTCGACCGCCTGTTCCCGCTGCCGCTGCCCGACGGCAGCGGCGGCAGCACCGTGGTGCTCGCGCGCGACGGCTCGCCGCTGCGCGCCTTCCCCGACCGCGACGGCGTGTGGCGCTATCCGGTGCGCGTCGAGGACGTCTCGCCGCTCTACGTGCAGGCGCTGCTGACCTACGAGGACCGCTGGTTCCATCGCCACCCCGGCGTCAATCCGCTGGCGCTGGCGCGCGCGTTCGGTCAGTGGATCGTGCACCGGCGCCTGGTCTCGGGAGGCTCGACCTTGACCATGCAGGTGGCGCGCATCCTCGACGGCACGCCGCACAGCATGGCCGGCAAGCTGCGCCAGATCCTGCGCGCGCTGCAGCTCGAGGCGCACCTGTCGAAACGCGAAATCCTCACCCTGTACCTGGAACGCGCGCCGTTCGGCGGCACCATCGAGGGCGTGGAAGCGGCTTCGTGGGCCTATCTCGGCAAGCCCGCGTCGAAGCTGTCGCGCGCCGAGGCGGCGCTGCTCGCCGTGCTGCCGCAGGCGCCCAGCCGCCTGCGACCGGACCGTAACGCCGACGCCGCGCGCGAGGCGCGCGACAAGGTGCTGCAGCGCATGGCCGAACTCGGCGTGTGGACGCCGGCCGAGGTGCACGACGCCCGCATCGAATCGGTCGCCGCGCGCACGCTGCAACCGCCGCTTTCCGCCGCCCTGCTGGCCGAGCGCCTGCGCGCCGAGCATCCGCAGCAGCGGCGCATCGCGACGACGATCGACGCCGGCCTGCAGCGCGCGCTCGAGGCGCGCGTCGGCGACTACCTCGCGCGCCTGCCCGAACGCACCTCGGCCGCGCTGCTCGTCGTCGACAACGCCACGCTGGAAGCGCGCGCCTACGTCGGCTCGGCCGCGTTCGGCGACGAGCAGCGGCTCGGCCACGTCGACATGGTGCGCGCCTGGCGCTCGCCGGGCTCGACCCTGAAGCCGTTCCTGTACGGCCTGGCGCTCGACGACGGCCTGATCGATTCGGAAAGCCTGCTGATCGACGCGCCGCAATCCTTCGGCGGCTACCGGCCCGGCAACTTCGACCTCGCCTACAACGGCCCGGTCGGCGCGGCCGAAGCCCTGCGGCTGTCGCTGAACGTGCCGGCGGTCGACCTGCTCGACCGCATCGGCCCGGTGCGCTTCGCCGCGCGCCTGGCCCACGCCGGCCTCGACCTGCGCCTGCCGCGCGGCGCCGCGCCGAACCTGTCGGTGATCCTCGGCGGCGCCGGCGCGCGCATGGAAGACCTCGTCGGCGCCTACGTCGCGCTGAACCGCGGCGGTATCGGCGGGCGCGTGCGCTACACCGCCGACGACGCCGTCATCGAACGGCGCGTGCTCTCCGACGGCGCGGCCTGGATCGTGCGCGACGTGCTCGAGGCCAATCCGCGCCCCGGCTACGCGCCCGGCACGTTCGATCCCGGCTCGCGCCCGCGCGTGGCGTGGAAGACCGGCACCAGCTACGGCTTCCGCGACGCCTGGGCGATCGGCGCGACGCGCGCGTACACCGTGGCGGTGTGGATCGGCCGCCCGGACGGCACGCCGCTGCCCGGCCAGTACGGCGCGGTCACCGCCCTGCCGCTGATGTTCCAGGTCGTCGACAGCCTGCCGCGCAGCACGCTGTCGGCCACGCCGCAGCCGCCGCCGGCGAACGTGACCGAAGCGGAGGTCTGCTGGCCGCTCGGCCTCGCCTTCGATCCGGCGCGGCCGGACCTGTGCCACCAGAAGCGCAAGGCCTGGGTGCTCGACGGCGTGATTCCGCCGACCCTGCCCGAACGCGACGCGACCAGCTGGAGCGCCGGCCTGGTGCGCCTGCGCGTCGACGCCGGCAGCGGCGCGCGCCTCGGCGCAGCCTGCACCAGTGCGAAGGCGCGCGAGACGGAAATCGCGCGCTGGCCGTCGCTGGCCTATCCGTGGCTTTCGCGCGAGCTGCGCCGGCGCGCCAGCCTGCCGCCGCTCGCGCCGGGCTGCGCCGACGATGGCCTCGATGCGAGCCAGCCGCTGCGCATCGACGGGCTCGCCGACAACGCCGCGATCGCGCGCGCCCCCAACGCCGACAAGCCGGCCAGCGTGCGCCTGCGCGCGCTCGGCGCCGCCGGCGAGGTGCTGTGGCTGGTCAACGGCCGGCTCGAAGGCACCACGCACGGCGCGCAGCCGTTCGAGTACGCCTTCGCCGACACCGGCGCGCAGACCGTGACCGCGCTGACTCCGGCCGGCGCCTACGCGCAGCTCAACCTGCGCGTGCTGCGCTGATGGCTCGAGTCGAGACGACGTCGACCGCGACGATCTGAAACGGACGCGCCGGTTCCGTCATTGGGGCATTCCCGCGAACGCGGGAATCCATGGATGCTGTACGCGCGCCGAGCGAAATGGATGCCCGCATGTGCGGGCATGACGTCGAGAGGTCGTGTAGCGCATGCGTCAACCCGACACACCGCTCGGAAGCAGCGCGCCGTTCGGAAACCAGGCGTCGGCCGGAAGCGAACGCGCCCGTCCAAATTGCGTCATTCCCGCGAACGCGCGAATCCATGGGCGCCGTACGCATGGCGAGCGCAACGGATGCCCGCTTGCGCGGGCATGACGTCGAGAATCGCAAGCGGACCCGCTGTCGCGAACCCGCCGCTCTCGAGGCACTACGTGCTCGACTCATGGCCGATCGCCTATGCTTCCGTCTCGATTCCCTGCCGAGATTGTGCCGATGGCCCAGAGCATCCACGAGTTCGCCGACGATCCGCGCAACCGCGACATCCGGATCTACGTCAACGGCGAGATGAAGCCGCGCGCCGAGGCCGTCGTGTCGGTGTTCGACTCCGGCTTCGTGCTCGGCGACGGCGTGTGGGAAGGGCTGCGCGTGGTCGACGGCCATCCGGCCTTCCTCGACGCGCACCTCGACCGCCTCTACGAAGGCGCCAAGGCGATCGCCATGGACATCGGCCTCGACCGCGCCGGCCTGACGCGTGCGATCTACGCCACGCTCGCCGCCAACGGCATGCGCGACGGCGTGCACCTGCGCCTGATGGTCACCCGCGGCGTCAAGCGCACGCCGTACCAGGACCCGCGCGTGGTGGTCGGGCCGGCGACGATCGTGATCATCCCGGAATTCAAGAATCCGCTGCCGGCCACCGTCGAGCGCGGCTTGAAGCTGTTCACCGTGCACGTGCGCCGCGGCTATCCCGACGTGCAGGACAACAAGCTCAACAGCCACAGCAAGCTCAACTGCATCACCGCCTGCATCCAGGCCTACACCGCCGGCGCCGACGAAGGCCTGATGCTCGATCCGCACGGCTTCGTCGCGACCTGCAATTCGACGCACTTCTTCATCGTGCGCAAGGGCGAGGTGTGGACTTCGACCGGCCAGTACTGCCTCGGCGGCATCACCCGCGCGAACGTGCTCGCGGTGTGCCGCGAGGCCGGCATCCCGGCGTTCGAGAAATCCTTCAGCCTGACCGACGTCTACGGCGCCGACGAGGCGTTCTGCACCGGCACCTTCGCCGGCGTGGTGTCGGTGCGCGAGGTCGACGGGCGCGTCTTCGGCGACGGCCGGCGCGGGCCGATGGTCGAGCGCCTGCAGGCGCTGTACCGCGACTGGATCGCGCGCGACGTCGCCGCGCGCAAGGCGCAGGACGCGACCACATGAGCGCGCTGCGCATCGCCATGTGGTCCGGCCCGCGCAACATCTCCACCGCGATGATGCGCGCCTGGGAGAACCGCGGCGACTGCGCGGTCTCCGACGAACCGCTCTACGCGCATTACCTTGCGCACACGGGCATCGACCATCCGATGCGCGAGGAAGTGATCGCCGCCGGCGAGACCGACTGGCGCGCGGTCACCGCCGCGCTCGCCGGCGACGTCCCGGACGCACGGCCGCTGTGGTACCAGAAGCACATGAGCCACCACCTGCTGCCGCACGTCGGGCACGACTGGATCCACCGGCTCGCCAACGCGTTCCTGATCCGCGATCCGGAGCGGGTCGTGCATTCGTATGTGAAGGCGCGCGCGCAGGTCTGCGCCGACGACGTCGGCCTGCCGCAGGAAGTGCGCCTGTTCGACGAACTCGCCCAGCGCAGCGGCCGCGCGCCGCCGGTGATCGACGCCGACGATTTCCTGCACGCGCCGGAGGCGCACCTGCGCGCGCTGTGTGCGCACTTCGGCATCGCCTTCACCGATCGCATGCTGCGCTGGCCGGCCGGACCGCGCGACAGCGACGGCGTCTGGGCGCCGCACTGGTACGCCGCCGTCTGGCGTTCGACCGGCTTCGAGGCGCCGCCGCCACAGGCGATCCGCCTGCACGACGATGCGCGGCGCGTCGCCGACGAATGCCGGCCGCTGTACGAGCACCTGCACCGCCACCGGCTGCGCGTGGAGGCCTGAACTCGGTGCCGTGCGGCGAGGCTCAGGCCTCGATCAGGCCGTTGCGCACCGCGATCAGGGTCAGTTCCGCCTGGTTGCCGGCGCCGAGCTTCTGCTTGACGTTGTACAGGTGCGTGCCGACCGTGTTCGGCGACAGCTTGAGTATCTCGGCGATGCGGTTCACCGACTGCCCGCGCGCGAGATGGATGAACACGGCGAACTCGCGCTCGGACAGCGCCTCGACCGTGCCGGCGCCGCCGATGTCCTGCACGGCGAGCTTGCGCGCGATTTCCGCATCGAGGTACACGCGTCCGGCGGCGACCGCGCGCACGGCTTCGATCAGTTCCTCCGGCGCCGTGCGCTTGGACAGGTAGCCGAGCGCGCCGGCCTTGAGCACGCGCTTGGGATGCGCGCTGTCCTCGTGCGCGGACAGCACCAGCACGCGCGCGGACTTGTCCTTGGCCAGCAGGCGGCGCACGGTCTCGATGCCGCCCATGCCGGGCATCGACAGATCCATGACGACGACGTCCGGGCGCACCTCGCCGTAGGCCTGGTAGGCCAGCTCGCCGCTGTCGGCCTCGGCGGCGACCTCGACGTCGCCGCTCGCGGTCAGCAGCATGCGGAAGCCGACGCGCACGACTGCGTGGTCGTCGACGAGCATGACGCGGATCTTCGGATTCGCCACGTTCACTCCAGCGGCAGCCGCGCGCTCACGCGCACGCCGCCTTCGTCCAGGTTGCCAATGGTCACGTCGCCGCCGAGCGCGCGCGCGCGTTCGCGCATGCCGCGCACGCCGTAGTGGCCGGGACGCTGCCAGTCCGCGGCGAGGCCGCGGCCGTCGTCGCTCACCGCGATGCGCAGGGCGCCGTCGGCAACGTCGACGGCGATCGCGATGCGTCCGGCCTGTGCGTGGCGCAGCGCGTTGGTGACCGCCTCCTGCACGATGCGGTACGCCGCCAGCACGTAGCTTTCGCCGAGCGGCTCGGGCAGCTCGCCGCAGGTGAAGGCGAACGCCACCTGCGGCTGCTGCCGGCGCCACTGCGCCAGCGCATCCTCGATCGCCGCGGCCAGGTCGAGCGCGTCGACGCTCGGCGGCCGCACGCGCGAGACCAGCTCGTGCACGGCGTCGTACAGCCGCCCCGCGGTGTCGGCGATCAGCTGCGCGACCTCGCGCGTCGGCGCGTCGCCGCCGCGCCGGATCAGCGCCTGCGCCAGGCTGCGGATCGCGGTGATGCCCTGCCCGGTCTCGTCGTGCAGCTCGCGCGCGATCTGGCGCCGCTCCTCCTCGACGCGGCCCTGCACGGCGGCGGCCAGTTCGTGGCTCTGCTCGAGCCGCAGGCGCGCCTCGACCGCGTCGCGCCGCGCGTCGAGGCTGTCCTCGATCGCCTGCGCGCTGCGGTTGAACGCGCGCGCGATCGAGCCGGCCTCGGCGCCAGCGAACTCCGGCAGGCGCGTGTGGTACGCGCCGGCCTGCATGTCCTCCAGGCCGCGCACGATGGTGCGGAACGGACGCGTCATGCGCCGCACCAGCCAGAACACGACGAGGTTGCCGAACACCATCGCGAACGCGCCGACCTGCAGCAGGTGCACGGTGTCGTCCCAGCCGTCGAGCACCGCGCGCGACGCGTTCGACTCGATCTCCAGCACGCTGTCGGCGAAACGCAGCTCGCTGCGCATCGGCTCCGGCCCGACCAGCGCCGTGTACCAGTCCGGCGCGTCGCGGCCGGCCTTGTACGGCGACGGCGGCGAGCGGTAGACGACCGCGCCGCCGGCATCGCGCAGGGTGATCTCGGTCGAGCGCACGCGACCCAGCCGCTCGAGCGAATGCAGCACGATCGGCCGGCTGGTCTGCGCGTAGGTCTCGACGAAGTACGCGAGCAGCTGGGTGGCCACCTTGTTCGCCGCCTCGGTTTCCTCCAGCACGCTGCGCCGCGTGTCCGCCAGCTTGAACGCGAGCACCACCGCGATGAAGACGGCGATCAGGCTCGCCACCAGCAGGTTGATCTGCAGGCGCATGCTCATGCCGGCACCACCGGCCAGGTGGAGAAATCGCGCGTGTCCGCGAACGCGTCGGTGGCCGCGCGCAGCAGGCGGAACGCGGCCGGATGGAAGGGATCGTGCGCGGCCGGATCGGCCCAGGCCAGGCGGCTTCCACCGATCGCGCGCTGCACGCGCCAGGCGTTGTGCGGCCGACACACCAGATCGCGCGTGCCGTGCACCAGGGCCACCGGTACGCCGCGCAGCGCGGCGGCCGCGCGCATCACCGCGGCCTCGCCGAGGAAGCAGCGCCGTGCGAGGTAGTGCGCCTGCACGCGGTACTTCGCGATCAGCCGCGCCCGTGCCTCCTCGCCGACGACAGCCGGCAGCGTCGCGGCCGGATGATCCAGGCGCGTCTCGTAGCGCTGCCACGCCGTCGCCACCTGCAGCTGCCGGTCCGCGTCGCCGCCGGAAAAGCAGCGGTCGAGCCAGGCCGGCACGCTGCGCTGCCAGCGTCGCGGGATCGCGGCGAGGAAGTCCGCGTTCGCCTGCGGCGCGCAGGCGGCCACGCCGTGGAAGAACCAGTCCAGGTCCGCACGGCCGGCCAGGAACACGCCGCGCAGCAGCATCCCGCACACGCGCGCGGGATGGCGCGCCGCGTACGCCAGCGCGAGCGCCGAGCCCCACGAGCCGCCGTTGACCAGCCAGCGCTCGATGCCCAGGTGTGCGCGCAGCGATTCGATGTCCTGGATCAATGCGTCGGTGTGGTTGTGCGCGGTTTCGCCCAGCGGCGTGCTGCGGCCGCAGCCGCGCTGGTCGAACTGCACGATGCGCCAGCGCGCGGCGTCGAAGATCTCGCGCTGGCGCGGCGTGCTGGCCGAACCGGGCCCGCCGTGCAGCGACACCACCGGCAGGCCGTCGGCGGCGCCGCTCTGCGCGTACCACAGGCGATGGCCGTGGCCGACCTCGAGCCAGCCGGAGACGGCGGCGGGCGCAGGCGGATCGGGCATCGCGACGGTCGACATCGGCTCGATCCTACCGCATCGCCCCGCGCCCGCGGCTCCAGAAAATCGCTAGCCGCCAATCACGGCGATGGCGAGGCGGCACGCCGCCGATGGCCGCAGACTCGGACGCACATGGCGACCGGTTCACGCCGGCATCGTTCGTCGATTCGCGGGGCCATGACCGCGGACCGCAACCAGGAGTCGGACTATGAAGTGGGAAACCCCTGCGGCGATCGACATGCGCTTCGGCTTCGAAGTGACGATGTACATCTCGACTCGCTGAGCACCGATCGGCGGACGCCGGCGCGAGCCGGCGTTCGTCCTCCGCGCATGCGCATCCGTGTCCTGGGTTCCGCCGCCGGCGGCGGCTTTCCGCAATGGAACTGCAACTGCCGGCTGTGCGACGGTGTGCGCCGCGGCCGCGTGCGCGCGCAGCCGCGTACGCAGTCGTCCATCGCGATCAGCGGCGACGAGACGAACTGGCTGCTGTGCAACGCCTCGCCCGACCTTCCCGCGCAGCTGCGCGCCTTTCCCGAGCTGCAGCCCGCGCGCGCGATCCGCGACACGGCAATTGCCGCGATCGTGCTGATGGACGCCCAGGTCGACCACGTGACCGGTCTTGCGATGCTGCGCGAGCACCGCCGGCCGCTGGAGATCTGGTGCACGCAGGCCGTGCGCGAAGACCTCGAGCACGGCAATCCGCTGTTCGGCCTGCTGCGGCACTACTGCGGCGTCTACTGGCGGCCGATCGAGGCCGACGGCACCGCGTTCGAGATTCCTTCGCTGCCGGGACTGCGTTTCGCCGCCCTGCCCGTCACCAGCAATGCGCCGCCGTACTCGCCGCATCGCGACCGGCCCGTTCCGGGCGACACCATCGGCCTGCTCGTCGAGAGCGCCGGCAAGCGGCTGTTCTACGCGCCGGGACTGGGCGAGATCGGCGCGCCGATCGACGAGGCGATGCGCCGCGCCGACTGCGTGATGGTCGACGGCACCTGCTGGACCGACGACGAGATGATCGCGCTGGGCCTGTCGAAGAAGCGCGCGCGCGACATGGGCCATCGCGCCATCGCCGGCGCAGGCGGCATGCTCGAACGCCTGTCGGCCCTGCCGGCGTCGACGCGCCGGATCCTCATCCACATCAACAACACCAACCCGGTGCTCGACGAGGACGGCGCGGAACACGCGCAGCTGCGCGCCGCCGGCATCGAACTCGCCCACGACGGCATGGACTTGCGACTGTGACGACCACCGCCTGGAACCGCGACGACTTCGAGGCGCGGCTGCGCGAGAAAGGCGCCGCGTACCACATCCATCATCCGTTCAACCGCCTGCTCAACGAAGGGCACGCGACGCGCGAGCAGGTGCGCGGCTGGGTCGCCAACCGCTACTACTACCAGATCGCCATACCGCTGAAGGACGCCGCGATCCTGTCGAACTGCCCGGATCGCGCCGTACGCCGCGAGTGGGCGCAGCGCATCCTCGACCACGACGGCCACGGCGACGATGCCGGCGGCATCGAGGCCTGGCTGCGGCTGGGACTGGCGACCGGACTGGGCCGCGAGGAGATCGAGGACCTGCGCCACGTCGCGCCGGGCGTGCGCTTCGCCGTCGACGCCTACGTGAACTTCGCGCGGCGCGCGCCGTGGCAGGAAGCGGTGTGCTCCTCGCTGACCGAGCTGTTCGCGCCGAAGATCCACCGCGAACGCCTGGCCGGCTGGCCGGAGCACTACCCGTGGATCGAGAGCGAAGGGCTGGCCTACTTCCGCAACCGCCTGTCGCAGGCGCGCCGCGACGTCGAGCACGGCCTGCAGCTCACGCTAGCCCATTTCGACACGCCGGCGCTGCAGCGGCGAGCGCTGGAGGTGCTGCAGTTCAAGCTCGACGTGCTGTGGTCGATGAACGACGCGATGGCCCTGAAATACGGCCTGGCGGAGGTCGCATGAGCGCCGATGCGATGATGCCGGCGATCGATGCGCACAGCGTGCCGCGCATCGGCCGCGGCTTCCGCCTGCAGTGGGAGGCCGCGCAGGACGCCTGGGTACTGCTGTATCCCGAAGGCATGGTCAAGCTCAACGGCAGCGCCGGCGAGATCCTCTCGCGCTGCGACGGCGCCAGGCCGTTGCGGGCGATCGTCGCCGACCTGGAACGACGCTTCGAGCGCGACGGGCTCGCCGCCGACGTGATCGCCTTTCTCGACCTCGCACGCGCGCAGCGCTGGATCGAACTCGCATGAGCACCGCCGCGACCGCGCCGACGCCGGGCCCGCCGCTGTGGCTGCTCGCCGAGCTGACCTACGCCTGCCCGCTGCACTGCGCGTTCTGCTACAACCCGGTCGACTTCGCCGCGCACGAGGACGAGCTGTCCACCGAGGACTGGCTGCGCGTACTGAACGAGGGCCGCGCGCTCGGCGCGGTGCAGTGCGGCTTTTCCGGCGGCGAGCCGCTGCAGCGCAAGGATCTGGAAATCCTGGTCTCGCAGGCGCATCGCCTGGGCTACTACACCAACCTGATCACGTCCGGCATCGGCCTGTCCGAGGCGCGCATCGCCGCGCTCAAGCGCGCCGGCCTGGATCACATCCAGCTGTCCTTCCAGGACTCCACGCGCGAGGTCAACGACTTCCTCTCCTCCACGCGCACCTTCGACCTCAAGCGCAAGGCCGCCGCGCTGATCAAGGCCTACGACTACGAGATGGTCATGAACTGCGTGATCCATCGCCTCAACATCGATCACGTCGAGCGCATCGTCGAGCTCGCGGTCGAAATCGGCGCGGACTACCTGG
Organism: Dokdonella ginsengisoli; assembly: GCF_042652785.1. Classification (NCBI taxonomy): domain Bacteria; kingdom Pseudomonadati; phylum Pseudomonadota; class Gammaproteobacteria; order Lysobacterales; family Rhodanobacteraceae; genus Dokdonella; species Dokdonella ginsengisoli. The sequence continues at coordinate 384,246 of NZ_JBHSHD010000010.1, read as the reverse complement.
AACTGGCCAACGTGCAGTTCTATTCTTGGGCGCACGTCAACCGCGACGCGCTGCTGCCCACGCGCGACCAGCTCGAGCGCGCCGAGGCGGCCGTCGAGACCTGGCGCGCCCGGCTCGACGGGCGCATGAAGCTGTTCTTCGTCGTGCCGGACTACTACGAATCGCGGCCGAAGAAATGCATGAACGGCTGGGGCAGCGTGTTCCTCACCGTCGCACCGGACGGCGTCGCCCTGCCCTGCCACACCGCGCGCATGCTGCCGGGGCTGGCGTTTCCCAACGTGCGCGAGGCGAGCCTGGCCGACATCTGGTACCGGTCGGAAGGCTTCAACCGCTACCGCGGCACCGGCTGGATGAAGGAGCCGTGCGCGAGCTGCCCCGAGCGCGAGCGCGACTACGGCGGCTGCCGCTGCCAGGCCTACATGCTCGCCGCCGATCCGGCCGCCGCCGATCCGGTCTGCGACAAGTCCGTCCACCACGCGGCCCTGCTGGCGACGGTGGAACGCGCGCAGCATGCGGACGAGGCGGCGGCGATTCCGCTGGTGTTCCGCGGACGGCGCGAATCGGCAGAGCTGAAGCGGCCGTTCTGAGCCGCCGCAACGGCCGTTTGCCTAATCGTCGTCCCAGAGCGAGACCTTCTTCGCCGGCGCCGGCTTGGCCGCGACGTCGCCCTGCGCGACCGCCTGCCAGACGGCGAGCGCATCGCGCGTGAAGGCGACGTCGTGCACGCGCACGATCGCCGCGCCGCGCTGCACGGCGATCAGGGCCGCGGCGGCGGAGCCGGCCGCGCGCTCGGCCGGCGCCTCGCGGCCGGTCAGCGCCGCGATCGTCGACTTGCGCGACAGCCCGACCATGACGGGCGCGAGTTCGGGGAAGCGCGCCAGCGCGCGCAGCAGCGCGAGATTGTGTTCGAGCGTCTTGCCGAAGCCGAAGCCCGGATCGACGAGGATCTTCTTCTTGTCGATGCCGGCCATCTGGCAGGCGAACAGGCGCTCGGCGAGGAAGCGGTGCACTTCGCCGACGACGTCGTCGTAGCGCGGATCCTCCTGCATCGTGCGCGGCTCGCCCTGCATGTGCATGAGGCAGACCGGCACGCCCAGCCCGGCCGCCGCGTCGAGCGCACCCTCGCCGCGCAGCGCGCGCACGTCGTTGATCAGCCCGGCGCCCGCGGCGACCGCGGCGCGCATGACCTCGGGCTTGCCGGTGTCGATCGAGACCGGCACGCGGGTCTGTCGCACCAGCGCCTCGATCACCGGCACCACGCGCGCGATCTCGTCCGCGGCGGACACCTCGGCCGCACCCGGCCGCGTCGACTCGCCGCCGACGTCGAGCAGGTCCGCACCTTCGGCGACGAGGCGCAGGCCGTGCTCGGCCGCCGCCTGCGGATCGAGAAAGCGCCCGCCGTCGGAGAACGAATCGGGGGTGACGTTGACGATGCCGCACACGCGCGGCCGGTCCAGTGCGAGCGGACGGCCGTTGCAGTCGAGCGTGGTGAAGATCACGGTGCGGTCGCGCCGTCGAAGCCGTCGGCGAACAGGCGGTCGATCACCGGCGTGGACAGGGCGACCGTGTCGTTGGCGGCGTCGGTGTCGTCGGAGGTGGTGCCGACCTCGAACGTCGCATCGATCGATCCGCTGGCGTCGGCGGCGACGGCGGCGAGGATCGTGAACGCCGCCGAGGCGCCGGCGGCGAACGGCGTCGAATGAATGCAGGTGAGCACGGACCCCGACGGCGTGCAGGCCCAGTCCGACGGCGCCTGCGCGCTCGGCGACACGGACGGCGGAAACGTCGCCGTCAGGGTGACGCCGTCGGCGTCGCCGGGGCCGGCGTTGGCCACTTCCACCGCGTACTGCAGCTCGTGGCCGGGTTCGGCCTCGGCCGAGGTGCTGGCGACGACGCCGACGTCCACGCCGGCGGGTGCGGCGGTGTCCTTGCAGTTGTAGCAGACCAGGGCGAAATCCTGGTCGGTGTCGTCGCCGTCGTTGGGACGCGCGTCGGAACTGATGTTCGCCGCGAGCACTTCGACGGTCACCGAACCGCCGTGCTGCGCCGGTTGCAGGAACACCGCCTCGGTGTTGTTCTTGCCGTCGGCGCTGCCGCCGGCGACCGACCAGCCGTCGGCGTCGAGCGCGTTGCCGAGGAAGGTGTCGCCGCCGGCGACCACGCGCAGGTCGAGGTCGTTGTTCCACGCCGGCGTCGTGCCGCCGAGGCCGTGTCCGGGCGCGTCGGTCCAGGCCAGCATGATGCGCATCGGCTGGCTCGGATCGTCCGCCTCGTAGGTATGCGTCCACTGCTCGCCGGTGTCGTCGAAGATCGTGGCCTGGTCGACGTACTGCACCGCCTGTTGCGGCGCCAGCACCGGATCGATCTGCATGCGGCCCCAGCCCTGGCGGTTGTCGAACAGGCGCGTCATGACCTGGTTGTCGGCGTCGCGCCGGCCGGTCAGGTTCTTCGCCACCGCGGTGAACGCGGCCTTGACCAGGGCCGGACTCGGATCGGCGCCGAAGCGGCTGCGGTAGTACTCGAAGAACAGCGCGGAAGCGCCGGCGACCTGTGGCGAGGCCATGCTGGTGCCGCAGGCCAGGCCGTAGCCGGTCGCGCTGATGGTCGAGTCGACGTCGCAGCCGGGCGCGACCATGGCCGGGATGCTGCGACCGTCGCGCGCCGGCCCGTGGCCGGAATTGGCCGAGAGATCGTCGATCGCCGCGTACTGCACGGTCGGCGAACTCTGCATCTTGGTCGAGCCTATGGTGAACACGTTCTTGGCCTCGTCCGGCGAGCCCTGCGAGCTGACGCCGCCGTAGCCGTTCATGATCGACAGCACGTAGTGCAGCGGCTGGTCGCCGCGCGCGACCGGATCGGCGTCGCGCACGCCGACGTCGACCTGGCGCGTGTCGTCGTCGTAGCCCTGCGGCGATCCGGCCGGCCCCCAGCTGTTGCCGGAGATCACGGCGTGGTTGCGCACCGACTGCGTCATCAGCTCGAACATGCCGCCGGCCTGGGTGAAGGTCGGCTCGTAGAGCTGCTCGACCAGGTTCGCTCCCGGCGCCACGCCCAGGCCGCGCAGGAAGCCGTTGGCCGTCGTCACGCCGGAGCTGCCGTCGGCGGCGATGATGCCGGCGGTGTGCGTGCCGTGCGAGTCGGTGGCCGATCCGCCGCAGCTGCTGCCGGTGCACGGCAGCATGCGGTTCACCAGGTCCGGATGCGTGTCGTAGATGCCGCCGTCGACGTCGGCGACGACCACGCCCGTGCCGTCCAGGCCGATGCCGGACAGATAGCCCAGGTATCCCGGAAAGGCGAGACTGCCGGCGTCGACGTTGCCGGCGTTGACCTGCGCGCTCATCTCGCCGCGCAGGCCGCCGTCGGTCGGCAGCGGACGCAGGCTGTAGACACCGCGGATCGCGGCGAGCCGGGCGAAGCGGTCGCCGGCCACGCTGAAGCGGATCGAGGTGAAATGCCGGTCCACCGCGCGCACCTCGCCGATCGACGCGCCGGCCGCGCGCAGCGCGTCCTCCACGCCTTCGGCGCCGCGGTAGACGCTGGCGCGCGCCTCGACGCGCTCGGCGGACAGCGCGCGCCACTGCGGCTGCACGCGATAGGCCGGCGCGAAATCGCCGCTCCAGCGCGCGGCGCTGCGTTGCGTCGCCCGCGCCAGCGCAGCGCGGCTGCCCCACACGACGTAGCTGAACGGATGGATGTACTGCAGCGGTTCGACGCCGGCCGAGCGCAGCGCGTCGAGCGCGCCCTGGCGCGCCGGTCCGCCGAACTGGACCAGGCGCAGGTCCGCGTCGTCGCCGCGCGCGGCGCCGGAGCGGTCCCAGCCGGCCGGCAGCGCCGGCGCGGCGGCCAGCGGATCGAAGCGCAGGCCGCCGAGTTCCAGCTCGAACGGCGCGTCGGCGACAGCGACCTCCAGCTGCGCGGCGCGCAGGCGCGCCAGCCCGGCCGCGTCGACGCGCAGCCACTGGAACGCACCGTAGTCGCCCGTCGCCGGTGCCGCGGAGCGGCCGAGGACCTGCTGCACGCGGGCGGACGTGGCCTCCACGCGCACCCAGGTCGCGGCGTCGCCGGCGCTGGCCGTGGCGGAGACGAAGGCGCCGCCGAGCAGGAGCCCGTAGAAGATCGTTCGCATGCTTGCCCCGAAATCGCGAGTCGAACGCGCATCCTACACAAGCCCGCTCCGCCGCAGTGACGAGCGTTTCACCACAACGCCAGGATCGATTGTTTTACAAATCTAGACAATTCATCCAGATCGCCGGCGCTTATCCGCAATACCCCGCCGTCTAGACTTGATCCGGAGCCCGTCCCGCCGTACGGCAATGCGGCCGCGGCCGCGCGACGTCCGACATTCCGCCTCACTCCCAGGAGATTCCCATGGCCGACCATTCCATCAAGGGCAAGACCGTTCTGATCGCCGGCGGCGCCAAGAACCTCGGCGGGCTGATCGCCCGCGATCTCGCCGCGCACGGCGCCAAGGCGGTCGCCGTCCACTACAACAGCGCCGCCAGCAAGGCCGACGCCGACGCCACCGTCGCCGCGATCAAGGCCGCCGGCGCGCAGGCGGCGGCGTTCCAGGCCGACCTCACCGGCGCCGCGGCGGTCGAGAAGCTGTTCGCCGACGCGATCGCCGCGTTCGGCCGCCCCGACATCGCCATCAACACCGTCGGCAAGGTGCTGAAGAAGCCGATGGCCCAGATCAGCGAGGCCGAATACGACGAGATGACCGCGGTGAACTCCAAGTCCGCGTTCTTCTTCCTCAAGGAAGCCGGAAAGCACGTCAACGACAACGGCAAGATCTGCACGCTGGTCACTTCCCTGCTCGGCGCGTACACCCCGTTCTACGCCGCCTACGCCGGCACCAAGGCGCCGGTCGAGCATTTCACGCGCGCCGCCTCGAAGGAATTCGGCGAGCGCGGCATCTCGGTCACCGCGATCGGTCCCGGACCGATGGACACGCCGTTCTTCTATCCGGCCGAGGGCGCCGACGCGGTCGCCTACCACAAGACGGCCGCGGCCCTGTCCAAGTTCACCCCGACCGGCCTGACGCACATCGAGGACATCGCGCCGTGGGTGCGCTTCCTGGTCTCCGACGGCTGGTGGATGACCGGCCAGACGATCCTGATCAACGGCGGCTACACCACGAAGTGATCACCGGCGCGATGCGGGCCGTGCGGCCCGCATCGCGCACGCCCGCAGGAGGGATGCGATGGACAACCGGTTCCAGTCGATCTTCGACGCGCAGAAGGCCCGCTTCTTCTCCGACGGCACCAAGTCCCTGGCGTGGCGGATGGACCAGCTCGACCGCATGGAGCGCATGCTGCTCGACAACCGCGACGCGTTCTGCGCCGCGCTGCACCAGGATTTCGGCAAGCCGCCGTTCGAGCAGCTGTTCGAGATCACCGTGCCGGCCGGCGTGATCGCCTACTACCGCGAGAACCTCGAGCAGTTGATGGCGCCGCAGCCGGTGGCGATTCCGAAGGGACTCGAGGCGACCGGCAACCGCGGCGTGATCTACAAGGAACCCTACGGCGTCACCCTCGTCATCGGGCCGTTCAACGCGCCGGTCCTGCTGCTGCTCGATCCGGCCATCGCCGCGCTGGCGGCGGGCAATCCGGTGATCCTCAAGCCGGCCAACACGACGCCGGCGACGGCGGCGCTGTTCCGTGAACTGGTGCCGCAGTACTTCGACCCGCGCGACGTCGCCATCGTCACCGGCGGCCGCGAGGAGATCGCCGAGCTGCTGAAGCTGCCGTTCGACTTCATCTTCTTCACCGGCAGCTCCGCCGTCGGCAAGGTGGTCATGCGCGCGGCGGCCGAGAACCTGACGCCGGTGATCCTCGAACTCGGCGGCCAGAACCCGACCATCGTCGACGAGACCGCCAACCTCGACATCGCGGTCGATCGCATCGCCTGGGGCCACAACGCGATCTCCGGCCAGTGGTGCATCGCGCCGGGCTACGTCTGCGTGCACGAAAGCATCGCGGAGGAATTCGTCGCCAGACTGAAGGCGTCGATCGTGCGCATGTACGGCGAGGATCCGCAGCGCAGTCCCGACTTTGCGCGCATGATCAGCGAGCACGACGTCGAGCGCGTGGCGTCCTACATCCTTCCGGAAAAGGTCGTGCTCGGCGGCCGCCACGACGTCGCCGCGCGCTACGTGGAGCCGACGATCCTCTACCCGTCCGCCTGGGAGGACCCGGCCATGCAGCAGGAGATCTTCGGCCCGGTGCTGCCGGTCATGCCGTACCACGACCTCGCCGGGCTGGTGGCGACGATCAAGCGCCGGCCGAAACCGCTGGCCGCCTACGTCTTCAGCAAGAACCCGGCGCACGTCGACTTCGTGCTCGGCAGCCTGTCGTTCGGCGGCGGCTGCGTCAACCAGACCAACCTGCACTGCTGGATCGACAGCCTGCCGTTCGGCGGCGTCGGCTACAGTGGCATGGGCAAGTACTACGGCAAGGCCGGCTTCGACGCGCTGAGCAACACCAAGGCGATGCTGATCGGCAATCCCGACCTCGAACTCGACGTGTTCCCGCCGTATGCCGGCAAGGACATCTCCGGCAGCCTGGCGCTGTTCCGATGAGCCGCGCGCCCGTGCCGGCGAGCCTGCTCGCACTGCTGCTGGCGGTCGCCGCACCGGTGGCGGCCGCTCCCGCAACCCCGTCCGAAGGCTCCGTCATGTCCGAACTTCCCGCTCCCGTCGCCCAGCTCGTCGCCGCCGTGACGGCCGGCGACACCGACGCCTTCCTGGCGCTGTTCCCCGCCGACGGCGTGGTCGACGACTGGGGCCGCCGCTTCAGCGGCCACGCCGCGATCCGGCGCTGGAGCGACAAGGAATTCATCGGCGCCAAGGGCGTGCTGACCCCGCGCAAGATCAGCCGCAGCGGCGATACGGTCACCGTCGACGCCGGCTGGAAGAGCAGCTACTACAGCGGCGACTCGCGCTTCGTGTTCGTGCTCGACGGCGACTCGATCCGGGAAATGCGCATCGTCGGTCACTGAGCCGCGCCGGCGCATGGACAAACTGGACCGCTACCGCGTCTTCGTGAGTGTCGCCGACATGGGCAGCTTCACGCGCGCCGCGCACGCGCTGGAACTGCCGCGCGCGTCCGTGTCGGCTGCGTTGCAGCGGCTGGAGGCCGAGGTCGGCGCGCGCCTGCTGCACCGGACCACGCGGCGCGTGCGCCTGACCGCGGACGGCGCGCAGCTGCTCGAACGCGTGCGCCCGCTGCTCGCCGAAGCGGAAGACATCGACCAGCTGTTCCAGACGCGCCAGCGCCAGGTCTCCGGGCGCCTGCACGTGGACGTGCCCAGCCGCGTGGCGCGCCGCCTGGTCGCTCCGGCCCTGCCGGCGCTGCTGCGCCGCTACCCGCGCCTGCAGCTCAAGCTCGGCTCGACCGACCGCATGATCGATCTCGTGCACGAAGGCGTGGACTGCGCGATCCGCGTCGGTCACCTCCACGACAGCAGCCTGGTCGTGCGCCCGCTCGGGCATCTGGCGCTGATCAACTGCGCCAGCCCCGCATACCTGCGCGAGCACGGCCTGCCCGAGCGCACGGAGGACCTCCTCGAAGGACACTGGACGGTCGGCTACGCTTCGCCGACGACCGGACGCGAACTGCCGTGGGAATGCGACGCGGACGGCGCGCGCACGCTGCGCCTGCCCAGCCGCATCGTCGTCAACAACGCCGAAAGCTACATCGCCTGCTGCAGCGCCGGGCTCGGGCTGATCCAGGTGCCGCGCTATGACGTGCAGCACCTGCTGGATTCGGGCGAGCTGGTGGAGGTGCTGCCGGCGCAGCGCGCCGGTTCGATGGCGATCTCGGCGCTGTACCCGCACCGGCGCCAGCTGTCGCGGCGGCTGTCGGCCTTCATCGACTGGTTCGCGGCGCTGATCCGCCCGCATCTGGAAACGCGCGCGCCGCAATGACGAACGGCCGGCATTGCGCCGGCCGTTCCTGAAAATCCTGCAAAAGCCTCAGAGGCTCTCGCGCGACTGCACCGCCGGTCCGCCGATCGGTGCCTCGCCGCGCGGCGTGCCGCCGCTGTCCGAGCGCGGACGGTTGCCGCCCTGCCAGTCCTTCGGCGGGCCCGGCTGGCGCCCGTCCATGATCGCGGCGATCTGCTCGCGGTCGATGGTCTCGTACTGCAGCAGCGCCAGCGCCATCGCCTCGAGCTTGTCGTTTTTGGTGACGAGGATCTCCTTGGCGCGCCCGTAGGCACGGTCGATCACGCCGCGCACGACCTCGTCGATCTTGCGCGCGGTCTCCTCCGAGACGTGCTTGTGCTGCGTCACCGAACGGCCGAGGAAGACCTCGTCCTCCTCGTCGGTGTAGGTCATCGGACCGAGTTCCTCCGACAGGCCGTACTTGGTGACCATGTCGCGCGCGAGCTGGGTCGCGCGCTGGATGTCGTTCGACGCGCCGGTGGTGACCTTGTCCTCGCCGAAGATCAGCTCCTCGGCGACGCGGCCGCCGTACAGGCTGGCCAGGCGGCTCTCGAGCGAGGTCTTGGAATGGCTGTAGCGGTCCTGCTCGGGCAGGAACATCGTCACGCCGAGCGCGCGGCCGCGCGGAATGATCGTGACCTTGTGCACCGGGTCGTGCTCGGGCACCGACAGGCCGACGATCGCGTGGCCGGCCTCGTGGTAGGCGGTCAGCTTCTTCTCGTCGTCGCTCATGATCATAGAGCGGCGCTCGGCGCCCATCATGATCTTGTCCTTGGCGCGCTCGAAGTGGTCCATGCGCACGTCGCGCGAGTTCTCGCGCGCGGCGAACAGCGCCGCCTCGTTGACGAGGTTGGCGAGGTCGGCGCCGGAGAAGCCCGGCGTGCCGCGCGCGATCGTCAGCGGATCGACGTCGGCGGCGACCGGCACCTTGCGCATGTGCACCTTGAGGATCTGCTCGCGGCCCTTGAGGTCCGGCAACGGCACGACGACCTGGCGGTCGAAACGGCCCGGACGCAGCAGAGCCGGGTCGAGCACGTCAGGGCGGTTGGTCGCGGCGATGACGATCACGCCCTCGCTGCCCTCGAAGCCGTCCATCTCGACCAGCAGCTGGTTCAGGGTCTGCTCGCGCTCGTCGTGACCGCCGCCCAGGCCGGCGCCGCGATGGCGGCCGACCGCGTCGATCTCGTCGATGAAGATGATGCACGGCGCGTGCTTCTTCGCCTGCTCGAACATGTCGCGCACGCGCGCGGCGCCGACGCCGACGAACATCTCGACGAAGTCGGAGCCGGAGATCGAGAAGAACGGCACCTTCGCCTCGCCGGCGATCGCCTTGGCCAGCAGCGTCTTGCCGGTACCCGGCGAGCCGACCATCAGCACGCCGCGCGGAATCTTGCCGCCGAGCTTGGTGAACTTGGACGGATCGCGCAGGAAGTCGACCAGCTCGGAGACTTCCTCCTTCGCCTCGTCGCAGCCGGCGACGTCGGCGAAGGTGATCTTGATCTGGTCCTCGCCCTGCAGCTTGGCGCGCGAGCGGCCGAACGACATCGCGCCGCGCCCGCCGGCGCCGGCCTGCATCTGGCGCATGAAGTAGATGAGCAGGCCGATGAAGATCAGGATCGGCACCCAGTCGAGCAGGATGCGCCACAGCGGCATCACGTTGTCGACCGGCACCTGGCGCACCTCGACGTTCGCCTTCGACAGCAGCTCGAGCAGCTGCTGGTTGCCGTCCAGCGGCACGATCGTCGAGACGGTGCTGCCGTCCTTCAGCTTGGCGGTCGCCTTGGACGGCAGTTCCGCCGTGAAGGTGACCGAGGCGATGCCGCCGTTGGCGACCTGCTGCGTGAAATCCGAGTAGGACACGTCCGAAGGCGGCGCCTGGCGCGGATTGAAGCTCTGGAATACCGTCAGCAGGACGATCGCGATGACCACCCAGAGCAGCAGATTTTTCACCATGTCGTTCATGCGGATGTGCCTGATCGCCTTGCTCAACTGTGTTCGCGCTTGCCGACGGCCAGCGCGTAGACCTCCGGGCTCCTGGCCCGCGAGGCTTTCGGTTTACGGATGCTGACGCGCTGATAGCCTGCGCGCAAGCGCCTTACGAATTCGTCAAAACCCTCGCCCTGGAACACCTTGGTCAGGAACGAGCCGCCCGGACGCAGGTGCGCGGCGGCGAATTCCTCGGCCAGTTCCACCAGATGCATCGAGCGCGGCTGGTCGACCGCGGCCATGCCGCTGAGATTGGGGGCCATGTCGGAAAGGACAAGATCGACCTCGGCGCCGCCAAGCGCCTGTTTCAATTGTTCGAGAACCGCTTCCTCGCGGAAGTCGCCGTGGATGAACTCGACCCCGCCGATGCCCTGCATCGGCAGGATGTCCAGGGCGATCACGCGGCCCTTCTCGCCGAGCCGTTCGCGCGCCACCTGCGACCAGCCGCCCGGGGCCGCGCCGAGGTCGACGATGACCATGCCGGGCTTGAGCAGGCGGTCGCGCTCGATCAGCTCCTCCAGCTTGAACACCGCCCGCGAGCGCCAGCCCTCGGCCTGGGCGCGCTTCACGTAGGGGTCGCTGAAATGCTCCTGCAGCCAGCGGGTGCTGGATTTGCTGCGCGACATTAGGCGAGTCCCCCGCAAGCACCCGCACATCCCGGTGCGGACTTTTCATACAAAGCGAAGTACGACAAGACGTTCGAGGCCATCGCGCATGATAACCTGCGCGACCCGCGGCGCCCCCTGCCGCCCGTCTCCGTTCAGTTTTCGCTCATGCCCCTGTCCTCGTCCCAGAAGCGTTACCTGCGCGGTTTCGCGCACGACCTCAAGCCGGTGATCCTGGTCGGCCAGAAAGGCGTCACGCCGGCCCTGCTGGCCGAGTTCGACAGCGCGCTGGCGCATCACGAGCTGGTCAAGGTGAAGCTGGCGGATGACGAACGCGACTCGCGCGAGGCCTCGATCGAGGCGATCCGCGCGCACTCCGGGGCCGAGGTGGTGCAGACCATCGGCAAGGTCGCCTGCTTCTACAAGCGCAATCCGGACAAGGCGCAGTTCACGCTGCCCAAGTAGCACGATGCAGTTCACGCAGGACTTGCCCGAAGGGCATCTCTTCTTCCGCAACTGCACGGCGGACGCGGTGACGGTGGTCGACCGCGTGCTGACCGGCAGCTTCCTGCTCGCCCCCGATCGCCTGGTCGAGGACTGGCCGGTGACCGCCGCCGCGCAGTTCGATGCGGCCGCGGCCGAGGCGATCGCCGCGCTGTCCCCCGAAGTCGTCCTGCTCGGCACCGGTGCGCGCCAGGTGTTCCCGCCGCGCGAGCCGATGGTCGCCCTGCTGCGCCGGCGCATCGGCGTGGAGGTCATGGACAACGCCGCCGCTTGCCGCACCTACAACCTGCTCGCCGGCGAAGGCCGCCGCGTGGTCGCGGCGATCATGCTGCCGAAGGCGGCCGGCGACGAAGGCGGTCCCGCCGCCGCTTGACCCCGATCAAGGCGTGCACGGCCGACGCGCGGCACGATGGCGCGGTGAACCCTGCCCGACCGCCGACCGCCGCCTGCTTCGATCCCGCCCTCGTCGCCCGCTACGACGTCGACGGGCCGCGCTACACCTCCTATCCGACCGCGCCGCATTTCCGCGCCGATTTCGGCGAGGCGGACCTGCGCCGCGCGATCCTCGCCTCGAACGAAGATCCGATCCCGCGCGACGTCTCGGCCTACGTGCACGTGCCGTTCTGCCTCTCGCCGTGCTTCTACTGCGGCTGCGCACGCATCGTCACCCGCGACCGCAGCCGCGCCGGCGGCTATCTGGCGCGGCTGTACCGCGAGATCGAGGCCGTCGCGGCGCTGTTCGCGCGCGATCGCCGTCTCGCCCAGCTGCACTTCGGCGGCGGCACGCCGAACTTCCTCGACGCCGACCAGCTGGTCGAGCTGATCGACACGCTCGGCCGCCACTTCGCGTTCAGTCAGCGCGCCGATCGCGAGTTCGGCGTGGAGATCGATCCGCGCCATTGCGACGCCGGCTACGTGCGGCGCATCGCCGCGGCCGGCATCAATCGCCTCTCGATCGGCGTGCAGGACTTCGACGCCGACGTGCAGCACGCGATCAACCGCGTGCAGAGCGTGGAAAGCACGCGCGCCGTGATGGAAGGCGCGCGCGACGCCGGCATCCGCTCGATCAATCTCGACCTGATCTACGGCCTGCCGAAACAGACCGAGGCGTCGTTCGCGCGCACGCTCGAGCAGGTGATCGCGCTGCGCCCCGAGCGCATCGCGGCCTACGGCTACGCGCACCTGCCGGAACGCTTCCGCGCGCAGCGCCGCATCGACCGCTTCGACCTGCCCGACGCGGGCGCGCGCCTGGGCTTGCTGCAGCTGGCCGTCGAGAGGCTCGACGCCGCCGGCTACCGCTACATCGGCGTCGACCACTTCGCCCTGCCGCACGACGATCTGGCGCGCGCGGCCGAAGCCGGCACCCTGCAGCGCAACTTCCAGGGCTACTCCACCCACGCCGCCTGCGACCTCGTCGGCTTCGGCATGAGCGCGATCAGCCGCGTCGGCGACACCTTCAGCCAGAACGCCAGGGACCTGCCCGACTACTATGCCGCGCTCGACGACGGCCGCCTGCCGACCGTGCGCGGGCTGCGCCTGGACCGCGACGACCGGCTGCGCGCCGACGCGATCCAGCAGCTGATGTGCGCCGGTGTGCTCGACGTTCCGGCCTTCGAGGCGCGCCATCTCGTGCGCTTCGCCGAATACTTCCGGCATTCGCTCGAACGCCTGCAGGCGCTGGCTGCGGACGGCCTGGTCCAGTGCACGCCGGAGCGCATCGCGGTGACGCCGCGCGGCCAATTCCTGTTGCGCAACATCGCGATGTGCTTCGACGCCTACGTCGGCGCGGGCGCGCAACGCGTCCGCTACTCGCGCGCCGTGTGAGAAGGCCGGTTCGCGCATGGTCCAGACGATGATGCAAGAGTGCGCGGTGCCGCCGCCCGACGACGACGGCGACGAGTACCGTTTCTGCTCGACCTGCGCGTTCGGCTCGGTGTGCATCGCCGGCGACGTCGACAAGACCGCGCTGCGCGACCTGCACTGTCTCGTCGAACACGTCGGCACGTTCCACGCCGGCGACACGATCTTCCGCACCGGCGCCCGCTTCGGCGCGATCTACGCCGTGCGCACCGGCACCGTGAAGACGCGTCTGATCGATCTGGGCGGCCGCGAACTGGTGCTCGGCTTCCACCTGCCCGGCGAGCTGATCGGGCTCAACGCGATCGAACCGGAGGTGTATCCATGCGACGCGGTGGCGCTGGACGAGGTCGAGGTCTGCCGCTTCTCGTTTCCGGCGCTCGCCACGCTGGCCGCGCGCGTGCCGGCGATCCAGCGCGAGCTGTTCCGCCGTCTCAGCCGCGACATCGGCAGTGCCGCCCTGCTCGCCGGCGACTACTCCGCCGACGAGCGCCTCGCCGCGTTCCTGATCGGCTTCAGCCGGCGCTGCGCGGAACGCGGCCATCCCGCCGACACGCTGCGCCTGGCGATGTCGCGCGGCGACGTCGCCAACTACCTGCGCCTGGCCGCCGAAACGGTCAGCCGCGTGCTGCGCCGCTTCCAGGACCAGGGCCTGATCCGCGTCGACGCACGCCACGTGACGATCGCCCGGCCGGCGCAACTGTTCGAGCTGGCGCGCCCGATCCTGCAGCGCTGAAGGCTCAGCCGCCCTCGCGCGCGTACACGCGGCGGCCGCCGACCCAGGTTTCCAGCACCACCGTCGACCACAGGCGCGCCGGCTTGCCGGCGAAGACGTCGCGGTCGATCAGGATGAAGTCGGCCCACTTGCCGGGTTCGAGCGTGCCGAGCGTCTTTTCCGCGTGCGCCGCGTACGCCGCATCCAGCGTGAATGCGCGCAGCGCTTCGGGCAGGGTCATGTCCTGCTGCCGATACCAGCCGCCGGGCGGACGGCCGTCGTGATCCTGCCGCGTGACCGCCGAATACAGGCCGTAGAACGGATTGGGCGACTCGACCGGAAAATCCGAGCCCGCCGCAATCACCGTGCCCTGCTTGAGGAACGTGCGCCAGGCGTAGGCGCCCTCCATGCGCGCCTTGCCGAGCCGGTCCTCGGCCATGTTCATGTCCGAGGTCGCGTGCGTCGGCTGCATCGAGGCGATCAGGCCGAGCGTGCGGAAGCGCGCGATGTCGTCCACCGCCACGACCTGGGCGTGCTCGATGCGGTTGCGCAGCTCCTTTCCGCCGCGCTCGCGGTAGACCGCGGCGAAGCTGTCGAGCACCTCGCGGTTGGCCGCGTCGCCGATCGCGTGCACGCCGAGCTGGTAGCCCTTGCCGATCGCCTTGCCGATCATCGCAGTCAGCTCGTCGGGCGAATGGAACAGCAATCCCTTGTCGCCGGGATGATCGGAGTACGGTGCGAGCAACGCGGCGCCGCGGCTGCCGAGCGCGCCGTCCGCGTACAGCTTGACCGCGCGCACGTCGAGGAAGCCGCCACCGTAGCCGACGACGGGGCCGTTCGCGGCAAGGCGGTCGAAGTCGGCGCCGGTGCCGCCGATCATCGCGTAGATGCGCGCGCTGAGCCGGCCGGCGTCGGCGTAGCGCCGGTACAGCGCGACGGTGTCGGCGTCGACGCCAGCGTCGTGCACGCCGGTGAGGCCGACCCGCGCCATTTCCGCGAGCGCCGCGTCGAGCGACTTCTCCGCTTCGCGCGCGTCCATCGGCGGAATCCTGCGCGCGACCAGATCCATCGCGCCGTCGACCAGCACGCCGCTGGGCCTCCCGTCGGCATCGCGCTCGATGCGGCCGCCGGGCGGGTCCTTCGTGTCCTTGTCGATGCCGGCCAGCTTCAACGCAGCGCCGTTGGCCCAGCCGGCGTGGCCGTCGACGCGCTCGAGCCAGACCGGCCGGTCGGCGACGGCGGTGTCGAGTTCCCGCGCGGTCGGGAAGCGGCCGAGCTTCCACACCGCTTGGTTCCAGCCGCGGCCCTGCACCCATGGCATCTGCGGGTGCGCGGCGGCGTAGGACTTCACCACCGCCAGCGCCTCGGCGAGCGACTTCGTCGGCATCAGGTCGGCCTGGCGCAGCGCCACGCCCAGGCCCATCACGTGCGCGTGCGCGTCGATCAGGCCCGGCAGCAGGGTGCGCCCGCCGCCGTCGACGACCTTCGCCCCGCCGGCGCGCGCGGCGAGTTCGGCGTGCGAGCCGGTCGCCACGACCTTGCCCTTTTCCACCAGCATCGCCTCGAAGCGTTTCAGCGTGCCGGCGCCGTCGAGCGTGTAGCCGTCGACGTGATCGACGAACAGGTCGGCGGCCGCTGCGGGTGCGGCGAGCAGCGCGGTGGCGAGCAGGACGGACAGACGGCGCAGGACGATCATCGAGCGAGTTCCCCGGAGCGGCGAAGCGAAATCCTGCGCGCGAGCATATCCGCTTCGGTCGCCTGCGATCGCGTTCGAGACCGCACCGGCGCGCGGCATCGGCCTGACCGGGATCAAGGCGGAATCCCCGCCGCCGCTGCACATTCGCCGCATGAACAGGCAGGACGATGCCGGACGCACGCCCCTCGGCGCCGCGCACGCCGCGAAGGCCGCTCGCCCGGCGCGCCTGCGGGGTCGGCGAGCGGCGCCGGCCGAAATCGCGCGCGTGCTCGCCGCTGCGCCGCATCGGCTGATGTTCCTTGCCGGCGCGACGGCGGTGATCGCGTCGATGCTGTGGTGGACCGGCTTCCTGTGCGCCGGCTACTTCGGCTTCTCCTTTCCCACCGCGCCGGTGCCGGCCGGGTGGGCGCACGCAGTCTTCACCCAGTACGGCATGCTGCCGTGCTTCATGTTCGGCTTCCTGCTGACCGTGTTCCCACGCTGGACGGGCCAGACGCCGCTCGGGCGCCGGCACTACGTTCCGGTCTTTGCCGGACTCTTCGGCGGCTACCTGCTCGCGCAGGTCGGGCTGCTCGGCCTGCGGCCGTTGCTGCTGGCCGGCCTCGCCGCGATGCTCGCCGGCTGGATCGCCGCGCTGGTCGCGCTCGGCCGCGTGCTCGCCGGCAACGAGGCGCGCGACCGCCACGCGCTGTCGTGCTTCGTCGCGCTCGTGCTCGGCGCCTGCGGCCTGACCGCCTTCGGCGCGTTCGCACTCGGCGCGCCGTGGCAGTTCGCCTTCGTCGCGATCAAGCTCGGCACTTTCGGCCTGCTGCTGCCGGTCTACTTCACGGTCTGCCACCGCATGGTGCCGTTCTTCAGCGCGAACGTGGCCGGTGCGCGCTATCGTGTGTTCAAGCCGGCCTGGAGCCTGCCCCTCGTCTGGGCGCTGCTGCTCGCGCATCTGACGCTGGACCTGACGCACCGGCAGGACCGGCTGTGGATCGTCGACGCGCCGCTGGCGATCGTGTTCGCGATTCATGCGATCGGCTGGCAGCCGTGGAAGTGCCGACGGCCGGGGTTACTCGCGGCGCTGCATCTCTCGTTCGCCTGGCTGCCGGTCGCCTTCGCGCTGTACACGACGCAGAGCCTGCTCGCCTTCCTCGATCACGGCTTCCTGCTCGGCCGCGCGCCGGTGCACGCGCTGACCGTCGGTTTCTTCGGCTCGATGCTGGTGGCGATGGTCACGCGCGTGACGCAAGGCCATTCCGGCCGGCCGCTGGAGATGGGCGCCGTGGCGTGGACGACGTTCGCCCTGCTGCAGGTCGTCGCGCTGGTGCGGATCGGCGCCGAGCTGTCGTCCGATGCGCCGCGATGGCTGCTCATTGCAGCGTCCGGATGGCTGCTCGCGTTCGCGCCCTGGGTGGGGCGTTCGCTGTGGATCTGGCTGACGCCGCGCGTGGACGGCAACGCCGGCTGAAACGTCGCCGCGGCTCCCCGGCTTCGCTGCGGAAATTCCACCGCCCCGTCACGTATCGGGCCGCCTTGACCTGCGTCAGGGCGGCGTCCCGCGCCTCGTCGGAAACTGCGAACGTCATCGGGACATGGGGGAACGCATGAATCGTCTGTCGCTTGCACTCGCGGTCGTCGTCGCCGCCGGCCTGGCCGGCTGCACCGGCGGCGCGTCCGACACCGTCGCCGCTGATGCGCCGACGACCGGCGGTTCCGCCCGCGGCGACTTCGGACCGCCGCAGGGCGAGCCGATCCACGCCGTGCTGACCAGCCCGCCGCACGTGCCGCCGCCGGTCGGCCGCGATCATCCGGCCAAGGTCGTGGTCGAGCTCGAAGTCGTCGAGAAGGAAATGCCGATCTCCGAAGGCGTGACCTACACGTTCTGGACCTTCGGCGGCACCGTGCCGGGCAGCTTCATCCGCGTGCGCCAGGGCGATACGGTCGAGTTCCATCTGAAGAACGCGCCGGACAGCAAGATGCCGCACAACATCGACCTGCACGGCGTGACCGGACCCGGCGGCGGCGCGGCGTCGAGCTTCACCGCACCCGGACACGAATCGCAGTTCACGTTCAAGGCGCTGAACCAGGGCATCTACGTCTACCACTGCGCGACCGCGCCGGTCGGCATGCACGTCGCCAACGGCATGTACGGCCTGATCCTGGTCGAGCCGCCGGAAGGCCTGCCGAAGGTCGACCACGAGTACTACGTGATGCAGGGCGACTTCTACACGACCGGCAAGTACCGCGAGAAGGGCCTGCAGCCGTTCGACATGGAGAAGGCCATCGACGAGAACCCGACCTACGTGCTGTTCAACGGCGCGGAGGGCGCGCTCACCGGCGACAGGTCGCTGCCGGCGAAGACCGGCGAGACGGTGCGCCTGTTCGTCGGCAACGGCGGCCCGAACCTCGTCTCGAGCTTTCACGTCATCGGCGAGATCTTCGACCGCGTGCAGCCCGAAGGCGGCACGCATCCGCAGGAGAACGTGCAGACCACGCTGATTCCCGCCGGCGGCGCGGCGATCGTCGAGTTCCACCTGGAAGTGCCCGGCAGCTACGTGATGGTCGACCACTCGATCTTCCGCGCCTTCAACAAGGGCGCGCTGGCGATCCTCAAGGTCGACGGCGCCGAGAACAAGGCGATCTACTCCGGCAAGGAGGTCGATTCGGTCTATCTGGGCGATCGCGCCGAACCCAATCTCAAGGCGGTCAGCACGGCGGCGAAGGCGCACGCCGCCGGCACGCTGACCCGGGACGAACAGATCGCCGCCGGCAAGCAGCTGTTCACCGGCACCTGCTCGGTCTGCCACCAGGCCAACGGCGAGGGCCTGAAAGGCGTGTTCCCGCCGCTGGCCGGGTCCGATTACATCGCGCAGGATCCCAGGCGCATCGTCAAGACGATACTGCACGGCCTCAGCGGCAAGGTCACGGTCAACGGCACCGACTACAACTCGGTGATGCCGCCGATGAACCAGCTCACCGACGACGAAGTCGCCAACATCGCGACCTTCGTGCTGAACAGCTGGGGCAATCCGGGCGGGCTCGCTACGAAGGACGAAGCGGCGGCCGCGCGCGCCGAGAATCCCAACGCGAAACAGGCCGAGCATTGAAGACGATGGCGCGCGCCGAAGTCATCGACGGCGAACGGCACCCTCGCCGGCGCCGTCTGCCCGCGACGATCGCCCTCGCCCTTCCCGTTGTCGCAGCAGCGGCGAATCCGGCACCGGTCTACGTCGACATTCCGGCGACCTCGTTCGTCAGCGTGATCGAGAACAGCCCGGACGCGAAGCCGGATTCGATCGCCGCCTACGCATTGCGCAGCGAGCCGGTCACCAATGCCGAGTTCCTCGCCTTCGTCGAACGCCATCCGCAGTGGCAACGCGACCGCGTACCGTCGGTCTTCGCAGACGGCCAGTACCTCTCGCAGTGGCAGGCGCCCGACGCGCTCGGCGCCGACGCCCTGCCCGCGCAGCCGGTGACGCGGGTCAGCTGGTTCGCCGCGCAGGCGTATTGCGAAGCCGAAGGCGCACGGCTGCCGAGCTGGATCGAGTGGGAACGCGCCGCCGCGGCCAGCGGCACCGTCGCCGACGCGCGCGACGATGCCGCGTGGCGGCGCAAGCTGCTCGACTGGTACGCAAAGCCTTCGACCGGCGCGCCCGGCACGATCGGCGGCGAACCGAACCTGTTCGGCGTGCGCGACCTGCACGGTCTGGTGTGGGAATGGGTCGACGACTACGCGGCGATGATGGTCAGCGCCGACAGCCGCGACCAGAACGATCCGGACCGGCTGAAATTCTGCGGCGCCGCCGCGATGAGCCTGCGCGACCGCGACAACTACGCCCTGCTGATGCGCATCGCCATGCTGTCCTCGCTGCAGGCGGCCGACACCACGCGCAATCTCGGTTTCCGCTGCGCGCGCGACGCGAAGGAATCCTCGCCATGAAACCCTTGTTCGCACTCGCCTCCTTGCTGCTCGCCGTCTTCCTCGCCGCATCGTGGCCGCCGTCGGCGAGCGCGCTCGAAACCGAACCCGCCACGACGACGAATCTCCCCAGCGATTCGGTCTATCACCTGGCCGTGCCGCTGACCGACCAGGACGGCAAGCCGCTGCGTTTCGCCGACGGCCGCGACGGGCCACGCCTGGTCAGCATGTTCTATACCTCCTGCCAGTTCGTCTGCCCGCTGATCATCGACACGCTGAAGAAGACCGAACGCGAACTGCCCGAGGTCGATCGTGCGCGGCTCGACGTGCTGCTGGTCAGCATCGATCCGGAGCGGGACACGTCGGCCGCCCTGAAGCGCACCGCCGAGCAGCACGGCGTCGACGTCCCGCGCTGGAGACTGGCGCGCACGGCGAAACCGGACGTGCGCCGCCTCGCCGCCGTGCTCGGCATCCAGTACAAGCAGCTCGAGAACCACGAGTTCAGCCACTCCAGCGTGCTGGTCCTGCTCGACGCGCAAGGTCGCATCGTCGCGCGCAGCAGCAAGCTCGGCGAGGTCGACGCGGACTTCGTCGCAGCGATCGAGCGCACGCTGGGCTCGTCCCGTCGCGAGCCCTCGCGCGATGGTACGCCCCGAGGCACGGCCGATCGTGCGGGGTGACGGGCGGAGAGCGATTCGCGCGGACCCATCGAGGACAGCGCGCAGACGCCGCGCCGGATGGACCGCATCCGCTGGAATGCGGGCGGTCGAAATGAAATCGCCGGCGTCATGCCGGCGATTTCATTTCGCACCAGAGGGCAAGTCGGGACGGCGCCCCGGCAGCTGCGATCTCCACCGAAGCGCCGGCGATCGCGACGCGTCGGGAGAAGTCCCGCACGGCGTCGCGTCGTCCCACCCTTATCAGTCGCCGTCGAATCCGTTCGCGAAGATCTGGTCGTTGAAGACGGCGAAGCTTTCGACCGCACCGGAGTTGTCGTCCGGACTGCCGGCGATCGCGCCGGCGCCGAGGCCGCGCTTGGCGAATCCCGCCCCGCAGAGCGCGTAGTCCTCCTCGCTCTGCGACTGGATCGCGCTGAGAATCGCGTCGCGCGCGGTGACGAAGGTCGGCGCGTTGGGCATCAGCTTGTAGCCCGCCACCAGGTAGCGCTTCATGCGGTCCTGTGCCTCGAGGAAGCTCAGGCGATCGCTGTCGCGCAGCAGCGAGGCGTAGCACTCCCACAACATGCTGGCCCAGACCTCGCCGGTCGCGTGCGCTTCGCTGTTCGAGCCACCGGAGGCGCCGAACGCCGGAGGTGGCGTGGTCGGCAACGCGACGCCGTCCACGATGTGGCGGTAGGTCAGCGGATTCTTCGACATGTCGATCGAATACGGATAGCGGCGGATGCCTTCGTAATAGCCATTGTTGATCTGGCCCGGCAGCGTCACGAAGGTCGACGCGGTATAGGCGCCATTGGCGTAGACGCCGGTGAAGTCCGGCGTCGCCGGCAATGCGGCGTCCTCGGCGCGCACGAGCAGCAGCATGGCGTGGAAGTCGCCGAACCCTTCGCCCATGCCGCCGGCCTGGTTGGTGCTCAGACCGTTCGCGTCGCCGACCAGGCGATTGCTGATGTAGTGGCCCCATTCGTGCGCGATGATTCCGTCGTCGATGGTGCCGTCGCGACGGATGCCGGATGCGCGTTCCATGTGCGCCGTGACCGTACCGGCGCCGACCGCCGTGCGCAGGGCGTCGCCATCGGCGAGATTGAGGCTGAGGGTGCCGATGGCGACCGGGATCGGCGGAGTGCTCGCCGCCATGCCCGGCGCATCGCCCGGGTTGTTGCTGGTGGCGACGTTGGCGATGATCACGGCGGCCGCACCGGCAGTTTCCGCCGTCTTGGCCTTGGCGTTGAAATCGCAATTACCGCGATCGACCAGCACGATCTTCCCGGCCACGGCGGCCGCATTGGTCAGCACCGCGCAGGCGTCCAGCGGATCGGGCCGCACGATGGTGTTGGTGAGATCGAAGTTGGTGAGTCCGAACGCGCCCGTACCCGGCTCGACCTCGCCGCTGAAGCCGTCCGAATAGGTGATGCGCGCTCCGCCGGCGCCGTTGAAGACGTACATGCGCATGCGTGGCTTGCCGCCGTCGGACGGCGTGTACATGTTCGCGTTGTCGGTGCCGCTGACGTCCTGCGCCTGCGCCTGAATCTCGTCGTTCTGGCTGCCGCCGCGGCCGTAGTTGCTGGTCTGCGCATTGCGTGCCGGCTCGTCGAAGCCGGCGTCGTAGTACCAGTCGTGCAGGAAATTGTTCATGTAGAACAGCTGCGTCACCGACGCCTTGATCTGGTCGGAGTCGACCTGCGGATCCTTGGTGGTGTCGTAGACGCGATCGAAGGTGCGTTCGCTGGTGACGTCGGCGCGGTAGTCGCCCGGCGCGTTCAGCGCATCGCCGCCGGTGAGGTTGGCATAGGCGTTGACGTTGTTGCCGACCGTCTCGGTGGCCGCGTCGGCGAGCCAGGGATCGTTGGCGGCCACCGACGCGGAATCGGTGATCGCATTGACCAGCGTGACCAGGTTGGGCGGCGTCAACGGCGCCTGGTAGCCGTCCGGCTGGCCGGTCGGATGCGGCGTGCCGTTGCGGCCCTGCGGGCCTGCGTACGGCACGAACGGCGCCGTCGTGTCCGCCCACACGCGGTAGCTGAAGGGCGACAGGTCGGCGGTCAGGTTGTTGCGGAACAGGATCGTGCCGTCCTGCGCGGAGATGACGTAGGAGTAGTAGCGGTCGCCGTCTGCCGAACCGACGTTCAATTCCACGTAGTGGGCCGCCGTCAGCCCGTCGGCGGTGCGGAAGTAGACCGGCTTGACGCGCGCGGCCTGCAGCAGCGTCTCGCCATTCGCGCCGGTCAGGCCGGTTGCGTACGACGCGTAGTCGCCGCTCTCGCCGGTGAGCGTGAACGACGCGGCGGCGGACGACGACACGAAGTTGAAGTCCTGCCGCAGCGCGCTCGCGATCGACTGCTCGGCGCTGCGCACGAAGCGTCGCGCGGCCGCGTCGCCGTTCGCGCCCGAGGCGTAGCCGCTGACCGTATCGAGCGAGCCGTCGGCGCGGATCAGCACGTTGAAACCGTCGCGGAAGACCTGGACGCCGTCGACGCGGTTCTCCAGGCGCACGATCGCCGCGCCGTTGCGCAAACGCTGGCTGTCGAACACGTCCAACGCGTCGATTTCCGCGGCGCTGATGCGGTAGAGCGGGGCCAGCGACTTCAGATAGCTGCGCGCGATCGGCGCCGGATCGGAAACCAGCAGCATCGAGCCGGCCAGATTCGGCACCGATCGCCCGGCCTTGAGGAATTCCGGAATGCCCAGGTTCGCCTGCACCGTCGCGCGATACCCCGCCGGCAGATCGCTCGCCGGCGCATGCGATGCGTGCAGCGCATCGACGCCCGCGAAATCCGCCGCCGCGGCGCCCGACGCGAATGTTCCCAGCGCGAGCGCAATGGGAACGACCAGCAACGACTTGCCCAATCCGCGCGCGGTGCGCGATGCCGACCTGCTTTTCATAGGACCCCACGAATGAATGGTGACGCGCCACGAGCAACGAAGCGAAGCGCGCATGTACTTGCCGACGGTTTCATCGCCGCAGCGCCCGGCCGCTCCGCTAGCCGGTTTCGCTGCTGCCGAACCGCATTTTCTGACACAGCTGCCTAGTCGAGCACATCCAGTGCATGCACCGGAAGAAAGAACCCCTGGACAATTTCCGTGCAAATGCCCAGTCGCGGTCACGCGATCCGTTTGCCCCGACTGCGAGGCCATGCGGCCACGCCCTGGGTACGCCGCCGAATCCAGGGCCGATTCCCCGCCACGCGTCCGCGACAGGCTACCCCTCCCTCGCCCCATCCGCCTCGCGCAGCAAGGCGCTGAGTTTCTTCAACGCCTCGGCATGGATCTGCCGCGCGCGTTCGCGCGAGATGCCCAGGTCGCGGCCGATCTCGGCCAGCGACTGCACCGGCGTGCCGTCCAGGCCGAAGCGGCGCTGCAGCACGGTGCGCTGCCGCTCGCCGAGTTGCGCCAGCGCAGTGGCGAGGCGGTCGCCACTGATCGCGTTCGGGCTGGGCGATTCCTCGGCTTCCTGGATCTGTCCGATCAGCGCGCGTTCGCCGGCTTCCAGCGCGGCGTCGAGCGAACCGACGCGCTCGTTGATGCGGAACAGCTCGGCCACGTCCTGCACGCTCTTGCCGACCGCGGCGGCGACCTGCTCCAGGCTCGGTGGCGCACCCAGGCGCGAGGCCAGCTCGCGTTCCTCGCGCAGGATCTGCGCCAGCTCGCGCAGCACGTGCACCGGCACGCGCACGGTGCGACCCTGGTTCATCACCGCCGACTGCACCGCGTCGCGGATCCACCACACCGCATAGGTCGAGAAACGCAGGCGCCGCGCCGGATCGAATTTCTCGACGGCGCGGATCAGGCCGAGATTGCCTTCGGCGATGAGGTCCATCAGCAGCACGCCGCGGCCGACGTAGGCGCGCGCGACGGTGACGACCAGGCGCAGGTTCGCCTCGATCATGCGGCGCCGCGCCTCGGCGTCGCCGGTCTGCACGCGCGCGGCCAGCGCCCATTCGTCCTCGGCGTCGAGCAGCGGGATCAGGCCGATCTCGGCGAGGTAGGCGCCGGTGGAGCTGCGCGCCTCCTCGTCCTGCGGCTCGACCGCATCGATCAGGTCGAGCAGGCCTTCGAGCGCGGAATCGCGCGGATCCGGGCCGTCGTCGCGGGAATGTGGACCTACGCTCACTCGCCGAGCTTAGCGCGTCAACGCCGCGGCAGATAATCGAGCGGATTGGCCGGCTTGCCGTTCTTGCGGATCTCGAAGTGCAGCGAGTCGCGGCTGGCGCTGCTCGAGCCCATCTCGGCGATGACCTGGCCGGACTTGACCGCGTCGCCCTCCTTCACCAGCCGCTTGCGGTTGTAGCCGTAGGCGGAAAGGAAGCCGGGGCTGTGCTTGACGATGATCAGTTCGCCGTAGCCGATCAGGCCGTTGCCGCTGTAGACCACGCTGCCGTCGGCGGCCGCGCGTACCGGATCGCCGGACTTGCCGGCGATGTCGACGCCCTGCCGGGTCTGGTCGCCGGCGACGAACGTCGCGACGACCTGGCCGTCGGCCGGCCAGCGCCAGGCGACGTCACCGGAAACGTTGGTCGCGGTCGGCGGCGCCGACTGCACCTCGACCGGCTTCGGCGGCGGTGCCACCGGCGGCGGCGCGGCAGTGGCTGTAGCAGCCGGCGCCGATGCCGCCGGCGCAGTCGCCGCGGCCGGCGGCGGCGCGGCCGTCGAAGCGGAGGACGTGACGTCCTCGAACGGCGCCGGAGCCGGCACGGAAGGCTTGCCGGAAGCCGGCGTCACCGTGGCGATGACCGGCGTCGACGGCGAACGGCCCGGCGGCGGCGCGGCCCTGGCACCCGACTTCGGTGCCAGGCGCAGTTCCTGCCCGACGTAGATCGTGTACGGCGCCGAGATGCCGTTCCAGCCGGCCAGCTCGCGATAGTCGGTGCCGTGGCGGAACGCGATGCTGTAGAGCGTGTCGCCGCGCTGCACCTTGTAGGTGCCGCCGGGCGGCTGCGCGGCGGGCCGGGTTTCCGGCCGCGAGACCACGCGCGAGCCGCCCAGGCTGCGATCCTCCACCGGCGCAGGCCCGTTCGAGGCGCAGCCGGCAAGGAACGCCAGCGCGACCGTCCAAAGCGCATGCCGGATCGAGAAACCGCTTTTCATCACAGTACCTTACCGAAGAAACTTGAAGTAGATAACCACCAGCACGACCAGCGCCACCGCGATCCAGCCGATCCATTCGATCCAGCGGTGCAGCGCCGCTTCGGCGCGCTGGCCGCCGAGCCGGATCATGCCGGCCAGCAGGTACACGCGCTTGCCGCGGCCGACGAACATGCTGGCGACGAAGGCGATCAAGGGTACCCCGACGATGCCCGAGGCCCAGGTGAAAATCTTCAACGGCACCGGCATGAAGCCGGCCACCACGAGGGTCCAGAACGCGGTCCACGGATGCTGGGCGACGTCCTGCTTGAGCTGCAGCACCAGCGCGTCGATGCGCGGCAGCCAGCCCAGATCGTCGAACAGCGGGCGCAGCGCGGCGAAGGCGTAGTGGCCGAGCGCATAGCCGACCAGCGCGCCGAGCAGCGAGCAGACCACGCTGATGGTGGCGTAGCGGAACCAGCGCTCGGGCTTGGCCAGCACCATCGGCGCCAGCATGATCTCCGGCGCGATCGGGAAGATGATCGCCTCGACGAAGCTGAGCCCGCCCAGGTACGGCTCAGCCTTCGGATGTGCCGCCCAGCGCAGCGCGGCTTCGTACATCGGTCGGAACAACTTCATCGCGACCCTTCCTTTCGACGATTCATCCGGTTCCTCCGAGCAGCGGGACGAAACTGACCGCCCCGAGTGATTCGCGCACCCAGCCCTCGGCGTCGGCGCGCACGCGCACCAGCTGCTGCCGCCCGGCCGGGCCGACCGGTGCGATCAGGCAGCCGTCCGGAGCGAGCTGGTCGAGCAGCGATTCCTCCAGCTGCACGCCGGCCGCGGTCAGGATGATCGCGTCGAACGGCGCTTCCTCCGGCCAGCCGAGACGGCCGTCGGCGTGACGCGAGCGCACGTTGGCGATGCCGATCTTGCGGAACAGGCGCCGCGCGTTGCGCAGCAGCTCGTCGATGCGCTCGACCGTGTACACCTGCTCCACCAGCTGCGCGAGCACCGCGCACTGATAGCCGGAGCCGGTGCCGATCTCGAGCACGCGCCGCGGCAGCTTCGGCTGGATCAGCGCTTCGGTCATGCGCGCGACGATGAACGGCTGCGAGATCGTCTGGCCCTGCCCGATCGGCAACGCGGTGTCCTCGTAGGCGCGCGAGGCGAGCGCCTCGTCGATGAACAGGTGCCGCGGCAGCTGGCGCATCACGTCGAGCACGCGGCGATCGCGGATGCCTTCGGCGACCAGCCGCTCGACCAGGCGGTCGCGCGCGCGCTGCGAGGTCATGCCCAGCCCGCGTGCCGACGAGTCGCGCCGCGAGAACAGGCTCATGCGCGGCGGCCCCGGCGGCAGGACTCAGGCCGCATCGAACTTCGGCTGCAGCGCGGCGACCCAGCCGCTGACCTTCTCCAGCGCCTGGAAGCGCGTGAGGTCGACGTGGATCGGCGTGATCGACACGTAGCCGTCGCGCACCGCGTTGAAATCGGTGCCGGGGCCGTCGTCGGCGGCCTCGCCCGGTGGGCCGATCCAATAGATCGGCCGTCCGCGCGGATCGGTCTGCGCGATGCACGGCGCCGAGCGGTGGCGCCGTCCCAGGCGCGTCACGGCCAGGCCGCGGATCTCGCTCCACGGGCGGTCCGGCACGTTGACGTTGAGGATCGTGTCGGCCGGCAGCGGATCGACCAGCAGGCGGCGCATCAGCAGCAGCACCGCTTCGGCGGCGCTGTCGTAGTGAACGCCTTCGTGGTCGCGCGAGACCAGCGACACCGCGATCGCCGGCAGGCCGAGGAAGCGCCCTTCCATCGCCGCGGAGACGGTGCCGGAGTAGATCACGTCGTCGCCGAGGTTGGCGGCGTTGTTGATTCCGGAAACGACGATGTCCGGTTCGTGATCGAGCAGCCCCGACAGCGCCAGATGCACGCAGTCGGTCGGCGTGCCGGCGACGCGCCAGCGATCCTCGTCGAGACGGACCACGCGGATCGGCTGGTCCAGGGTCAGCGAGTTGCTGGCGCCGGAACGGTCGCGGTCCGGCGCGACGACGGTGACTTCGCCGACCGCGGCGAGCCGCTCGTGCAGCACGCGGATGCCCGGTGCGTCGACGCCGTCATCGTTGCTGACCAGGACTCGCATGCTCTCCATCCGTGCAGATTCGTCGGGACTCCCGCGAACGCAGGCGCGTGCGGACGGACCGCCGCGCCGTTGCGGGATGCGAACGGAACGCGGCCGCGTCGCGGGGACGCAGCCGCCGAACTTCGTCCGCGAAACACGGATGATAGCGGATTCGCGCCGCCGCCTGCTCCGGCCCCGGTGCGGCGGCGCCTGGTCGCCGGTCCGGCACGGCGCGACGAAGGACGCGCCGTGCCGGGGCCCGCATGCGGACTACGGCTGCTGCGCGGCGTCCGTCGCGGCCGGCTTGTGCACCACGGCCTTCTTCGTCGCAGAAGCTGCGGCCGTGCGCGAGTTCGACGCCACCACGCCGTTGCGCTGCTGCGGATACTTGAACCACATCTCGCGATGGCCGCGTTCGCGCGCCTGCTGTTCGACAGTGCCGACCTGGTCGGCGTCGACACGGGACGAGGTCTGCACCGCCGAGGTCTTCGGCAGGCGCTGCGGATCGCTGCCCCAGATCACCTTCGCGCCGCGCCGCTTGCTCCACTGTTCCACCGTGACCACTTTCGCCGCGTCCACGGCGTGCGCATCGGGCTTGTCGCGCGGAACGGTCTGCGCCGAGGCCGTACCGATGCCGGCGATCAGCAGGACCGTGGCACCCATCAGATGGATCTTCATGTCTTCCTCCTTGCAGCGGGATCTTCGCGTCGCATCGGAGCGTGCCGATGCGGCCGGCATCGTCGGCGGCGAAAACCGAACCACGGCTGAGCCCGCGGACCGGATTTAACGCCATGTTCAGTCGCACGCCGTGCCGGCTATGCTTGGCCGATGAAGTCGCGCTTCCGTCCCGCCCCCGATCCGGACGAGCCGTCCGCGGCGGACGACGCCGCGCTATTCCGCGAGGCGATCGGGCCGGTGCGCCCGCTCAAGCCATCGTCCGCGGCCGAGCCGAGCGCGCCGCGGCCGGCGCCGGAGCCGACCCAGGCGCAGCTGGACGAGGCCCGCGTCATCGGCGAGCTGCTCGCACCGCCGCTCGACGCGAGCATCGAAGGCGGCGACGAGATCGCCTACCTCAAGACGGGACAGCAGCAGCGCCTGCTGCAACGCCTGCGCCGCGGCCAGTTCAGCGTGCGCGCCGAGATCGACCTGCACGACATGACCAGCGCGGTCGCGCGCGAGGCGATCCGCCAGTTCCTCGACGAGAGCCGCCGCGAGGACCGGCTCTGCGTGCGCATCGTGCACGGCAAGGGACTGCGCTCCAAGGCGCACGGTCCGGTGCTCAAGCAGCTGACCGACACCCTGCTGCGCCGTCGCGCCGATGTGCTCGCCTTCACGTCGGCACGTCCGGCGCAGGGCGGCACCGGCGCGGTGATCGTGCTTCTGCAGGCGCTGCGCACCTGATCGTCGCGACGCCTCTGCGCCGCGTCCGCAGACGGGCGATCTAAATTATTTTTCAGGATATCCGTTGATATCGGTTTGCCCGGCCCCAACGAGGCAATGCGATGCGCATCCGGCTGCTCGCATGGTCCGGGCGAAGCTCCTGCCACGACGTTGGCAGCAGGCTTCCCCGACCATGCGCGCCCCGCCTCGCCCCGGCTTCGTCGCTGCTGCCGCCGACGACGCCAACGGTGCCGTCCGACGGCATCCGGGGTTGCGCTGCCGATTCCACCATTCATCATCAGGGACACTCGCAATGCCTACGCGCCATCTCGTCCTACCCCTGAAATCCGCGCTCGCGCTCGGCCTGCTGGCCGTGCTCGCCGCCTGCAACAAGAACGCGGCCGCGCCGCACGCCGGCATGCCGCCACCGCCCGACGTCAGCGTCGCCGCCGTCGTCTCCAAGCCGGTCCGGCAATGGGACGCCTTCACCGGCCGCGTCGCGGCGACCGATTCGGTCGACGTGCGCGCACGCGTCGGCGGCTACATCCAGCGCATCGCGTTCAAGGAGGGCGACGAGGTCAAGCAGGGCGACCTGCTGTTCGTCATCGACCAGCGGCCGTACAAGGCCGCGCTCGACAACGCCGCCGCCCAGCTCGACCGCGCGCGCGCCTCGGCCAAGCTGGCCCAGGCGCAGGACCAGCGCGCGCAGTCGCTGATCAAGACCGGTGCGATCTCGCGCGACGACTACGACACCCGCAGCGCGACGCTCGGCCAGGCCAACGCCGAGGTGCGCGCCACCGACGCGGCGCTGGCCACGGCCAAGCTCAACCTCGAATACACCGAGGTGCGCTCGCCGATCGCCGGCCGCGTCGGGCGCGCGCTGCTGACGCTCGGCAACCTGGTCCAGGCCGACCAGAGCGTACTGACCAGCGTCGTCTCGCAGGATCCGGTCTACGTCTACTTCCAGCCCGACGAGCAGACCTTCCTGCGCTACAGCGAACTGGCGCGCAAGGGCGAGCGCGCGAACTCGGACAATCCGGTGCGCGTGGGGCTGGCCAACGACAGCGGCTTCCCGTACGCCGGCACGGTCAACTTCGTCAACAACCAGGTCGATCCGGCCACCGGCACGATCAATGCGCGCGCCGTGGTGCCGAACGCCGACCGCGTGTTCACGCCGGGCCTGTACGCGCGCGTGCAGCTGGAAGGCAGCGCCGAGTTCAAGGCCATGCTGATCGACGACAAGGCCGTGCTCACCGACCAGGACCGCAAGTACGTCTACGTGCTCGGCCCGGAGAACAAGGCGATGCGCAAGGACGTCACCCTCGGCGGCATGGTCGAGGGCCTGCGCGTGGTGCAGTCGGGCCTCGACGCCGGCGACAAGGTCATCGTCGCCGGGGTGCAGAAGATCTTCTTCCCCGGCGCGCCGGTGAAGCCGGCCGAGGTGCCGATGGGCGCGCCGCCGGCGGCGCCGGCGGTGGCGGCGAAATAAGGGGACCGACACGTGGATTTTTCCAAGTTCTTCATCGACCGCCCGATCTTCGCGGCGGTGCTGTCGATCGTGATCTTCGCCGCCGGCCTGATCGCGATCCCGCTGCTGCCGATCAGCGAATACCCCGAGGTGGTTCCGCCGTCGGTGATCGTGCGCACGGTCTACCCCGGCGCCAATCCGAAGGTGATCGCCGAAACCGTGGCACAGCCGCTCGAAGCCGCCATCAACGGCGTCGAGAACCTGATGTACATGAAGTCGATCGCCGGCTCCGACGGCGTGCTGCAGATCACCGTCACCTTCCGTCCCGGTACCGATCCGGACGATTCGACGGTGCGCGTGCAGAACCGCGTCAGCCAGGCGCAGGCGCGCCTGCCCGAGGACGTGCGGCGCCAGGGCGTGACCGTGCAGAAGCAGTCGCCGACCTTCCTGATGGTGGTGTTCCTGTCGTCCAAGAGCGGCAAGTACGACACCCTGTACCTGCGCAACTACGCCGTGCTCAACGTCAAGGACGAGCTGGCGCGGCTGCCGGGCGTCGGTGACGCGCAGATCTTCGGCGGCGGCGACTACGCGATGCGCATCTGGCTCGATCCGGACAAGATCGCCTCGCGCGGGCTCACCGCCAGCGACGTGCTCAACGCGATCCGCGAGCAGAACGTGCAGGTCTCGGCCGGCCAGGTCGGCGCCGAGCCGATTCCCGGCGGCAGCGACTTCCTGATCCCGATCAACGCGCAGGGCCGCCTCAGCACGCCCGAACAGTTCGGCGAGATCGTGCTCAAGAGCGGCGGCAACGGCGAAATCGTGCGCCTGGCCGACGTCGCGCGCCTGCAGCTGGGCGCCGGCGACTACACGCTGCGCGCGCAGATGGAAGGCCACAACGCGGCCGGCATCGGCATCTTCCAGGCACCCGGCGCGAATGCGCTGGCGATCCAGGAAGCGGTCATGAACAAGATGGCCGAGCTGTCCAAGCGCTTCCCCGAAGGCATCGAGTACAGCGCGCCGTACGACACCACGATCTTCGTGCGCGATTCGATCAAGGCGGTGGTCAGCACCCTGCTCGAGGCGGTGCTGCTGGTGGTGCTGGTGGTGATCCTGTTCCTGCAGACCTGGCGCGCCTCGATCATTCCGCTGATCGCGGTGCCGGTGTCGATCGTCGGCACGTTCGCCGCGCTGTACGTGCTCGGCTTCTCGATCAACACGCTGACCCTGTTCGGGTTGGTGCTGGCGATCGGCATCGTCGTCGACGACGCGATCGTGGTGGTGGAGAACGTGGAGCGCAACATCGAGGAAGGCCGCACGCCGCTGCAGGCGGCGCACCAGGCAATGACCGAGGTGTCCGGACCGATCATCGCGATCGCGCTGGTGCTGTGCGCGGTGTTCGTGCCGATGGCGTTCCTGACCGGCGTGACCGGGCAGTTCTACAAGCAGTTCGCGGTGACCATCGCGATCTCGACGGTGATCTCGGCGATCAACTCGCTGACCCTGTCGCCGGCGCTGGCGGCGAAGCTGCTGAAGTCGCACGACGCGCCCAAGGACCTGCCCTCGCGCCTGATCGACCGGATGTTCGGCTGGGTGTTCCGCCCGTTCAACCGCTTCTTCAAGGCGAGTTCGGACAAGTACCAGGGCGCCGTCTCGCGCACGCTGAAGTTCCGCGGCGCGGTGTTCCTGGTCTACGCCCTGCTGCTGGTCGGCACCGGCCTGATGTTCCAGCTGGTGCCGCGCGGCTTCATCCCGATCCAGGACAAGATGTACCTGATGGCCGGCGTGAAGCTGCCGGAAGGCTCCTCGATCGAGCGCACCGACGCGGTGCTGAACAAGGTCGTGAAGATCGGCCTGGCCGAGGAAGGCGTCGAGAGTTCGGGCGCGTTCCCGGGCCTGAACGCGCTGCAGTTCAGCAACACGCCCAATACCGGCCTGGTGTTCTTCCCGCTCAAGCCGTTCGGCGAGCGCCATCGCACGGCGAAGGAGATCAACGACTCGATCAACCAGAAGATCCACGGCATCCAGGAAGGCTTCACTTTCGCCCTGCTGCCGCCGCCGATCCTCGGCCTGGGCAACGGATCGGGCTACTCGCTGTTCATCGAGGACCGCGCCAGTCTCGGCTACGGCGCGCTGCAGAACGCGGTGACCGCGTTCCAGGGCACGGTGGCGCAGACGCCGGGCATGGGCTTCCCGATCAGCACCTACCAGGCCAACATGCCGCAGTACGACGCCGAGGTCGATCGCGCCAAGGCGAAGGCGCAGGGCGTGCCGCTGACCGAGCTGTTCGCCACCTTGCAGACCTATCTCGGTTCGGCCTACGTCAACGACTTCAACCTGTTCGGACGCACCTGGCAGGTGATCGCGCAGGCCGACGGTCCGTTCCGCGACAGCGTCGAGGACATCGCCAATCTGAAGACGCGCAACGACCGCGGCGAGATGGTGCCGATCGGCTCGATGGTGACGATCAAGCAGACCTACGGCCCCGATCCGGTGCTGCGCTACAACGGCTATCCGGCGGCCGACCTGCTCGGCGAAGCCGAACCGTCGATGCTGTCGTCGGCGCAGGCGATGGACAAGATCAACGAGATCGCCAAGCAGGTGCTGCCCAACGGCATGACGTTCGAGTGGACCGACCTGAGCTACCAGGAAGCCACCCAGGGCAAGGCCGCGCTGGTGGTGTTCCCGCTGGCCATCCTGCTCGCCTTCCTGGTGCTCGCCGCGCTGTACGAGAGCTGGACGCTGCCGCTGGCGGTGATCCTGATCGTGCCGATGTGCATGCTGTCGGCGCTGGCCGGCGTGAAGCTGCTCGGCGGCGACAACAACACCTTCGTCCAGGTCGGACTGGTGGTGCTGATGGGACTGGCCTGCAAGAACGCGATCCTGATCGTCGAGTTCGCACGCGAGCTGGAGTTCCAGGGCAAGGGCATCGTCGAGGCCGCGCTGGAAGCGTGCCGCCTGCGACTGCGCCCGATCGTGATGACCTCGGTCGCCTTCATCGCCGGTACCGTGCCGCTGGTGTTCTCGCACGGCGCCGGCGCCGAGGTGCGCTCGATCACCGGCATCACGGTGTTCTCCGGCATGATCGGCGTGACCCTGTTCGGCCTGTTCCTGACGCCGGTGTTCTACGTCGGACTGCGCAAGCTGTCCGGCCGCCCGCTGGTCAACCACAACGACATGACCGCCGTCGCGGTGCACGGCTGAGAACCGCGCCGCGGCCCGCCACAGCGCGGGCCGCGGCCTTCTTTCAAGTCAGTCTCGAAGCAGGCCTCCGCCCGCAATGGGCGGCTCGCCGCGGTATCGCACCGACGAAGCCGCGTCGACTCCCGCTCCCACGCGAACGACGACGACTCCACGACGTCACGCATCGCGGATGCCCCTTGCGACGTCATGCCCGCGAACGCGGGCATCCATTGTCGGCGCCGCCCCTACGAGGCGCCCTGGATTGCCGCTCGTGCGGATTGACGGCAGTGAGGATTCCCTGCGCGGGCCGGAGAGGACGCTCAGCCCTGCGGATCGGGGGCGTCGAAGACTTCGCGCAGCACCACGGTGGCGAACGCGCCGGCCGGCAGGCGGAAGTCGAGCACCAGGCGATCCTCGCCTTCCCAGCTCCACGCCAGGTCGCCCGGCCGCAGGCGCAGGGCGCGACGCTGCTGCCCCAGATCCTCGCGCTCCAGTCCGCGGGCCAGCGGCGCCAGCGGCTCGATCGCCGCCAGTTCGAGCGCGCGCACCGCAGCCGCGCTGCGCAGTTCGCCCGCGCCCCACAGCGGCCCGGTCGGGTCGATGTCGAACGCGGCCAGCCGACGCGCAAGGTCCTCGTTCCACGGCTCGGGCCCGAAGATCGCGTTCGATCCGGCCAGCATCCATACCTCGCCGTCGAGCGCACGGTCCCAGCTGTCGTCCGAGACGCGCCTGGCCAGCACCGCATTGAACAGTTCCGAACGCGCCGCCGAGAGTGCGAAGCCGCGCTGCTCGCGCGGCAGGCGACGCCCGGCGAACAGGGCTTCGGCCAGCGCGAGATTGCGCCGGTCCGTGCCGAAACGCTGTTCGCCGAAATAGTTCGGCACGCCGCGCGCGCGGATCGCCTCGAGCTGCGTTTCGGCGGCAGCGCGTTCGCCGCGCACGTCGCGCAGCCGGATGCGGAAGCGGTTGCCGCGGTGCGCGCCGCGCTTGAGCTTGCGATCGTGCCGCGCCGCCGACAGCACCTGCACGCCGGGAATCGCCAGCGCCGACCAGTCCGGATCGGCGCGGCCGGACAGCTGCACGGTGAACGCTTGCCGCGTCACGGCGTGGCGGTCCTTGAGGCCGGCGTAGCCGACCGCGACCGGCGCCACGCCGGCGGCGGCGGCGAGCTGCCGCGCCACCCATTCGGTGTTCGCGCCGGTCTTCTCGATGATCAGGAACGCGTGCTCGCCCTGCCCGCTCGGCTCGAAGCCGCGCTCCTCCTCGACTTCGAAGTCGGCCGGTTCGGCGCGCAGACGGCCGGTCAGTGGCGGCGCGCCGTGCGCGCGGGGCAGTTCCATCGAAACCCTTCCGTCAGGATCGCGGATCCAGCTCGACGCGGCTGACCAGCTCGCGCAGCGCCGGATCGTCCACGTCCACCGTCTGCGGCGCGCGGCTGCGCTGCAGCAGCACCACGGCGAAGGCGGCGATGCCCTCGCCGCGGCCGGTGAAGCCGAGCTTCTCGCTGGTGGTCGCCTTCACGCTGACGTCGCCGATCGCGCAGCCCAGATCGGTGGCGAGATTGCGCCGCATCGCCTCGACGTGCGGCGCGATCTTCGGCCGCTCGCAGACGATGGTCACGTCGGCGTTGGCGAGCGCGTAGCCGCGATCGATCATCAGCGCCGCGCAGTGCAGCAGGAAATGCCGGCTGCTGACGCCCTTCCAGCGCGGATCGCTGGGTGGGAAGTGGATGCCGATGTCGCCGAGCGCGAGCGCGCCGAGCAGCGCGTCGCACAGCGCGTGGATCACGACGTCGCCGTCGGAGTGCGCGACCAGGCCGCGGTCGTGCGGCACGGCCACGCCGGCGAGCACGACGTGATCGCCGGGTCCGAATGCGTGGACGTCGATGCCTTGGCCGATGCGCATGAGTGAGGGCTGAGGGCTGAGGGCTAAGAGGAGGGCTGAGGGCTGAGGGCTGAGGGCTAAGAGGAGGGCTGAGGGCTGAGGGCTGAGGGCTGAGGGCTGAGGGCTGAGGGCTGAGAAGCGTAGCAGCTCGCGGGGCGAACCGACGGGCGAGCATTGACGGCATGTTCGCTCGATCGCTCGACCACAAGCGTATCGGCGTCGCGCAAGCGCTTCTGCTCTCAGCCCTCAGCCCTCCTCTTAGCCCTCAGCCCTCAGCCCTCTCAAAAGAAACTCCGCCAGCACCAGATCCGCCGGCGTGGTCACCTTGATGTTGCTCTCCGCGCCCTCGACCAGCAAAGGCCGGTGGCCGGCGAGTTCCATCGCCATCGCCTCGTCCGTGACGGCCACGCCGTCGCGGTCGGCGCGCTCCAGCGCATCCATCAGCTCGGCGCGGCGGAACAGCTGCGGGGTCAGTGCGCGCCAGCGCGCCTCGCGCGACTCGGTGGCGGCGACGCGCGTCTGCGCATCGGCGCGCTTGAGCGTGTCGCGCAGCGGTGCCGCCAGCAGCGCACCGCCGGCCGCGACACCGCGGTCGATCAGGCGCGCGATGTCGTCGCCGCGCACGCAGGGGCGCGCGGCGTCGTGGACGAGCACGTAGTCGTCGCCACCGACCGAGGCCGGCAGCGCGCGCAGGCCGGCCAGCACCGAGCCGCTGCGCTCGTCGGCACCGACCGTGGTCAGCACCGGCTTGCCGGCCAGCTCGCGCAGGCCCGGCCAGTGCGCGTCGTCGCCCGCCAGCGCGACGACCAGGCCGCCGATGCGCTCGCAGGCCGCCAGCCGCTCCAGCGTCCATTGCAGCAGAGGCTTGCCGGCCAGGGCGACGTACTGCTTGGGCCGCTGCGCGCCGAAACGCGTTCCGCGGCCGGCCGCCGGGACCACGCACCACAGCCGCCCGGGGAAAGCCCGCAGC
This sequence comes from Dokdonella ginsengisoli, assembly GCF_042652785.1. NCBI lineage: Bacteria > Pseudomonadati > Pseudomonadota > Gammaproteobacteria > Lysobacterales > Rhodanobacteraceae > Dokdonella > Dokdonella ginsengisoli. Next base: position 348,298 of record NZ_JBHSHD010000010.1, on the reverse strand, counting down.
GTCTCGTCGCCGTCGCGGCCGGAAGACTTCCGCGCCGGCCTAGCGCCGCTCATCGCCCTTGCTTTCCTTGGACTTGTCCGCGTTCTGGTCGACGACCTGGTAGAACGTCTCGCCGGGCTTGAGCAGGCCGATCTCGGCGCGCGCGCGCTCCTCGATCGCCTCGTCGCCGTGCTTCAAGTCCTCGACCTCGGCGGCGAGCGTGTCGTTGCGCGCCTTCAGCTTGGCGTTCTCCGCCTTCTGCTCCTCGACGCGCTCGCGCAGCCGCCAGACGTCGTGCAGCCCGCCCTGACCGCTCCACAGGCGCACCTGCAGCGCGATCAGCAGGATCAGCAGGATCAGCGCGACGTAGCGCAGCACGCGCGCGCTGCCTCAGCCCTTGAAGCCTGGCAGGTTCGGAAACGCGTCCTTGCCGGCGTAGCGGGCGGCCGCGCCGAGCGCTTCCTCGATGCGCAGCAGCTGGTTGTACTTGGCGACGCGGTCGGAGCGGCACAGCGAACCGGTCTTGATCTGCGTCGCCGCGGTCGACACCGACAGGTCGGCGATGGTCGTGTCCTCGGTCTCGCCGGAGCGGTGCGAGATGATCGAGGCGTACTTGGCCGCCTCGGCCATCGCGATCGCGTCGAGCGTCTCGGTCAGCGTGCCGATCTGGTTGACCTTGATCAGGATCGCGTTGGCGATGTGCCTGTCGATGCCTTCCTTCAGGATCGCCGTGTTGGTCACGAACAGGTCGTCGCCGACCAGCTGCACGGTCTTGCCGAGCTTGTCGGTCAGCAGCTTCCAGCCGTCCCAGTCGCCTTCGGCCATGCCGTCCTCGATCGTCACGATCGGGTACTTCGCGCACCAGGCGGCGAGGAAATCGGCGAACTGCGCCGAAGACAGCACCTTGCCCTCGCCTTCCAGATGGTAGGCGCCGTCCTTGAAGAATTCGGAGCTGGCGACGTCGAGGCCGAGCCAGATGTCCTTGCCGATCGCGTAGCCGGCCTTCGACACGGCCTCGAGGATCGTCTCGATCGCTTCCTCGTTGGACTTCAGGTTCGGCGCGAAGCCGCCCTCGTCGCCGACGGCGGTGTTGAGGCCGCGGCCCTTCAGCACCGACTTCAGCGCGTGGAAGATCTCGGTGCCGGCGCGCAGGCCTTCGGCGAAGTTCGGCAGGCCGACCGGCAGGATCATGAATTCCTGCATGTCGACGTTGTTGTCGGCGTGCGCGCCGCCGTTGATGATGTTCATCATCGGCACCGGCAGGCGCGCGGCGCGGCCGCCGGCGAGGTGCTTCCACAGCGGAATCTTCTTCGATGCGGCGACCGCGTGCGCGTTCGCCAGCGACACGCCGAGCAGCGCATTGGCGCCGAGCTTGCCCTTGTTCGGCGTGCCGTCGAGGGCGATCAGCTTTTCGTCGAGGCCGCGCTGGTCGGCCGCGTCGAAGCCCTTCAGCGCCGCCGCGATCGTCGTGTTGACGTTGGCCACCGCGTTCTTCACGCCCTTGCCCAGATAGCGCGCCTTGTCACCGTCGCGCAGCTCGACCGCTTCGCGCGAGCCGGTCGAGGCGCCGGACGGCACCGCCGCGCGGCCGAACGAGCCGTCGGCCAGCGTGACCTCGGCTTCGAGGGTGGGATTGCCGCGGGAGTCGAGGATTTCGCGGGCGTGGATCGTGGCGATCGATGTCATGGGGCGGAAAGGCTCGTCAGTTCGAAAGGGAATGGAGGTAGTAGAGCAGTCCGGCGACCAGCACCGCGGCGACGCTGACGACGACGCGATACAACCGCGCGCTGCGCCGCTGCAGGTCGACAGACAGCTGCTGCGTATCGAGCGAACGCTGCACCACGTCGCGGTACAGGGCCAGGTGCTCCTGCTGCCCGCTGCGGATGTCGCGCAACAGCTGCACGATTTCGTCGTCGCGGCCGGTCATCACGGCGTCTCGAGGAAACCTTCGTGCTTGACCAGGCGGTCGATGCCGGCCAGCGTCTCGAGCAGCGCGGCCATCCTGCCCAGCGGCCACGCATTCGGCCCGTCGCTGAGCGCCTTGTCCGGATCGGGATGCGTTTCCATGAAAATGCCGGCGATGCCGGCTGCGACCGCGGCGCGCGACAGCACCGGGACGAACTCGCGCTGGCCGCCGCTCTTGCCGTCGGCGCCGCCGGGCAGCTGCACCGAATGCGTCGCGTCGAACACCACCGGGCAGCCGGTGTCGCGCATGACGCTGAGCGAGCGCATGTCGGAGACGAGGTTGTTGTAGCCGAAGCTGGCGCCGCGCTCGCAGACCATGATCTGCTCGTTGCCGACGGCCTTGGCCTTGGCGGCGACGTGCTTCATCTCCCACGGCGACAGGAACTGGCCCTTCTTGATGTTGACCGGCTTGCCGGCGCGGGCCACGTTCTGAATGAAGTCGGTCTGCCGGCACAGGAAGGCCGGTGTCTGCAGCACGTCGACGACGCTGGCGACTTCGTCCATCGGCGTGTACTCGTGCACGTCGGTCAGCACCGGCACGCCGATCTGGCGCTTCACCTCGGCCAGCACCTTCAGTCCCTCCTCGAGGCCGGGGCCGCGGAAGCTGCTGCCGGAAGTGCGGTTGGCCTTGTCGAAGCTCGACTTGAAGATGAACGGCACGCCGAGCCTGCCGGTGATTTCCTTCAGCGTGCCGGCAGTGTCGAGCTGCAGCTGCATCGACTCGATGACGCAGGGACCGGCGATCAGGAACAGCGGCCGGTCGAGGCCGACCTCGAATCCACACAGTTTCATTGCGGAGCTTTCCCTACGGTGTCATTCCCGCGAACATGGAAGCCCGCCGCGCGGTTGCGCGACGGGCCGACAGTGGATGCCCGCCTGCGCGGGCGTGACGCCGGCATCCGGGCGCGTGCCTTCAAGCCACCGCCTCCTGCGTCGCCGCAAGCCGCGGCGCCTCGCGCACCGCCTTCTGCTCGCGCGCGGCGCGGATGAAGCCGATGAACAGCGGATGGCCGTCGCGCGGCGTGGAGGTGAATTCCGGATGCGCCTGGCAGGCGACGAACCAGGGATGGTTCGGCAGCTCGATCATCTCGACCAGCAGATCGTCCATCGACTTGCCGGCGATGATGAGCCCGAGGTCCTCGAACTGCTGGCGGTAGCGGTTGTTGAACTCGTAGCGGTGGCGATGGCGCTCGCGCACCACGTCCTGGCCGTACAGCTCGCGCGACAGCGTGCCGGCCTTGAGGCGGCATTCCTGCGCGCCCAGGCGCATGGTGCCGCCCTTGTCCGAGTTCTCGTCGCGCTTCTCGACGTCGCCGGAACCGGTGGTCCACTCGGTGATCAGCGCGATCACCGGATGGGCGCAGTTGCGGTCGTTCTCGCTCGAATTGGCGCCTTCCAGGCCGGCCACGTTGCGCGCGAAGTCGGTCACCGCCGCGTGCATGCCGTAGCAGATGCCGAAGTACGGCACCTTGTTCTCGCGCGCATAGCGCGCCGCGGCGATCTTGCCCTCGAAGCCGCGCTTGCCGAAGCCGCCCGGCACCAGGATGCCGTCGACGTCCTTGAGCTGGTCCGGGCCGCGCCGCTCGATCTCCTCCGATTCGATCCAGCGCAGGTTGACGCGCGTGCGCTGCTTGAGCCCGCCGTGGCGCAGCGCCTCGCCGAGCGACTTGTAGGCGTCCTTGTGCTCGACGTACTTGCCGACGATGGCGATGGTGATCTCGCCGTGCGGGTGCTCCACCGCCTCGACCGTGCGGTCCCATTCGGACAGGTCGGCCGGCTTGGCGTTGAGCTTGAGGCGGTCGACCACGATCTCGTCGAGCTTCTGCGCGTGCAGCCACTGCGGCAGCTTGTAGATCACGTCGACGTCGACCGCGCTGATCACGGCCTTCTCCGGCACGTTGGTGAACAGCGCGATCTTGCGGCGGTCGGCCTGCGGAAGCGGCTGCTCGCAGCGGCACAGCAGCACGTCGGCCTGGATGCCGATCGAGCGCAGTTCTTTGACCGAGTGCTGGGTCGGCTTGGTCTTGATCTCGCCGGCAGCCTTGATGTACGGCACCAGGGTCAGGTGCATGAACATCGCCGCGTCGGCGCCGTGCTCGATGCGGATCTGGCGGATTGCCTCGAGGAACGGCAGCGATTCGATGTCGCCGACCGTGCCGCCGATCTCGACCAGGGCGACGTCGTAGCCCTGGGTCGCCTCGTAGATGCGGTGCTTGATCTCGTCGGTGATGTGCGGGATCACCTGCACGGTGGCGCCGAGGTAGTCGCCGCGGCGCTCCTTGGCGATCACGCTCTCGTAGATCTTGCCGGTGGTGATCGAGTTCTTGCCGGTCAGCCGCGTGCGCACGAAGCGCTCGTAGTGGCCCAGGTCGAGGTCGGTTTCGGCGCCGTCGTCGGTGACGTAGACCTCGCCGTGCTGGAACGGGCTCATCGTGCCCGGGTCGACGTTGATGTACGGATCGAGCTTCATCATCGTCACGCGCAGCCCGCGCGCTTCGAGGATGGCAGCCAGCGACGCCGCGGCGATGCCCTTGCCTAACGAGGACACCACGCCGCCGGTCACGAAAACGAGGGGGGTCATGGGTAAAACCGTCCGCTGGAAATCCGTATTCTAATCGCTTGCACGGGGTACGGGCGAGCCTGCGGCGCGACGCCGCCGCGCGCGGCCCGCCGCCGGCCGCCGATCCACCCCTCGCCGCGACCCCGTTTCCGTCCCCGTTCCGCGTGATCGCCGCGCCATGCACGGCGCCGGCCCGGCGCCCCTGGCACCGGCCGCCGGCGGCTGCGATCCCCCGCCGGCGCCCTGATAGGAAATTGCGTCGCGCTCCGTATTCGTCGGTAACGGCTCATCCACGGGCGCCTTCCGGCGCGCCGGGCCAGCCCCACGCCCCGAACGACGAACACGAAGGACGACGACATGACCCACCCCTGCACCCTGCTCTGCGCCGCGCTCCTGCTCGGCGCGCCGCTGGCCGAAGCGGCCACCCTCACCGTCACCAACCTCAACGACAGCGGCGCGGGCAGCCTGCGCGCAGCGATCACGCAGGCCAATACCTCCGCCGGCGCCGACACGATCCAGTTCCAGTCCGGCCTCAGCGGAACGCTGACCCTGACCGGCGGCGAACTGTCGATCACCGACAGCGCGACCCTCGCCGGCCCCGGCGCCGGCCGCGTCACCCTCACGGCCAATGGCGCCAGCCGCGTGTTCCACCTCGTCAACGCCGATTCCAGCGACAAGACCTGGGCCTTCAGCGGGCTGAAGATCACCAGCGGCGCGATCGCCACGGCCAGCGACGACAGCGGCGGTGGCCTGTTCTACGAGGCCGGCTCGATCCACGCCGACATCCGCCTGACGGACATGGTGTTCGAGGGCAACACGGCCGGCCGCAAGGGCGGCGCGGTCAGCGTGGCCGGCGCGAACCTGACGCTGACCAACGTGACGATGAACAACAACCACGCCGCCGACGGCTTCCAGCCGTCCGGCGGCGCGCTGTTCTTCAGCCGCGGCCTGCTGCGCGTGGAGCGCAGCCGCATCGTCGACAACAGCGCGCAGTTCGGCGGCGGCATCCGCGTCGCCTCGCCGGGCGCCAAGGCGGTCTTCCTCGACACGCTGGTCCAGGGCAACATCGCCGAGCACACCGGCGGCGGCATCCTCGCCGACACGATGGAAAGCTTCACCATGTCGCGCAGCGCCCTGGTCGAGAACATGACCGGCCAGCCGCTCGGCGGCGGCATCTACTTCGCCGGCGTCACCGACGCCGGCTCGGCGGAGAACGTGATCGAGAACACCACCTTCTCCGGCAACGTCTCCGCGCACCAGTTCGGCAAGGGCAGCGGCCTGGCCGTGTGGAGCGGCAACATGACGGTGCGCAACTCCACCTTCGCGTTCAACGCCACCGGACCGGACACCGCTGCCGGCGCGGGCGCGGGCGGCGCGCTGTGGGTCAGCGCAGGCACGACCACGCGCGTGACCGTGCAGAGCACGCTGTTCAGCGGCAACACGCACGGCAACGCCGACGGCTCGATCGACCTGACCCGCGACACCGGCACGCCGGTGAGCACGCTGAACGTCGATCACAGCCTGTTCCAGACCCTGCCTGCGATCGGCGTCATCACCAACGCCACCGCGAACCTCGAAGGCGATGCCCTGCTGGCGGATCTGACCACGGCGCACGGCGGCCTCACGCCGGTGCATCCGATCCCGGCCGACAGCCCGGCCATCGACGCCGGCACCAACCCGGGCAACCTGACCACCGACCAGCGCGGCGCCGGCTTCGCGCGCACGATCGACTTCAACCCCTGCCGTCGCCCGCTGGTGAACCGCACCGACATCGGCGCCTACGAATACCGCGGCGACACGATCTTCTGCTACGGCTTCAACGACTGACGATGACGGATCCGCGCCCCCGCTGCGGCGGGGGCGCATCCGCGCAGACAGCTTGAATCGCGCGGCCGGCGCCCTCGACGGTCCGGCCGCGCCGCCGCGCTACATCGGATCGGCCGGCGGCGGCACCGGGTAGCGGCGCTTGGGTTCGAGCTGCCAGAAGATCCACGCCGACATCATCGTCACCAGGCCGACGCTGACGAAGGTGGCGTGGAAGGCCGGCAGCGCCGCCGGACCGCGCTCCACGCCGAAGGCCTCGGTGAACGCGGAGAGGATGCCGCCGGCGGCGGCGACGCCGAAGCTCATCGACAGCATCATCACCATCGACAGCAGGCTGTTGCCGCCGCTGGCCAGCTCGCCGTCGAGGTCGCGCAGCGTCACCGTGTTCATCGCCGTGAACTGCAGCGAATTGACCAGGCCGAACGCGGACAGCTGCACGATGCGCAGCCAGGCCGGCTGGTCGGGACCGATCAGGGCGAAGCTCGCCATCGCCGCACCGACCAGGATGGTGTTGACGATCAGCACGCGCCGATAGCCGAAGCGCTGCACGATCGGCACCACGGCGCGCTTGGACGCCATGCCGGCCAGCGCGACCGGAATCATCGTCATGCCCGCCTCCAGCGGCGTGAAGCCCAGGCCGACCTGCAGCAGCAGCGGAATCAGGAACGGCATGCTGCCGCTGCCGATGCGCGAGAACAGGTTGCCGAGGATGCCGACGCGGTAGCTCGGCACGCGGAACAGCGCCAGCGGAAACAACGGTTTCGGCACGCGCGTGGCATGCAGCCAGTAGGCGACGAACATCGCCATGCCGAACAGGAACAGCACGGCGATCGTCGCGTGGCGCAGGCCCAGTTCGGACAGGCCGTCCAGCGACAGCGAGATCGCGACCATGCTCATCGCCAGCATCGCGTAGCCGGACAGGTCGAACGCGCCGACCGGGCTGCGCGCGTCGGGCATCAGGCGCAGGGTCGCCAGCGCGGCGATCAGGCCGACCGGAATGTTGATGAGGAAGATCCAGTGCCAGGAGATCGCCTGGACCAGCCAGCCGCCCAGGGTCGGGCCGACCAGCGGGCCGATCAAGCCCGGCAGCGTGACGAAGCTCATCGCCTTGAGGAACTCGCCGCGCGGATACGAGCGCAGCACCGCCAGGCGCCCGACCGGCAGCAGCATCGCCCCGCCCACGCCCTGCAGGACGCGTGCGGCGACCAGCTGGCTGAGGCTGGAGGAAATTCCGCACAGCAGCGAGCCGAGGGTGAACAGCACGATCGCCGTGAAGTAGACGCGGCGCGTGCCGAAGCGGTCGGCCAGCCAGCCCGACGCCGGAATCAGCATCGCCATCGTCAGCGCGTAGGCGATGACCACCGACTGCATGCGCAGCGGGCTCTCGCCCAGGCCCGCCGCCATCGCCGGCAGCGCGGTGTTGACGATGGTCGAGTCCAGCATCTGCATGAAGACGCCGAGTGCGACCAGCCAGAGCAGGGCGCGCTCGGCGCGTGGGGCTTCGTTCATCCGGTTTCCTCGTTCGCGCCTGGCTCGGCGACGGATTCTAGAGCGCCCCGCCCGGCCGGGCGATGCGGGCCGCCGCCGGTACCGCTCACCGCTTTCCACAACGGCCGCAACGCCTGCGCACCCGCATCGGCAACCACGCCGACGAGGTTCGTTGCGACAGTGCGCGGTCAAGGATTTCAACCCAGGAACATGCCATGCGAATGATTCACCCCCTGCTCTGCACCGCCCTGATCGCCGGCGCGCCTTGCGCGCATGCCGCGACCTTCACCGTCACCAGCCTCGGCGACAGCGGCGCGGGCACCCTGCGCGACGCGATCACGCAGGCCAACCAGGCGGCCGGCGCGGACACGATCACGTTCCAGCTCGCCGCGCCCGGCACGATCACGCTGGTCGGCGGCGAACTGACCGTCACCGACAGCCTGACCCTCACCGGCCCCGGAGCCGCCCGCGTCACCCTCGACGCCAACCAGGGCCGTGCGTTCCATCTGGTGAACGCCAATGCGTCCGACAAGACGTTCGCGATCAGCGGCATGACGGTCGTCAACGGCGTGACGCCGAACAACGAGAGCGGCGGCGGCCTGTTCTACGAGGCAAGCTCGATCCACGCCGACATCCGCCTGTCGGACATGGTGTTCCAGCAGAACACCGCGAGCCGCAACGGCGGCGCCGTCAGCGTCGCCGGCGCGAACCTGACCTTGAGCGACGTCGTCCTGCGCGGCAACGGCGCTGTCGGCCAGTTCCAGCCTTCGGGCGGCGGGCTGTACTTCAGCCGCGGCCAGTTGCGCATCGACCGCAGCATTTTCGTCGACAACCGCGCCCAGTACGGCGGCGGCCTGCACATCGCCTCGCCCGGCGCCAGGGCGACGATCGCCGACACGGTGTTCCAGGAAAACACCGCGCAGCAAGGTGGCGGCATCGACACCATCACGGTGGAAAGCTTCACGCTGTCACGCAGCGCGCTGATCGAGAACGTCGCCATCAGCAGCTACGGCGGCGGCATCTACTTCAGCGGCGCCACCAATACCGATACGCCGCAGAGCGTGATCGAGAACACCACGTTCTCGCGCAATGAATCGCAGCACCAGTTCGCGACGGGCAGCGCGCTGGCGATGTGGAACGGCTACCTCACCGTGCGCAATTCCACCTTCGCCGACAACAAGACCGCGCCCGGCGTCGCGTCCGGCGCGAATGCGGGCGGAGCGATGTGGGTGAACGTCGGCGTCAAGACGCTCGCCACCGTGCAGAGCAGCCTGTTCAACCGCAACACGCACGGCGACACGAACCAGCCGATCGACCTGACGCGCAGGACCGGCATTCCGGAAAGCACCTTGAACGTCGACCACAGCCTGTTCCAGATCATGCCGGCCATCGGCGTCGTCACCACGGGCAGCGACAACATCGAAGCCGACGCACTGCTCCAGGAGCTGACGACGGCGCACGGCGGCCGCACGCCCGTGCATCCGATCCCGCACGCAAGTCCGGCGGTCGACGCGGGCAGCAATCCGGGCAACCTGACCGGCGACCAGCGCGGCGCGGGTGTCGCGCGCACGATCGACGCCAACGCCTGCCGCCGCCCGAACGTGCACGCCACCGATATCGGCGCCTACGAGTACCGCGGCGACACGATCTTCTGCCACGGCTTCGGCTTCGACGGCTGATCCCGACGCCTCCGCGCCCCGCGTTCGACGCGAAGCGCCCGTGCACGGTTCCGCCTGCGCCCGCGCGATCGCGCGGGCGCTTCTTTTTTTCCCCCGAACGGCGCAGGCACCCGGTTTCGCGTCGCCGCAGGATCCGGTCCGCCGCGCCCGGCAGCGGCGCGCGCCGGCGAGCTTGACCCTTGCGGATCGAATGCCCATCCTGCACGCCCTTCACCGCCACGCCGCCTCCGTTCCGCAATGAGCAGCCGCTACAACGCCGCCGACATCGAAGTCCTTTCCGGCCTCGACCCCGTCAAACGCCGCCCGGGCATGTACACCGACACCGCGCGGCCGAACCATCTGGCGCAGGAAGTCATCGACAACTCGGTCGACGAGGCGCTCGCCGGCCACGCCAGGACCATCGACGTGACCGTGCACGCGGACGGCTCGGTGACCGTCGCCGACGACGGCCGCGGCATGCCGGTCGACATCCATCCGGAGGAGAAGATCCCCGGCGTCGAGCTGATCCTCACGCGCCTGCACGCCGGCGGAAAGTTCTCCAACCGCAACTACCAGTATTCCGGCGGCCTGCACGGCGTCGGCGTGTCGGTGGTCAACGCGCTGTCGCAGCGCGTGGAAGTCACGATCAAGCGTGACGGCCAGGTCTACCGCATGAACTTCAAGGACGGCGAGCGCGCGAGCAACCTCAGCGTGACCGGCACGGTGCCGAAGAAGCAGACCGGCACCACCGTGCACTTCTGGCCCGATCCGAAATACTTCGATTCGCCGAAGATCTCGCTGCCGCGCCTCAAGCACGTGCTGCGCGCCAAGGCCGTGCTGTGCGCCGGCCTGACCGTGCGCCTGACCGACGAGGCCAGCGGCGAGCAGGTCGAGTGGTACTACGAGGACGGCCTGCGCGACTACCTGCGCTCGATGCTCGGCGCGGTCGAATACCTGCCGGCCGAGCTGTACGTGAACCACGTGCAGCGCGACAGCGGTGCGGTCGAGTTCGCGGTGGCCTGGCTGCCGGAAGGCGAGCTGACGCAGGAGAGCTACGTCAACCTGATCCCGACCGCGCAGGGCGGCACCCACGTCAACGGCCTGCGCTCGGGCCTGACCAACGCGCTGCGCGAGTTCTGCGAGTTCAGGAACCTCCTGCCGCGCGGCATCAAGCTGGCGCCCGAGGACGTCTGGGACCGGCTGTGCTTCGTGCTGTCGCTGAAGATGGGCGATCCGCAGTTCTCCGGCCAGACCAAGGAACGCCTGTCCTCGCGCGACGCCGCCGGCTTCGTCGAGAACGCCGTGCACGACGGCTTTTCGCTGTACCTGAACCAGCACGTGGAGATCGGTGAGAAGATCGCCCAGCTGGCGATCGAACGCGCCACGCTGCGGCTGAAGGCCGAGAAGCAGATCGTGCGCAAGAAGATCACGCAGGGCCCCGCCCTGCCCGGCAAGCTGGCCGACTGCGCCTCCAGCGACCTGTCGCGCACCGAGCTGTTCCTGGTCGAGGGCGATTCCGCCGGCGGCAGCGCGCGGCAGGCGCGCGACAAGGACTTCCAGGCGATCCTGCCGCTGCGCGGCAAGATCCTCAACACCTGGGAAGTGGAATCCGGCCAGGTGCTGTCCTCGCAGGAAGTGCACGACCTCGCCGTCGCGATCGGCTGCGATCCGGGCAAGGACGACCTGTCCGGCCTGCGCTACGGCAAGGTCATCATCCTCGCCGACGCCGATTCCGACGGCCTGCACATCGCGACCCTGCTGTCGGCGCTGTTCCTCAAGCACTTCCCCGCCCTGGTACGCGGCGGTCACGCCTTCGTCGCGATGCCGCCGCTGTTCCGCGTCGACGTCGGCAAGCAGGTGTTCTACTGCCTGGACGAATCCGAACGCGACGCGATGCTGGAGAAGATCGAACGCGAGAAGATCAGGGGCGCCGTCAATGTCACGCGCTTCAAGGGACTGGGCGAGATGAATCCCTCGCAGCTGCGCGAGTCGACCATCGACCCGGACACGCGCCGCCTCGTGCAGCTCACCGTCGGCGACCCGGCCGACGGCGACGACGGCACCGCCAAGCTGATGGACATGCTGCTGTCGAAGAAGCGCGCGGCGGACCGCAAGGAGTGGCTCGAGACCAAGGGCGATCTCGCCTCGCTGGAGGTCTGACGCGGGCGCCGGGCGACGCCCGGCGCGGCCACGTCAGGAGCGTCGAAAGGCTCCGTCATCCCCGCGAACGCGGGGATCCACTTCGACTTTCTTCTCGCCCCATCGAGAGCCTCAGCCGCCGCGCACCATCTGCACGATCTTCGCCGGATTGAGCGAACGCGCCTGCTCCTGCATCTGCGGCAGGTAGTTCGCCTGCAGGTCTTTCGCCTCGCCGAGCATCTGCTGGAATGCCTCGCGCAGCATCTGCGTCGACAGCACGCGGCCGCCGGCGTAATAGCGCTTGGCGACGTGGCCGAGCGCGTAGGTGCTGGCGAAGCTCATGCCGGAACTGACCGCCTGGCGGCCGAGGCCGCCGAGCAGGCCGCCGCCGATCGCGCCGATCAGGCCGCCGAGCAGCTTGCGCCCGGCCTGCTCGATGTACTGCGAGGTCAGGCCGACGCCGGCGGTGGCGAGGAAATCCTTGACGTGGCCGCGGTCGAGTTCGTAGCCGTAGGACTGGCCGATGCGGTAGACCAGTTTCATCTGCAGCGGAATGATCGCCATCGTCGCCAGCGATTCGGGCAGCAGTTCGAGCGCGCCGTTGAGGATCGAGGCGTTGAGGATCGCCTTGTCCATCTCGGCATCGCTCATCGACGACGGGCGCTCGGCGGTCGACGCCGGCGGCGCTGCCGGCGTCGCGACGGCCGCAGCGCCGCCGGTCGCGCCGAGCGGCGCCGAAGCGATCGCCTCGGCGCGCTCGCTGTAGTCGCGGCTGCTCGCCGGGTCGAGGCCGAGCCGGCCGGCGAGGTCGGCGAGGAAGGCTCGCTCGGCCTCGCTCTGCACGCCGTCGGCGTCGCACACGCACACCGCCATCTCGTAGGCGAGCTGGCGCGTCTGCGCCGACGCCAGGCCGGCGACGGCGTCGTCGAGGCCGACGCGCTCGAGCAGCACGTCCTGGTACAGCCGCGCGACGTCGAGGCCGTCGCCGCCGAGCCCTTCGGCGATGCGCCGGATCTCGTCGCGCTCGCGCTCGTCCTTCGCGCCGTCGGCGAACGAAGCCATCAGGCTGATGGTGAGGATGGACCGGTTTTCCTGCTCGCTCATGCGTTCGATTCCGGCAGAGGCAAAGCCGCATGGTGCCATAGGCGATACGACAGCCGTACCGACGGAAGTCATTCTTGCCGTCACCTCTCCCGCCCGCGGGAGAAGTCGCGCCGCAGGCGCGGGCGAGGGAAAGCGGAGCGGCGCGATCCGACACCTCTTGCTCCGATTGCCCTCACCCTGCCCTCTCCCGCCAGCGGGAGAGGGAGAAGATCCACATCGCTTCACCTCGCAAGGCCGTCACCTCTCCCGCTCGCGGGAGAGGGAGAAGACTCACATCGCTTCACCTCGCAAGGCCATCACCTCTCCCGCCCGCGGGAGAGGGAGAAGACCCGCATCGCTTCACCTCGCAAGGCCGTCACCTCTCCCGCTCGCGGGAGAGGTCGAAGCCGCCTCGAGCGGCTGAGGGTGAGCGCAGGATGCGCGAACGGATGCGAAGCATGGAGTGCGCAGCCGCGCCGCAGGCGCGGGTGAGGGGAAGCGGAGTGAGGCGTTCCGGTCAGCCGAACACCGTCATCGCCTGCCGTCCCAGCGCCGCGGGCGTGCCGTCCGGCGCCCACAGGCTCAGGCTCTGGTCGAGATAGCCGTCGCGCGCGGCGACGAGGTCGGCGTGAACGCGCCAGCCGGCCGGCGGCAGATCGTCGTAGCGGTCGCGCAGGAATTGGACCATCCAGTTCAGCGAGCTGCCGTTGGCCGGCGTGGTCAGCCAGTTCAGCGCGATCGGCGGGATGAAATCGGCCAAGGCCAGCACGCGCAGTTCGTCGAGCGGATCGCCGTCTTCGTCGAGCAGGTCCAGCTCCAGCACCTGACGCGTCTCGCGGCTGCCGGACAGCGGCAGGCTGCCGTGCAGCCAGCGCACGCCGAAGTGCTGCGTGAAGTTCGGCGTCAGTCCGGGCACGAACGGCAGGCGCAGCGGCGCCGGCAGCGTCGACGGCGCGTCGTCCGGCGTGACGCCGGGCAGGTGCGGCATCGCGATCCGCGCACCGGCCGGAACCGGCGGCTGCACCGGCAGCACGGCGATGCGCGAGTCGCGCGCCGCGCCGTAGATGCCGATCGCCAGGCACAGCGTGTCCTCGCCCGCGACGATGCGCGCCTCGATCTGCTGCACGTTCTTGCCGGTGCGCAGCACGCGCGCGCGCAGCGCGACCGGGCCGGGCGGAACCGGCGCCAGAAACGCCACCTGCAGGCTGCGCAGCGGCGCCTGGATCGAGCGCAGATCGCGCATCGCGCGTACCGCGAGCGCGGCCTGCAGGCCGCCGAACAGGCTGCGTCCCTGTGCCCAGTCCTCGCCGACCTCGACCGACCATTCCTCGCCCGTGCGCACGACGCTGCGCATCAATCCTGAAAATCGCATTGCGTCTTCCTTCTTCGTGCGCGATGGCGGAACCGGCATGCTAGCCGATGCCGGCTTCGCCGACGGTGATGCGCAGGTCACGGAGAACGCCTTCTCTTCTTCGACGCAATTCCTCGGCAATGACGCCGCGGCGATGAACGCGACGGCTAGGCGCTCGGCGGCGACTGCGCGAGATAGCGGCTCGGCGGCACGCCGACGACACGCTTGAACATGGTCGTGAACGCCGACGCGCTGTCGTAGCCGAGATCGAACGCCAGCGGCGTGATCGCCGCGCCGGCGGCGAGCCGCGGCAGCGCCGCGAAGATCGCCGCCTGGCGGCACCAGCCGGCGAAGCTCAGGCCCGTCTCGGCGCGGAAGCGGCGCGTGAACGTGCGCCGGCTCAAGTCCAGGTCGCGGCACCAGTCGTCGATCGTCTCGTGCGGCGACGGCCGGCGCAGGTAGGCGCGGCAGCGCGCGGCGATGCGCGCGTCGGCCGGCATCGGGATGTCCAGCGGCAGCACCGGCGCGCGCACGATCTCGTGCACCAGCAGCGAGAAGATCGAATCCGCGCGCGAGCCCCGCGCGTACGGCAGCGGCAGGTCGGCGGTCTCCAGCAGCAGCTCGCGCATCAGCGGCGAGATGGCGATCACGCGACAGTCCACCGGCAGCGCCGGATCGACCGCCGGATCGACGTAGAGGCTGCGAGTGCTGACGTGCACCAGCGATTTCACCTCGTGGTCCATGCCGGCCGGAACCCACACCGCGCGCTCCGGCGGCACGATCCAGCGGCCGGCCTCGGTGCCGACGATCATGATGCCGGTCGCCGCGTACAGCAGCTGCGAACGCCGGTGCCGGTGGCGCGCCACGCGATGGTGCACCGGATACTCGTTGGCGGTGGCGACGATCGCTCCGGGCAGGGCGTCGGCCCTCGTCGCGTGCACGTTGCGCATGGCCCGATCTCGAAGAAGAATGACCTATCCGATAATGCGGGCACGAACCCGGCGATGTCTACTGCGCGCCATGAACACGCCCTCCCCGCTCGCCGCCACGTCCGCGGACGTGGCCCCCCTCGCCTCTCCCCCCGACGACGCCGGCACCGCCGCCGCGCGCACCGCGTTCCCGATCCTGCTGATGCTGAGCACCTGCCACCTGCTCAACGACATGATCCAGTCGCTGCTGCCGGCGATCTATCCGCTGCTCAAGGACAGCTTCCGGCTCGACTTCGGCCAGATCGGACTGATCACGCTGACGTTCCAGGTCACCGCCTCGCTGCTGCAGCCGTTCGTCGGCGTCTACACCGACCGCCGGCCGATGCCGTACTCGCTGCCGATCGGCATGGGCTGCACCCTGAGCGGCCTGCTCCTGCTGTCGCAGGCGACCACGTTCCCGATGCTGCTGCTCGCTGCGGCGCTGGTCGGCTCGGGCTCGTCGGTGTTCCATCCCGAGTCCTCGCGCGTGGCGCGCATGGCCTCGGGCGGGCAGCACGGACTGGCGCAGTCGCTGTTCCAGGTCGGCGGCAACGTCGGCTCGGCGCTCGGGCCGCTGCTGGCCGCCTTCGTGGTGATGCCGCGCGGGCAAGGAAGCGTGGGCTGGTTCGCCATCGCCGCGCTCGTCGCGATCGTGCTGCTGACGCGCATCGGCGGCTGGTACCGCACGCAGATTCCTGCGCATCGCGCCGTGCGCGTGTCGGCCGGCTCGGCGCTGCCGCGGCGCACCGTCGTCGTCACGATGGCGATCCTCGGCGCGCTGATCTTCTCCAAGTACTTCTACCTCGCCAGCCTGTCGAGCTACTTCACGTTCTACCTGATGCAGAAGTTCGCGCTCAGCGCGCAGAGCGCGCAGCTGCACCTGTTCGTGTTCCTCGGCGCCGTCGCCGTCGGCACGCTGGTCGGCGGCCCGGTCGGCGACCGTATCGGGCGCAAGTACGTGATCTGGGGCTCGATCCTCGGCGTGCTGCCGTTCACCCTGCTGCTGCCGCACGCGAACCTGTTCTGGACCACCGCGCTGACGATCGTGATCGGCCTGGTGCTCGCCTCGGCGTTCTCGGCGATCCTGGTCTACGCGCAGGAACTGGTACCCGGCCGCACCGGCGTGATCGCCGGCCTGTTCTTCGGTTTCGCGTTCGGCATGGGCGGCCTCGGCGCCGCCGTGCTCGGCGAACTCGCCGACCACATCGGCATCGAGGCGGTGTACGGCATCTGCGCGTTCCTGCCCGCGATCGGCCTGCTCGCCTGGTTCCTGCCGTCGCTGGAACCCTCGCACCGCGCCGTGCCGGCGCGCTGAGCCGACCGCAAAAGAAAACCCCGGGCATGCCCGGGGTTTTCGGTTCGCCGCTTCGCGCTTACTCGGTCGGCTTCGGCTCGGCCTTGGCCTCGTGCGAATGCTTGCCGTGCTTGCCGTGATGCGCCGAGGCGGTCTTCTCGGCGACCGCCGCCTTGGCCTGCGCCTTCTCCGCGGTCGACGTCATCGCCGCCGGCTCGGCCTGGGTCGCCAGCGCGGCGGCCTCCGGCTTCGCCGCCGGGGCGGCCTCGGCCTGGGCCGCCGGAACCGCGGCCGGAGCGACCGCCTGGGCGGCGACCGGCTTGGCCGCTTCGGCGGCCTTGGCGACTGGCGCGGTGCCCTCGGCCGCGAAGGCGTTGGCGACGAAGGCTCCGGCGATCAGGGCGGCGAGGATGGACATGCGCATGGATTGTCTCCTGGAAGTCGTTGAGTGCGTGCCGGCGGAACATTCCGCAGGTCAGGCGCTGCGCACGCTAGGGCCGAATGGGAATATCGAAGCTGAACCCAACGAAGTCTTCACGGACGCCGTTGCCGCGCGTTCAAGCTTGAAAAAAGTCTATTCCTGTCGCCCGTTCTGACAGCGACCCTCCGTAGCTTCACGTTCAAGCCTTCAGACAGCGCAGCAGCAGCTCGCGCAGCACCCCCTGCGTCGCCTCCGCGCGCTCGGGCAGGTAATCGAAACGGTCTTCGTCCATGTAGTTCAGCTGCGCCAGTTCCAGCTGCACGGCCTCGACGTTGCCGCGCGGATCGCCGTAGTGGCGCGTGATGTAGCCGCCCTTGAAGCGGCCGTTGACGACGTGCGAGTAGTCGCCGTGCGCGGCGAGCACGTCGGCCAGCCCGGCCTGCAGCATCGGCGAGCAGCTTGCGCCGTTCGCGGTGCCGAGATTGAAGTCCGGCAGGCGTCCTTCGAACAGGAACGGCACCACGCTGCGGATCGAATGCCCCTCCCACAGCACGACGCGGCCGTGCGTCTCGCGCAACCTCGCGATCTCCGCGCGCAGCGCTTCGTGGTACGGCTTCCAGTAGCGCTCGACGCGGGCCGCGATCTCCTCCGGCGTCGGCTGCTGCCCGTCGAGATAGACCGGCTCACCGCTGAACTGCACGATCGGGCACAGCCCGGTCGTGTTCTGCCCCGGATAGAGCGAGACGTCGTCCGGCGGACGGTTCAGGTCGACGACGTAGCGCGAGTGCGCCGGCACCAGCAGCGAGGCGCCCAGCTCGCGCGCGAAGGCGTACAGGCGCGACACGTGCCAGTCGGTGTCGGGCACACGGCGCGCGGACGCGGTCATGCGCGCGGCGAGTTCGGCGGGGACTTCGGTGCCGTCGTGCGGCAGGCTGATCAGCAGCGGCGCGCTGCCGCGATGCAAGGCGTAGACGGGTTTCATGCGCGCCAGTTTAGCCTCCGGGCGGTGCCGGAATCACGGCGGCCGCGAAGGTCTAGAATCCGCTGCGCGGCGTCCGTCCCCGGCGCCGTCCGACCCGTTCGACGGAGGATGCGCGATGAACCGTCTCCTGCTCCCGCTCCTGCTCCTGTTTCCGTTCGCGACGACCGCTCCGGCGCTGGCCGCCGGAAGGATCGGCGACGACGTCGACGCACGTCTGCGCAGCGCACCGCGCGCGACCGTCGTGGTGGTGCTGAAGACCGACGCGCAGGAAGGCACGGCCACGCAGCGCGAGGAACGAAAGCACCGCATCGCGGCATCCGTCGACGGCGTGCTCGCCGCGCTGCCGGCCGGCAGCTACGCGCTGCGGCGCCGCTTCGACCATGTCGCCGCCGTGTCGCTCGACGTTTCCGCGAAGGCGGTCGACGCGCTGCGCGCGCAGGCCGACGTCGTGCGCGTCGATCTCGACGTCGGCGGCGGCGCGCAGATGCCGCAGGCCGCGCCGCTCGCCCGCGTCAGCGAGGTGCGCGCACGCGGCCTCGTCGGCCAGGGCGTGAAGACCGTGGTGGTCGACTCCGGCGCGCGCCTGGACCACCCCGATCTCGCCGGCAGCATCGTCGGCCAGCAGTGCTTCTGCTCCAGCGCCACGCCCGGCGTCGGCTGCTGCCCGAACGGCTCCGATACGCAGAGCGGCGCCGGCAGCGCCGCCGACGGCAACGGCCACGGCACCAACGTCACCGGCATCGTCACCGGCGACGGCACGCAGTCCCCGCAGGGCGGCGCGCCGGCGGCGGCGACGGTGGTGGTGCGCATGCTCGACGACCAGGGCCGCTTCAATACCTCGGCCGACATCGTCGCCGCGCTCGACTGGATCGCGAGCCAGCACCCGGATGCGAAAGTGGTCAACCTGAGCCTGGGCACCGACCAGCTGTTCGATACCGCCTGCGACGACAGCACCGCCTGGACGATGGCGCTGGCGCAGGCCGCGGCGGCCGTCGCCGCCAACGGCACGCTGATGACGGTGTCGTCCGGCAACCAGGCCTCGCCGACCAGCCTCGCCGCACCGGCCTGCCTGTCGCACGTGCTCGCGATCGGCGCGGTGTGGGACAGCGCGATGCCGGACCAGACCTTCCTCGGCTGCACCGACACCGGCATCGTCGCCGACAAGCCCACCTGCTTCACCAACAGCAACGCCGGCATCGCCCTGTACGCACCGGGTGCCTACACCACCTCGACCGGCCTGGGCGCTGCCACCTCCACCTACGGCGGCACCTCGCAGGCGGCGCCGCTGGTGGCGGCCTGCATCGCCGACCTGTTCCAGTTCAAGCCGAACCTGACGCGCGACCGCGTCACCGCCGCGCTGCGCGCCTCGCCCACGCACGTGACCGACCCGAAGAACGGCCTGTCGTTTCCGCGGCTGGACTGCGAAAGCGCGCTGATCGACGTCGACCGCGTCTTCGCCGACGGCTTCGACTGAGGCGGGATACCGGAGGCGGCGCGGCGCGCTATTTCGGCGCGCGCGGCCGGAACACCAGCGGCTGCGCTTCGGCGGCCGGCTTGGACGCGGCGGCGGCGCAGCCGCCGCAGGTCGAGCAGCCGTCGCCGCAGCTGCCGCCGGACGTGCTGGTGGGCTGCACGTGGCGCGCGCGCGCGCGCAGCCAGGCCGGCGCAGACGGCCGGTCGAGCGCGGCGGCCAGGCGCGACAGCAGGCGGCGATAGGTCTTCGGCAGCAGGCGGCGGAACGCGAACCACACGGCCCAGGCGAGCGCCAGCGCGATCACCGCGGACTGCACGAAGACCGCTGCGTTCACGCCAGCGCCCTCGCGATCTGGTACGTGGCGAACGAGGCGAGATAGGCCAGCGCGAACAGATACCCGGCCGCGATGCCGACGTTGCGCCAGGAGTTGGTCTCGCGGCGGATCACCGCCAGGGTCGACATGCACTGCGGCGCGAACACGTACCAGGCCAGCAGCGACAGCGCGGTCGCCAGCGACCACTGCGCGGCGATCGCGGTGCCCAGTTCGGCCGCGATCGCGTCCTCGCCGACCGCCGACATCGCGTACACCGTGGCCAGCGAGGACACCGCGACTTCGCGCGCGGCCAGCCCCGGGATCAGCGCGATGCAGATCTGCCAGTTGAAGCCGATCGGCGCGAACACGTGTTCCATCCAGCGGCCGATGCGGCCGGCCAGGCTGTAGTCGATCGGCGGCAGGGTCGCGCCTTCCGGCGGCGCCGGGAAGCTCGACAGGAACCACAGCAGCACGGTCAGCGCAAGGATGATGCCGGTCACGCGGCGCAGGAAGATCTTGGCGCGCTCCCACAGGCCGATCGCCACGTCGCGCGGGTTGGGCAGGCGGTACGAGGGCAGCTCCATCAGCAGCGCGTGCTCGCTGCGGTCGCGGCGCATGCGCTTGATCACCCAGGCCACCGCCAGCGCGCTGGCGATGCCGGCGAAGTACAGCGTGAACAGCACCGCGCCCTGCAGGTTGAACACGCCCAGCACCGTCTGCCGCGGGATGAAGGCGCCGATCAGCAGGGTGTAGACCGGCAGGCGCGCCGAGCAGGTCATCAGCGGCGCGACCAGGATCGTGGTCAGGCGGTCGCGCGGGTCCTGGATGCTGCGCGTGGCCATGATGCCGGGGATCGCGCAGGCGAAGCTCGACAGCAGCGGAATGAACGAGCGCCCGGTCAGGCCGGCCTTGAACATCAGGCGATCGAGCAGGAACGCCGCGCGCGGCAGGTAGCCCGATTCCTCGAGCATCAGGATGAACAGGAACAGGATCAGGATCTGCGGCAGGAATTCGAGCACGGTGCCGAGGCCGGCGAACACGCCGTCGGTGGCCAGGCTGTGCAGCAGCGGCATCGATTCGAGCAGGCCGCCGACCCACTCGCCCGCCGCGCCGACGCCGGCGCCGACCGCGTCCTGCAGCGGCGCGGCCCAGGAGAACACCGCCTGGAAGATCAGGAACATCACCGCGACCAGGATCGCCAGGCCGCCGACCGGATGCAGCACGACGCGATCGAGCGCGTCGTCGATGCTGGACGTCGCGCTGGGCATCGTCACCGCCGCCGCCAGCGCCGCGCGCACCTGCGCGTGCAGGTCGCTCTCGACCGCGGCGTCGCCGCTGTCCGGCAGTGCCGGCGCGGACGCGGCCGAAGCGAGATTGCGGTCGAGATGGTCGATCAGCGCCGCGGCGCCGCCGCGCTGCACGGCGACCGTCTCGATCACCGGCACGCCGAGCGCCTGCGACAGCGCCGCCACGTCGATGCGGATGCCGCGCTTGCGCGCCGCGTCCATCATGTTCAGCGCCAGCACCATCGGCCGGCCGAGCCGCTTCACCTCGAGCACGAAGCGCAGGTGCAGGCGCAGGTTGGTCGCGTCGGCGACGCAGACGATGAGATCGGGCGCCGGCTCGTCCGGATGGCGGCCCTCGCAGATGTCGCGCGTGATCGCCTCGTCCGGGCTGGCCGCGTCCAGGCTGTAGGCGCCGGGCAGGTCGAGCAGGCGCATGACGCGTCCGGACGGCGCGAGGAAGCGCCCTTCCTTGCGCTCGACCGTGACGCCGGCATAGTTGGCGACCTTCTGCTGGCTGCCGGTCAGGCGGTTGAACAAGGCGGTCTTGCCGCTGTTCGGATTGCCGACCAGGGCGATGCGCAGGGCGTCGGCGGCGGCGTTCACGAGACGCCTCCGTCCTCGACGACCACGCGCGCGGCCTCGGCGCGGCGCAGCGCGAAGCGCGTGTAGCCGATCTGCACCAGCAGCGGATCGCCGCCGACCGGTCCGCTGGCGACGATGCGCACCGGCTCGCCGCCGACGAAGCCGAGTTCGCGCAGGCGGCGCGCGATCGGATCGGCGGCATGGGTGTCTTCGACTTCGCGGACCACGGCGGACGCGCCCTTCTTCAATTCGGATAACCGCACGCTGGGAGGCTGCAATAAATGAGAATGGTTCGCATTATAGACTTTTCAATGCCGCGCGACGACGAAACAGGCCGAAGGTCATGTCCGCCCACGCGCACGCCGCGTGGCGATCGCGCCGGCACCGCTATCATCGCCGCCCCGATCCGCCCAGGAACCCTGCCATGAGCGAAGCCGTCCTCGTCGCCGTCCGCGGCATCGTCGCCACGATCACGCTGAACCGCCCGAACGTGCACAACGCCTTCGACGACGCGCTGATCGCCGACCTCACCGCCGCGCTGGCCGGGTGCGAAAGCAACCCGGCGGTGCGCGCCGTGGTGCTCACCGGCGCCGGGGCTTCGTTCTCCGCCGGAGCGGACCTGAACTGGATGCGCGGCATGGCGGCGGCGAGCGAGGAAGACAACCGCGCCGACTCGCTGCGCCTGGCCGCGCTGATGCGCACGCTGAACTTCCTGTCCAAGCCGACCGTCGCGCGCGTCAACGGCGCGGCCTACGGCGGCGGCGTCGGACTCATCGCCTGCTGCGACGTGGCGATCGGCGTCGACGGCGCCAAGTTCTCGCTCAGCGAGGTCAAGCTCGGCCTGGTGCCGGCGGTGATCTCGCCCTACGTGATCGCCGCGATCGGCGCGCGCCAGGCGCGCCGGCTGTTCGTCAGCGGCGAGGTGTTCGACGCCACCGCCGCCGCGCGCATCGGCCTGCTGCACGAGAGCGTGCCGGGCGACCAGCTCGACGCCGCGGTCGAGCGCGCCCTGCACTTCCTCGCCAAGGGCGGACCGCTGGCGCAGGCCGAAGCCAAGCAGCTGGCCCTGCGCATGGCCGGCATGACGCGCGAATCGGCCGAACGCACCGACGCGGCGAACGCCGCGCTGATCGCGCGCCTGCGCGTCTCGCCCGAAGGCCAGCACGGATTGTCGTCGTTCCTCGACAAGCGCGCGCCGTCCTGGGTCGAGACGGACTGAGTCACAGGATCGAAGGGCTGCGCCGAAAAGCGGTTCTCGCAGAGGCGCAGAGATCGCCGAGAAAAAAGAACTGATCTTCGGCTTTTCTCCGCGCACCTCTGCGCCTGCGCGAGACAAGATTTCTTATTCTCAATCGTCGGCGAGCTTCAGCAGTTCCGGCACGAACGGCGCGTACGCGCGCCAGCGCCCGATCGCGCGCGTGTAGACCGGCTGGCGCGCCTGCCAGACGCTGGCCGTGCCGATCGCGTGGCGGCGGGCTTCCGGCTCGCTGCAGTCGAAGGCCGGCACGCCGAGCGCGGCGGCGAGGCCGTCGACGACGGCCTGCGGCTCGCGCGCGAGATCCTCGTAGCGCACCTCGAGCACGCGCGCACCGGGATCGCGCGCAGCCCTGGCCATCAGTCGCGCGCATCCCTGCAGCACGGCGGCGATGTCGTCGAAGTCGTAGGCGAAGCGGTATTCGGTCGAGCCGAAATGCTGGGTCCAGATCGACAGCGCGGTGTCGCGGCTGCCGCGCCGGCAGTGGACGATCGCCGCCTGCGGGAACAGCGCGCGGATCAGGTCGACGTGCAGGAAGTTCAGCGGCTGCTTGTCGACGAACCAGCGCACGCCGGACTCCTCCTGGCGCAGCTTGGCCAGGTACGCGGCGGCGACTTCGTCGAGCAGCTGCGGCGTCGGCCGGCCGGCGCGCGCGACGCGCTCGGCGTAGTGCGGCAGCCAGTCCAGTTCGCCGCGATTGCGCACCTGCGGCGAACGGCCGAGCAGTTCGGCGACGAGGGTGGTGCCCGAGCGCGGTGCGCCGACGACGAAGATCGGCACGCACTCGCCTGTGGCCGGCGTGCGCGCGGGCAGCGGCTTGGCGCTGAGCCGCGCGTCGACGACGCGGCGCCAGTTCTTGCGCGACCAGTTCTCGCGGTCGACCCGCGCGTTCGCCTCGCGGAAATACGCCGCCGCCTGCTCGAAGCGGCCGAGGTCGTCGTGGACCTTGCCGAGCGCGAACAGCAGCGAGGCGCGCGAACGCGCGTCCAGGCCCGGCCGCTGCAGCAGCGCCGCGAACCGCGCCAGGTCCGCATGGCCGGGATCGTCGTAGCGCGAGATCGAGGCGAGCCCGTAGGCGGCGCCGAACTCGAGCGTGCGCGGATCGTGGTCGAGCGCGAACAGGTAGTGGCGACGCGAACGCTCGAACTCGCCGAGCTGACCCTGCAGGGCGGCGGCGTACAGATGCAGCATCGCGTCGTCCGCCCCGGCGGCGATCGCTGCCTCGCAGATCTCCGCCGCGGCGGGCTTGCGGCCCCAGTCGGCGAGCATCTTCGCCGCGCGCAGGGCGAGATCCGCCGGCTGCGCGAAGCGCTCGAACAGCGCGCGGAAGGCGGCCTCCGCGGCCGGCAAAGCGTCGCGTTCGGCGTGCAGGCGCGCGAGGGTGAACACCGCCGCGACGTGGTTAGGCTGCCGCGCCAGCAGCTCGTCCAGCAGCACCTGCGCATCGCCGTACTCCTTGCGCTGCCAGTACACGCCGGCCAGCGCCAGGCGCAGCTCTGCCTCGTCCGGGAAATGCGCGAGCGCTGCGTGCAGCACCGCGGCGGCGGCGTCCAGGTCCTGTTTCAGCACCAGCGCACGGCCGGCTTCCAGCCAGGTTTCGGCCGGGCTGCCGGACAGCGTGCGCAGGATCGAATCGAAGGGCGCGGTCGAGCCCGGTGGCGTGGCGCCGGTGGCGTGGAGCGGTGTCGTCATCGCTGCATTTCTGACGTGAACCCAGCATGCTACCGTACGCCCTCGTCCCGACGCATTGTCCCGTTCGCCCTCCGCAGGAGCGCCTCCATGCTCGACCATATCGGCATCCCGGTTTCCGACTATGCGAGAGCGAAGGCGTTCTACGCGCGGGCGCTGGAGCCGCTGGGCATCGGGATGGTCATGGAAGTGGGTCCGGAGCAGACCGGCGCGGACTGGGCCGGCGGCTTCGGCTCGCAGGGCAAGCCGTACTTCTGGATCGGCAGCGACGGCAAGGTCGCGCGCACCCACGTCGCCTTCGTCGCCAAGGACCGCGCCGCGGTCGACGCCTTCCACGCCGCCGCGCTCGCCGCCGGCGCGAGCGACAACGGAGCGCCCGGCCTGCGCCCGCACTACCACGAGCACTACTACGGCGCGTTCGTGCTGGATCCGGACGGCCACAACATCGAAGCGGTCTGCCATGCGCCGGAGCCGGGGCACTGAGCGCTCCGGCTCGACGCGGGCACGACCTTCCATTCCGATCGCCGCCCCGGCATGCGGGCGGCCCTCAAGAGCGCACGAATGTTCAAACGCATCCTGATCGCGAACCGAGGTGAGATCGCCTGCCGCGTGATCCGCACCTGCCGCCGTCTCGGCATCGAGACCGTGGCCGTTTATTCCGAGGCCGACGCGGGCGCACAGCACGTGCGCCAGGCCGATCGCGCCTATCCGGTCGGCGGTCCGCGCCCGGCCGATTCGTACCTGCGCGGCGAGGCGATCATCGAGGCGGCGCTGCAGTCGGGCGCGCAGGCGATCCATCCCGGCTACGGCTTCCTCTCCGAGAACGCCGATTTCGCCGACGCGGTGACGCGCGCCGGACTCGTCTTCATCGGCCCGTCGGCCGATTCGATGCGCCGCATGGGCTCCAAGGCCGGCGCGAAGGAGCTGATGTCGGCGCGCGGCGTGCCGGTCGTGCCGGGCTACACCGGCGAGAACCAGGACCCTGCCCTGCTCGCGCGCGAGGCGTCGCGCATCGGCTTTCCGCTGATGATCAAGGCCGCGCACGGCGGCGGCGGCAAGGGCATGCGCATCGTGCGCTCGGCGGACGAGTTCGCGGCCAACCTGGAAAGCTGCCAGCGCGAGGCGAAGAACGCGTTCGGCCGCGACCGCGTGCTGCTCGAACGCTACGTCGAGCATCCGCGCCACATCGAATTCCAGGTGTTCGGCGACGCACACGGCAATATCGTGCACCTCAACGAACGCGAGTGCTCGGCGCAGCGGCGCTACCAGAAGGTGCTGGAGGAAACGCCCTCGCCGTTCGTCACGCCGGAGCTGCGCACGCGCATGGGCGAGGCGGCCGTCGCCGCGGCGCGCGCGCTCGACTACGTCAACGCCGGCACGGTCGAGTTCATCGTCGGGCCGGCCGGTGATTTCTACTTCATGGAGATCAACACGCGCCTGCAGGTCGAGCATCCGGTCACCGAGATGGTGCTCGGCCTCGACCTCGTCGAGCTGCAGCTGCGCGTGGCCGCCGGCGAGGAGCTGCCCGGTTCGCTGATCCGCAACAAGTCGGTGCCGGCGAACGGCCACGCGATCGAGCTGCGCCTGTACGCCGAGGATCCCGAACAGGGCTTCCTGCCCGGCTCGGGCAGGCTCGAACGGCTGCGCCTGCCGCCGCCGTCGCCGCACGTGCGCATCGATTCGGGCGTGATCGAGGGCGACACGGTGACGATCTTCTACGACCCGATGATCGCCAAGCTGATCGTCTGGGACCGCGACCGGGCGTCCGCGCTGCAACGCATGCGCGAGGCGCTGGCGGCCTGCGACGTGGTCGGTCCGAAATCGAACGTGGAATTCCTCGAACGCCTGGTGCGTCACCCGGCGGTGACCGAGGGCCGCATCGACACCGGCTATCTCGACCGTCACCTGGACGAGTTCGTCGGCGCCGGGGCCGGTGCGCACGACGACGGCGCGCGCTTCGCCGCGGCGACGGCGTGGCTGCTGCACGAGGAAGCCGAGGCGCCGAAGCGGTCGCTCGCTGGCGCCGATCCGCATTCGCCGTGGGCACGCGCCGACGGCTGGCGCCTGGGCCATCCGGGCAAGCGCATCGTGGTCCTGCTCGATCGCGGCGAACGCGTCGAGATCACCGCGCACGGCGCGAGCGGGAACTACCGGCTCGAATGCGCCGGCGCGCACGCCGCGGCGGCCCGTGCCCGGCTCGACGACGGCACGCTCAGTGCCGAGATCGACGGCGTGACGCGACGCTGGCAGGTCGCCTTCGGCCGCGACGAGATCCGCGTGCACGACGGCACGCGCCGCCACGTCTACGCGCATGCGCCGTCGTTCGCCTGGACGCAGGACGCCGCGGCCAGCGGCGATCGCGTCGTCGCGCCGATGCCGGGGCGCATCGTGGTGGTCAAGGCCGCGGCGGGCGACGAGGTCGCCGAGGGCCAGGAGCTGCTGGTGATGGAGGCGATGAAGATGGAGCTGAGCTTGAAATCACCGCGCGCCGGACGCATCGACGCCGTGCAGGCCGCGGCCGGCGACTTCGTCGAGGCCGACGCCGTGCTGGTCGAGCTGGAGGGCCATCCATGACCGCCCCCACCCAGGTCCGCATCGTCGAGGTCGGCGCGCGCGACGGCCTGCAGAACGAGAAGACGATCGTCCCGGCCGCGACCAAGATCGAGCTGATCGACCGCCTGTCGGCCACCGGCCTGCGCACGATCGAGGCGACCAGCTTCGTCAGCCCGAAATGGATTCCGCAGCTGGCCGACGCCACCGAGGTGTTCACCGGCATCGCCAGGAAGCCCGGCGTCGCCTATCCGGTGCTGGTGCCGAACCTGCAGGGCTACGAACGCGCACGCGCGGTCGGCGCGGACGAGGTCGCGGTGTTCGCGGCGGCGTCCGAGGCGTTCAGCCGCAAGAACATCAACGCGTCGATCGACGAGTCGATCGAGCGCTTCGAGCCGGTGCTCGAGCGCGCCAGGGCCGACGGCGTCAAGGTGCGCGGCTACGTCTCCACCGTGCTCGGCTGCCCGTACCAGGGCGAGGTGCCGCTGGGCGACGTGGTGCGCGTCGCGCGCCGGCTGCACGCGCTGGGCTGCTACGAGATCTCGCTCGGCGACACCATCGGCATCGGCACGCCGGGCAAGGCGCGCGCGATGCTGCGCGCGGTCGCGGCGGAGGTGCCGATGCCGGCCCTGGCCGTGCACTTCCACGACACGCGCGGACAGGCGCTGGCCAACATCCTGGCCTGCCTCGAGGAAGGCGTCGCCGTCGTCGACAGCTCGGTATCGGGCACCGGCGGCTGTCCCTACGCCAAGGGCGCCACCGGCAACGTCGCCACC
This sequence comes from Dokdonella ginsengisoli, assembly GCF_042652785.1. Lineage (NCBI taxonomy): Bacteria > Pseudomonadati > Pseudomonadota > Gammaproteobacteria > Lysobacterales > Rhodanobacteraceae > Dokdonella > Dokdonella ginsengisoli. The sequence goes on along the minus strand of NZ_JBHSHD010000010.1, from coordinate 320,661 downwards.
GAGGACGTCGTCTACATGCTCGACGGCCTCGGCATCGCGACCGGCGTCGACCTGCCCGCGCTGATCGCCACCGGGCTGTGGCTGAGCGCCCGCCTCGGCCGCGAGACCTCCAGCCGCGTCGCCCGCGCGAGCCTTTGAGCGGGCGCGCCGCATGTCCTCCGTCATGCGGTACAAAGGTCAACGTTTTCCACAATTCATTCACGCCGGCATACCCGCGGCGATGCTAATTTCCGTTCGCCGGGCGAAGGCGGTTTCCTGTTCGGGGCGGAAGCGATGCAGCAGAGCGCGACATCGCACGACAGCAGCGACATGAACGACTGGATCGCGACGCTGCCCGCCTCCGGAGAGACGGTCGCTTCGGCGATCGAGTCGCTGTTCGAGATCGCCGCGCGCGGCGACCTGGACATCTCCGCCCGCGCCGCGGTGCTCGGCGCGATCGACCGCCTGCGCCGGCACGACGCCGCTTCGCTGGCCGTCGCGACGCGCTACCGCGGCCTGCTCGAGGCGATCCCCGACGCGGTCACCGTGCACAACGAGCTGGGTGACATCCTCGACGCGAACATCGCCGCGTGCCGGCTGTACGGCCACACCCGCGAAACCCTGCTGGCGTCGAACCTGGTCGATCTCAATCCGGCGCTGCCGCCCGACCACATCCGGCACGTGATCGAGACCTGCCGCCTCGACGAGGCGTTCACCATCGAAACCTCGATCCGCCGCCGCGACGGGCGCAGCTTCCCGGTCGAGATCCACTCCAACGTGTACCTCGACGGCAGCGAGAAGCGCGTGCTGTCGGTCACGCGCGGCATCAGCCACTGGCAGAGCACCGCCAAGGCGCTGCGCGATTCCGAGCAGCGCTATCGCATGCTGCTGAAGATGATCGACAAGGGCGTGCACGTGTGCGACGCGCAGGGCGCGTACGTCTACGTCAACCCCGCCGCGCAGCTGATGTTCCGCCTGCACGAGGAGGAGTTCCTGCAGGCCGCGCGCGAGAGCTTTCCCGGCTGGCGCTGGTACGACGAGCACGGCCGGCCGCTGCAGTCGGCGGACCTGCCGTCCGAGCGCGTGCTGTCGGGCGGACAGCCGCTGGACAGCACGCTGATGTGCGTGCTGCTGCCGCACCGGCACGATCCGCTGTGGCTGTCGATCACGGCGGTTCCGCTGTTCCACGTCGGCGGCGAGAAGCCCTACCAGGTGGTCGTCGCCTACGACGACGTGAGCGAGCTCAAGCGCATGCGCGACGTGCTCGCGCAGACGCAGACGGTCGGCAGCATCGGCGGCTTCGAGCTTTCGCTCGAGGACAACCACCTGTTCTGGACCGACGAGATGTACCGTCTGTTCGACCTGCCGCACGACAACGCGATGACGCTGGACCGCCTGATGACGCTGCTGGCGCCGCACGGCCAGGACCTGGTGACCAACGACATCAAGGCCGTGGCGCGCGGCGAGATCGTGCAGCACGAGCACGAGATCGTCACGCCGCTCGGCCGCCGGCGCTGGCTCAACGTCGCGCTGCGTCCGCTGCGCCGCGGCGGGGTCATCTGGGGCGTCGCCGGCATGTGCCAGGACATCACCGCGCGCAAGCAGCTGGAGCTGGAACTGCGCCGGAAGGCGGTGACCGATCCGCTCACCGGCCTGCCCAATCGCGAGAGCATCGTCGACGAGCTGAACCGGCAGATCATCGCCACGCGCGACCCGCCCGGCCCGACCCTGCTCTACGTCGACCTCGACCGCTTCAAGGTCATCAACGACATCCTCGGCGCCGCCGCCGGCGACCGCCTGCTCGCCGCCGCCGCCGAGCGGCTGCGCGACAGCCTGCCGGAGAACGCGCGCTGCGGCCGCTTCGCCGGCGACGAGTTCCTCATCGTGCTGCCGCGCTCGCTGCGCGAGGAGCAGGCCAACGAGGTCGCCGAGACGATCAACCAGCGCTTCCGCCGCCCGTTCGAGCACGCCGGCGAGGAATACGTCATCACCGTGTCGGTCGGCGTCGCCCGCCATCCGAAGGACGGCCGCAGCGCGCAGCAGCTGGTGCAGCACGCGGACGCGGCGATGGGCGACGCCAAGCGCCGCGGGCGCAACACCTGGCAGCCGTTCTCGGTCGCGACCGAGCGGCGCCTGGAGAACAGCCTGGCGATCGAGAGCCAGCTGCGCAACGCGCTGCCGCGCCACGAACTGCACCTGATGTACCAGCCGCAGGTCGACCTGTCCGACGGCCGCGTCGTCGGCGCCGAGGCGCTGCTGCGCTGGCGCCATCCGCAGCGCGGCGAGCTGCTGCCGCTGGCCTTCGTGCAGCACGCCGAGAGTTCCGGCGACATCATCCCGATCGGCGCCTGGGTCATCGACGAGGCCTGCCGCTCGCTGCGCGAATGGAACGACCGCGGCCTGGCGATCCCGCGCGTCGCGGTGAACGTGTCGTACCGCCAGCTGCTCAGCGAAGCGTTCCTCGACTCGGTCGTCTCGGCGCTGCGCCGCTACGAGCTGCCCGGCGAATCGCTGGAGATCGAAATGATCGAGCGCGTGCTGATCGAGGACACGCCCGACACGCTGCAGATGCTGAAAGACCTGCGCACGCTCGGCGTGCGCATCACGATCGACGATTTCGGCGAAGGCTACTCCTCGCTGAACTACCTGCGGCGGCTGCCGGTCGACGCGCTGAAGATCAGCTACGAATTCGTGCGCCGCGTGCCCGGCAGCGCGGCCGACACGGCGATCTGCGAGGCGATCATCCGCGTCGGCCACGGCCTCGGCCTGGGCATGATCGCCGAGGGCGTGGAGACCGAGCAGCAGCGCAGGTTCCTGCTCGGCCAGGGCATGCGCCTCGGCCAGGGACACCTGTTCAGCCCGGCGCTGGACGCCGCCGGATTCCACGAATTCGCGCGCCGGCGCGAGTCCGGCTGAGCGGCGGCGGCCGCGGCGCCGCTATACTGGCGGTTTCCTCGCCGCGAGCGGTCCGATGCCCGCCAAACTCGCCCCGGACCGCACCCGCGGCCTGATCGTCGCCGCCGGCGACCTGCGTTCGGAAACGCACGACCTGCCGCTGCTGACGCGGCTGCTCGCCCTGGTCGGCACGCAGCCGCGCGTGGTCGTGCTGGTTCCGGCCGACCTGGCCGACGACTGCGCCGATCTCGACAACGTGCTCTACGACGCCGGCGCCGGCGAAGTGCGCCTGCAGGTGTTGCAGGCGCGCGCCGACGCCGAGCAGCGCAGCCTGCTCGACGCGGTCGAGCACGCGCACGTGGTCCTGCTGCTGGCCGAACAGCCGCTGCGACTGTCCACTCTCGTCGGCGGCACCCAGCTCGCGCGCGCGATCCGCCGCCGCAACGCCGAGGGCATGAGCGTGGTCGGCTGCGCCGCCGGCGCGGCGCTGCTGTGCGAGCACATGCTCACGCACGGCGCGGAAGGCGCGACGCCGCGCAGCGGCGGCGCCAGCCTGGCGCCGGGGCTCGGACTCACCAACCGCATCGTCGTCGACCAGGGCGGCCACGCCAGCGACCGCCTCGGTCGCCTGCTCGCCGCGCTGGCGCTCAATCCATTCGCCCTCGGCCTGGGCCTGGACGCCGCCACCGCCGCGGTGATCGGCCCGGACAACGTGCTCGAGGTGGTCGGCAGCGGCGGCGTGACCCTGATCGATCCGGCCGAGATGCGCGAGTCGAACGCCGCCGAACTCGAACCCGGTGCGCCGATCCGCATCACCAACCTGCGCCTGCACGCGCTGACCGGCGGCGCGCGCTACGACCTCGACTTCCGCCGCACGGTCGACTGAGCCGCCGGCGACGGAACGGCTCGGTTAGAATCCGCGCCCGTTTCCCGCAGACATCGGAAAATCCCATGCAGCTCGATCAGGTCAAGGCGGTCATCACCGGCGGCGCGTCCGGTCTCGGCTTCGCGGTCGCGAAGCATCTCGTCGCGCGGGGCGGCGCCGTCGCCCTGCTCGACGTCAACGACGAGAAGGGCCAGGCCGCCGCGCGCGAACTCGGCTCCGCCGCGAAGTATTTCCGCGCCGACGTGACCAGCGAGGAAGGCGTCGCCGCGACGCTGGCGCAGGCGCAGGACGCGCTCGGCGGCCTGAACGCGGTGATCAGCTGCGCCGGCGTGCTCGGCGCCGGCCGCGTGCTCGGCAAGGAGGGGCCGATGCCGCTCTCCACCTTCGCCACCACCGTCACGATCAACCTGATCGGCAGCTTCAACGTCGCCAAGGCCGCGGCGAACCTGATGCAGCACAACGCCGCCGGCGAAGACGGCGAGCGCGGCGTCATCGTCAACACCGCGTCGATCGCCGCCTACGAAGGCCAGATCGGACAGGCCGCCTACTCCGCCTCGAAGGGCGGCGTGGTCGGCCTGACCCTGCCGATGGCGCGCGAGTTCGCGCGCATCGGCGTGCGCGTGATGACGATCGCGCCGGGCGTGTTCCACACGCCGATGGTCGACGGCATGCCGGAGCAGGTCTACCAGTCGCTGTGCGCGCAGGTGCCGTATCCGTCGCGCCTGGGCAAGCCGGAGGAATACGCCGACACCGTCGCCTTCATCCTGCAGAACCGCTACCTCAACGGCGAGACGATCCGCATCGACGGCGCGATCCGCCTCGCGCCGAAGTAACCGGGAACCGGGAACGGGCGATCGCGCATCGGGAGACTGCCGACGCGATTCCCGCCGCCCGCTTTCCCGCCCCTGGCTTCGACGATTCCCCATTCCCGATTCCCCCTTCCCGGCTCCAACCATGAAAGCCTCCGAAATCAAGAAAGGAAACGTCGTCGAGCACGACGGCAGGGTCTACCAGATCCGCGACATCGACCGCAGCTCGCCGCAGGGCCGCGGCGGCAACGTGACCTACCGCTTCATCATGTACTCCGTGCCCGGAGGCCAGAAGCTCGACCTCTCGCTGCGCGCCGAGGACGACCTCAGGGAAACCGAACTGACGCGCCGCGCGGTGACGTATTCCTACAAGGACGGCGACGCCTTCGTGTTCATGGACAGCGAGGACTACACGCAGTACACGCTCGACGCCAGCGCCGTCGGCGAGGCCGCCGGCTACATCGTCGACGGCATCGAGGGCTGCTACGTGCAGCTGATCGACGACGCGCCGGTGGCGCTGCAGCTGCCGCAGTCGGTGGTGCTCGAAGTGGTCGACACCGCGCCGGAAATGAAGGGTGCGACCGCCACCAAGCGACCCAAGCCGGCCAAGCTGTCGACCGGCATCGAGATCCTCGTGCCGGAGTACATCTCCGTCGGCGAGAAGATTACGGTCAATACGACCACCGGGGAGTTCTCCGGGCGGGCGTGATGCAATCGGCGCGCAGCATGTGGCGCCGTGTCGGAATACCGTCGATACTGCCGCATGGCATCGACTGGTGGGGTGAACGCCGTCATGGACGGAACCGCGTTCTTTCGCATTGGGGCAGCGTGCTTGATGCTGATTCTCGCCGCTCCCGGCTCCGATCTTGCGCTTGCGCAGACATGGTCCGGTGGTACGCCCTATGGCGGCACCATAAACGTTCTGATGCAATCGCAGGACGCGCAGACGCTGTTTGCCGGAACCGACGGTGGGCTGTTCCGCAGCGACGACGGCGGCCGGCACTGGGCGCGCAAGCTGACCGGCACACCGGGCGCCGGTCCGGGCAAATTCGCGGCATTCGCACTATCCAAAGCACGGCCGGGACGCATCTATCTCGCCGATTACGGCGGCAGCATCTATCGCAGCGACGACAACGGTGAAACCGTTGCCCATACGACCGTCCTGCCTGAGTCCTTCATTCTGCAACTGGTCGCGGTTCCCGGTTCCGCCGACAAGCTGCTCGCGGTGACGGCGAACTCGGGGCTGTGGTACAGCGAGGACGCCGGCGTCAGCTTCTCCCCCGTCAATGCGGGAATTGATCCAGTGGTGCGCATTCGAAAGTTGATCATTTCCGCGCACGATCCGAGCAAGGTCATGGCGTTCCCGGCGATGAATTCGATCCCGCCTTTGTATTATTCCTTGACCGGAGGTACTGGGTGGATCGGTAGTGATGGAATCGGAGGCGTTGCGATAGTGGGTGCGTTTGCCGATGGCATGGCGTATGTGATCCCTGATTGGCCAGGCGGCGGCATTTGGTGGAATTCGTCAAATTTCAGCGCACCGTGGATGGAGACGTGGTGGAACCCGCCGGGCTCCGCCCCAGCGTGCACCCGACCCAATACAATCCTGCCCAACGCCGTCGACGGAAGCCTCGAATGGGTCGGCTGCCGTACCGGGCTCGTCGGCCTCGTCGAAGTCGTCGCACCACCGATGGTGATCGACGGCGTCCCGGCGTCGATTCGCGACATCCTGCATGATCATATCGATCCGACGCGACTGTGGGCCGCGGCCGACCATGTCGGCGTTTACACGAGTGCCGACTCGGGACGCTCCTGGATCCCGCGCAACACAGGCTTGTCCGGCACGGGCTTCCGCGCCGTCGCCGTGCATCCGCACCATCCGCAGAGAATCTTCGCCGGCTACGCCGACGACAGCACGACCACCACGAATCCGGCGCTGCTGCTCAGCGACGATGGCGGCACCACCTGGACCGCCTCGGACCTGGGAAAACTGATCTGGCTGACGCGTGCGATTGTGGTCGACCCGACGGAGCCGCGAATCGAGGCGACTCCGGTGTATGCAGGCGGAGGCGACAACGACATCGGCGCTGGAATCTACAAGAGCCTCGACGGCGGCAGAACCTGGAATCGCCTTTCGGACCAGTGGACCGGCATGGTTCGCGACCTTCTGCTTGACCCGCGCTCGTGCGCGTCGCCACCTGCATCCGGTCCATGCGTGCAAGGGCCTTTGCGGACGTTCTATGCAATCACCAGTGGCGCCATGCGCGTGATTCGCAGCGACGACGCGGGCGCGAGCCTGATGGATCGCAGTGCCGGACTGCCGCCACAGCTGAACTACGAGAATAATGCCGGCGGCGAAGACGTCCAGCCGGTCGCAATCGCGCTCGAACCTGCGAATCCTGAACGACTGTATATCGGAACGTACATCCGGCACTGGTACGGCGATGGTGAAGCGCCCGCATTCCGCCTCGCCAACGGCGTCTTCCGCAGCACTGACGGCGGCGCGAGCTGGCATGAAGCGAATACCGGACTGCCGCGCTATCCAGGCTCCGTTGACACCGCACTGAACGTCTATGCGATCGCCACTCACCCGGTCGCAAGCGGCCGTGTATGGGCTGCCGTCACCGAAGAAAACGGCAACGACGGCAGTCGGATATTCCGTTCGGACGACGGCGGCGATCACTGGACTGAGCAGGTCGCTTTCCCAAGTTGCGACATCCGGCGTCTGCTGGTCGATCCGCTGGCGACCGATAGCATCTACGCCACTGGTCGCTCCTTGGGAAGCAAGGGAACCGGCTGCGTCCTACGTAGCAACGATGGTGGCGCGAACTGGGATCGCGTCGATGCGGGGCTGCCGGCCACGGCAGTGATGGCTCTGGCCAGCGTCCCCGGCGAGCCTGGCCATCTGGTCGCCGGCACGAATACCGGCGTCTGGCACCTGCGCGGCGATCCGATCTTCGCCAACGGCTTCGACTGAAAGCCGCTCAACGCGGCGGCCGCTCCAGCCAGCGGCGCGCCATGCGCCGCAGCGATTCGTCGGCGGTGTCCGCGGCGGCCAGTTCGGCGACGTCGCGCCAGGCCAGCGCGTGCGATTCCTCGCTGACGGTGAACGCTTCGCTGCCGGTCGCGCGCACGACGTAGCGCACGTCGTAATGCCAGTGCTCGGGCACGTCGCCGCGCGCGGGAATGCGGTGACGGTCGAGATCGAAGATCGTGCGCTCCACGACGAGGCCGGTCAGGCCCGATTCCTCCTCCGCCTCGCGCAGGGCGACGCACGCGAGATCGGCGTCGCCGTCGGCGTGGCCGCCCAGCTGCAGCCAGCGGTCGAGCTTGCGGTGGTGGGTCAGCAGCACGCGGCGGCCGTCGGCGCTGACCAGCCAGGCGCTGCCGGTGAGATGGCCTTCGAGGAGTTCGCGGCAGGCTGCGTCGACGCGTGCGGTCATGAACGAGCGAAACAGCGCGATCGACGCCGACTCGCCGGGACGGGCGACGGCATACGCGTCGAGTGCATCCAGCCAGAGCCGCTGGTGAGGCTGCAGAATTTGCGGCGCAGCAGCATTTTCGGGCATGTGCAAGTTCGCTTGCCGCTCTGTCGGGGGTCGCGTATTTTACCGGCGCGTGAAGGTCGGCGGAGGTCGGCTCGAACGAACTCTCCGACGGTGGCAGCCGCTTCACCTCCTGTCCCGCTCGACCGCTCAAGTACGACAGCAGCCTGCTAAGGGGACGCGATGATTTTCTGGCGAGTCAAACCGCTTGATCAGATTCTTGAAACGGCAGAAAAGAAGTCCCTCAAACGACAACTCGGCGCACTGCAACTGACCCTGCTCGGGGTCGGCGCGGTGATCGGCACCGGCATCTTCGTCCTCACTGCCGAAGCCGGACAGAAAGCCGGCCCTGGCATGATGATCGCGTTCGTGATCGCCGCGACGGTCTGCGCGCTGGCCGCCCTCGCCTACGCCGAGCTGGCCTCGATGCTGCCGGTTTCCGGTTCCGCCTACACCTACACCTACGGCGTCCTCGGCGAATTCATCGCCTGGATCGTCGGCTGGGCACTGGTACTGGAATATGCAATCGGCGCGTCGGTGGTGTCGGTCGGCTGGTCCGGCTACATGAACGGCCTGCTCGCCCACAGCGACCTGTTCGGCCTGGTGCAGCCCGGCGCGCTGGCGCTGCCGGAGTTCCTGCGCAGCGGCCTGTACACCGGCGGTACCTTCAACCTGCTCGCCTTCCTGATCTCGCTGGCGGTGACCTTCCTGCTCGTCATCGGCACGTCCAAGAGCGCCCGCGTCAACTCGGTGCTGGTCGCGATCAAGATCGTCGCGCTGACCGTGTTCATCCTGATCGCGGTGCCGGCGGTGAAGAGCTCGAACTTCGAACCCTTCCTGCCCGGCGGCTGGGGCAGCCCGCTCGGTGGCGTCGGCGTGCTCGGCGCCGCGGCTTCGATCTTCTTCGCCTACGTCGGTTTCGACGCGGTGTCGACGGCCGCGGAGGAAACCAAGAATCCCAATCGCAACATTCCGATCGGCCTGATCGGCTCGCTCGGCATCTGCACGATCTTCTACCTGCTGGTCGGCTACGGTGCGGCAGGTTCGGTCGGTGCGCAGCCGATCCTCGGCCCGGACGGCATGCCGCTGGAACCCGGCAGCGACGCGATGGCCGCCGCCTGCGCTGCTTCCGAGGCCCTGGTCTGCAGCAAGGAACCTCTGGCGCACGCCCTGCGCATGCTCGGCTTCTCCTCGATCGGCAACTGGATCGGCGTCGCCGCGATCCTCGCCCTTCCGTCGGTGATCCTGATGATGATGTTCGGCCAGACGCGCGTGTTCTTCACGATGTCGCGCGACGGCCTGCTGCCCGAAGCCCTGTCGAAAGTGCATCCGCGCTTCCACACGCCGCACGTGATCACCATCATCACCGGTCTCGTGGTCGCGTTCTGCTCCGCCCTGTTCCCGGTCGGCAAGCTGGCCGACACCTCGAACTCCGGCACCCTGCTCGCGTTCGCGATGGTGTCGATCGGCGTGCTGATCCTGCGCAAGCAGCAGCCGGATCGCAAACGCCCGTTCCGCACGCCGCTGGCATGGCTGGTCTGCCCGCTCGCCGTGTTCGGCTGCGTGCTGCTGTTCGTGAACCTCAGCATGACGGCGAAGCTCGTGTTCGTGATCTGGGCCGCCATCGGCCTCGTCGTGTACCGGCTCTACGGCTATCGCCGCAGCCAGCTGGCCGGGGCGAACGCAAACTGAGCCGTGCGCTGCGTGCATCGCTAGACTGCCAAGCCGGCGGCGCGCCGCCGGCTTCGCGCGCCACCCTGCGCATCGCGCCGATGGGAACCCCATGCTCGACCAACTGCTCGCCAAGAAGACCGATTTCTCCGGCTACGACGACGGCGACGGCCCGTCGCTGAAACGAACCCTCGGCCCGTGGGGCCTGACCGCGCTGGGCATCGGCGCGGTGATCGGCGGCGGCATCTTCGTGATCACCGGCCAGGCCGCGGCCGGCCACGCCGGCCCGGCGATCATTCTCTCCTTCGTGTTCGCCGCGATCTGCTGCAGCTTCGCCGCGATCTGCTACGCCGAGTTCGCCACGCTGATCCCGATGTCGGGCAGCTCGTACTCGTACGCCTACGCCACGCTCGGCGAGGGCGCGGCCTGGTTCATCGGCTGGAACATGGTTCTGGAATACGGCGTCTCGGCGTCGGCGGTGGCGGTCAGCTGGACCGGCTACTTCAACAGTCTGCTCGAACACTTCGGCATCGTGCTGCCGGCCGCGCTGACCAACGCGCCGATCGCGTTCCAGAACGGTCACCTGGTCACGACCGGCGCGCTGTTCAACCTGCCGGCGGTGGCGATCGTGCTGGCGCTGACCTGGCTGTGCTACGTCGGCATCCGCGAATCGAGCGGCGCCAACATCGCGATGGTCGTGCTGAAGATTGGCCTGATCCTGATCGTCATCGTGGCCGGCTGGCAGTACGTCAATCCGGACCTGTGGCACCCGTTCATCCCGGAGAACCAGGGCGGCGACAAGTACGGCTGGTCCGGCGTGCTGCGCGCCGCCTCGATGGTGTTCTTCGCCTACATCGGCTTCGAGGCGACCTCGGTCGCGGCGCAGGAAGCGAAGAACCCGCAGCGCGACCTGCCGATCGGCACGATCGCCTCGCTGGCGATCTGCACCGTGCTCTACATCGGCATGGCCGCGGTGCTGACCGGCCTGCTGCCGTACGACCAGCTCGGCACCACCGAACCGGTGGTGACCGCGGTCAAGGCGCATCCGGAGCTGGCCTGGCTGCGCATCGTGGTCGAGCTCGGCGCGCTGATCGGCCTGTCCTCGGTCGTGCTGGTGATGATCATCGCGCAGCCGCGCATCTTCATGATCATGGGCCGCGACGGCCTGCTGCCGCCGGTGTTCGCCAAGATCCACCCGCGCTACTGCACGCCGCACATCAACACCGTGATCACCGGCATCGGCATCGCCGCGCTCGCGGCGGTGTTCCCGCTCGACGTGCTCGGCGAACTCACCTCGATGGGCACGCTGATCGCGTTCTGCGCGGTCTGCGCCGGCGTGTGGATCCTGCGCCACACGCAACCGGACCTGCCGCGCACGTTCCGCGTGCCGTGGGCACCGGTGGTGTGCACGCTCGGCATCGCCAGCTGCCTGCTGCTGCTGAGCACGATGAGCTGGTACAACTGGAGCCTGCTGCTGATCTGGACCGTGATCGGCATGGCCGTCTACCTCGGCTACGGCTACCGCAACAGCCGGCTGCGCCGCTCCTGAATCCCGCCGGCGCGCGCCGGCGGGCGCGCTTGCCGGCCGCGGCGCGAGCCGCCAATCTTGCGCGATGAACCCGACCGAGTACCGCTTCGGCGACTATCGTCTGCTGCCGGCCGCGCGCGAGCTGTGGCAGGACGGACGCATGCTGTCGGTGACGCGGCTCGCCTTCGACTGCATCGCCTATCTCGTCGAGCATCGCCACCGCGCGGTCGGACGCGACGAACTCGTCGCCGCGCTGTGGGGCCGCGTCGACGTCGCCGAAGCGCGCGTGAGCGAACTGGTCCTGCGCGCGCGGCGCACCGTCGGCGACGACGGCCAGCGCCAGAGCGCGATCCGCACCGTGCCCGGCTTCGGCTACCGCTGGGTGGCCGAGACCGAAGCCGTGACGCCGGCGGAATCCGGCGAGGCCCCCGCGGCGGACGCACTGGCCGACGACGCCTCCGCCGAAGGCGAGGCGAACGGAGCGGCGTCCGGCGGAGCGGACGCAACGCCACCGTCCGGCGCCCGTTCCGGTCCGCCTGCAGCGGCGACCGTGCCGCCCGGCACCCGCCGGATCCGGATGGCGGCGCGGCTCGCCGTCGCGGCGCTGCTCGCTGCCGCCGTGCTCGCCTATGCCCTGCGCGAGCGCACGCAGACGGCAACCGTCGCCGCGGCGACGGACCCTGCCGCCGTCGCTGTTATGCCGCTCGCCGTCGATGCGCCTCGCGACGCCGGCTGGGTGCGCCTGGGCGCGATGGACCTGATCGCCGAGCGGCTGCGCTCGGCGGGCCTGGCGGTGCCGCCGAGCGAAAACGTGCTGCTCGCGCTGCGCGGCGCGGACGCTGCGGTCGAGCCGCCGGAACGGGACGAACTGGCGCGCCGGCTCGGCGTCGGCACCCGCGTCGAAGGCAAGGCGAGCCGGACGCCGTCGAACTGGAAGATCGAACTCGACGCCAGCGTCGGCGGCGTGCTTCACCACGTCGAGGCCGAGCACGCCGACGTGATCGAGGCCGCGCGACGAAGCGCCGACCTGCTGCTGGCCGCGCTCGGCCGCTCCATTCCGGCCGACTCGCACGAAAGCGTCGCGACCGAGGAGCGCCTGCAGCAGGCGCAGGCCGCCCTGCTCGCGAACGAACTCGACACCGCGCGCGCGATCCTCGAGGCGATTGCCGAGCCGGAGCGCAACAGCCCGCAGGTCGCCTACCGCCTGGCCCAGGTCGATTTCCGCGGCGGCCGCCTCGACGAGGCGGAAGCGCGACTGTCCCGGCTGCTGGACGACCCCGCCGTGCGCGCCGATCCGCTGCTGCAGGCGCGTGCGCAGACCGTGCGCGGCAAGGTCGCGTTCCGCCGCGCGGACTTCGAGGCGGCCGAGCGCGACCTCGACGCGGCGCTGGACCGTCTGGACGGCCGCGAGGCCGTGCGCGAGACCGCCGACGCCCTGGCGACGCGCGGCGCGAGCCGCGTCGGACTGCACCGTTTCGACGGGGCGGCCGCCGATCTGGGCCGTGCGCGCAGCCTGTTCCAGGAAGCCGGCGACCGCATCGGCATCGCCCAGGCGGACACCAACCTCGGCCTGCTCGAGGCCGAGCGCGGCCGGCCCGAGCGTGCGCTTTCGTATCTGCTCGGCGCGGCCGAGCAGTTCGAGGCCGCCGGCGCGATCGAACGCGTCCTCGCCGTGCGCACCAGCACCTTCGACGTGCAGGTGATGCTGCTGCGCTGGGCCGATGCCCTGGCCACCAGCGAACGCCAGTGGCAGATGCGCGACCATGCCGCCGATCCCGGGCTGGCCTTCCTGATCGGCGTCGACCGGGCACGGGCGCTGACCGGGCTGGGCCGCTACCGCGAGGCGCGCGCGCTGCTGGCGGACCTGCAGCCGCGCGCCGCCGGCATGCGCGCCACCGTTTCGCGCTACCTGCATGCCGCCGAAGCCGAGCTGGCCTGGCGCGAGGGGCGGATGGGCGACGCGGTCGCCACCGCGGACCGCACGCTGGCGCAGTGGCCCGACGACGGCGACGGCCAGCGCGCGCGCATCGTGCTGGTGCGGCAGCGGGCGCTGATCGCCGATCGCGGCGCGCGCGCGGATCTCGCCGCGGAACCCTCCGCGGCGGCGGACGGTACCCGGGAAGGCTCGGCGATGCTGGCGGTCGCCGCCGCCGAGCGGGACCTGCACCTGCAACGCCACGATGCCGCCGAACGCGCCTACCGGACCGCCCTGGAGGCCGCCGAGGCCGCCGGCGCTCCGATCGAAATCGCCGGCGTCGCGACTTCCTATGCGGCGTGGCTGATCGCCGCCGGGCGCCTGGACGAGGCGAGCGCGCTGGCCGGGCGCGTCGCGGCCTGGGCCGGGCGCGACTTCGACTGCGCCCTGCTCCAGGTGTCGGTGTATCGCGCACGCGGACATCGCCAGGCCTGGGTCGATGCCCTGCGCCAGGCCCGCGCGCTGGCCGGGGAGCGAACCATACCGGCCGGCCTTTCCTCGCCGCCGGCCTGAGCGCGGTGCGGGCCGGCGGGCGGCCGCCCCGCCCGCTCGAAGCGCCCGGCAATCGCCCTGCCATCGATCTGCAATAGGTTCCGATAGCCGCGGCCGCGGCTCGCGACTACGGTCGCAACGCCTGCGGGACGGCGGCTCGGCGAGCTCTCCGGCCCAGGCCATCACTACGGGGAACCTCGATGAAACCTGATTGCATCACGATGGCGGCCGCGGCCGGTTCGCCGCTGCGGGCAGCGTCCCGGACACCGCGTCATTCTTCCGCCTTCGCGCCCGAGCCCGGGCGCGCGGCACGCTCGCTGCGCCTGTGCGCCTGGGCGATCTGCACCCTCTTCGCGCTGCTCGTTTCACTGCCGGCCGTGGCCGGCAGCGTGCCGAGCACCGTCACCCTGACCAGCAGCGCGAACCCGGGCGTGTTCGGGCAGCTCGTCTTCCTGACCGCCACCGTGACCTCGGGCGACGCGGCCACGCCGAGCGGCCAGATCACCTTCTACGACGGCGCCAACGAGATCATCACGTTCGATCTCGACGCCGGCGGCCAGGGCGTCCTGCTGATCACCTCGACCATGGCGCCCGGTCCGCATCCGGTCACCGCCCGCTACGCCGGCGACGGCGTGCACGCACCGGCGACCTCGGACGTGCTGGTGCAGGTCATCACGCCCCCGGCCAGCCAGACCACCCTGACCAGCAGCCTCAATCCCTCGATCGCCCGCCAGGCGGTGACGTTCACCGCCAGCGTCGCGTCCGGCCACTGGCAGGCGCCCACGCCGACCGGCACCGTCACCTTCCTCGACGGCGACGTTCCGCTGGGCAGCGCGACGCTCGACGCCTCCGCGCGCGCGACGCTGACCACCACGACGCTCGAAGCCGGCTCGCACGCGATCAAGGCGGTCTATGCGGGCGACTCCGGCAATCTCGCCTCGACCTCGACCGCGCTGGAGCAGACCGTCGAGCCGGCGACGCTCGACGTCGCCGTCACCCTGAGCACCGATCCGCCGCCGGCCTGCGGCGCCACCCCGGATCTCGCCGTCGTCGCCGGCACGCAGGTCAACTACTGCTTCACCGTGACCAACCACACCGCCGAGACCCTGCGCTACCACACGCTCAGTTCCGGCCGATACGAATTGTCGGGCACCCAGAACGGAGACGCGTTCCTGGACGTCCTGTTCGAACTCGAGATCGCCCCCGGCGCCAGCGGGCGCTACAACAAGGTCGTCACCGCCGGCCAGGTGAACGACCTCGCCTTCACCTGGACTGCCCAGTCCGCGCCGCCGACGTACGCGATCGACGACGGTGCGCCGCTGGACTACGTCGACATCGGCGCGAGCGGCGTGTTCGTCGAGGGCAGCGCCTACGTGCCGTTGCCGTTCGAGTTCACCCTGTACGGCCGCACCTTCAGCGGCGGCGCGGTCGACGCGCTGTGCGTGTACAACAACGGCGCGGCGCAGTTCGTCACCCATCCCGAGCAGTGCGGCGGCAACTTCCCGCTGTTCGGCAGCGACGACTGGTTCCCGCCGCCGCCGGATGCGAACGACAGCCTGCTGCCGCACTGGGACAGGCTCGGCGGCGCCGGCAGCGTGCAGTACGCCACCGTCGGCGAGGCGCCGAACCGGCGCTTCGTGGTGGAGTGGCGCGGCAAGAACCACGCGAACGAGGAAGACCTGGGCCTGGGCTGCGACGCCGCGCCGGCGGACTGCGGCATCACGTTCGAGCTGATCCTGGACGAAGCCGGCGGCGCCGTCTCCTTCAGCTACGTCGACGTCGAGTTCGACACCGAAGGCGGCGACGTGCTGAACATCGACCACGGCGCCTCGGCCGGTGTCGCGCTGATCGACACTTACCGCGGCCTGCGCCAGGAATACTCGGTCGAGCAGCCGCTGCTCGCCGACGGGCGCACCGTGCGCTGGACGCCGCAGCACGCGCCGTACCTCGCCCATGCGCAGAACCGCCTCGAAATCGGCACGCCGCGCATCGCCGCCACGCCGTCGACGATCGCGGCGACCGCCGCTCCGGGCGACGTGCTGATCCGCCAGCTCGGCATCCGCAACAACGGCAACCATGCGCTGGAATGGAGCCTGGGCCGCGTGGCGTCCGACGCGCATTTCCCTCGCCAGTCGCGGCACGTCGTGCCGGTCGGCGATCCGAACCGGACCTCGCTGGCGCGCCCGCCCGTCGACACGGCTGCGACGGCCGCGGCGCCGATCGATCCGTCGGCGCCGCCGCAGCTGTCGGGCGTGTTCGGCCTGCCCGCCTACGGCGTGAAGACCGAGCCGGGACGGTTCATCGAGCTGGTCGGCGTGGACGCGGCCAACCCGGGACCGTTCATACGCGTGGGCATCACCCAGGACACGCTGGCCGGCGACTTCGTCGGCAACGACTTCAGCCGCGAATACGTGATCACGCAGTGCCTGTCGGTTGCCGAGGAATGCTTCGACACGATCGACACCGCGACCGGCGAGCTCGGCGAGATCGCCGCGATCCGCACGCCCGACTTCTCTCAGGGCTGGACCGGCATGGCCTGGGATGCGACCACGCACACGCTGTTCGCCTCCGCCTCGACCTGCGGCCGCACTGACCAGAACCGCTCGTTCCTGCACCGCATCGACCCGGCGACGGGCATTCCCAGTGCCGTCGCCGAGATCGACACCGGCGCGGCGGTGTGCATCGCCGACGTCGCGGTCGCGCCGAACGGCCTGATGTACGGCCTGGATCTGTACAACGATGCGCTGGTGGCGATCGACAAGGAAAGCGGCGCGGCGCAGGCGATCGGATCGATCGGCTTCGACGCGAACTACCGCCAGAGCATGGACTTCGACGACGCCAGCGGCGTGCTCTACCTGGCCGGGTCGTCCGATCCGCTGCCGCCGCTGACGGCGATGTACACCCTCGACCTGGCGACCGGCGCGGCGACGCGCAGCGGCCGCTTCGACTACGGCTATCCCGGCACCTGGATGACGCTCGCCGGCCTCGCCATCGCCACGCCGGGCGGAGCCTGCGCACGGCCGGGCGAGGTGCCATGGCTGTTCTACGACCAGGTCGACGGCACCACCGCGCCCGGAGCCGAGTCGACCGCGCGCGTCGTGCTCGACGCGACCGGCCTGGAAGCGGGTCGCCATTCGGCGCAGCTGTGCATCCACAGCAACGATCCGGCCCGGGCGATGCTGCAGGTGCCGGTCGAGCTGGTGGTGGAGGACGCCGTCGACTCACTGTTCGCCGACGGCTTCGACGGCGCGCCGTAGCCGGATTGCTCCACGGCGCCGCCCGGGTCGTCCGGGCGGCGCCGGGAATCGGCACTTTCCCTGTTTCGCGGGATCAGCCGGAGGGCGTGGACGAAGAATCGTCTTCCGGCGCCGTGCCGGCCGCGCTCAACAGCCCCGGCGGCAGTGCCTTCTTTACCGGCGCGCCCATCTCGGCCAGGCTCTGCACCTGCAGCAGCACGCTGCCCTTGCCACCCTCGGTCAGCCGGCGCAGCGCGCTCGCATGCGCGCGCTGCGCCTTGTCGAGCTGGCCGCCGAGCGCCTGCAGTTCGTCGACGAGCATGGCGAAGTTGTCGTGCAGGTTGGCCGCACGCTTGGCGATCTCCATCGCATTGACGTTGCGCCGCTCGATGCGCCACAGGTGGGCCACCGTGCGCAGCGTCGCCAGCAGGGTGCTCGGGCTGACCAGGGAGATGTTCTTCGCCAGCGCCTGCGTGTAGAGGCGGTCGTCTGCGCGCACCGCTTCGATGAAGGCGGCCTCGACCGGCACGAACAGCAGCACGAAATCGAGCGTGCGCAAACCTTCGATGCCGCTGTAGTTGCGCGACGACAGGCCGTCGATGTGCCGGCGCAGCGAGGCGACGTGCTCGCCCAGCGCGGCGGCGCGTTCGCCCTCGTCGACGGCGGCGACGAAGCGCTCGTAGGCGACCAGCGACACCTTCGCGTCGACGACGATGTCCTTGTCCTCGGGCAGGTGCACGATCACGTCGGGACGCTGGCGGCCGCCGTCGCCGTCGGCATAGCTCGCCTGCGTCTCGTACTCGCGCCCGGCCTGCAGGCCGGAGGCTTCCAGCACGCGCTCGAGCACGAGTTCGCCCCAGGCGCCCTGCGAGCGCGTGTCGCCCTTGAGCGCGCGCGTGAGGTTGATCGCGTCCTCGCTGATGCGCTGGTTGAGCTGCTTGAGGGTCTGGATCTCCTGCGCCAGCATGCCGCGCTCGCGCTGCTCGCTGGCGTGCGTGGCGTGGATCGTCTCGCGGAATTCCTTCAGCTGCAGCTTGAGCGGATCGAGCAGGCCGCCGAGCTGCTGCGAGCTCTGCTCGCGGAAGCGCTCGGCCTTGTCGTCGAGGATCTGCCCGGCCAGGTTGCGGAACGACTCGCGCAGGCGCTGCTCGGCCTGCTCCAGCAGCTGCAGCTTGTCGGCCGCAGCCTGCGCCTGCTCCTTCGCGCCGGCCTCGAGCGCGGCGTGCGTGCGCGTGAGCTCGACCAGCCGCCCCTGCGCGTCGTCGCGGCTGCGGCGTGCGTCGGCGAGCTGATGGCCGAGCTGCTCGGCCTGCGACTGCTGCGCGGCCGCGTGCGCGGTCAGCTTGCGCAGGTTCTGTTCGGCCGCCGACCAGTCGCGCTCGTAGCGCTGCAGGCGTTCGGCGAGTTCGTCGGCGCGCGCCGCGGCGGCCTCGCGCTGTCCGGCGAGGACCGCCACGTCGGTGTCACGGCTGCTGCGGCCGGCCTCGTGCGCACGCGCGACCCAGCGCCGCGACGCCAGGTACAGCAGCAGGAGACCGACGACGAAACCGGCCAGGGCGGCAAGGCCGAGCAGGACGGGAAGCGGAAGATCTGGCACGCACGACACCCGAGGCGAAGAACCGGGGGCGATTGTGACAGCGGCACGTCTCGATTGCCGAGACGGGTGAACGCGTCATCGGACCTTTCCAGATGGAAAGGTCCGATGACGCAGGCGGATCAGGCCTTCTTGGCGTGGCTCGCGCACCAGCCCTTGGAGGCGACGGACTTGCCCGGGAACAGCTGGCAGGGACCGTACGCATCGCCGGCCTTGCCGGTGTAGAACTGGCAGTTGGCGCAATCGTCACCGGCCTTGTAGGCGGCGTTGCCGGACGCCTTGCTCGCGTCCTCGACGTAGTTGAGCGCCTTGGCGGTCGCATCGGTGGCCGCGTCGACGTGCGGCAGGTCCTGCGCGCGCGCCACCTGCGGCAGTACGACGGCGGCGACCGGAGCCGCGACGGCGGCGGTGGCGGCGAGTTTCAGGAAACGGCGTCTGGCCTGGCTTTCGGCTGGGTTCGACATGGTGACTCCTCAGTGTGTGTTTTGCATCGGGCCGGACGGCCCGGGAAAGACCAACTTCCTCTCTCGAAAAGCGTCCGGAGCTTAGCGCCTGCCCGCAGCGCCCGCACGCTGCTGCGCAGCTTTGCCGCAGCTCCGGTCGGCGCACCGTAGCCGCGCGGCGATGACTGCGTGATGAAGGCGGGCCTTCATGCGGCTCCGGTATAGTGCCCCTCCTCCCGATCACCCGCCGCACGCATGAAAGACGACGCCTACGCCATCGACCGCGACCGCCTGCAGGAGTGCGCACGGCAGATCGCCGACGCCGGCCGCGAGCTCGGCGCGCGCGGCTGGACGCCGGCGACCAGCAGCAACTTCTCGATGCGCCTGGACGCGGACCACGCCGCGGTGACGATTTCCGGCCGCGACAAGGGCCGCCTCGGCATCGACGACATCATGGTCGTGGACCTCGCCGGCCGCCCGATCGGCACCGATGCGCGCCCGTCGGCCGAAACCGCGCTGCACACGCAGGTCTACCGCCGCTTCGCGCAGGCCGGCGCCGTGCTGCACACCCATTCGCGCACGCAGACGGTGGCTTCGCGCCTGTACGCCGGCGCCGGTGCGATCCGCTTCGAGGGCTGGGAGCTGCAGAAGGCGATCAGCGGCTACACCACGCACGAGAGCGTGCTGGATCTTCCGGTCTTCCCGAACACGCAGGACATGGCCGAGCTGGTGGACCGCGTCGACGCCTGGCTCGACGCCGGCCGCCCGCTGCACGGGTACTTGATCGACGGCCACGGAATCTATACGTGGGGTCGCGATATGGGCGAAACCAAACGCCATCTCGAAGCGTTCGAGTTCCTGCTAGCGTGCGAGCTCGACCTGCTGCAACTGCGAGGAAAACAGGCATGAGCCGTCTGCGCATCTACCAGGAATCCCGCGGCGGGGCGCCGCTGTCCGTGCACACCGAACACGCCGACGTCGCGCGCGAACTGCGCGCCGTCGGCATCCGCTTCGAGCAGTGGGAGGCATCCGCGCCGATCGAGCCGGGCGCCAGCCAGGACGAGGTGATCGCCGCCTACCGCGCCGACATCGAGCGCCTGATGACCGAGGAAGGCTACCGCGCCGTCGACGTGATCAGTCTGAAGCCGGACCACCCGGAGCGGGCCGCATTCCGCAAGAAGTTCCTCAACGAGCACACGCACAGCGAGGACGAGGTGCGCTTCTTCGTCGCCGGCGCCGGCCAGTTCACGCTGCACATCGGCGACAAGGTCTACGAGGTGCTGTGCGAGCAGGGCGACCTGATCGGCGTGCCCGACGGCACGCGGCACTGGTTCGACATGAGCGAGTCGCCCTACTTCGTGGCGATCCGCCTGTTCACCAACGTCGAGGGCTGGGTCGCCAGCTTCACCGGCAGCGACATCGCCGAGCAGTTCCCGCGCATGTCGCCGCACGCCTCGGCCGGCGCCGCCTGAGCCGCATCGTGTCCTACCTCGACGAATCGCTGGCGCCGGGCGAGGTCATCGCCGGCCGCTTCGACCTGCACTGGACCGCCAAGTGGCGGCTGATCGTGTTCCTGCTGCTGGCGATCCCGACGCTGGGCCTGGCCCTGCTCGCGGCGCTGTACGAGTGGATCCGCCTGCGCTCCATCGAGCAGGGCGTGACCAACCGCCGCGTCGTGCGCAAGACCGGCATCGTCAGCCGCAGCACCGAGGAGCTTCGCCTGGCCTCGATCGAGACGATCGACCTGCGCCAGAGCATGTGGGGACGCCTGCTCGGCTTCGGCGACGTGGTGCTGACCGGACGCGGCGAGAGCGCGATGATCTTCGCGCAGCTGGCCGATCCGCTCGGCGCCAAGCGCGCGATCGAAGGCGCCTACGCCGCGCACGTCGAGGACACCCGCGCGCGCCAGCCGGCCGCCTCGCCGTGACTTCCCCGACGCCGCGAACACGCAAAGGAATCCGCGCTTGATCCAGGTCATCCTCACCGACATCGAAGGCACCACCAGCTCGATCCGCTTCGTCAAGGACGTGCTGTTCCCGTACGCGCGCCAACGCCTGCCGGCCTTCGTCGAGACGCACGCCGACGACGCCGACGTGCAGCACTGGCTGCAGGAAGCGGCGAAGGAAGCCGGCCTGGTCTCGGCCAGCCAGCAGGAAATCATCGACCTGCTGATCGAGTGGATCGACGCCGACCGCAAGTCGACCGCGCTGAAGGCGCTGCAGGGAATGATCTGGAAGGACGGCTACGCCAGCGGCGAGTACCGCGCACACCTCTACCCCGAAGTGGCCGCGCGCCTGCGCGCGTGGAAGGACGCGGGCAAGCGCCTGTACGTCTATTCCTCCGGCTCGGTGCCGGCGCAGAAGCTGTTCTTCGGCTACAGCGAGGCCGGCGACCTGACGCCGCTGTTCGACGGCTACTTCGACACCGAAGTCGGCGGCAAGCGCGATGTCGAGTCGTACCGCCGCATCGCCGCGGCGATCGGCGCCACGCCGGACACGATCGTGTTCCTCTCCGACATCGTCGAGGAACTCGACGCCGCACGCGCGGCCGGCCTGCGCACGACCCTGCTGGCGCGCGCGCCCACGACCTGCCCGGCCGAAGCGGCGCATCGCTGCGTGGCGGACTTCGACGCGATCGACGTCGACCGAACCACGCCTTGAAGCCCCTGCTTCAGACCCTGCTCGACGGCCTTCGGCTGCTGTTCCTGCGCGCGCCGCGCGGCCGCGCGATCACCGCCGGCCCCGGCACGTTCTTCGCGATGGTGGCGCTGGGCCTGGTCGTGCTGTGCGGCGTCTCCACGCTCGACGCGGGCGCCTTCGCGCTGTCCGTCGACGACGCGATGGCGCTGCTGGTGGAAGCGCTGGTGACCCTGTTCGCCGCGTGGCTGATGGTGCGCCTGTGCGGACGCGACGTGACGTGGGGCACGGCGGCGATCCTGACCGCCACCTCGACGTTCGCGCTCGCCGTCCTGTACTGGCCGTTCGACCTGGCCGCGTCGAGGATGCAGGATGACGACCTCGGCCTCTTCGCCGGTCTCTTCATTCTGGCAGTGTCGCTGTGGTGGCTGCTCGCGCTGCTGGTCCTCGCGCACTGGCTGGCGCCGCGCCGGTTCGCGCGCACGCTCGGCGTCGCCGCGCTCGCCTTCGCGGTGACCGCGCTGTCGTGGTGGCTGCCGGCCGTCTCGGTGCTGACGTCCGCAGAGCAGGCCATGCTCGCCGAAACCGGCGACGACACGCCGCCCGACGAAGCCGGCGCCGACGAGGCGCCGGCCTTCGATGCGGAAAAGCTCATGTACGACCAGCCGGCCCTGCTCGACGCGGCGCTGGCGCGGCTGAAGCCGCAGACGCCCGGCAGCGTCGATCTCTACGTCGTCGCGTTCGCCGGCGACGCACAGGAGAACGTGTTCCGCAACGAGGCCGAGTACGTCGAGCAGCTGTTCGGCCAACGCTTCGGCGCCGCCGGTCGCGTGCTCGTGCTGGAGAACAACGCGGCCACGATCGCGACGCGTCCGCTGGCCAGCTGGACCAACCTTCAGCGCGGCCTCGACGCGATCGCCAGGACGATGGACCCGTCCGAGGACGTGCTGCTGCTGTACCTGACCACGCACGGCTCGGCCGACCACCAGCTGCTGGTCGACCTCGATCCGCTGCCGCTGAACCAGATCGAGCCGCAGGATCTCGCCGACGTTCTGAAAACCGATCCGCGCCTGCGCTGGAAGGTCGTCGTCGTCAACGCCTGCTACTCGGGCGGCTTCGTCGACGCCCTGCGCGACGACTCGACGATGGTGATCGCGTCGGCCCGCGCTGACCGGACCTCGTTCGGCTGCGGCGCGGACTCGGACATCACCTACTTCGGCAAGGCCTTCCTGGCCGAAGCGCTGAACCAGACGACCTCGATCCGCGACGCGTTCGAGCGGGCGAAGGCGTCCGTCGCGCAATGGGAGGCGACCGAGCAGCAGGAGCATTCCGAGCCGCAGATCGCGACCTCGCCCGCGATCGAGGCCAGGCTCGACGCCTGGCAGCGCACGTTGCAGCCCGGCGCCATCGTGCCGTTCGCGCCGGCCGGTGCAAAAGACGGCTCTCGCGCAGACGCGGAGAACGCGGAGGAATAGTTCCTCTCTGCCCTCTCTTCTCTGCGTCTCTGCGAGAAATTCTTCCTCGCTCCACCCGCCGATCTTTATGCGTTCTTTATGGCGCAGCCGCGCTTTCCTACGCGGCGCATATGCGCGCCGGCCTATCGTGACGGCCTCGAACGACGAGACGTCACCCCCCATGGATTTTGTCTATCTGCTCCTGCTCGCGGCGCTGGCCGGTCTGACCGGCGGCTACCTGTGGCTGTGCGCCCGGCTGGAGGATCGCCGATGAGCGCGCTGCACGCCCTCGCCGCGCTGATCGCGCTGCTGCTGGCCGTCTACCTCACCCTCGCCCTGCTCAAGCCGGAGTGGTTCGAATGAGCGCGAATGCCTGGCTGCAACTGGCCCTCTACCTCGCCGTCCTGCTGCTGACGGTGAAGCCGCTCGGCGCCTACATGGCGGCCGTGTTCTCCGATGCGCCCACGCGCGTGCGCCGCTTCGGCGCCCCGATCGAGCGCCTGCTCTACCGCCTCGGCGGCGTACGCGCCGACGAGGACATGAGCTGGAAGCGCTACGCCATCGCGATGCTCGCCTTCAACGTCGCCGGCCTGCTGCTGGTGTACCTGCTGCAGCGCACGCAGCAATGGCTGCCGCTCAATCCGCAGGGCTTCGGCGCCGTCGCGCCGGATTCGGCGATGAACACTGCGATCAGCTTCGCCTCGAACACCAACTGGCAGGGCTACGCCGGCGAGTCGACCATGAGCTATCTCACGCAGATGCTCGGCCTGGCGGTGCAGAACTTCCTCTCCGCCGCGACCGGCATCGCCGTGCTGATCGCGCTGATCCGCGGCTTCGCGCGGCGCACGGCGCAGGGCATCGGCAATTTCTGGGTCGACCTGACCCGCAGCACGCTCTACGTGCTGCTGCCGCTGTCGCTGCTGGTCGCGCTGCTGCTCGCTTCGCAGGGCGTGGTGCAGAACTTCAAGGCCTACCAGGACGTGCCGCTGCTGCAGCCGACGACGCAGGTCGAGACGGTCAAGGATGCCGACGGCAACGCGATCAAGGATGCCGACGGCAAGGACACGACGAGGCAGACGCCGGTCGCCGCGCAGACCCTGCCGTTCGGTCCGGCCGCCTCGCAGATCGCGATCAAGCACCTGGGCACCAACGGCGGCGGCTTCTTCAACGCCAATTCCGCGCATCCGTACGAGAATCCCACGCCGTTCTCGAACTTCATCGAGATGCTGGCGATCCTGCTGATCCCGGCCGGGCTGTGCTACACCTTCGGCGCGATGGTCGGCGACCGCCGCCAGGGCTGGGCCCTGCTCGCCACGATGCTGGTGATCTTCGTGCCGCTGGCGATCGGCTGCACGATGGCCGAACAGGCCGGCAATCCCGCGCTGGCCGGGCTCGGCATCGACCAGCACGTCTCCACCCTGCAGGCCGGCGGCAACATGGAAGGCAAGGAGACGCGCTTCGGCATCGCCGCGAGCGGCCTGTTCGCGACCATCACCACCGCCGCCTCGTGCGGCGCGGTCAACGCGATGCACGACTCGCTGACGCCGCTCGGCGGGCTGGTGCCGATGTGGCTGATGCAGCTGGGCGAGGTGATCTTCGGCGGCGTCGGCTCCGGCCTGTACGGCCTGATCGCGTTCGCCATCGTCGCGGTGTTCATCGCCGGCCTGATGGTCGGACGCACGCCCGAGTATCTCGGCAAGAAGATCGAAGCCTACGAGATGAAGATGGCCAGCCTGGTCGTGCTGATTCCCTGCGCGCTGGTCGTGGTCGGCACGGCGATCGCCGTGCTCGCGCCGCAGGGCGTCGCCGGCATCGCCAATCCGGGCATCCACGGCTTCAGCGAGATCCTCTACGCGCTGTCCTCGGCGTCGAACAACAACGGCAGCGCATTCGGCGGCCTGTCGGCGAACACGCCGTTCTACAACGTGCTGCTGGGCATCTGCATGTTCATGGCGCGCTTCCCGCTGGCGATCGGCATGCTCGCCATCGCCGGCTCGCTCGCCGCCAAGAAGCAGGTGCCGGTCTCGGCCGGCACGCTGCCCACGCATACGCCGCTGTTCGTCGTGCTGCTCGCCAGCACGGTGATCGTGATCGGCGCGCTGACCTTCCTGCCCGCCCTCGCGCTCGGGCCGATCGCAGAGCAGTTGCTCGCGAGTGGGCGCTGAAAGGCGAGAAGACTCCACCACGAAGGAAGGCGGAAGAACCTCCGTGCCTCTATCCGAGCGTCCCAGGCGTCAGCCGTTTTCCTTCGCCGCTCCAATCGAAAGCGAGAACTCCAAACCACGGACCTCCCGAAACGCGCGAAGGAAAGCTTCGGATTCGCTTTTCTTCGCGCCCTTCGTGTCCTTCGTGTTTCCTCTTTGATCCTGGATCTTCGACCCTCATGACCACCTCCCATACCAGCGCGCTCAGCAAGGATCTGCTGCTCCCCGCCGTCGCCGACGCGTTCCGCAAACTGTCGCCGCGGCGCCAGTTCCGCAACCCGGTGATGTTCGTCGTCTTCGTCTGCAGCGCGCTCACCACCGGCCTGTGGCTGCAGGCGCTGACCGGCCACGGCGAAGCGCCGGCCGGCTTCATCCTCGGCGTGACCTTGTGGCTGTGGTTCACGCTGCTGTTCGCCAACTTCGCCGAGGCGATCGCCGAAGGCCGCGGCAAGGCGCAGGCGGCCAGCCTGCGCGGTGCACGCCGCGACGTGGTGGCGAAGAAGCTGGCCGCACCCAAGCGCGACGCCGCCGTCGCGGTCGCCTCCGCCAGCGACCTGCGCGTGGGCGACTGCGTGCTGGTCGAAGCCGGCGACTTCGTGCCCGCCGACGGCGAAGTGATCGACGGCGCCGCCTCGGTCGACGAAAGCGCGGTGACCGGCGAATCGGCGCCGGTGATCCGCGAGTCCGGCGGCGACCGCAGCTCGGTCACCGGCGGCACGCGCGTGCTGTCGGACTGGCTGGTCGTGCGCATCGCCAACAATCCGGGCGAGAGTTTCCTCGACCGCATGATCGCGATGGTCGAAGGCGCCAGCCGCCGCAAGACGCCGAACGAGATCGCGCTGACCATCCTGCTGGCGAAGTTCACGCTGATCTTCCTGCTCGCCTGCGCGACGCTGCTGCCGTATTCGCTGTACGCCGTGCAGAGCTCCGGCCAGGGCGAGCCGGTGACGATCACGGTGCTGGTCGCCCTGCTCGTCTGCCTGATCCCGACCACCATCGGCGGCCTGCTCTCGGCGATCGGCATCGCCGGCATGGACCGCATGATCCAGGCCAACGTGATCGCCACCTCCGGCCGCGCGGTGGAAGCGGCCGGCGACGTCGACGTGCTGCTGCTCGACAAGACCGGCACGATCACGCTCGGCAACCGCCAGGCGGTCGCCTTCCACCCGGCACCCGACGTCGACGAACGCGCGCTGGCCGACGCCGCCCAGCTCGCCTCGCTCGCCGACGAGACGCCGGAGGGCCGCAGCATCGTCGTGCTGGCGAAGGAACTGTTCGGCCTGCGCGAGCGCCAGATGACGGGCGCCGGCATGCAGTTCGTGCCGTTCACGGCGCAGACGCGCATGAGCGGGGTGGACCTGCCCGCCGATCCGTCGCGCCAGGACGCGCCGGGCGTCCAGCACATCCGCAAGGGCGCGCTCGATGCCGTCAGGAGGTACGTCCAGGCGCAGGGCGGACAGCTGCCGCCGACGGTGATCAAGGCGGCCGAGGACGTCGCCCGCCAGGGCGGCACGCCGCTGGTCGTCGCCGAAGGCCATCGCGCGCTCGGCGTGATCGAGCTGCGCGACATCGTCAAGGGCGGCATCCGCGAGCGCTTCGCCGAGCTGCGTGCGATGGGCATCCGGACCATCATGATCACCGGCGACAACCCGCTCACCGCAGCCTCGATCGCCGCCGAGGCCGGCGTCGACGACTACCTCGCCGAGGCCACGCCGGAAGCCAAGCTGAAGCTGATCCGCGACATCCAGGCCGAAGGCCGGCTGGTCGCGATGTGCGGCGACGGCACCAACGACGCACCGGCGCTGGCGCAGGCCGACGTGGCGGTGGCGATGAACAGCGGCACGCAGGCCGCCAAGGAGGCCGGCAACATGGTCGACCTCGATTCGAATCCGACCAAACTGATCGAGATCGTCGAGATCGGCAAGCAGATGCTGATCACGCGCGGCGCGCTGACCACGTTCTCGATCTCCAACGACGTCGCCAAGTACTTCGCGATCATCCCGGCCGCGTTCGCCGGCACGTATCCGTCGCTGAACGCGCTGAACGTGATGCATCTGGCCACGCCGCAGAGCGCGATCCTTTCCGCGGTGATCTTCAACGCGCTGATCATCGTGGTGCTGATTCCGCTCGCCCTGAAGGGCGTGCACTACCGCGCGATGAGCGCAGCCCAGCTGCTCCGGCGCAACCTGCTGGTGTTCGGCCTGGTCGGCCTGGCGGTGCCGTTCCTCGGCATCAAGCTGATCGACGTGCTGCTGGTCGCCTGCGGTCTGGCCTGAGGAGAACCGTGATGCGCACGCATCTGCTGAGAACCGTCTACCCGTCGTCCGCGACGGCCGAGCCCGACACCGGCAACGCCGCGAACGACGCCTGCTACGCCGCCGACGATGCGGCGAGAAAGAAACCCGCCCCGTTCGTCGCGCCGGCGCGCACCGAGGACGACGACTACGTCCTCGGCGGCTACGCCGGCATCTGACGCACGACGCCATTCCGTTTCGAACAAGGACATCCCGTGAAGAACAAGACACTGCCGTGGGCCGCGGCCCTCGCCTGCCTGGCCGCCGCGAACCTCCATGCCGAGGACGCGCCGTACACGATCAGCGGCAACGTCGCGCTGACCTCCGATTATCTGTTCCGCGGCCTCACCCAGACCTGGGGCGGCCCGGCGATCCAGGGCGGCGCCGACCTGGCCACGAACAGCGGCTTCGCCGCCGGCGTGTGGGCCTCGAGCATCAGCGACCGCAGCTATCCCGGCGCCTCGCTCGAACTGGATCTGTACGCAAGCTACGGCCGCCCGATCGACGAGGACTGGTCGTGGCGCGTGGGCCTGTACAGCTATCTCTATCCCAACGGCGACCTCGACGAAGCCGGCCTGCCGTCGCGCTCGTTCGACACGCTCGAGGCGAACGCCGCGCTGAGCTGGAAATGGCTGACGCTGAAGTACTCGCACGCGCTGACGGACTATTTCGGCGTCGACGTCGAACAGGGCTACCGCGGCGATTCGCGCGGCGCCGGCTACGTGCAGCTGGACGCCACGATTCCGCTCGCCGCGCAGTGGAGCCTGGCCTTGCACGCCGGCCACACGCGCTTCGGCACGCGCCTGGCCGCCCCCAACGCCGACGGCACCGACGACCCGGACTACAGCGACGTCGGTGCCACGCTGAAGTACCAGTTCCATCCGGGCTGGTCGGCCAGCCTCGGCGTGAGCCACGCCGACAACGACGATTTCTACGGCCGCACCGCCAGCTTCACCGACGCCGGCGACACGCGCGACACCGGCGGCACGCGCGGCTTCGTCACGCTGCAGGGCATCTTCTGATCCACGCCGCCACCGCTTCCACTCCAGAAAGTACGGGAACCGCCATGAGCAAGATCCTCCGCCAGGCCGTCGTCATGCTGCTCCTGCTGACGATCGTCACCGGCATCGCCTATCCGCTGGTCGCCACCGGCCTCGCCCAGGTGCTGTTTCCGCGCGCCGCCAACGGCAGCCTGATCGAGGTCGACGGCAAGCCGCGCGGCTCGGAACTGGTCGGCCAGTTGTTCACCGATCCACGCTACTTCTGGGGCCGGCCGTCGGCGACGGCGCCGTTCGCCAACAACCCGGCGGCATCGTCCGGCTCGAACCAGGGCCCGACCAATCCGGCCCTGACCGAAGCGGCGCGCCAGCGCATCGCCGCGCTGCGCGCCGCCGATCCGGGCAATACGGCGCCGGTGCCGGTCGAGCTGGTCACCGCGTCGGGCAGCGGCCTGGATCCGCACATCTCGCCGGCCGCCGCCGCATACCAGGTCGCACGCGTCGCGCGTGCGCGCGGCATCGACGCGGCCGAGGTCGAGAAGCGCGTCGCGCAGGCCACCGAAGGCCGCCAGTTCGGCGTGCTCGGCGAGCCGCGCGTGAACGTGCTCGAGCTGAATTTGTCCCTCGACGGTCGGTAGCCTGCTGTTCGTTCGGCGTCTCCACGGAAAGCGGTTTTCTCGCAAAGACGCAGCGGACGCAGAGAAAAGAGAAGAGCTTGTGATCTTCCCTGCGTTCTCTGCGCCTGTGCGAGAAACCGCTCCTTCAGCCGCATCGCAGAAAACATAGCCATCCCGGCACCGCTTGCCGCATGATGGACGCGGTCCACAGCGCCGTCGCATGCCCACGTCCGAGAACTCCGAACGTCCCGATCCCGACGCCCTGCTCGCGCGCGTGCAGAACGAGGATGCGCGCGCGCGGCGCGGCCGCCTGAAGATCTTCTTCGGCGCCACCGCCGGCGTCGGCAAGAGCTACGCGATGCTCGAGGCGGCGCGGCGCCAGCGCGACGACGGTACCGACGTCGTCGTCGGCTACGTCGAACTGCACGGCCGCCCGGAAACCGAAGCCCTGCTCGACGGGCTCGAACTCCTGCCGCCGCTGCCGCTGGAACACCGCGGACTGGAGCTGGCCGAATTCGATCTCGACGCCGCCCTCGCCCGCCGGCCGCAGCTGCTGCTGGTCGACGAGCTGGCGCACAGCAACCATCCCGGCGCGCGCCATCCCAAGCGCTGGCAGGACGTGCAGGAACTGCTCGAAGCGGGCATCGACGTCTATACGACCGTCAACGTCCAGCACCTGGAAAGCCTCAACGACGTGGTCGCGCAGATCACCGGCGTGCAGGTGCGCGAGACCGTGCCGGACAAGGTGTTCGCCGAAGCCGACGACGTCGAACTGGTCGACCTGCCTCCGGACGAACTGCTCGAACGCCTCGCCGAAGGCAAGGTATACGTGCCGCAGAAGGCGCGCCAGGCGGCCGAAGGCTTCTTCCGCAAGGGCAACCTGATCGCGCTGCGCCAGCTCGCGCTGCGCGCCACCGCCGACCGCGTCGACGCCGCGCTGCGCGAGTACCGCGACCGCCACGCGATCTCGGCGACCTGGGCGGCGACGGACCGCATCCTGGTCTGCGTCGGTCCCGATCCGCTGTCGGCGCGGCTGGTGCGCGCCGCACGGCGCATGGCCGCGGCCTCGCACGCGCCGTGGCTGGCCGTGTACGTCGAGACGCCGGCGCTCACGCGCCTGCCGCAGTCCGCGCGCGACCGCATCCTCGCCACGCTCAAGCTGGCCGAGCAGCTCGGCGCGGAAACCGCCAACCTCAGCGGCGAAGGCGTCGCCACGACCCTGCTCGAATACGCGCGCCGGCGCGACGTCAGCCGCATCATCGTCGGCAAGCCGGTGCGCGCCGGCTGGCTCTCGCGCTGGTGGCCGTCGCTGGTCGACGGGCTGATCCGCCACAGCGGCGCGATCGACGTCTACGTGATCAACGGCGAGGCCGGCGACGAGAAGCCGGTCGCACCGCGCCTGCCGGCGCGCAGCAGCCGCTGGCCGGCGTACCTGAAGGCGCTGGCGGTGGTCGCCGCGGCGACCGCGCTCGGCGCGCAGATGGTCGGCAGCTTCGAGCGCACCAACGTGGTGATGGTGTACCTGCTCGGCATCGTGCTGGTCGCCGCGCGCCTCGGCCGCGGGCCGTCGGTGCTGGCCTCGGTCCTGAGCGTTGCGCTGTTCGACCTGCTGTTCGTGCCGCCGCAGTTCTCCTTCGCCGTTTCCGACACGCAATACCTGATCACCTTCGGCGTGATGCTGACCACGGCGCTGGTGATCAGCCAGCTGACCGCGCTGGGCAAGCGGCAGGCCTCCGTCGCGCGCCAGCGCGAACGGCGCAGCGCCGAGCTGTACGCGCTGAGCCGCGAACTCGCGCGCCGGCGCAACCTGGAGGATCTGGCGAAGTTCCTGGTCCGCCACGTGCTCGCCAGCGTCGACGGCGAGGCGGCCGTGCTGCTGCCCGACGCCGACGGCAGGATCCAGGACCCGACGCACTTCTGCGACCGCGGCGCCGAGCGCGCCAGCGGCAGCCTGGTGCGCTATCCGGTGCCGGGCAACGACCTGGGCATCGCGCAGTGGGCCTACGACCATCGCCGCAAGGCCGGCCTGAACACCGACACGCTGGCCAGCGCGGCGGCGATCTACGTGCCGCTGCTCACCTCCAAAGGCGCGGCCAGGACGGCCGCGGCGGACGAGCGCGAAAGTCACTGCATCGGCGTGCTCGGCCTGCGCCCGGCCGATCCGCGCCAGCTCGTCATCCCCGAGCAGATGCACCTGGTCGAGGCGCTGGTCAACCAGGCCGCGGTGGCGATGGAACGCGTGCAACTGGCCGAAGCAGCGCAGGAAGCCGGGATGCGCGTCGAATCCGAGCGCCTGCGCAACACCCTGCTCGCCGCCATCTCGCACGATTTCCGCACGCCGCTGGCGACCATCATCGGCGCCGCCTCCACCCTGCGCGACAGCGCGCTCGACGCGTCGCAGCGGCAGACGTTGCTCGACGGCCTGCTGCACGAGGCGCGGCGCATGAACCGCCTGATCGGCAACCTGCTCGACCTGACCCGCCTGAGCGAGGAACCGGTTCCGCTGCGCCGCGACTGGGTCGCGATCGACGAACTGGTCGGCTCCGTGCTCGCGCGCCTGCGCGAGCTGCTGGCGCGGCATCCGGTGGCGCTGGCGATCGACGACGACCTGCCGCTGCTGTCCGGCGACGAGGTGATGCTGGAACAGCTGCTGTCCAACCTGCTGGAGAACGCCGCGCGCCACACGCCGCCGGACACCGCCGTGGAGATCGGCGCGCACGCCGACGGCGCCGACCTGGTGCTGAGCGTGCGCGACCGCGGGCCGGGCTTCCGCGACGGCGAAGAAGCGCGCGTGTTCGACAAGTTCCACCAGGGCATGCGCGAACGCGCGCAGAGCGGTTTCGGCCTCGGCCTTGCGATCTGCAAGGCGATCGTCGACGCGCACGGCGGCAGCATCCAGGCGCGCAACGCGAAGGACGGCGGCGCCGAGTTCCGCGTGCGCCTGCCGCTGCGGCCGCGCGGAGTCGCCGCGCCGTGAGCGCCGCGCGCGCCAACCTGCTGCTGATCGAGGACGACCCGCAGATCCAGCGCTTCCTCGCCACCGCGCTCGACGCGCACGGCTACGCGCTGCACGTCGCGGGCGGCGGCAACGAGGGACTGCGGCTCGCCGCGCTGCATCGTCCGGACATCACCATCGTCGACCTCGGCCTGCCCGACCTCCCCGGCCTGGAAGTCATCGCGCGCCTGCGCGAATGGTACGAACAGCCGATCCTGGTGCTGTCCGCGCGCGAACGCGAGACCGACAAGGTCGCCGCGCTGGACATGGGCGCCGACGACTACCTGACCAAGCCGTTCGGCATCGGCGAGCTGCTCGCGCGCCTGCGCGTGATGCAGCGGCACCTGTCGCGCCGCGAAGCGGTCGCCGAAACTCCTCGCGTCGAGATCGGCGACGTCACGCTCGACCTCGCCGCCCGCCGCGTGCGGCGCGACGGCGAGGACGTCCATCTCACGCCGATCGAGTACCAGCTGCTGGCCACGCTGGCGCGCCATCGCGGCAAGGTGCTGACGCACCGCCAGCTGCTGCGCGAGGTGTGGGGCGCGGCGCACACCGAATCGCCGCAGTACCTGCGCATCTACATGCGCACCCTGCGCAAGAAGATCGAAGCCGACCCGGCCCGGCCGAAATGGCTGCTGACCGAGACCGGCGTGGGCTACCGGCTGCTCGACGCGGAAGCGGCAGCGGAAGGCCCCGGCTGAGGCGAGCGCGGCGCGCCTCGGCGGAGCGCGGCGCGACGCCGGATGCCACCGATCCGGCCGAAGCCGGGTATCATGGCGGCCCGGCTGCCGCCCGTCCGATTCCGCGAGCTCTTTCGCGCGTCACGGCACGGCCGGAGCATCCGATCCCCTCGGATGCGAGCCGCCGGTCCACGCGGCCCCGTAGCTCAGCTGGATAGAGCGCGCCCCTCCTAAGGGCGAGGTCACAGGTTCAACTCCTGTCGGGGTCGCCAATTCGGATCGGCGTGCAGCGGTGGCGAAGGCAGCATGCCGCAAATCCTCTGCCTCCGGAACGCCCGCACAGCACATGCCGGCAGAATGGTTCTGCGCCCTCGCGCAGAAGCTGCCCGTCGAAGCGCGCGCGACGAAAGAACGCTTCTCCACGATCGTCTGCAGCGGGCGTGCAGCATCGTCACCGCCGCGTACCGAACGATCATGCGGCAGGCCAATGCCCAAGGCGCCAGGCAGATCGGATCGATGAGGATCGACACGGCCCTTGTCCCGCTTCGAACCGCCCGCGTATTGCGCGGATCGACCGCCGCTCAGGCGTCTGCGGCACGCTCGCCTTCGCACGCCGTTCGTGACTTCGACGACGATCAGGCGCACACTGACGAAGCGTTGGATGTCCTCGCCCCCTGCGATCGCCTCCCTCACACTCGTTCGCCGACCCGCGGTTGGCATTGCCGGCATCGCCGGACGTCGGACGACCCGTCCTTCTCTCCCGACGAGCGGCTTGCGCCTGGTGATCGCAAAGCTCACGAACCGTTTTTCTTCCGCTTTCGGCAACGACGCAGGGTGACACCGCGCCGGTCCTTGCAATCCGTGCGCGCAATCGAGGGAGGCGGCATGAAACTCTCGTCACCGGTCTTTCAGTTCCGGCTCTGGGACGGCCATTCGATCGGACCGGCTGCGTTGAAACGCATGTGGTCCGCGGCCTGCGACGACGAAAAGGTTTCCGTGTCGCGAACGTGGGTGGGCACCAGCCATTCCGGAGTCCCCAAGTACCTCTACTGTCTGCATCCGCCGTCGCTCGTGTTCAACCGGACGCTGGCCGAATCACGCATGATCCTTTACCTGCGGGCTCGCTACCCGTCGATGCCCGTCGTCCTGCAGCGACTTTGAAGCCTCAAGGATCGCTTCCCGTCCGCTCACCCGGCACAAGCCGTCGTGCGCATCGTTGCACGGCCCCTTCAAGGAGAACCCCATGATCACCATCGACGTCCGCGGTCTTCCACGATCGATGACCGAAAGCGCGTTGCAAGCCCTGTTCGCCAATCACGGAAAGGTGTTCGGACTGCGCATGTCCAAGGACCTGTTCAACGGCGAATGCAAGGGATTTGCGGAGCTGAAAATGGAAGGACACGAAGCCCGGCAAGCCATCGCCGCCCTGGATGGGTCCGTGCAGGAGGGATCGGCCCTGCGCGTTTCCGTCCACAGCGGACGGAAGTATCCGAGGCGCTAGGAAAGCGCGCCGACGGCGGCGGGCAAGGTATGACCGAGCCGCCGGACCGGGCAGATCGCCCGCTCGTCCACGAGCCGGGACGGCCAGCGCCCGAGCGCGCCCACCCGTCCAACGCAGCCGCGGATTCCGCCTCCGTACCCATTTGCTTCGCAACGAAGCGCGCCATCCTGTATGGCGCGCGGCCGGCCGATCAAGAAGCTCCATCGAAAGGCCTTTTTCGTCCAGTGCCGGTACACTGCCGAAGGGATTATCGTCTTCACCGAACGATGTCCGGTTGCTGCATCTGCGTAGTTCCCCATGGCTCGCGATGTCCGGATACCAGGGTTGCGCATCGTTCGGCGAAGGGCTCCGCGAGGAGCCTTTCGTTTTTTCCGCACGGGCCGGCGCGAGCCGCGCCCCGCCGTCTGGAGATCCGCATGAACAAGCCCGGCCTGCGTCTGCTGTCCCTGGCGTTCTGCCTGATTCCCGCGTGCCTCGTGGCGGCGCCGCCGTCCGAGCCCGAGTTCGAGTCGGTGACGCGCCGGGACTACTACGACCTGCTCATGCGCGCCGACCAGGCGCTGCGAGACGAGAAGAGCACCAACGTGGCCGAACTCCAGCAGCGCCTGGCCTGCGCCGGCAACCAGTCCAGCCAGGCGGCGCTCGGCGGGCTGTACCTGATCGGCCGCGGCGTCGCCAAGGACGACCTGACCGGCTACGCGTGGATGAAACTCGCCGGAACCTCCGGAGAGCCGAGGTACCGCAAGGTGACCGACACGCTCGAGCAGCACATGACGCCGGAGCAGCGCGCGGCGGCCGACGCCAAGGTGGAGAAGCTGAAGTCGCTGTACGCGGAAGTCCCCACCCACATGAACTGCTCGCAGGTGAAGCTGCCTCGTTCGAACATGAAGGAGCTGCGCTGCGAGCCCGAAGCGGCGGCGTCCCGCCGCAGCTTCGTCTGGCTCAAGCGCTGCGCCGCGGAGCCTTAGAAAACGAGGGCGCGGCGAACCCGCGGCGCTAACCTCCCCGCCCGACCCGGAACCGGCTTCGGGAAAACGTGCGCGTTGCCGCGCCGCAGCTCCCGTTCGCCCCCGTCCGTCCCCTCCGCGAAGGCGCTCGCCGGCCCGGCCACGGCCGCCCTGCTACAATCGTCCGTTTCGCGCCGCCCGGCGCCGCCCTCATCATCATTTATCGTGGAGTGCACATGTCCGCCCAGATCCTGAAGGCCCTCGGCCTCGATCAGACCAATTCCGGCACCTACCTGGGCCGCGGCGAATGGTCGAAGACCACCGACGCCGGCCTGCTGCAGTCGATCAACCCGAGCACCAACGAAGTCATCGCCGAAGTGCACGCTTCGGGCACCGGCGACTACGAGACGATCGTGCAGCGCGCGCAGGAAGCGTTCGCGACCTGGCGCGCGACGCCGGCGCCGCGCCGCGGCGAGGCCATCCGCCTGTGCAGCGACGCACTGCGCAAGCACAAGGATGCGCTCGGCTCGCTGGTCGCGCTGGAGATGGGCAAGTCCAAGCCGGAAGGCGACGGCGAAGTGCAGGAGATGATCGACATCGGCGAGTTCGCGGTCGGCCTGTCGCGCCAGCTGTACGGCCTGACCATGCATTCCGAACGCCCCGGCCACCGTATGTACGAGCAGTGGCACCCGATCGGCCTGGTCGGCGTGATCAGCGCATTCAACTTCCCGGTCGCGGTGTGGGCGTGGAACTCGTTCGTCGCCGCGGTCTGCGGCGACATCACGATCTGGAAGCCGTCGCCGAAGACGCCGCTGTCGGCGATCGCGTCGATGAAGATCTGCAACGAGGCGCTGAAGGCCGGCGGTTTCCCGGACATCTTCTTCCTGTTCAACGACGCCGGCACCGAGCTGGCCTCGCAGTTCGTCGACGACCGCCGCATCCCGCTGATCAGCTTCACCGGCTCGACCCGCATCGGCCGAATCGTCGGCGAGCGCGTCGCGCAGCGCATGGGCCGCAGCCTGCTCGAACTGGGCGGCAACAACGCGATCATCGTCGACCAGAGCGCCGACCTGAAGCTGGCGATTCCGGCGATCGTGTTCGGCGCGGTCGGCACCGCCGGCCAGCGCTGCACGACGACGCGCCGCCTGTTCGTGCACGAGGCGATCCACGACGAGGTGCTGACCAAGCTGGTCGGCGCGTACAAGCAGGTGGAGAAGAAGATCGGCGATCCGACCGACGCGAAGAACCTGATGGGTCCGCTCAACAGCCACGACGCGGTGCAGGCCTATCTGGGCGCGGTCGAGAAGGCCAAGGCCAGCGGCGGCAAGGTCGAGACCGGCGGCGCCGCGATCGACGGCAAGGGCAACTTCGTGCTGCCGACGATCGTCACCGGCCTGTCCAACGCCGACGAGGTGGTGCAGACCGAAACCTTCGCGCCGATCCTCTACGTCATGAAGTTCAAGACGCTGGACGAGGCGATCGCGCAACAGAACGCCGTGCCGCAGGGCCTGTCCTCGGCCATCTTCACGCAGAACCTGAAGGCGGCCGAGTCCTTCCTCGGCGCGGCCGGTTCGGACTGCGGCATCGCCAACGTCAACATCGGCACCAGCGGCGCCGAGATCGGCGGCGCGTTCGGCGGCGAGAAGGAAACCGGCGGCGGCCGCGAATCCGGCTCGGACGCGTGGAAGGCCTACATGCGCCGGCAGACCAACACGATCAACTACTCCGACGCGCTGCCGCTGGCGCAGGGCATCAAGTTCGAGTTCTGATCGCACCCGCCCGACCGCCCGGACCTCTCGTCCGGGCGGCGGCGCGCCGACGCCGCGGCGCGCTAGAATGCCGCCCATGAATACTGCCCCCCGCACCAGCGGCAGCGCCGTCGCCAGCCTCGTCTTCGGCGTGCTGTCGTGGTTCGCCCTGCCCATCATCGGCGCGATCCTGGCGATCGTCCTCGGCCACGTCGCGCGCGGCGAGATCCGGCGCGCGCCGCCCGGCACGGTCGACGGCGACGGCTTCGCCATCGCCGGGCTGATCCTCGGCTGGGCGCACGTGGTCATCGTCGCCTGCGGCCTGGCCCTGATCTTCCTGTTCTTCGGCGGCCTCGCGTTCTTCGCGCACTACGCGTTCTGATGGCGGACGAATCGACGGCGGGCGGACGCGCCGCCCACGATCCGGTCGAGCGCTTCGGCAACCGCGTCGCCGACTACGTACGCTGGCGGCCCGGCTATCCGGCTGCCCTGACCGCACACCTGCGCGCGCGCAACTGGCTGTGGCCGGGAGCGAGCGTGGCCGACGTCGGCGCCGGCACCGGCATCTCCAGCGCGCTGTTCCTCGATGCCGGCTGCGTCGTGCACGCGGTCGAGCCGAACGCGCCGATGCGCGAGGCGGCGGCGGAATGGCTCGGCAGCCGCGACGGCTTCCACGCCGTCGACGGCCGCGCCGAAGCCACCACGCTGGCCGGCGGCAGCATCGATCTGGTCGCCGCCGGCACCGCCTTCCACTGGTTCGATGCCGCCCCGACGCGCGCCGAATTCGCGCGCATCCTGCGTCCCGACGGCCACGTCGTGCTGTTCTGGAACGTGCGCCGCCAGGACGGCTTCATGCTCGAATACGAGGCGATCCTGCGCGCCCACTGCCGCGACTACGCCGAGGTCGAATCGGGCCGGCGCGCCGACGAACCGGTGATCCGCGCGTTCTTCGGCGCCGGCTTCCTCGAAACCGCGGCGTTCCCGAACGCGCAGCGGCTGGATTTCGAGGGCGTGCTCGGCCGCGCGCGCTCGTCCTCGTACGCGCCCAGGCCCGGCGACGAATCCTACGAGCCGTTACGCGACGCGCTGCGCGACGCGTTCGAGCGCAGCGCGGTCGACGGCCACGTCACCTTGAACTACGACACGCGGCTTTACGCCGGACGGATGCCCTAGATGTACGCGCTCGCCCGCCCGTTCCTGTTCTGCCTCGACGCCGAGCGCGCGCACGACCTCGCGCTGGCGTCGATCGAGGCGGCCTGGCGCACCGGCACCACGCCGCTGCTGGCGGCCAGGCCGAAACCGCTGCCGGTCGAGGCGTTCGGCCTGCGCTTCGACAACCCGGTCGGCCTGGCCGCCGGCCTGGACAAGAACGGCGCCTACGTCGACGCGCTCGCCGCGCTCGGTTTCGGCTTCGTCGAGGTCGGCACGACCACGCCGCGCGCGCAGCCGGGCAATCCGAAGCCGCGCATGTTCCGCCTGCCCGAGCACGAGGCCGTCATCAACCGGCTCGGCTTCAACAACGGCGGCGTCGACGCGCTGGTGCGCAACGTCGAGCGCGCGAAGTTCGGCGGCGTGCTCGGCATCAACATCGGCAAGAACAAGGACACGCCGAACGAGCGTGCGGTCGACGACTATCTGCATTGCCTGGAACGCGTCTACGCGCGCGCCAGCTACGTCACCGTCAACATCTCCTCGCCGAACACGCAGGGCCTGCGCGACCTGCAGGAAGAGGAAACGCTGCGCCGCTTCGTCGGCACGCTGCGCGAGGCGCAGGAGCGCCTCGCCGCGCAACACGGCGCGCGCAAGCCGATGCTGCTGAAGATCGCGCCGGACCTGTCCGAGGCCGAACTCGACGCGATCGCCGAAGTGCTGCTGGCGGCCGGTGTCGACGGTCTGATCTGCACCAACACCACGATCGACCGCGCCGCGGTCGCCGGTCACCGTCACGCCGACGAAGCCGGCGGCCTCTCCGGCAAACCCGTGTTCGTGAAATCGACCCAGGTGCTGCGCGGCATGGCGCAGCGCCTGGGCGGCCGCATCCCGCTGGTCGGCGTCGGCGGCATCGTCGGCGGCGGCGACGCGGCGGCGAAGATCGCGGCCGGCGCCACGCTGGTGCAGTTCTACACCGGCATGATCTATCGCGGACCGGGCCTGATCGGCGACTGCGTCGAGGCAATCCGTGCGCGCACCTAGGTTGCGCGAAGGCTCCGGTGCGGCCGCGCGGAGGACCGATGGCCGGCACTGACACCGCCCTCGCCCACGGCGACGGCTACACGATCGTCGAGCATGCCTCGCTCGCCGGGCGCAACACGTTCCGCGTGCCGGCCACTGCGCAGTTGCTGATCGACGTGCGCAAGCCGGCCGCGCTGGCCGAGCTGTTCGGCTACGCGGCGCTGAAGTCGCAGCCGCTGCTGGTGCTCGGCGAAGGCAGCAACGTGCTGTTCACGCGCGACTGGCCGGGCATCGTGCTGGCGATCGCGGCGCGCGGCATCGCCGTGCTCGAGGACCGCGGCGACGACGCGCGCGTGCGCGTGGAAGCCGGCGAAAGCTGGAACGACTTCGTGCGCTGGTCGCTGGCGCACGGCTTCGCCGGCCTGGAGAACCTCGTGCTGATTCCGGGCACGGTCGGCGCAGCGCCGATCCAGAACATCGGCGCGTACGGCGTCGAAGTGCGCGAGTTCATCGCCGGCGTCGAAGCCTGGGACCGCCGCGAAGCGCGTCTGGTGCGCCTGGACAACGACCAATGCGCGTTCGGCTATCGCGATTCGCGCTTCAAGCGCGAGCGCGAGCGCTACGTCGTCACCGCGGTCGAGTTCGACCTGCCGCGCGAACGCGCGCTGCGCCTGGACTACGCCGGCGTGCGCGAGGAACTGGCCGCGCTGGGCATGGCCGAGCCGACGCCGTCGAACGTGGCCGAGGCCATCGCGCGCCTGCGCACGCGCAAGCTGCCGAACCCGGCGCTGATTGGCAACGCCGGCAGCTTCTTCAAGAACCCGCTCGTGACGGCCGACGAGGCGCAACGCCTGCGCCGGGACCATCCGGACCTGCCGGCGTGGCCGGCCGGCGACGGCGGCGCCAAGCTCTCCGCCGCTTGGCTGATCGAGTCGCTCGGCTTCAAGGGCGAGCGCGCGGGCGATGCCGGCGTGTCGGAGCGGCATGCGCTGGTGCTGGTCAACCACGGCCGCGCCAGCGGCGCCGAGATCTGGGCCCTGGCCGAGCGCATCCGCGGCGAGGTCCGCGCGCGCTACGGCGTGCTGCTCGAGCCCGAACCGCTGGTAATCTGACGCCCGCGCTGCGCCCGTCCCGCAAGCCGCGGCACAGCGCCGGACGGCTGAGCCGGCCGTCACAAATCGCGTCAAATCGGCCGCCTATGCTTGGCCGACTGTTTCTCGCCACCCATCGGCACGGGATTCCGCCATGACCGCCGCGTCCGTTTCGCTCGCTTCGCGCCGCCGCCTGTTCACCGCCCTGTCCGCCGCCGTCGGCCGGCCGCGAGCCGCCATGCGCCGCTCCGCCCAGTCGGCGCTCGCCGCCGGACCGGTGGTGCCCTTCGCCAGTACGCCGCCGTCGCCGGTGCGCTGGCTGCAGAAGGCGACGTTCGGTTATTCGGCGCGCGCCAAAACCGCGTTCGACGCCCGCCCCGGCGCCAACGACGACGCGCGCTGGCAGAACTGGGTCGACTGGCAGCTCAATCCGTCGGCGATCGCCGACGCCGCCTGCGAGTCGCGCCTGGCCTCGGCCGGTTTCCTCACGCTGAACAAAACGCTGCCGCAGCTGTGGGCCGACCACCACGATACCGGCGACTACGCCACGCGCATGCTGCCGGTCGCCGAAGCCGAATGCGCGACGACCATCCGCGCCGTCTACAGCGAGCGCCAGCTGTTCGAGGTGCTGGTGGACTTCTGGCACGACCACTTCAGCGTGTTCGGCTGGGACTACGACGGCGCGCCGCTGTTCCCGGACCTCGACCGCGGACTGCGCACGAACGCGTTCGGCAACTTCCGCCAGATGCTCGAGCAGGTCTGCCGCTCGACGACGATGATGTACTCGCTCGACCTCTACGCCAGCACGCGCGCCGGTCCGAACGAGAACTACGCGCGCGAGCTGCTCGAACTGCACACGCTCGGCGCCGAACACTACTTCGGCCCGACCGATCCGCTCGGCGTGCCGTGCCTGGATTCGGACATCCACTGCGAAGGCGGCTTCCCGCAGGGCTACGTCGACAACGACGTCTACGAGGCCGCCGCCGCGCTGACCGGATGGACGATCAAGGACGGCAACTGGCAGTTTCCGGCCGACGACGACGGCACCTTCGTCTACCGCAGCGAGTGGCACGATCGCCGCAACAAGATCTTCCTCGGCCGCTACCTGCCGCCGGACCAGCCGGCGATGCAGGACGGCTTCGACGTGTTCGACCGCCTGTGCGCGCATCCGAACACCGCGCGCCACGTCGTGCGCAAGCTGTGCCGGCGCCTGGTCGGCGACAACCCGCCGTCGAGCCTGGTCGACAGCGCCGCGGCGCTGTTCACCGCGCAGGCCGGAGCGGCCGACCAGATCGCGCAGGTCGTGCGCGCGATCCTCGTCTCCGATGCGTTCAAGAACGCCTGGGGCGGCAAGGTCAAGCGGCCGTTCAACAGCTTCGCCGGCGCGCTGCGCGCGCTCGACGCCGACTTCACGCCGACCACGCGCGACTATCCGGACGAATGGCCGACCTCGGACGAGCTCGCCTCGCGCCTGCAGCAGGCCGGCCACCGCCTGTTCTACTGGCCGGCGCCGAACGGCTATCCGGACCAGGCCTCGGCCTGGAGCAGCACCGG
The DNA here is from genome assembly GCF_042652785.1 of Dokdonella ginsengisoli. Classification (NCBI taxonomy): domain Bacteria; kingdom Pseudomonadati; phylum Pseudomonadota; class Gammaproteobacteria; order Lysobacterales; family Rhodanobacteraceae; genus Dokdonella; species Dokdonella ginsengisoli. Next base: position 278,717 of record NZ_JBHSHD010000010.1, on the reverse strand, counting down.
CGCACTGGCGATGAGCTGGAAGCTGCTCACGCGCCTGACCACGGTGCGCCAGCAGGTCGGCTACGACGACACCTATCCGTACGTCGCCGACGTCGTCGCGCAGACCAACGCCGCGATCGCCGCCGGCGGCCGCAGCGCGAACGCGGTCGTCGGCTACTGGTGTGACCGCATCCTCGGCTCGCGGCCCGAACCGGTGCGCGGCAAGGCGGTCGATTTCCTGCGCCAGAACGCGACCGCCGACGAAGCGCTCGACCTCGAGCACAACGACTGGGCCGCTAACGACCTGAAGAAGCACTACACGCAGGACCGCCTGCGCTCGACGGTCGCGCTGATCCTGTGCAGTCCCGATTTCTTCGCCCGCTAATTGAGAAGTGCGGCCATAGATGGCCGCGGGTAGATCCTCCGAAGTCATCTTCTTACCCGTACACCATGAGCCGTCAAAACCGCGGCGATCACGGACGATCGCACCAGGAAACAACCATGACCCACATCGATCGCCGTGATTTCCTCAAGGCCTGCTGCGCCAGCGGCCTGGTCGCCGGCACCGTGCCGGGCACGCGCCTGGTGTTCGGCGCGACCGCCGCCAACGACTACGACACTCTCGTGGTGGTGTTCCTGCGCGGCGGCATGGACGGGCTCAGCCTGATCTCCCCGGGCGCGAGCAACGCCGAACGCGGCCGCTACGAGCAGGCGCGCAACGCGACGCGCATCGCCCTGTCCGGCGAGGGCGCCGGCCTGGCGCTCGGCGGCGACGGCCAGTGGCAGGTGCATCCGCGCGCGCCCGAACTGCAGGCGCTGTACAACCAGAACCGCCTCGCCGTCGTGCTCGGCGCGGGCATGCCGGCGCCGGTCACGCGCAGCCACTTCGACGCTCAGGTCAACATGGAAGTCGGCCTCGCCGGCCAGGGCGGCGGCATCGGCTGGATCACGCGCGCGCTGGCCAGCACCACGCTGCCGCCGGACGTGATGATTCCGGCGCTGTCGGTCGGCAGCCTGACCTCGACCAGCCTGCTCGGCAGCACCGAGGCGATCACGATGGCCAGCGGCGGCGACTTCCGCATCGACACCGGCAACTGGGCGTGGAACGTCAGCCCCGACTACGCCGGCGACGCGCCGGACGGCGTGCACGGCATGCTGGCCGCGCTGCCGCAGCTGTGGTCGGGCAGCAGCAGCCTCGAGGCGGCCGGCCGGCAGACGCTCGACGCGCTGCAGGTGATCCGCGGCATCGACTTCGACGGCTACGTGCCGGCCGCCGGCGCCAACTACGACCCGGGCGACGCGTTCTCGCAGCAGCTGCGCATGCTGGCGCAGCTGATCAAGCTCGACGTCGGCCTGCGCTACGCGGCGATCGACCTCGGCGGCTGGGACACGCACAACGGACAGAACTACTTCTTCGGCGAGATCGTCGCCCGCCTCTCGCGCGGGCTCGGCGCGTTCCAGGCCGACCTCGCCAACGACGCGGGCAACTACGCGCAGCGCGTCAGCACGGTGGCGATGAGCGAATTCGGCCGCCGCGTGCAGGAGAACGACGACCAGGGCACCGACCACGGCTACGGCAACGTCATGCTCGCGCTCGGCGGATCGGTCAACGGCGGCCGCACCTTCGGCGAGTTCGCCGGACTCGCCGGCGACCAGATGTTCGAAGGCGCCGACGTGATGGTCACCACCGACTACCGCAGCGTGCTGTCCGAGGCGCTGATCCGGCGACTGCACAACTCGAACATCTACTACGCCTTTCCGGGCTATTCGAACTACACGCCGCTGGGCATCTTCCAGGGCAGCGACCTGCCGCCGGGCGGCTTCGACGCGGTGTTCGCCAACGGCTTCGATTGAAGCCGTCGGCGGGCGCATTCGCACCGGCTCGCAGGCCGGCGTTCCGGCACGATCCCGCTCCGCAGGATTCCTTCGCATGCCAGCCACCTTCGACCAGCCGCTGCGCATCGTGACGGCGGATCTGAACGACGGCCGCGTCGTCGCCCTGCTCGAAACCCACTACGCCACGGCCCGCGCGCAAACCGCGCCGGGCAGCGCGCATGCGCTCGATCTTTCCAGCCTGCGCGCGCCGGACATCCGGCTCTGCGCGGCCTGGTCGGGAGACGACCTGCTTTGCATCGGCGCCCTGCGCACGCTGTCGCCCGAGCACGGCGAGATCAAGTCCATGCACGTGGCGCAGCGCGCGCGCGGCCGCAGCGTCGGCAGCACGATGCTGCGTCACCTGCTCGACGTCGCGCGTCGCCGCGGCATGCGGCAGGTCAGCCTGGAAACCGGGTCGTGGGCCTACTTCGAGCCGGCCCGCGCGCTGTACCGGAACCACGGCTTCGTCGATTGCGCGCCGTTCGGCGACTACGCCGCCGATCCCAACAGCGTCTTCATGACGCTGAACCTGGATGCCACCGGCGACGCGCGTCCGGATTGAACCCACCGCGCGCGCCGCCGAACTCGCGCCGGCCGCAGGGCGCCGGCGCGTCCGCGACCGCCGCGCTCAGCGCAACGCTTCGGCCGCCGCGACGATGTCGGCGTCGCCCGGCAGCACCAGGAAAGCTGCGCCGGCCAGCGGCGTGTAGGTGTCCGCGCCGACCACGCGGCGCAGCGGTGTGGCGCCGTGGCCGCCTTCGACGATCGCGGTGACGACGCCCTCGCCGACACCGGCCGAATGACGGCCCTCGTCGACGACCAGGATGCGCCTGGCGTTCTTCGCCTGCCCGGCGATGAAGGCCTCGTTGAGCGGCACCAGCCAGCGCAGGTCGACCGTGCGTACTTTCCAGCCGAGCTTTTTCTCGATCTCGCGCGCCGCGCGCAGGCTCATCGGCACGCCGTTGCCGTAGGTGAAGATCACCAGGTCCTCCGCGTCCTCTGCGTAGATGCGGCCCTCGCCGAGCGGCATCGCCTGGTCCAGCGGCGGATACGAGGTCAGCCACTGGCCGTCGCCGGCTTCGTACAGGTCCTTGGTCATGTACAGCGCGATCGGCTCGAGGAAGATCGCCACGCGGCCGTCGACCTTGGCCAGCGCCGCCAAGGTGCGCAGCATCGTCGCCGCGTCGTCGCCGCGGCTGGCGCAGCCGACCACGATGCCGGGGATGTCGCGCAGCGCGGCGATCGAGTTGTCGTTGTGGAAATGCCCGCCGAAGCCGCGTTGGTAGCCGAGCCCGGCGATGCGCACCAGCATCGGATTGCGGTACTGGTCGTTGGAGAAGAACTGCAGGCTGGCCGCCTCGCCGCGGATCTGGTCGCAGGCATTGTGGAAGTACGCCAGATACTGGATCTCCGGCACCGGCAGCATGCCCATGTTGGCGTAGCCCTGGGCCAGGCCGAGGATCATCGTCTCGTCGAGCAGCGTGTTGAACACGCGCGCGTTCTTGAACGCCTTGTGCAGGCCCTTGGTGACCGTGTAGACGCCGCCCTTCTGCGCCACGTCCTCGCCGAACAGCAGCGTCTCGGGATACTTGCAGAACAGGTCGTGCAGCGCGTTGTTGATCTGGATCGCCAGGTGCCGCGGCGGCAGGTTCTCCGGCAGCTTGTCGGCGCCGAACACGGCCGCGCGCTTGACCGCGTAGTCGGCGCGCACGGCTTCGGCGGCGACCTTTTCCGGCGTGTACGGCGCCAGCGGCGCCATCACGTCGTCGAGCCGGTCGAGCTTGGGCCGGCGGTCGGCTTCCTCGGCGGCGGCGAAGCAGCGCTTGCGCACGTCCTCGTACTGCGCCAGCAGCGATTCCTTCGTGTGCAGGCCCGACTCCAGCGCGATCGCCGCCGAGCGCAGCAGCGGATCGGTGGCCTCGACCGCGACCAGTTCCTCGACGCTGCGCCACTCGATCTCGAAGTCGGTGCCGGCGTGGCCCATGATGCGCGTGGTGCGCAGGTGCAGGAAGGTCGGCCGCCGCGTCGTGCGGCAGTGGTGCACGGCGCGCGCCACCTGCTCGAAGCCTTCGGCCAGGTCGAGGCCGTCGGCGTAGAAGTAGTCGAGATCGCGGCGGCCGCCGAAGCTGGCGCGGATCCAGTCGTTCGGCGTCTTCACCGAGATGCCGATGCCGTTGTCCTCGCACACGAACAGCACCGGCGCCGGCAGCTTCTGGTACGCAGTCCAGGCGGCGGCGTTGAACGCGGTCTGCGCGGTGGCGTGGTTGGCCGAGGCGTCGCCGAACGAACAGATCGCGATCGAATCTTCCGGCACCGGCAGCGCGTGCCCGATGCGCCGCGCCTGCTCGATCGCCACCGCGGTGCCGAGCGCCTTGGGCAGGTGCGAGGCGATGGTCGAGGTCTGCGGCAGCACCCACAGCGGCTTGCTGCCCCACACCTTGTGGCGGCCGCCGGAAGCCGGATCGTCCTTGCTCGCGGCAAACGACAGCGCCGAATCCATGATCGGGTCCATGCCCGGCAGCTTGCGGAAGCGCTCGGCCATGAACGCGCCGCTGCGGTAGTGCAGGAAGGCCGGATCGGTATGGCGCGTCAGCCGCGCGACCATCGCGTTGCCTTCGTGGCCGCTCGAGCCGATCGTGTAGAACACCTTGTTCTTCACGCGCAGCACGCGCGCCATCAGGTCGAGGTGGCGCGAGACCAGCTGCGATTCGAACAGCGCGAGGAAATCGCGCGCGGTGCACAGGCTGCCCGGCAGCACGGGGGCCGAGGGCTGAGGGCCGAGGGCCGAGGGCTGGCCCTGCCAGTTCTGCACGAACTCGGCGAAGTTCTGGTCGCAGACTTCGGCACGGTTGACGTTCTTGTGGCGAGCGGGGATTGGGTTGGGGATGGCGTTCATGGGGTCAGTGTTCGGAGTTCAACCAAGTTGCGGCCGTGGTGATTCTTCTTGCGAGTTCGACTGCCTCGGCATAGTCGATGCCCGCGCCCAAGCGAACGGTTCTCGCACCATAATCGAATGCCAGTGGTCCGCCTGCGACTATCGTGACGGGCGAGGTCCAAAACCATGCCGCGGTCGTTGCTGGAACATCCACGGCGCGAAAATTGCGAACAAGAGATGGATCATAGTGATTGCCTATGCCCATCCGAAGCATTTCCAATCGAAAAGAAATCCTGTTCGGACTCAGGCAAAGGCGCTCTTTGCCCATGATGTTCCAGAGCCAAGCAAAAATCGCTGGTGCCCCTAAGGCGGACCATAGAAGCAGCATCGCCAACGAACCGCCGGTCGAATCCTCGCCTTCACCTCCTCGATACGAGACGAAGGAGTAACCGATGACCGCCCATATCACCAGCCAGAGCGAAGAAAAAGCGACAGCGGAGACGCTCCTACGAGCAGGCATTTCCAGTTCGAGGCCGGATTCGATCGGAGTGACCTTCGTGCGCATCGTCGGCGGCGGCGTGAAATTCAAACTCATTGGCGCGAGCACTCAGCCACTCGTCTCAAGAAGACCGCGCGATCAACGCCAGATTCTCCTCCGCGATCGGCGGCATCGCCACGAAGCCCGGCTGCGCGCGCACGCGCTCGAGCCAGTCGACGACGCGCGGGAACGCGGCGAGATCGAAGCCGCCGTCGGCGGCGCAGTGCGTGTAGCCGAACAGCGCGATGTCGGCGATGCCGTAGCCGGTGGCGCTGAACCAGTCGCTGGCGGACAGATGCCGCTCCATCACCGCCAGCGCCTGGTGGCCGCGCTCGCGCAGGCGCGGCAGGTCGGCGCGGCGCGGTGAATCGGCCGGCGTCCAGCCGCAGATGAAGCGCGCGACCGCGATGTAGGGTTCATGGCTGTACTGCTCGAAGAACATCCACGACAGCGTCTGCGCGCGCTGCCAGGCGTCGCCGGCGAAGTACGGCGTGCCGTCGGCGAGCCAGGCGAGGATCGCGTTCGACTCGACCATGCGGCGGCCGTCGTCGAGTTCGATCATCGGCACCCGGCCGTTGGGGTTCTTCGCCAAGTACTGCGGCGTGCGCGTGGCGCCGTGCGCGCTGTCGGTCTCGATCCAGCGAAAGTCCCGGTCGGGCTGGCGACCGAGATGACCGAGCAGCATGCGCAGCTTGTGGCAGTTGCCCGACGGTGAGTAGCCGTAGACGGTGATCACGGCTGGCGCTCCTGCGCACGCCGGGCCAGCCACTGCTCGCGCGGCTGGCCCCAGATGCGCACCGGGTGGTCCTGGAACGGTTCGGGCAGCCGGCCGGGCCCCTTGAGCGTCGAACCCAGGCGCTGCGCGACCTTCTGCGAGGGGAGATTGTCCGGATCGATGCAGTGGATGATGTCGTTCCAGCCGAGCTGCGCGAAGGCCCAGTCGATCGAGGCGACGGCGGACTCCATCGCGTAGCCGCGGCCCCAGGCGTCCGGATGGAACGCATAGCCGATCTCGTTGCCGGGCCAGCCGTCCGGCCGCCACGGCCCCATCTGGCCGAGCCACAGCCCGCTGGATTTTTCCTCGACCGAGAACATGGCGAAGCCCTGCACGGCCCAGGCGCCGGGCATCTGCAGGAATTTGCGCCACGCCGCGGCGCGCGGCATCGTGCCGCCGATGAAGCGCGAGGCCTCCTCGCTGGCGTACAGCTCGGCGTAGCGCCCGAAGTCCTCCGCGCGCGGCAGGCGCAGGACCAGGCGTTCGGTTTCGATGCGGATGTCGGAACGACTCACGGGGACTCCACTTCAGTTGCCCGTCCGGCGCGCCGGCGCGGGCGATGCTCGGACGAAACGCTCAGGAACCGGGCGCTGCCGGCGCGCCGGCGATCTTCGGCACCGGCGGCTCGTATTCGCACAGCGGGCTGACGCGCTTGATCTGCGGATAGTCGGCCGTCTCGCAGCGCCAGCGCACGCCCATCGCATCGGCGCGCGTGGTGTCGGCGACGAAACGGATGCGCCCGCCGTCGACGCCGGACGCGGCATCGAACACGAGATCGATGCTGCCGTCGGGCGCGACCGTGGCGGACTTCAGCGTCCTGCCGCGGTAGTGGTCCGGCGCGGGCAGTCCCGCGTCGGCCTGCTGCGCCGGCATCCTGCCGTTGGTCTGGTAGTACTCGACGATCGCCACGCGCATGCCGGCGACCGCCTGCAGATCCTCGCGCATGCGCAGGCTGGCCTCGTCGCTGGCGGCCGCCAGCGCTTCCTGCGACGCGTCCAGCGTCTGGCGCATGCGCTGCTGGTCCTGCTTCAGCGCCTGGATTTCGCCGCCGAGCCGCCGCTGTTCCCGGTCGACGGCGAGGAACCGGTAGGCGGCCAGCGCTGCCGCCGCCAGCAGCAGCGCGCTCGCCCACACCGCGGCGGCCTTGCGCACGGCGATGCGCTCAGAACGCGTTGATGCCGGTGACTTCGCGGCCGACCACCAGCTGGTGCACGGTCTCGGTGCCCTCGTAGGTGATGACCGACTCGAGGTTCAGCGCGTGGCGGATCGGGCAGTGCTCGGTGGTGATGCCGGCGCCGCCGAGGATGTCGCGGCATTCGCGCGCGATGTCGATCGCCATGCGGCAGTTGTTCCACTTCGCCAGCGACACCTGGGTCGGCTGCATCGTGCCGGCGTCCTTGAGGCGGCCGAGCTGCAGCGACAGCAGCTGCGCCAGCGTGATCCGCCGCGCCATCTCGGCGAGCTTGATCTGCACCGCCTGCGTGGCCGCGATCGGACGCTGGAACAGCGTGCGGTTCTTGGCGTACTCGGTGGTCTCGGTGAAGCAGGCAATGGCCGCGCCGATCGGGCCCCAGGTGATGCCGTAGCGGGCCTGCGTCAGGCAGCCGAGCGGACCCTTCAGGCCCTTCACGTTCGGCAGGCGGTTGGCTTCGGGCACGCGCACGTTGTCGAAGAACAGCGCCGACGTCACCGACGCGCGCAGGCTCATCTTCTTGTGCACTTCCTGCGCGGTGAAGCCCTTGAAGTCCTTCTCGACGATGAAGCCCTGGATGCCGTCCTCGGTCTGCGCCCAGACGATCGCGATGTGCGCGAGGTTGCCGTTGGTGATCCACATCTTGGCGCCGTTGAGGATCCAGTCGGCGCCGTCCTTCTTCGCGTTCGTCTTCATGTTGGCCGGATCCGAGCCGCCGTGCGGTTCGGTCAGGCCGAAGCAGCCGATCACCTCGCCCGCCGCCATCCGCGGCAGCCAGCGCTGGCGCTGCTCCTCACTGCCGTAGGCGTAGATCGGGTACATGCACAGCGAGGACTGCACCGAGGCGAAGCTGCGGATGCCCGAATCGCCGCGCTCCAGTTCCTGGCAGACCAGGCCGTAGCTGACGCCGTTCATGCCGGCGCAACCGTACTCGGTGGGCAGCGAGGAGCCGAGCAGGCCCAGCTCGGCCATCTCCGGAATCAGCTCGGTCGGGAAGCGGCCCTGGTCGAAGCAGTCGCCGATGATCGGCAGCACGCGCTCGTCGGTGAAGCGCGCGACGGTGTCCTGCACCATGCGCTCTTCTTCGGTGAGCAGGGAGCGGACGTCGTAGAGGTCGGTGGGGTTGAGCGGGGTGGCGGCCATGAATGGGGTCCGGAAGGCGGGGCAAAGCGGCGTATTGTAGCGGTCGGCCGGGGACCCGGTCACGCCGCCCCGGCCGCGCGCGGCGCCCGCCGGGACCGCCGCCGCGACGGGGCGCGCAGGCCGTGCCGTCCGCGGCGGCGCATTTGAGTATCCTTGCGGTTTTCCCCAGCACACGACCCAGGCCGCCCTTGCCGATGCGCGCGACCATCCTCGCCTACCACGCCGTCAACGTCGCGGGCGCCGGCTACGACAAGAACGACCACGTCGCCTTCGCCGCCGACCTCAGGCTGATCCACCGGCTCGGCCTGCGCGTGGTGCCGCTGCGCTGGCTCGCCGAGGGGCTGCTCGGGCGCACCGACCGCGACCTGTCGCGCGCGGTGGTGCTGACCTGCGACGACGGCTCGGACCTGGACTACTTCGACGTCGACTATCCCGGCCACGGCCGCCAGCGCAGCCTGTTCAACGCGATGATCGACTTCCGGCGCGAGCACGGCTACCAGGCGCAGCCGCACCTGCACCTGACCAGTTTCGTGATCGCCTCGCCCGAGGCTCGCGCGGTGCTCGACCGGCGCTGCCTGTTCGACCGCGGCTGGATGCGCGACGGCTGGTGGCGCGCCGCGCAGGCGTCCGGACTGATCTCGATCGAGAACCACAGCTGGGACCACAACCACGCCGAGCTGCCCCACACCGTGCAGCGCGCGCAGGTGAAGGGCACCTTCCGCTCGGTCGACACCTACGCCGACGCCGACGCGGAGATCCGCCAGGCCAGCGACTGGCTCGACGCGCACTGTCCCGCTCGGGCCACTTCGCTGTTCGCCTACCCGTACGGCGAAAGCAACGACTACCTCGTGCAGGAATACTTCCCGCGCCACGCGCACGAGCACCGGCTGATCGCCGCGGTCGGCACCGATCCGCAACCGGTGCGCGCGGACAGCGACGTATGGACCCTGCCGCGCTACGTCTGCGGCCACCACTGGTCCTCGCCCGGCGAGCTGGAAAGGATCCTGCGCGACGGCGCCGGCCTGTGAACCGCTGCTCGGGAAGCTAGAACGGCGCGAACGCCGCGGCCTTCTCGATCAGTTCGCGCTGCCTTTCCGCATCGAGCGGACGCGACCAGCGCGCGATCAGGTGCGGATCGCGCACGCGCTCGAAGCCCAGGCCCGACAGGATGCCCCAGGAGCGCTCGTCGCCGCAGTTGCCGAACACCGCGTCGCAGCGCGGCGCGAAACGGTCCAGGCTGTAGCGCGTGACGGCGCGGTTGATGCCGCCGACGCGGTCGATCTCGGCGCGCTCGGCGTCGCTCATGCGGCGCAGGAGGTCGCCATCCGTGCAGGCGCCGCCGATCGCCATGATGTCGCCCCAGTCGGTGAAGTGCACGTAGCTGACCGGTACGAAGCTGCCGTCCGCGCGCTTCCAGAAGGCGACCACGTGGTGGCGGAAATCCGGCACGCGCGCGCGGTACTTGCGCTCGAAGATCGCCGCCGCGAAGGCGGGGCCGCGGTCGACTTCGGTGACGATGATGAAGTCGTCGAATGCATCGCTCATGGCGGGCGGATGATCCTGCGGATTCGGAGACCGGACGCGGCCGTGCCGGCAAGCATACCCGACGCGGCGACGCCGCCGCGCAGCCGGACTACTCGGCCAGGCGCCGCCGCGGCACGTGACCGGTGGCGACGTGCTGGCGCGCGGACTCGACGTTGACGGTGGAATCGTCGAAGAAGATGTCGGCGCCGAACGCCTCGAGGAACGGCCCCTTCGGACGCCCGCCGAGGAACAGCGCCTCGTCGATGCGCACGCCCCAGTGGCGCAGGGTCAGGATCACGCGTTTGTGCGCCGGCGCCGAGCGCGCCGTGACCAGCGCGGTGCGGATCGGCGAGGCCTCGCTCGGGAACGCCGCCTGCAGCCGGTGCAGCGCGTCGAGGAAGCTGCGGAACGGACCGCCGGACAGCGGCTCGCGCACGCGCTCGGCCTCGTGGCGGTGGAACGCATCGATGCCCGCCTCTTCCGAGACGCGCTCGGATTCGTCGCCGAACAGCACCGCGTCGCCGTCGAAGGCGATGCGCAGCTGCTCGGACTGCCTTTGCGGCGCCTTCGACGGCAGGATCGTCGCGGCGGCGATGCCGCTGGCGAGCGCGTTGGCGACGCTGTCGGGATTGGCCGAAAGGAACAGGTCGGCGCCGAACGCGCGCACGTACGGCAGGGTCGGCTCGCCGCGCGTGAAGGCGGCGCGCACGATGCCCAGGTCGTAGTGCTCGATCGAATTGAAGATGCGCAGACCGGTGTCGGCCGAATTGCGCGACAGCAGGATCACCTCCACGCGTGGCGCTTCCGGCTGCGCGCGATTGAGGTGCAGCAGCTTCTGTACCAGCGGAAAGGCGATGCCCGGCGCGAGCAGCTCGTTCTCGTTCTCGATCTGGTGCTCGGCGAACGCATCGACGCCTTCGCGCTCGAACAGTTCGTGGCTGGCGCCGAGATCGAACAGCGCGCGCGAGGAAATCGCCACCACCAGCGTGTCGCGGGCTTGCCTGCCCTCGTCGGGCGAGGTTCGTTCACTCATCGAATCCATCCGCGAAAATCCCGTCGTCGCCGGCCAGCGCCGCCTGCACCGCGGCCCACACGTCGATGCGGCCGTAGCCGGCCTGGTAGTTCGGCCAGTCCGCCATCGTCAGGCCACCGCAGCCGCTGTTGTAGGGATCGCTCACGCCGTCGCGCACGGCGGTGTCGCGCAGCAGCGCGGCGACGCGCTGCGGATCGCCCTTCAGCGTCGGATCGGCCGACATCAGCAGGGCCGCGGCGCCGGCCACGTTCGGCGTCGCCATGCTGGTTCCGGTCATGACCGCATAGTCGTCGTTCGGAACGCTCGAAACGATCGCCACGCCGGGCGCCACCACGTCGGGCCGGACCCTCGCCGTGCCGCTGACCGGACCGCGGCTGGACTGAAAGTCGAGTGCGTCGGCGGCGTCGGTCATGCCGACGACGAAACTCGCCTCGTAGATCGCCGGAGGCTGGGCGATCGAGCCGCAGGCAGGGCCTTCGTTGGCCGCGCCGGCGACGAAGAAGATGCCGCCGGCGGCGAGGTTGTCGACCGCGGTGGCGATCTCGGCGCCGGTCGTGCAGCCCTCGTCCGGAGTGCAGGTCCAGGAATTGCTGACAATGTCCGGCGCGCGATCGGGATCTTCGTTCTGGCCGGCCGCGTCGGTCGGCGCCAGCATCCACTGCATGCATTCGATGTAGCTGGCGGGCGTGCCGACGCCGCCGTCCATGTTGCGGCAGCCGATCCAGCGCGCGCCGGGCGCGACGCCGATGCGGTGGTCTCCACCGTCGTCGCCGGCGAAGGTGCCGGCCGTGTGCGTGCCGTGGCCGTGGTCGTCGCAGGGCGCCGGGGCATCGTTGCCGCAGGGATTGCCGCTCGAGTCGTGGACCGCGTCGTGCCAGTTGTAGGCGTGCTCGGCGACGCCGTCGGCCCAGCCGCGATACTGCGGCTTGAGGGCCGGATGATCCCATTGGTAGCCGGTGTCCTCGCCGCCGATCACCACGCCTTGCCCGCGGTAACCCGCTTCCCAGGCCAGTGGAGCGCCGATCTTGCTCACGTTCCATTCGATCGCCCGCGGCGCGGCCGGCCCAGGCCCTTGCAGCGGCTGCGGCAGGCGCGCGGCGATCCTCGGATTGGCCACCACGCGGGCGACGTCGTCGCGACGCGCGACAGCGCCCAGTTCGCCCGCGTCGAGGCGGACCGCGATCAGGTTGGCGATCCAGTACGGCCGGTACGCGAGGCCGCGCTCGTCCAGCCATGCGCGCACGCCGGCCTGTTGCACCTGCGCGCGGCCGCGCAAGGCGTCGACCAGGGCGCGGCGGCGCTCGCGATAGCCGGCGCGCGCGTCCAGCGGCGCCAGCGCCGGCCGCGACTGATCGGCGAACACGATCAGCGCATCGACGCGCGCGCCGTCCGCCGCGCCGGCGCGCAGCGCGGGATCGACGTCGGCGGCGAAAGCCGATTGCAGGGCGAGCGCGAGAGGCAGCAGCGACAGCGATGCGAGCGGACGGTACATCAGGCAGTTCCGTGAAAGAGCGAGCGCGCGCCCTGCGGGCACCGCAGTTCGCACGTTACAACAAGCGCGCCGAATCCGGGCAGGGCAACCGCCCGGCGTCGCCGGTCAGCGGCGATCTCAGCGGCGATCGCCGTCCCGCGAGGGCGGCGGCGCCGGCCGCTTCTGCGACGGCGGGCGGTTGCCCGGCGGCGGATTCGGCCGCGCCGGCGGGCGTGCGTTCGGCGGTGCCGGCCTGGCCGGCGGGCGCGACGTGCCCGGCGGACGCGTTCCGACCGGAGGACGCGTCGCCGGCGGGCGCGGCGGCTGCACCGGAGGACGCGGCTTGTGCGCCGGCGGTCGCACCGGGGGCCGCGGCTTGTGCACCGGCGGCCGATGCGACGGCGGACGCGGACGATGCACCGGCGGCGGGCGTCCGACCCAGTACGGCCGGTCGCGATACCACGACCGCGAGCGGTAGTGGTCGTCCCAGTAGGTGCCGAGCACGAAGGCGATGATCGGAATGCCGATGCGCGCGCCGTATTCGGGCACGTAGACGCGGTGGCTCTGGTAGTCGAACTGGATGTAATCGCCGGCGACCCAGCCGCGCTCGCCGCGACCGACGACGTCGCACCACAGATATCCGTCGACGCAGCCCTGGATCGACACCGGCGTGCCGATCGGCAGGGTGGTGATGCGCGGATAGTCCGAATCGGGACCGGCGCGCAGGTTCACGTTCGCCGTGACGTAGCCGTCCGCCGCGACGGCGGAGGAAACGCCCAGCACGGCCAAGCACAGCAGCAACACGATTCGCGCCATCGCCCTTCCCTCCCGGCCGGCGGCAAGGGCCGGCTGGAAAACGCAACTCTTATACCACCGAAGCCTCCGGCGGCGCGTGCACGCCACGCCGCTCAGAATTTGCGCCCGTCGACCTTCTGGATCTCCAGCGTGGCGAGGTCGAGGTCCGGCAGGCAACGCACGTTGATCGCCCACAGCGCGTTGCCGTTCTGGTCGGTGCCGCGGCCGAACGGGGCGATGCCGCAGTTCGCGCAGAAGTGGTGGCGGATGCGGTGCGTGTTGAAGGTGTAGGTGGACAGCGCGTCTTCCGGCGTCTTCAGGTGCATGCTCGCGTCCGGCACGAAGGCCAGCAGGCCGCCGCGGCGCGAACACATCGAACAGTTGCAGTCGATGGCCTTGTTGATCTCGGCGTCGACTTCGAAGGCGATCCTGCCGCAATGGCAGCTGCCGGCGTGGGTGGTCATGGCGGGCGATCTCCGATGCTCAGGTGCGCCAGCGTATCAGCCGAAGCCGAGCGACGGCTGAGTCAGCTGGCGCAGGAAGTGCTCGACCACGCCCGGTTCGATCAGGATCGTGGCGAACACGCCGTAGGCGGCACCCCACAGGTGCGCGCTGTGATTGACGTTGTCGACGCGCTGCCTGTCCATGTAGATCGAATAGGCGACGTAGGCCACCGCGTAGAGGATCGCCGGCAGCGGCAGCACGAACACGATGATCTTGCTCCACGGCGCCAGCAGGATGTAGGCGAACAGCACCGCCGACACCGCGCCGGACGCGCCGAGGCTGCGGTAGCGGCTGTCGTTCTTGTGCTGCAGGTAGCTCGGCAGGCTCGACACGACCAGCGCGCCGACGTAGAAGATCAGATAGCCGATCGCGCCGCCGCGGCTCACGTAGAAGCCTTCCATCGCGCGCCCGAAGAAGAACAGCGTGATCATGTTGAACAGCAGGTGCGGGACGTCGGCGTGGATCAGGCCGCAGCTGGCCAGGCGCCACCATTCCTTGCCGCGCGTGATCGCCGGCGGCCAGAGGATCAGGCGGTCGATCAGCTGGGTATTGGAAAACCCCATGAACGAGACGACGCTGGTGACCGCGATGATGATCAGGGTGATGGTCATGGGTAGATCGGCTTCCTGCGACTGCGGGGCGAGGCGCACGATATGATGGCGCGCATGTCGCCCACAAGCGCCGATCGCCCGAGCGTCGCATGCTGACCTGCCACGGCGGCGACGGCCGCGCACTGCCCGCCGATTCGGCGGACGCCGCCACGTCGGGATGCCTGTGGTTCGACCTGTGCGACCCGAGCGGCGAGGAAATCGGCCGCGTCGAGCGGGTCACCGGCGTCCGGCTGCCGACGCTCGAACGCATCCGCGCGATCGAGATGTCCAGCCGCCTGCGCCTGGACGGCGACGTGCTGCATCTCAACGTGCCGTTCTTCGCGCACGACGTCGACCAGCCGCAATCGCCGTTCGGCCTGATCGTCGCGCCGAAATTCCTGGTCTCGATCCGCTACGGCGACTCGCCCGGCTTCGCCCGCGCCGCGGAATCGGTGTACGCCGCGCGGACGCCGGCCGACGGCGCGATGGTGTTCGCCGCGCTGGTGGAAGCGCTGGTCGGACAGCTGGCCGATCATCTGGAAACGATCATCGCCAAGGCCGGCGAGCTGTCGACGCGGATCCTGTGCCAGGCCAGGCACTCCACGCGCGCCCTGACCGGCATGCTGGCGGAAATCGGCCGCCTGGAAAGCGGCCTGACGCGTGCGCGCCAGACCATGACGGGACTGTCGCGCGCGGTCGGCTTCACCCAGGAAAACGCGCCGCCGTGGATCGCCAAGACGGAGCTGGCGCGGCTGAAGACCGTGCACAAGGATCTCGAGGCGCTCGGCGAACTCGACGGGCAGATGACCGACAAGCTGCAGTTCCTGCTCGACGCCGTGCTCGGCTTCATCAACATCGACCAGAACGACGTGATGAAGCTGCTGACCGTCGCCTCGGTGGTGTCGATCCCGCCGGTGATCCTGGCCGGCATCTGGGGCATGAACTTCGTGCGCATGCCCGAGCTGAAACTCCCGTACGGCTACCCGCTGGCGCTGACCGCCATCGTGCTCAGCGTGGTCCTGCCCCTGCTCTGGTTCCGGCGCCGCGGCTGGCTGTGAGCGCCGCGCGACGGCGGCGCGGCGCACTCACTTGGCGAGGATGCGCTCGACCCAGTCCGCGTACGCGCGCAGGAACTTGCCCAGGTATTCGCGCGTCGAGTCGCTGGACAGCTTGCCGGCCTCGTCGAACAGCTTGTCCGCGCCGCCGATGTACATCTCCGGCTGCTGCAGCACCTTGATGTCGAGGAACACGAACGACTGGCGCAGGTGATGGTTCGCGCCGAAGCCGCCGATCGCGCCGGGCGAGACGCTGACCACGGCGCCCGGCTTGCCGCTCCACACGCTGTGGCCGTACGGGCGCGAGCCGACGTCGACCGCGTTCTTCAGCGCGCCGGGCGTCGAACGGTTGTATTCCGGGGTCACGAAGATCACGCCGTCGGCGCGCGCGACGCGCTCGCGGAACGTCGTGTACGCCGGCGGCGGCGTGGAGGTTTCCAGGTCCTGGTTGTACAGCGGCAGGTCGCCGATCTCGACGATCTCCAGTTTCAGCGGCGCCGGCGCCAGTGCGATCAATGCGTGCGCCATCTTGCGATTCAGCGACTCCTTGCGCAGGCTGCCGACGATCACGGCGACATCACGGGCTTTGTCCATCGACGTTCTCCGGGTTCGAAGGAAATCGGGTGCATGCCGCGCGCGACGATCCGGCCGCGGCGCGGGCGCTGCGGGCAACGGTATCATCCGCCTCCCCCGCCCTGTCCAGACGACATCCGATGACGACTTCGCGCTACCTGCAACTGGACGTGTTCTGCGCGCGCGCCGGCGGAGGCAATCCGCTCGGCGTGGTGATCGGCGCGGACGGCTGGAGCGACGCCGACCTGCAGCGTTTCGCGACCTGGACCAACCTCGTCGAAACCACCTTCGTGCTGGCGCCGACGACTCCCGCGGCGAGCTACCGCCTGCGCATCTTCACGCCGGCCAAGGAGATCCCGTTCGCCGGGCATCCGACGATCGGCAGCGCGCACGCGGTGCTGGAAACCGGCTTCGCGCCGGCGCGCGACGGCGTACTCATGCAGGAATGCGCGGCCGGACTGCTGCCGGTGCGCGTCGAGGGCGAAGGCGAGCGGCGCCGGTTGTTCGTGCAGGCGCCCGGCGCGCGCGTCGTGCGCGAAGGCGTGCACGTGGAGCCGATCCTTTCCTACCTGCTGCGCGGCATCGCGCTCGGCGCCCTGCCGCCGGCCTGCGTCGAAGGCGGCCGGCGCTGGTGGGTGGCCGAATTCGCCAGCGAGGCCGCGCTGCGCAGCTGGCAACCCGAGCACGCCTCGATCGGCACGCTCGCACGCGAGACCGACACGCTCGGCCTGTGCGCCTTCGCACGCTGCGCGAACGGCACCGACGCCGGCTACGACCTCGTCGTGCGCGCATTTCCGGCCGGCGTCGGCATCGTCGAGGATCCCGCCTCCGGCGCCGCCAACGGCCTGATCGCCGCCTGGATCGCCCTGCGCGAGCCGCACGGCGCGCTGGCCCGCGGCTATCGCGTGAGCCAGGGCCGCGAGATCGGGCGCGACGCGTCGATCACGATCCGCATCGACGAACCGGGCGCGGACGGCCGCCGCGCGGTCTGGGTCGGCGGGCAGACGCACACGGTCATCGATGGACGCACCCGGCGGCTGACCTGAAATGCCCCGGGCCGCAATGGCCCCGTCCGCAATGGTCCCGCAACGGACGCATAAAAAAACCCCGGGCGTTTCCGCCCGGGGTTCTTAGTAAAAACGGACTGCCGGGATCTTAGGAGATCACCTGGACCTGGTCGGCCTGCATGCCCTTCTGACCCTGCACGGCGACGAAGCTGACGCGCTGGCCTTCCTGCAACGACTTGAAGCCGGTGCCCTGGATGGCGCGGAAGTGCACGAACAAGTCCGGGCCGCTTTCCGGGGTGATGAAACCGAAACCCTTGGCGTCATTGAACCACTTGACGGTACCGTTCTGACGATTCGACATCTTGCAAAACTCCTGAAAACACGATTGACATCGCGATGGCGGAACATTCCCCATCGAGACTGGGTTGCAGGGAGCTAGCGAGGCTAAATCGATGGAGCGGATCGCCGAGGATCAACCGCATCGGGCCACGATTCACAGTGACCCTTGCAAACACAGTGCGCGGATCATACTCGCAAAATCGAACGAGTGCTAACACCGATTTTAAAGTGACGAAAGTCCCGGTTCGGCTACCCCTTCGGTAGCACGCCAGACCCGGTCCCTGCCCGCCGTCTTGGCCCGGTACAAGGCCGCGTCGGCCCGCTCGATCCAGGCCCGCGCGTCCGGCACGTCCGCCGAGGCCACGGCGACGCCCACGCTCAGCGTGCAACTGGGCCCCGATTCGCCGGCGAATACCGTCGCCGCCACGCGCGCGCGCAGGCGCTCGGCGGTGGCCAGGGCGGCCTGGACGCCGGCGTTGGCGAGCAGGATGCCGAATTCGTCGCCGCCGTAGCGGCAGGCGACGTCGCCGTCGCGGATGCAGGCCATGATCGTGCGGGCGGTGGCGCGGATGACCTCGTCGCCGGCCGGATGGCCGTAGCCGTCGTTGATCTCCTTGAAGCGGTCGATGTCGATCATCAGCAGCGAAGCCGGCCGGCCGTGCCGCTGCGCCAGCGCCAGCTCGCGCCCGACGGCGCGCTCCCAGCTCGGCCGGTTCAGCAATCCGGTGGCCGGATCGATCGCCGCCCGCCGCTCCAGTTCGCGGTTCTGCCGGCGCACCTGGCTCGCCAGCGCGTGCGTGGAGGTGCTGATCACCAGCGGATAGATCGCCAGCATCGGCAGGGCCGAAATCACCGCCGGCATGGTGCTGTCCAGCCGCCAGGTCCAGTCGCCGAACAGCACGCACCCGGCCAGCGTCAGCGCGCCCGCCGCCGCGCCGACCGCCATCGAGCGGCGCAGGAAACGCCAGCCGCCGACGCTGATCTTGTCGATCGCGAGCATGGTCAGCAGCAGCACGCTGGTCAGCAGGTTGAACTGCATCAGCACGACCCAGATGCCGCCCATCGCCGAATCGACCAGCAGATTGCGCATCTCCGCCTGCTGCGGATCGTCGGAATACGACGAAATCAGGCGCGCCAGGTGCGGCCAGAGGAAGCCGTTGAACAGCAGCAGCGCCCAGGTCTGGAACGCGGCGCCGTTCTGGTGGAAGACCCCGGCGACGGCCAGCGCGCCCAGGCCCAGGCCGAGCGTGCGCAGCCGGTGCACGCGCACGACGAAGTGCAGCGAAGCGGAGGACGGGCGCGCGACGGGAGCAGGCAGGAGGAGCATGGCGGGTCGTGAATCTCCGGCGGCTGCGGTCGGGCCGCGTCGAATGATGCGCAGAGCGCAAGCAAATTCGATGCCAGAGCGTGCCGGCAAGCGCGTCGGGAACCGCGCGGACGTCCGGCGCTGCGGGAAGACCGCCCAGGCGACGGCGCCGGGGAAAGCGATCGCGGCTCAGCTGCCGCGGCGGCGATCGCCGGGACGGTCCGGCGCACGAGCGCGCCGGATCGCCGGAAACGACGGGATCAGGCGGTCTTCTTCGCCGCAACCTTCTTCGCGGGCGCGGCCTTCTTCACCGCCGGCTTGGCAGCCGGCTTGGCGGCGACGGCCGTCTTCGTGCCGGCGACGGACTTCGCCGCGTGCGGACGCGCGTTGCCGTAGCTGCGGATTGCGATCTTGCCCTTCTTGGTCTTGCGGTCGCCTCTGCCCATGTTCGCTCTTGATATCCGTAGGTAATCCGGGGCGCGCAGGATAGCAGGCCGTCCCGCCTATGCAAGAATCGCGGCTTTCCGCGTGCCGACGCCCATGTCCGGATCGCCGCTTCCGCTGCCGCCGCTGAGCCTCGCCCTGCAGGGCGGCGGCGCGCACGGCGCGTTCACCTGGGGCGTGCTCGACCGCCTGCTGGAAGAACCCGCGCTGGCGATCGACGGCGTCAGCGCGACCAGCAGCGGCGCGATGAACGCCCTCGCGCTGGCGCAGGGCTGGCTCGAGAACGGACGCGACGGCGCGCGCGCGAAGCTCGAGGCGCTGTGGCAGGCGGTCGCCGCGCAGTCCAATCCGCTGCGCTGGGCCTTCGGCGGCAACCTGCTGTCGAGCTGGGCGAACCACTTCACGCCCGAACAGATCAATCCGCTCGGCCTCAATCCGCTGCGCGCGCTCGGCGAGCGCCTGTTCGACTTCGAACGCCTGCGCGCGCAGGCCCCGTTCAAACTGTTCGTTGCCGCCACGCGCGTGCGCGACGGCGCGCTGAAGCTGTTCGGCAACGAGGAGCTGTCGATCGACGCCCTGCTCGCCTCGACCTGCCTGCCGCAGCTGTTCGCCGCGGTCGTCGTCGACGACGAGACGTACTGGGACGGCGGCTACGCCGGCAACCCGGCGCTGGAGCCGCTGGTCTACCGCTGCACGGCGGCGCATGTGGTCTGCGTGCTGGTGCAGCCGCTGTCGCGCCCGCAGCTGCCGGCGACGGCGCGCGAAATCGCCGAACGGGTGGCCGAACTCGGCTTCTCGACCACGTTCCTGCGCGAATACGATTCCCTGGTCCATGCGCAGGCCGCGCTGCGCGGCAGCGTGCCCCTGAGCGCTCTCGGGCGGCGCATGAAAGCGCTGCGCCTGCATCTGGTCGAACCGGGCGACACGCTGAGCGAATACCGCGCCAAGACGCGCCTGAACACCGAACTGGGCTTCCTGCTCGAGCTGCGCGACCTCGGCCGCGATGCCGCCGGGCGCTGGCTGCAGCAGCTTCGCTCCAGCTGACAGCCCAAAAAGCGCCTCAGTGCGCGCAGCCCGCGCCGGCGCAGCCGCCGCGTTCGATCTGCACCGTCGCGTGTTCGATGCGGAAGCGCTCGCGCAGCACGCCGTGGATCGAGCGGATCGCCTCGTCGGCGTCGCTGCCGGCGCGCAGCTGCGCGTGCAGGGTCGCCACGTGATAGCCGCCGGCGAGCTGCCACACGTGCACGTGATGCACGCTGCTCACGCCGACCGCTTCGCGCTGCAGCGCTTCGCCGACGAGATCGGCGTCGACACCTTCCGGCGCGCCTTCGAGCAGGATGTGCGCGGAGCGCCGCAGCAGCCGCCAGGCGCTGGACAGGATCAGCAGCGAGACGAGGATCGAGACGACCGCATCGGCCCACAGCCAGCCGAGCCAGCCGATCAGCAGCGCCGCACTCACCGCGCCGACCGAACCGAACAGGTCGCCGAGCACGTGCAGCCGCGCGCTGGCCGTGTTGAGGTCGTCGTGGTCGTGGCCGGACAGCACGAACAGCACGAAGGCGTTGACGAGCAGACCGGCCACGGCGACCGCGAGCATCGTGCCGGACAGGATCGGCTGCGGCTCGGCCAGGCGCAGCAGGGCCTCGACCGCGATCCAGGCGACGAGCACGAACTGCACCAGCGCGTTGCTGTAGCCGACCAGCACCTCCAGCCGCGCATAGCCGAAGCTGCGTCGCGCGTCGGCCGGCCTGCGCGCGAAGTGCGCGCCGAGCCAGGCGAACATCAGCGCCGCCGCGTCGACCAGCATGTGCCCGGCGTCGGCCAGCAAGGCCAGCGAACCCGACAGCCAGCCGCCGATCGCCTCGGCGACCAGGGTGATCGCGGTCAGCGCGAAGGCGATCAGCAGCTTGCGCGCGCGACGGTCGCCCGGCTGCGCAGGGGCGTGGCCGTGCGCGTGATCATGGGAGTGATCGTGGCTGTGACTCATCGAAAAGCGGCGCGGCGGCGGAGAAGCCGCAAGCCTAGGAGGCGCCCGCCGCGTTACACAATCGCAGCGCGACGCGTGGCGGGAGTCAGTGCCCGCAGGCGGCGTCGTGCACGTGGGTGTGCGCCAGGCGCAGGTTCACCAGATGCGCCAGCGCGACCAGGGTGCCGCCGATGCTGACCAGCACGGCATGCCCCACGGTGGCGTGGTCGACGTCGATGAGGATGCCGGCGACCAGCAGCACGATGCCCGGCAGCAGGAACCAGAACGCGCGGAAGCGCTGGTGGCGGCGGAAGCCGATGATCAGCGTCGACAGCGCCAGCACGCCGGCGAAGGCCACGAAGAAGCGTTCGAACCGATGGTCGGCCAGGAAGCCCAGACCGAGCATCGGCAGCACCGCGATCACCAGCGGCAGCAGCGCGCAGTGCACGGCGCACAGGAAGGACGCGGTCGCCCCGAAGCGGTCGGCGAAGCGAGCAAACCAGGATGGGCGAGACGACGGACTGCTCATGGGTACTCCAACTGACGTTATAACATAACCCGACACCGCGCCAGCGCGTGGCCATGACTTCCGGCAGGACTGGCGCGTCGCGACTCTGAAATATTATAACATTACTTTCCCAACGCCACCTGCCCTGCCTGCCCATGAAAAAGACCGCCCTCGTCGCCTGCATCGGCCTCGCCCTCGTCCAGTCCGCCCGCGCCTTCGCCGATCCGGCCGCGGATGCCCCTCCGCCGGCCGATGCCGAACCGGCCGCCAAGCTCAAGGAAGTCGTCGTCACCGCCGTTCCGCTCGGCCAGAGCGCCGACCAGCTGGTGACGCCGGTGAGCGTGCTGACCGGCAGCGAGCTCGACGACGCGCGCACCGGCACCATCGGCCAGACCGTCGCCGGCGTGCCCGGCGTGCAGACCACCGCGTTCGGCGCCGGCGTGGGACGCCCGGTCATCCGCGGCCTGGACGGCTCGCGCGTGGCCGTGCTCGCCGACGGCCTCGGTTCGGCCGACGTCTCCAACGTGAGCCAGGACCACGCGGTCACCGTCGAGCCGTTCCTCGCCGACCAGATCGAGATCCTCAAGGGCCCGGCCACCCTGCTCTACGGCTCCGGCGCGATCGGCGGCGTCGTCAACCTCGTCGACGGCCGCATCCCGCAGAGCGCCCCGGCGAACGGCTTCTCCGGCCGCACGCAGATCGGCTACGACAGCGTCTCCGACGGCAGCACCGGCATGTTCCGCGTCGACGCCGGCGGCGACGGCTTCGCCCTGCACGCCGACGGCCTGTACCGCCACGCCGACGACTACGACATTCCCGGCCGCACCCTCGACAACAGCTTCGTGCACACCAAGTCCGGCGCGGTCGGCGGCTCGTGGCTGGGCGACTGGGGCTATCTGGGCCTGTCCGTCTCGCGCTACCTGAGCAACTACGGCAATCCGGCCGAACCGGGCGATCCGCTCGAGGACGAACCGGCCGTGCGCGTGTCGATGGGCCAGACGCGCTACGACCTGAAGGGCGCGCTCAATACGCCGTTCGCCGGCATCGACAAGGCCGAATTCAGCTTCGGCCACAGCGACTACCAGCACGTGGAATACGAAGGCGACGAAGCCGGCACGACCTTCACCAACAAGACCGACGAAGGCCGTGTGCAGCTCACGCACGCGCCGCTGGCCGGCTGGACCGGCGCGTTCGGCGTGCAGGCGTTCCAGCGCGACTTCGCCGCCGTCGGCGAAGAGAGCTTCGTGCCGCCGACCTCGACCAAGGGCGTGGGCGTGTTCGTCACCGAGCAGCGCGAATTCGGCCCGCTGAAGGCCGAGCTCGGCGCGCGCGCCGACCGCCAGAGCAGCACGCCCGACAACGGCAGCAAGCGCGACTTCAGCCCGCTCAGCCTTTCCGCCGGCCTCGCCTGGCGCTTCGACGATCACTGGCACCTGAGCCTGAACCTCGACCGCGCCCAGCGTGCGCCGGCCGAGGAGGAGCTTTTCTCGCACGGACCGCACGTGGCCTCGGCCACGTACGAGATCGGCGATCCGAACCTGTCCAAGGAAACCGCGAACCAGGCCGAGATCGGCCTGCACTACCACAGCGAACTGGTCGAGGCGAAGATCGCCGCGTACTACAACCGCTACGACAACTTCATCTACCTCGCCGACACCGGCCTGGTCGAGGACGACCTGCCGGTGCGGCAGTGGTCGCAGCGCAACGCGAAGTTCCGCGGCGGCGAAGCCGAAGCCACGTTCCACCTGGCCAAGAACGAGAGCGGCCACTACGACTGGCGCATCTGGGGCGACACGGTGCGCGCGACGCTGGCCGGCGGCGGCAACCTGCCGCGCATTCCGGCGGCACGCGTCGGCACCGAACTGAGCTGGCGCAACGACGACTGGCGCGCCAGCCTCGGCGCGACGCACTACTTCGAGCAGGATCACACCGCCGAATTCGAGACCGACACCGCGAGCTTCACCCTGGTCAACGCCCGCGTGGCGTGGAGCTTCTTCAACAACGACCGCTCGAGCTGGGAAGCCTTCGTCAACGCCGACAACCTGACCAACCAGACCGCGCGGCTGTCGACCTCGCTGATCAAGGACCTGGTGCCGCTGGCCGGACGCAATTTCACCGTCGGCGTGCGCGGCATGTTCTGACGGCGGGACGCGCAGGCGCCTTTCCATCAGGAAGGGCTTCCCGCGCCGATGCACAGTCGCGAAGAAGAAGGCACAAGCGCTGCATCAAACCGATACGCCGATGCCGATGCCGGCATCGGCATTCGCGCGCGTTGCGCTCAGGAACGCAGCCGCTCCCGGCTCAATGCGTCGATCAGTGCGCGCAGCGCGGGGGAAACGTGCCGATGACCGGGATAGTAGAGACACAACCCCGGAAAAGGCGGGCACCAGTCCTCCAGCAGCCGCTCCAGGCGACCGTCGCCTAGTCCGCTCGCCGCCAGATGCTCCGGCACGAAGGCGATGCCGATGCCGTCCATCGCCGCTTCCACCATCAGCGGCTGGTCGGTCAGCGTGAGCGGGCCGGAGACGTGGATTCTTTCGGCGATGCCACGGCGCTCGAACTCCCAATGGTAGATCGCGCCGCTTTCGAAGCGGAACCGGATGCAGTCGTGGTCGTGCAGTTCCTGCGGCACGCGCGGCCGCCCTCTCGCTTTCAGATAGGAAGGACTGGCGACAACCGCGAAGCGCGCTTCCTCGGCGATCGGCACCGCGATCATGTCCCGCGGTACGGCTTCCGCCAGTCGAATGCCGGCGTCGAAACCGTGCGCGACGATGTCGCTCAACCGACCGTCGCTGACGATGTCGAGGTGGATCTGCGGATGCTCACGCAGGAAGTGCGCGAGCACGGGCTTCAGGACCATCCGGATGGCGCCCTCGCTGGCGTTGATGCGAACCGTGCCGGATGCCGTTTCGCGGCGGCCTTCGATCTCCTGCACCGCCTCCTCGATCGCACCCATCGCCGGACGCAGTTTCGCCGCAAGGCGTTCCCCGGCCTCGCTCAAGGACACGCTGCGCGTGGTTCGGTTGAACAGGCGCGTGCCGAGGCGTTTCTCGAGCGTCTTGATCGAGTGGCTGATGGCCGGCGGAGTGATGTCGAGCTCGATCGCGGCGGCGCGGAAACTGCGATGTTCCGCCACGGCCAGGAAAGCGCTGAAAGCCGACAGATCGCCGATCTTCATTTGATGAATTCTGCTCATCTTGACATTAAGTATTGGAAATATTGTTTCAACATTCAACGTTCCATAGGCTACTGACGGACCGCCGGGGCAAACCGCACGCCCGCATTGCAGGTGGACATCGACGGTCGGAGTCCGGCGCACCCCTTCCGATCTCCCGCGCGGCAGGCATTCGGACACTCACAGAAGGAAACGCAACCATGGCGAAGAAAATCCTGATTACCGGCGCCAGCTCCGGCTTCGGTCGCGGCGCGGCGATCGAGCTCGCCCGCCGCGGGCACGAAGTCGTCGCGACCGCCGAAACCTGGCCGCAGGTGCGCAGCCTGCGCGCGGACGCCGCGGAAGCCGGCGTGACGCTCGACGTCATCAAGCTCAACCTCCTCGACGAGATCGACATTGCGCACGCCACGGGCTACGACCCCGACGTGCTCGTGCTCAACGCCGGCGTGATGGAAAGCGGTTCCGTCGTCGACATCCCGCTCAGGCGGGTGCGCGAGTCGTTCGAGATCAACGTCTTCGGGCATCTCCAGCTGGCGCAGGGCATCGTCCCGAAGATGGTGGCGCGCAAGTCCGGCAAGGTGGTGTGGACCTCGTCGATGGGAGGCATCCTCGTCATTCCGTTCGTCGGCGTGTACTGCGCCACGAAGCACGCGATCGAGGCGATCGCCGGCTCCATGAAAGCCGAGCTGGCGCCTTACGGCATCAAGGTCGCGACCGTGAATCCCGGCGTGTTCGGGACCGGCTTCAACGACACCGGCGCCGAGAGCCACGTCCAGTGGTACGACGCCGGACGTGCCGTCGTTCCGATGCCGGATTTCGCGGGCGCCCTTGCCGATCAGTTCGATCCCCGGGAAATGATCGATGCGATGGTCGAGATCATTCCGGCCGAGGAACATCTCTATCGCACCATGCGCCCCTTGGCCACCATCGACGTGGCCAGGCAGTGGCAGGAAACGGAGTGGACCCAGAATGCCTGACGTCACGCTCGAATACGCGCATCGACTCGTGGCGCGCGGCCGCGCCGCGGCGGAAGGAGCCGGCATGAAGGCGGTCTTCGCGATCCTCGACCGCGGCGCGAACCTGGTGACGTTCTCGCGCATGGACGGCGCGTGGCTGGCGTCGAACGAGTTGGCCATCGCGAAGGCGCGCACGTCGGTCATGTTCCAGGCTCCCACCGAAGCGCTGAACGCTCCGTTGCGGATGGGCGAGCCGCTGCTGCATTTCGATCACGTCCACAGCGGCGGCCTGCTGCTCGTCGGCGGCGGAGTTCCGCTGCTCGACGACGATGGGACATTGCTCGGCGGCCTGGGGGTATCGGGCGGCTCTCCGGAACAGGATGCCGCGCTCGCTCGCACAATCATTGCGGAATAAGGCTCCTTGCTGCCGCCGGGCGGATGGCAGGTAGGTTCCCTTCATCCGGCCGGGCTCGCCGCAGGCGGAGGATTTGCGGAACGCGCGTGTCGGACATGCCGAGGACGACCGTCATCGGCTCCGCCTCGTCGGGAACGCTTTTCTCCGTCGCCGCGCGCGGCCCGAAGCCTTCGGCTGCTGTACCGCAGCATGACAAGCGCTTTAACCGTCCCGCATGATGTAAACGTTTACATCCGCGGGACGGATCGGCCTCTTGAGCGTGACGATCAAAGACGTGGCGAAAGCGGCCGGCGTATCGGTCGCGTCGGTTTCGCGCGCCCTGAACGGCCACGACAGCGTCACCCCGGAAACGCGCCAGCGCATCGTCGAGGTCGCCGAGCGCCTGCGCTACATGCCCAACGGCGCCGCGCGCAGCCTGATCACGCAGCGTACGCAGACGGTCGGCGCGGTACTGCCCGACCTGCACGGCGAGTTCTTCTCCGAGCTGATCCGCGGCATGGACGCCGCCGCACGCGCGCGCGGCCTGCACCTGCTGGTGTCGAGCTCGCACGGTTCCGCGTCGGAGGTCGGCGAAGTGCTGCGCGCGCTGCGCGGGCGCGTCGACGGCGTGCTGATCATGTCGCCGCACGCCGACGCCGGCACGCTGGCGGAAAACCTCCCTGCCGCCCTGCCGACCGTGCTGATGAACACGCGCGTGGGCGGCAGCGACTATCTGTCGCTGTCGATCGACAACTACGGCGGCGCCTGCGCCATGGTCGAGCACCTCGTGCAATGCGGTCATCGCCGCATCGCCTTCGTCGCCGGGCCGCCGAACAACTTCGACGCCGACGAGCGACTGCGCGGCTACCGCGACGCGCTCGCCAAGCAGCGGCCGAAGCAGGCACCGCAGGTGCTGCAGGGCGACTTCAGCGAGGAATCGGGCTATCGCGCGGGACTGGACGTGTCCCGGCTCGATCCGCGCCCGGACGCCGTCTTCGCCGCCAACGACATGATGGCGATCGGCTGCCTGTTCGCGCTGAAGGAAGCCGGCCTGGACGTGCCGGGCGACATCGCGCTCGCCGGCTTCGACGACATTCCGATCGCGCGCTTCGTCAGCCCACCGTTGACGACGGTGCGCGTGCGCATCGCCGATCTCGGCGCGCAGGCGCTCGAGCGGCTCGCCTCGGTGATCGACGGCCGCAGCCAGCCGCGGCTCGCGCGCGAGCTGGAGTGCAGCCTGGTCGCGCGGCAATCCAGCGGCGCACGTCCGCACGCCGATACCAGCTGAGGTCCGGGCCGCGCTCGCAACCGTCCGCCTCGTTTCGCAAGACATCACGACTCGAAGACTCTCCGGGGAGAGGAGCACACGATGAAAGCGATTCACATCAAGTCCCGTACCTTGTCCCGCAAGCTGCTGGCCGGCGCACTGGCCGGCTGCTTCTGCGCGGCGACGCCGAGCCTGTTCGCGCAGAGCACCAACGCGACGCTGCGCGGACAGGCCACCGCCGGCGCCGAGGTCAGCGCGACCAACGTCGACAACGGCCTGACCCGCCGCACGATGGTCACCTCCGACGGCAGTTACTCGCTGGCCGGCCTGCCGCCCGGCACCTACCGCGTCAGCGCCGGTCCCGGCACCGAGAGGACGGTGACCCTCGCCGTCGCCTCCACGGCGACGCTGAATTTCGCCGGCGGCGAACCGGCCCCCTCGGGCGGGACCCAGCTGGAAGGCGTCACGGTCACCGCGAACGCGCTGGCCGAGGTGAAGACCTCGGAGATCGGCGACACCATCTCGCTGCGCCAGATCAACACCATTCCGCAGGTCACGCGCAACTTCCTCGAATTCGCCGACACCGTGCCCGGCATGGCCTTCAACCGCGATCCGGCCAACGGCACCTATTCGCTGCGCAGCGGCGCGCAGTCGGCCAACGCGATCAACGTCTACGTCGACGGCGTCGGCCAGAAGGGCTACGTGCTGAAGGGCGGCATCAGCGGACAGGACAACAGCCGCGGCAACCCGTTCCCGCAGCTGGGCATCTCCGAGTACAAGGTCATCACGCAGAACTACAAGGCCGAGTACGACCAGCTCAGCAGCGCCGCGGTGACCGCGGTGACCAAGTCGGGCACCAACGAGTTCCACGGCGAGGTGTTCGGCAACTACACCAGCGACACCTGGCGCTCGAAGTACCCGTCGGAGATTTCCTCCGGCCGCAAGCTCGAGACGCCGGACAAGGAATACGGCCTGGCCATCGGCGGCCCGATCGTGAAGGACCTGGCGCACTTCTTCTTCACCTACGAGGCCAAGGACTACGTCACGCCGGTCGCCGTCGTGCCCGGCGAACTGCCGCTGCCCGGCCCGCTGCCGCCGGGCGTCGCCGACGCCATCGGGCCGGCCGAGCAGCCGTTCTCCGAAGATCTGTACTTCGGCAAGATCGACTGGCAGCCCACCGACCGTGACCTGATCGAGCTGACCGGCAAGTACCGCAAGGAAGCCCAGCGCGACAACGTCGGCGGCACGCGCGCGCCGTCGTTCGGCGTGGACATCGTCAACGACGAGAAGCGCGCCGACCTGCGCTGGCAGCACACCGCCGACCGCTGGATCAACGACCTGCACATCACCTGGGAAGACGCCGAGTGGGGTCCGCGCCCGCTCAACAACGGCATCGCGCGGATCTACACGAACCCGCTGAGCCAGGACCGGACCCTGCTGGAGACCGGCGCCGGCGCGAGCTTCCAGAACAAGGGCCAGAAGGGGCCGGCGATCCAGGACGACTTCAGCCTGACCGACCTGCACTGGAACGGCGACCACCTGGTCAAGATGGGCTTCAAGTACAAGGAAGTGAAGCTGCAGACGCAGGAGATGAATCCGGCCAATCCGCAGTTCTTCTACGACGTGACGTCCGGCGGTGCCGCGGACCTGCCATGGAAGGCGAGATTCGGCGTGCCGCTGGCCGGCGTCGGCAACGGCAGTGCCGAATCGGAGAACAAGCAGTTCGGCCTCTACCTCCAGGACGACTGGATCGTCAACGAACACCTGACCCTGAACCTGGGCGTGCGCTGGGACTACGAGAAGACGCCCTCGTACCTGAACTACGTGACGCCGCCCGACGTCGTCTCCGCGCTGCGCGGCTGGGGCAACATCAACAATCCCAATTCCGGCATCAACATCGACGACTACATCAGCACCGGCAACAACCGCAAGGCGCCGAAGGACCAGTGGCAGCCGCGCGTGGGCTTCTCCTACGACCTCGACGCCGACGAGCAGCACGTGATCGTCGGCGGTGCCGGCCGCTCCTACGACCGCGACAGCTTCGACTACCTGCAGCTGGAGCAGTCCAAGGCGACCTTCCCGACCTACGAGATCCGCTTCAACTCGGCCGACCGCGCCTGCGACACGACGCAGCCCAACTGCTTCGACTGGGATCCGCGCTTCTACGACATCAACAACCTGCGCTCGCTGGTCAGCGCGACCGGCGGCGGCCGCGAGATCAACCTGATCAACAACAATCTCAAGGTCCCCTACTCCGACCAGTTCAGCATCGGCATGCGCAACAAGGTCGGCGAATGGAACACCAGCGTGATCGTGTCGCGCATCGTCAGCAAGGACGGCTTCGCCTTCGTGCTCGGCAACCGCCAGCCCGACGGGTCGTTCTGGCTGCCCGGCAGCGGCGGCCAGCCGTGGGGCTTCCCGATTCCCGGCTTCGGCTCGCTGATCCTCGGCAAGAACGGCGTCCAGACGAAGTCCAATTCGCTGCTGCTCTCGCTGGAAAAGCCTTATACGAAGGAATCGGGCTGGTACGCCTCGGTCGCCTACACCTACACGGACGCCGAGGAGAACCGCAAGTCCGGCGAGAACTACGCGCTCGACGAACCCGACATCAAGGACTATCCGTGGCTGCAGTCCTCGGGCGTGTCCAAGCACCGCCTGGTCGCGGTCGGCAGCATCGACGGCGCGTGGGGCCTGACCTACACCGCCAAGCTGACCCTGTCGACGCCGCGGCCGCTGTCGGACATCGCCTGCTACGATCCGACCACCCACTGCACGCCGGCCGCGGTGACGCCGCACGGCGCCAGCTTCCTGTTCGGCGGACCGATCTTCGGCACGCGCCAGATCGACTTCGCGGTGAACAAGAACATCGACCTCACCGGCGGCCTGAGCATGTACTTCCGCCTCGACGCGATCAATTTCTTCAACTTCAAGAACTACTCCGACTACATCACCAACTGGGGTTCGAACGGACAGTTCGTCGGCTACGCGCCGGTCAACAAGAACGGCAACATGTTCACCGTGCCGCGCACGATCAAGTTCACGATGGGAGTGCGCTTCTGATGCAATCGCCACGGCGATGACGCCGCCGTGGCGCACACTCGGGAACCGGCCGCCCAGGGAATCGGGTGGCCGGATTTTTCCGGCCCTGCTTTTCCTTCGCCCTTTCCGCCGACAGTTTCTTCCAGTGCCCTTTCGCAACGGACATCCGCTCTCCCGACTGCTCCCCCTTCTGTTCGCCGCGGCCCTGCTCGGCGCCTGCCACGGCGAACCGGAAGCGCCTCCCGTCGCCGTCACGCCGCTGCTGCGCCCGCAGCTGACGCCGCTGTTCGACGACATCGAACGGCGCACCTTCGACTATTTCTGGGACACCGCCGATCCCGACAACGGCCTGATTCCGGATCGCTATCCGTATACCGAGGCGTTTTCCAGCGTCGCCGCGGTCGGCTTCGGCCTGACCGCCTACGGCATCGGCGTCGAGCGCGGCTACGTTACGCGCGAGCAGGCGGCGCAGCGCACCCTGCTGACCCTGCGCACGCTCGAAGGCCTGCCGCAGGGCTCGCGCAACGAGGGCATGGCCGGCTACCGCGGCTTCTTCTACCACTTCATCGACATGAAGACCGGCGCGCGCTTCGACGAATGGGTGGAGCTGTCCTCGGTCGACACCGCACTGCTGCTCGGCGGCGTGCTGTTCGCGCAGTCCTACTTCGACGCTCCGTCCGCCGACGAGGCCGAGATCCGGCGCCTGGCCGACACGCTCTACCGGCGCGTGGAATGGCCGTGGATGCAGGCGCGCCCGCCGCTGATCTCGATGGGCTGGTATCCCAAGCAGGGCTACATTCCGTTCGACTGGGAGGGCTACAACGAAGGCATGCTGGTCTACGTGCTCGCGCTCGGCTCGCCGACGCAGGCGATCGGCAGCGACGCCTGGGCGGCGTGGACCAAGACCTACGCGCGCGCGTGGGGCACCTTCCACGAGCAGGAATATCTCGGCTTCGCGCCGCAGTTCGGTCACCAGTACTCGCACGTCTGGATCGACTTCCGCGGCATCCGCGACGCCTACATGCGCGAGCGCGGCTTCGACTACTTCGAGAACAGCCGCCGTGCCACCTACGCGCAGCGCGCCTACGCCATCGCCAACCCGATGGGCTGGAAGCTGTACGGCGAGAACATCTGGGGCCTGACCGCGAGCGACGGCCCGCAGGGCGCGAACCTCGACTACGGCGGCGGACTGCGCGAGTTCCGCCACTACTCCGCGCGCGGCGCCGGCCTCGCCGACGCGTTCGACGACGGCACCATCGCGCCGACCGCGGCCGCGGCCTCGCTGCCGTTCGCGCCGGAAATCGTGATTCCGGCGGTCGAGGAGATGCACCGCCTCTACGGCGCGCAGATCTATTCCAAGTACGGCTTCCTCGACGCCTTCAATCCGAGCTTCAACTACGACATCCCGCTGAAGTCCGGCCAGCTGATCCCGAACTTCGGCTGGGTCGCCAGCGACTACATCGGCATCGACCAGGGGCCGATCATCGCGATGATCGAGAACTACCGCGACGACTTCGTCTGGAACGTGATGAAGAAGAACCCGTACATCCGCAAGGGCCTGGAACGCGCCGGCTTCACCGGCGGCTGGCTCGAGGAAGGCGGGAGCGCGAAGGCTCCGGCGGCGAAGAAGGCGAAATGAGGGGCGAAGCGGCCCCGCGCGCAGGTTCGTCGCTCCCGCGGCGGCCGGCGCAGCGGGCGAGCGGCGGGGCCGGCCCGAAGGGCGGGCGCGTAGCGCGAGCAAAGCCGCAATCCGAGTCGCCGCTTTCGATGGATGCCCGCTTTCGCGGGCATGACCTCGCCGAGATCGTGCGGAGGTCGTTCCACATCGGGCGATTCCACGCCGCCATTTTCTTCGCCTTGCTTTCCCTGGTGGCCTGCACGCGCACGGACCCAGACGTCACCGTGCTGAAATTCTGGGCGATGGGACGCGAGGCCGAGGTGGTGCCGGCGCTGCTGGCCGACTTCGAGCGCGACAATCCCGGCATCCGCGTCGAGGTGCAGGCGCTGCCGCTCACCGCGGCGCACGAGAAGCTGCTGACCGCGTTCGCCGGCGATGCTCTGCCGGACCTGGCCCAGCTCGGCAACACCTGGGTGCCGGAGCTGGCCACGCTCGGTGCGCTGGAGCCGCTGCAGGCGCACGTGGACGCATCGCCCGTGGTGCGCCAGGACGACTACTTCGCCGGCATCTGGGACACCAACGTGCTCGACGGCCGCCTCTACGGCGTGCCGTGGTACGTCGACACGCGCCTGCTGTTCTATCGCAAGGACCTGCTCGCGCAGGCCGGCTTCGCCGAACCGCCGCGCGACTGGGCGGAATGGAAACGCGCGCTGGCCGCGATCAAGCGCAACGCCGGCGCGGACAAATACGCGATCCTGCTGCCGCTGAACGAGTACGAGCCGCTGCTCAACCTCGCCGTGCAGATGCCCGATCCGCTGCTGCGCGAGCACGACACGCTCGGCAATTTCGAAAGTGCCGGCTTCCGCCGCGCGTTCGAGTTCTACCTGGAGATGTTCCACCAGGACTGGGCGCCGCCGATGAGCGCGACGCAGATCTCCAACGTCTGGGACGAATTCGCCGCCGGCTTCTACGTCTTTTACATCACCGGGCCGTGGAACGTCGGCGAGTTCCGCCGCCGCCTGCCGGCGGCGCTGCAGGACCAGTGGGGCACCGCGCCCCTGCCCGGCCCGGACGGCCCCGGCGCCGCCGTCGCCGGCGGCAGCAGCCTGGTGATGTTCGCCGGATCCGAACGCAAACCCGAAGTCTGGCGCCTGATCGAATTCCTCTCCGCGCCCGAGCAGCAGCGCCGCCTGCACGAACTGTGCGGCGACCTGCCGCCGCGACGCAGTTCCTGGGCGGCGCCCGCGCTCGCCGGCGATCCGTACGCGCGCGCGTTCCGCGACCAGCTCGAGCGCGCCCGGCCGGCGCCGAAGGTGCCCGAATGGGAGCGCATCGCGCAGGAGCTGCGCCTGGCCGCCGAGCGCGCCGTGCGCGGCGGGCAGCCGGTCGACGCCGTGCTGCGCCAGCTCGACGCGCGCACCGACGAGATTCTCGACAAGCGCCGCTGGATGCTCGCGCACGAGGCGGCGCGATGAACGAGCGCCGCGCCGCCTGGCTGTTCGTCGGCCCTGCGCTGATCGTCATCGGCGGCTTCTTCTTCGTGCCGGTGCTGGCCGCCTTCGCGCTGAGCCTGACCGATTTCGACCTGTACGCGCTGGCCGACCTGCACAACCTGCGCTTCGTCGGGCTGGGCAACTACCTCGACATCCTGCGCACGCCGCTGTTCTGGAAGTCGCTGCTGAACACGTTCTACTTCGTCGGCGTCGGCGTGCCGCTGTCGATCGCCGCCTCGCTCGGCGCCGCGCTGCTGCTGGACTCCAGGCTCGCGCGCTTCAAGGGCTTCTTCCGCACCGCGCTGTTCGCGCCGGTGGTCACCACGATCGTCGCCGTGGCGGTGATCTGGCGCTACCTGCTGCACACCCGCTACGGCCTGATCAACTACACGCTCGCGCATTTCGGCATCGCGCCGATCGACTGGCTCGGCGATCCGCACTGGTCGATGCCGGCGATCATCGCGTTCGCGGTGTGGAAGAACTTCGGCTACAACATGATCATCCTGCTGGCCGCGCTGCAGAGCATTCCCGGCGACCTGTACGAAGCGGCGCAGATCGACGGCGCCTCGTTCCTGCAGCGCCTGCGCCACATCACGCTGCCGATGCTGCGCCCGGCCCTGCTGCTGGTGTCGATCATCACGGTGTCCGGCTATTTCCAGCTGTTCGCCGAACCGTACGTGATGACCCAGGGCGATCCGCTGCAGAGCACGGTCAGCGTGCTGTATTTCATGTACGAGGAAGGCTTCAAGTGGTGGAGCCTGGGCCGCGCCTCGGCGATCGCGTTCCTGCTGTTCGCGCTGATCCTGCTGGTGACGCGGCTGCTGCTGCGCCTGGGCCGGCGCGGAGGCTACGCATGAAGAACTCCCTCTGGCAGCGCGCCGCCGTCAACGGCCTGCTGGTCGCGATGGCCTTCGTCGCGCTGTTCCCGTTGCTGTGGATGCTGTCGGTCTCGTTCATGCATCGCGGCGAGGCGAGCAGCTTTCCGCCGCCGCTGCTGCCGGCGCAGGCGACGCTGGAGAACTACCGCGAACTGTTCGAGCGCGCCGGCATGGGCCGCTACCTGCTCAACAGCCTCGGCGTGGCGGTCGCCACCACCCTGCTCTCGCTCGCCTTCAACCTCGCCGCCGGCTACGCGTTCGCGAAGCTGCGCTTCGCCGGCCGCGAGCGCGTGTTCCAGGTGCTGCTCGGCGCACTGGTGATCCCCGCCCAGGTGGCGATGATCCCGCTGTTCCTGATCATGAAATGGCTGGGGCTGGTCAACAGCTACGGCGGCGTCGTGGTGCCGATGATGGCCGGCGTGTTCGGCATCTTCCTGGTGCGCCAGTACGCCGGCTCGATTCCCGACGACCTGCTCGAGGCCGCACGCATCGACGGCGCCGGCGAAGCGCGCATCTTCGCCACGATCGTGCTTCCGCTGCTGAAGCCGATCGTCGTCACCCTGGCGATCTTCACCTTCCTGGCCAGCTGGAACGACTTCATGTGGCCGCTGATCGTGCTCAGCGACCAGGCCTGGCAGACCGCGCCGGTGGCGCTCGCCGCGCTCTCGCGCGAACACGTGCAGGACAACGAACTGATGATGGCCGGCTCGGTGGTGACGATCCTGCCGGTGCTGCTGCTGTTCCTCGTGCTGCAGCGGCACTACATCCAGGGCCTGCTGCTCGGGAGCGTGAAGGGATGAGGATCGGCATCGCGGCTGCGCTCCTTCTCTGTCCCATGCTGGCGGACGCGACCGAACCTCGCCAGCTCGACCGCTTCGACGACGCCTCCGCCTGGACCGCGGTCGCCTCCGACCAGGTCGAGGCCAGGCTGCGCCCGCTGCGCGACGGCAACGCGAACGCGCTCTGCCTCGACTTCGATTTCCACGGCGTTTCCGGCTATGCCGCGATGCGGCGCAAGCTGCCGATCGACTACCCGGACAACTACGAGTTCTCCTTTCGCGTGCGCGGCGACGGAGCGGACAACGCGCTGCAGTTCAAGCTCGCCGATGCCTCCGGAGACAACGTCTGGTGGGTGAACCGGCCCGACTTCGCCTTCCCGCGCGAATGGCGCGAACAGCGCTACAAGCGCCGCCACGTCGATTTCGCCTGGGGGCCGACGAAGGACAGGACGCTGCGCCACAGCGACGGCGTCGAATTCACGGTCTACGCCGGCAACGGCGGCCGTGGCTCGGTCTGCTTCGAGCAGCTGACCTTGCGCGAGCTGCCGCCGGCGCCGGCGAGCTGGCCGCGGCCGCTGGCCCGGGCCAGCTCGCAGCAAAACGGCGCGCCGGCGGCGAACGCCGTCGACGGCGACGCGGACACGAGCTGGCGCAGCCGCGGCGGCGGCGCGCAGTCGCTGACGCTCGATCTGGGCGCGTCGCGCGAATTCGGCGGCCTCCTCCTGCGCTGGGCCGACGGCTCCCACGCCTCGCGCTACGACGTCGACCTCTCCGACGACGGCGAACGCTGGCGCACCGTGCGCCGCGTGACGCAGGGCAACGGCGGCGTCGATCCGCTGCACCTGCCCGAATCCGAAGCGCGCTACCTGCGCCTGCGCCTGCACGACGGCCCGCACAAGGGCTACGCGCTCGCGGAAGTGGAGATAAAGGATCTCGCCTTCGGCGCCTCGGCCAATTCGTTCTTCGCCGAACTCGCCAAGGCCGCGCCACGCGGCCGCTACCCGCGCGGTTTCTACGACGAGCAGACCTACTGGACCGTGGTCGGTACGGACGGCGGCCACGAGACCGGCCTGTTCTCGGAAGACGGCGCGCTGGAAGTGGCGCGCGGCGGATTCTCGATCGAGCCGTTCCTGCTCGATTCGAGCACCGGCGAGCGCCGCCTGCTGAGCTGGGCCGACGTGGACATCTCGCACGGCCTGCTCGACGGCTATCTGCCGGTGCCGCGCGTGGGCTGGCGCCGCGACGGGCTCGCGCTCGAGGTCGAGACGTTCGCCGCGTCGAACGCCGGAACCGCTCCAGCGGTAAACGGCTCGAATCTGTACGCGAGCTACACGCTGAAGAACGAAGACGCGACGCCGCGCTCGCTGGTGCTGGCGCTGGCGCTGCGGCCGTTCCAGGTCAATCCGTCGGTGCAGTTCCTCAACACGCCCGGCGGCATCAGCCCGATCCGCGAGCTGGCCTGGCGCAAGCCGTCGGAAGGCGCGCGCGAAGCGGTCTACGTCGACGGCAAGCCGCGCGTCTATCCGCTCGACCACGTCGACGGCTTCCGCGCCAGCGCGTTCGACGCCGGCATGGCGGTCGACCGCCTCGCCGACGGCACGCTGCCCGAGACGAACGCGGTGCGCGACGATACCGGCTTCGCTTCCGGCGTGCTGCTCTATCGTGTCGAGCTGCCGGCGGGCGCGCAGCGCACGGTCGTGCTGCAGATGCCGCTCGACGGCGCCACGCAGGCCGACGCGTTCCAGATCACCGCCGACGGCTGGTACCGCCTGCTGCGCGACAGGGCCGCGCAGGACTGGCGCGACAAGCTCGATCGCGTCGTGCTGCACCTGCCTGCGCAGGGCCGCGCGCTCGCCGATACGCTGCGTACGGCGCTGGCGCACATCCTGATCAATCGCGACGGCGCGGCGATCCGGCCCGGCACGCGCGCCTACGCGCGCTCGTGGATCCGCGACGGCGCGATGACCTCGGAGGCTCTGCTGCGCCTGGGCCGCGGCGACGTCGCGCGCGACTACCTGGAATGGTACGCGCCGTATCAGTTCGCCAACGGCAAGGTGCCGTGCTGCATCGACCGGCGCGGCTCCGATCCGGTACCGGAAAACGACAGCCACGGCGAGCTGATCCATCTCGTCGCCGAAGTGTGGCGCTACGGCGGCGACCGCGCCCTGCTCGACCGCATGTGGCCGCACGTCGACGCCGCCGCGCGCTACATGGACGAACTGCGCGCGAGCGAACGCACGCCGGCCAACCGCAGCGGCGAGCGTCGGGCGTTCTACGGTCTGATGCCGGCCTCGATCAGCCACGAGGGCTATTCGGCCAAGCCGATGCATTCGTACTGGGACGATTTCTGGGCGCTGACCGGCTACAAGGACGCGGTCGACCTCGCCAGGGCGCTCGGCCGCGAC
Source organism: Dokdonella ginsengisoli (assembly GCF_042652785.1). Classification (NCBI taxonomy): domain Bacteria; kingdom Pseudomonadati; phylum Pseudomonadota; class Gammaproteobacteria; order Lysobacterales; family Rhodanobacteraceae; genus Dokdonella; species Dokdonella ginsengisoli. The sequence continues at coordinate 241,221 of NZ_JBHSHD010000010.1, read as the reverse complement.
GACGACGCGCGCCGGCTGGCGGGCTCGCGCGACCAGTTCCGCGACGACCTGTACGCCTCGATCCGCACCGCCGTCGCGATGCACGGCATCGACTACCTGCCCGGCGCAGCCGAGCTCGGCGACTTCGACGCCACCTCGACCACGATCGCGCTGTCGCCCGGCGGCGAACAGGCGCACCTGCCGCAGGACCTGCTGCACCACACGTTCGAGCGCTACTGGCAGCAGTTCACGCAGCGTCGCGACTCGGCCACGTGGAAGGACTACACGCCGTACGAATGGCGCAGCGTCGGCACCTTCGTGCGCCTGGGCTGGCGCGAGCGCGCGCACGAGGCGATCGACGGGTTCATGCGCGACCGCCGTCCGGCGGAATGGAACCAGTGGGCCGAGGTCGTCGGCCGCCTGCCGCGCGAATCGCGCTTCATCGGCGACATGCCGCACGGCTGGGTGGCGTCCGATTTCATCCGCTCCGCACTGGACCTGTTCGCCTACGAGCGCGAAAGCGACCGCGCGCTCGTGCTCGCCGCCGGCGTGCCGGCCGAATGGCTGGCCGGCGAAGGCATAGCGATCGAGAACCTGCACACGCCGTACGGCAAGCTCGGCTATTCGTTGCAGCGCGAAGGCGACGCGCTGCGCCTGCGCATTGCCGACACCGGGGCGAAGCCGCCGGGCGGCTTCGTCTTCGCCGCACCCAAGGAATACGTCGGCGGCAAGGCGCGGCTCGACGGCAAGGCATTGAGCTGGCGCAACGGCGAGCTGGTCGTGCACAGCCTGCCGGCCGACGTGATCGTGCAACCCGCGCCGCAGCGCTGAAAGGTTCCGTCAGCGTCACCTATCCTGCGTGCGCGAGAGGTCGGCGCGCACCGCGCGACGGGCGAAGGAAATCCGCAACGACATCTCGAGCTTGCCCTCACCCCAGCCCTCTCCCGCCAGCGGGAGAGGGAGAAGTGCGCGCGATCCGCAATCGAATGCCTTCACCTCTCCCGCCGGCAGGAAAGGGAAGATTTCGCGCGATCCGCGCTCTGGTGCTCTCACCTCTCCCCATGCGGGAGAGGTCGGCGCGCGCAGCGCGACGGGTGAGGGAAATCCGCAACGACATCTCCAGCCTGCCCCCACCCCAGCCCTCTCCCGCCAGCGGGAGAGGGAGAAGTGCAAGCGATCCGCACTTGGACGCGTTCACCTCTCCCGCGTGCGGGAGAGGTCGGCGCGCACCGCGCGACGGGTGAGGGAAATCCGCAACGACATCTCAAGCTTGCCCTCACCCCAGCCCTCTCCCGCCAGCGGGAGAGGGAGAAGTGCGGGGCAATCTTCCGATCTAGGCCAGCGCCGCCGCGTCGACCAGACGCCGCGCGCGCGCCGCCGCAGCGGCGACCTCGTCGTGCTTCCCGGCCGCGAGCCAGTCGCGCGGCACCATCCACGAGCCGCCAACGCAGACCACGTTCGGCTGCGCCAGGTACTCCGGCGTCTCGGCCTCGGTGATGCCGCCGCTCGGCGCCAGCAGCAGGTCCGGCAGCGGTCCCTGCAGCAGGCGGATCAATTTCAGCCCGCCGAGTGCGCCGACCGGGAACAGCTTGGCGATGCGGAAGCCGCGCGCGGCGAGTTCGAGCAGCTCGCTCGGCGTCGCCGCTGCCGGCGTCGCCGGGATGCGCGACTCGACCAGCGCCTCGGCCAGCGCCGCCGTCGTGCCCGGCGTGACCAGGAAGTCCGCGCCGGCCGAACGCGCGCGTTCGATGTCTTCAGGCACCCGCACGGTGCCGGCGCCGACGATCACCTCGGGCAGTTCCTGCTTGATCGCCGCGATGGCGTCGCGCGCGGCCGGCGTGCGCAGCGCGATTTCGATGGTTCCGAGGCCGCCCTGCGCCAGCGCACGCGCGATCGCGACGCCCTGCGCCGCGGAATCGACGGTCACCACCGGCAGCACGCCGGCGGCGCGCAGGGCGCTGATCGCGGTGTCCTGGCTGGACTGGAAATCGGAATGGGTTTTCATGGGAAAGCGCGCTGAAGTCGGAGGAAGATGAAGCAGCGCAGAGGCGATCGGCGATGCCGGTCGCGCGATGCGACGAGTCGAATGCTCAGGATGCCTGATTCCGCCGGTCGCTCCAACCGCGACTGGCCGGTGGCGCGCCGCCTTGCGACCCGCGACGCATCGCATTGACGGGATGCCGGGGCGCGTCCAAGCTCGCTACCAGGCGGGAGCGAGGGAGCGACCCCATGTCAGGGCAGCGCTGGCAGCGTCTGGAAGATCTCTTCGCGCAGGCGTGCGACGTGCCCGCGTCGGCACGCGACGCGTTCGTCGCACAGCGCTGCGCGGACGATGCGGCCCTGCGCGACGAATTGGCTGCGCTGCTGCGCGCGCACGATGCCGCGGCGGAATTTCTCGAAATCCCGCGCCTCAAGATCGATGCGATCGCCGTCGAAGCGCCGAACCTCCTCGCCGGCAGCCGTTTCGGCGCCTGGCGCGTGGTGCGCGCGATCGGCCGCGGCGGCATGGGCGAGGTCTACGAAGTGTCGCGCGCGATCGGCGGCTTCGAACAACGCGCGGCGCTGAAGCTGCTGCGTCATGAAGCGGTCGCGCAGATCGAGCGCTTCCACGCCGAGCGCAGCATTCTCGCGCGGCTCGACCATCCGGGTATCGCACGCCTGCTCGACGGCGGCGTCGCCGACGACGGCCGCCCCTGGGCCGTGCTCGAATACGTCGAAGGCCGGACGATCACGCAATGGTGCGAGGAGCACGGCGCCGACAGGAACCTGCGCCTGGAGTTGTTCCTGCAGGCCTGCGCGGCAGTCGCCTACGCGCATCGCAACCTGATCGTGCACCGCGACCTGAAGCCGTCGAACATCCTGGTCGACGGACACGGCCGCGTGCGCCTGCTCGACTTCGGTATCGCCAAGCTGCTCGATCCGGCGTTCGGCCGTTCGAGCGACACCACGCAGATGATGCTGACGCCGGACTACTGCGCACCGGAGCAGCTGGTCGGCGAGCCGGTGACCACGGCCACCGACGTGTACGTGCTCGGCCTGCTGCTGTACGAACTGCTCACCGGCGCCAAGGCATCGCCCGTCCACGGCCTTCCGATCATGCGCGCGATGCGCGCGCTGGCCGATCCGAACACGCCCAAGCCGAGCGCGACCGCGCTTTCCCTGGTCGACGCACCGGTGCCGGCACGCCTCCTGCGCGGCGATCTCGACGCGATCGTCGCGCGCGCCCTGCGCAAGGAGCCGGCACATCGCTACGCGACGGTCGACGCGCTGCGCACCGACGTCGAACGCCACCTGCGCAATCAGCCGGTCGCCGCGCGCAGCGGCGCGCGCCTGTACGTGTTCGGCCGCCTGCTGCGCCGCTATCGCTGGGTGGTGGCCGGCGTCGTCGCCTTGATCCTCGCGCTCGGCGCCGGGCTGGCCGGCACCGTCTGGCAGGCGCGGCGCGCCGAACGCGAAGCGCGTACCGCCACGGCGGTGCAGGATTTCCTGCGCGACATCTTCCGCGCCAATTCGAGCGCGCAAGGCGATCCCGTCAAGGCCCGCCAAACCACGGTGCGCGAACTGCTCGATCTCGGCGCACGCAAGATCGATACCGCGATGGCCGACGCGCCGGAGGCGAAACTCGGCGTGCTGCAGCTGCTGATCGACCTCTACGACGACCTGTGGATGCCTGACGAGCGTATTCGCACGCTGCGCCAGTCGGAGGAAATCACCCGCAAACTCTACGGCGCGCATTCCCCTCAGCTGGCCGGCGTGCTGACCGATCTCGCCGGCACCTTGTACTCGACCAGCGCGGCGAGGGAAGGCGAATCGTTGCTGCGCGAAGCGCGCGCGATTCTCGACGACAACGGCGACGAGACTTCGGCGACACGCGGCAACTTGCTGGTCGTGCAGGCGTATTTCTACGGCTATATCGACGTCCCGTACGCACTCGACAGCGCGCGCCGCGCGGTGCGGGTATTCGAGGCGTTTCCGCCGTCGCGGGACTTGGCCGTCGCCTGGTACCAACTGGGCTTGCAGCAGAGCCGCAGTGGCAGTCTAGGCCAGGGCATCGCCTCGCTGCGGCGCACGATCGACATGTACGACGCCGAGCCGGGCGGGCGAACCTACCTGATGACCGCCTACCGCGATCTGGCCGACATGCTGCTGGCACTGCCTGATTTCGCGGGCGCCGAGCGCAACGCGCGCCTGGCCCTGGCAAACGCGCTCGACACGCGTGGAGAAGACAGTCTGCACGCGGCTACCGCGCGAGTGATGCTTGGCAAGGCGTCGTATTGGAGCGGTTGCACGCGCGAAGGGATCGATCTGCTGGCGACCGCCAAGGCACAAGCGGTAGCGCATTCCGATCCCGACAACAACGATCGCCGATGGGCATTCCAGGAGCACGGCAGGGCCCTGGCCGCGGCTGGCGATCTCGACGCGGGGCTGGCCGATCTTGAAACGGCGGTGGCGATGTATCGCCGACGCGTATTCAAGGAAATCGGGCTGGCGGACGCGCTTGGCTCCATCGCTTTGGCGAAAATCGAGGCCGGGCGCTACGAGGAAGCGCGCGCGGCGATCGACGAGGACGCCGCGGTGCGCGCGGCGGCAGGCCAGAAACCATCCATGGAAACCGTCGATTGGGTCGCCAGCCTGCGCGGATTCCTTGCGCTGGCCGAGAACCGCGTGGACCAGGCGCGGCAAGCACTCGACGATTTCGCCACCAGTGGCGATGCGCAAGCGCACTCGACGCTACGCGAGGTCACCCGCTGGCTGCTCGAAGCGAAGCTCCATCTGCGTTCGTCCGACTTCGCTGGCGCGAGACGGTCGGTCGCCAACGCGCGTGCGGAAATCGAAGGCAGCGGCCAGGCCGGATATCTCAAAAGACAGGCGTCGAGCGCCGACCTGCTCGATGGACTGGCCCTGTCCGGCATGGGCGATGCGAGCGGCGCGCTGCAGCCGCTGCAGCGGGCGCTGGCGGCGCGCGAAGAACTGCTGCTGCCGATGAGCCAGGAGATCGCCGAAGCGCAGATCGCGCTCGCCGAGTGCCGGCTCGCGCTCGGCCAACTCGCGCCGGCGCGCGAACTGGCCACCAGGGCGCAGGCCATTCATTCACGGCACAAGGAACTCGGCGAGCAGTACCGCGAGCCCTTGCGGCGTTTGCTGCAACGGCTTTCCGCCGCTGGGCGCCGCTAGCTGCAACGGCTACGCGTCCTTCGCTTCGAACGGCGCGTGCGCAGTCAACCGTCCGACGTCGTATTCGGTTTCGGTGCCGCGCTTCCGATCGTCGCGCGGGGAAATTGGACCGCAGGAAATCGACAGCGCGCCCTCGTCGGCCGAACCCACGTTCGCGCGATTGAACGCGAACAGCGAACGACCGAGGTCCTGTCCCGCCGGCGCGGAATTCGGCGCCGGACGGCGCGCGCGCCATTCGTCCTCGGCGATGGCGAGGTCGAGCCGGCCGCGCTCGCAGTCGAGCACGACCGTATCGCCGTCGCGCACGCAGGCGATGGCGCCGCCGAGCGCCGCTTCCGGGGTCACGTGGATCGCCGACAGCACCTTGCCCGAGGCGCCCGACAGGCGGCCGTCGGTGACCAGGGCGACGCGCCTGCCCTGGTTCTGCAGCATGCCGAGCAGCGGCATCAGGCTGTGCATCTCCGGCATGCCGTTCGCGCGCGGCCCCTGGTAACGCACCACCGCAACGAAATCGCGCGGCAGCGCACCGGCCTTGTGCCGCGCGCGCAACTCGCCCGGATCGTCGAGCACGACGGCCGGCGCCTCGATGCGACGGTATTCCGGCTTGACCGCCGAGACCTTGGCCAGGGCACTGCCGAGCGTGCCGCGCAGCAGGCGCAGGCCGCCGGTCGCCTCGAACGGGTTCGCCGCCGCGCGCAGGATCGCCTCGTCGGCGCTGGCGGGGATGGCATCGGCCCAGGCGAGCTTGCCGTCGGCGAGCCGCGGCTCCTGCGCGTAGGCGCGCATGCCGCCGGCGGCGATGGTGTCGAGGTCGAACAGCAGACCCGCGTCGAGCAGCTCGCGCAGCAGGAACGGCGTGCCGCCGGCGGCGTGGAAATGGTTCACGTCCGCCTCGCCGTTCGGATAGATGCGCGCGAGCAGCGGCACCACCTCGGCCAGCGCGTCGAAATCCTCCCAGGTGACGACCAGACCGGCCGCGCGCGCGACGGCGACGAAATGGATCGTGTGATTGGTCGAGCCGCCGGTCGCGAGCAAGGCGACGATCGCATTGATGATGGCCCGTTCGTCGACGAGACGGCCGATCGGCCGGTAGTCGTCGCCGAGCGCGGTGATCGCGGCGGCGCGCGCGGTGGCCGCGTCGGTCAGCGCGTCGCGCAATGGCGTGCCGGGATTGACGAACGAGGCGCCGGGCAGCTGCAGCCCCATCGCCTCGAGCAGGATCTGGTTCGAGTTGGCGGTGCCGTAGAAGGTGCAGGTTCCCGGCGCGTGGTACGAGGCCGATTCGGTTTCGAGCAGTTCCGCGCGCGTCGCCTGGCCGGCGGCGTAGCGCTCGCGCACCTCGGCCTTGGCCTTGTTCGGAATGCCCGACGGCATCGGCCCGGCGGGCACGAACACGAACGGCAGGTGACCGAACGACAGCGCGCCGATCAGCAGGCCCGGCACGATCTTGTCGCACACGCCGAGCAGCAGCGCGGCGTCGAACATGTCGTGGCTGAGCGCGATCGCGGTCGCCTGCGCGATCACGTCGCGCGAGAACAGCGACAGCTCCATGCCGACGCGGCCCTGGGTCACGCCGTCGCACATCGCCGGCACGCCGCCGGCGACCTGCGCGGTCGCACCGACGGCGCGCGCGGCGCGCTTGATGTGCTCGGGATAGGTCTCGAACGGCTGGTGCGCGGAGAGCATGTCGTTGAAGGCGGTGACGATGCCGATGTTCGGCGCCACGCCGTTCTTCAAGGCGTCCTTGTCGCCGCTGCCGCACGCGGCGAAGCCGTGCGCGAGGTTGCCGCAGGAAAGATGCGCGCGATGCGGGCCACGCGCGCGCGAGGTTTCGACCTGGTCGAGATAGGCGCGGCGGCTGTCGCGGCTGCGCTCGCGGATGCGCGCGGCGACCTGTTCGAGGCGTGGGTGCATGGGAGCCGTTGTCTTCCTCATGGAAACGTACCGTGATGAAAACGTACCGTTCTGGAAATCTACCGTTCTAGAAATGTACCGTTGCCGCTGCTGTTCGACGCGTGCGCGAGAGCGGCGCGGCGATATGGGCCATTCACCTCTCCCGCTCGCGGGAGAGGTCGCGCCGCAGGCGCGGGTGAGGGAGAACTGGAGACGGCCTCTCACACTTCCTTCAACCGACTCTTCCGGTCACCGTCTCCCGCAAACGGGAGAAAAAAATAGAAACGACGCCGCCGATCGTTTCTAGGGACACCAATACACGTGGAGCGGCTCGCCCGGCAGATCAAGCGCGACGCGCACCGGCAGCTCGCCCGCCTCGCCCTCCTTCAGCGCGCGTTCGAACACGGCACGCTTGTCGGCGCCGCGGATCAGCAGCAGCCGATGCGCCGATTGCGCCATGCCGGCCGGCGTCAGGCTGATCCGATGCGCAAACGCACCGGCCACGGCGCAGCCGCGGGCGTCGATCGAGGCGTACGGTTCGTCGCTGGCCAGTACCGCGGCGAGGTTGGCGGCGCCGGGGAACAGCGACGCGGTGTGTCCGTCCTCGCCCATGCCGAGCACGCAGACGGCGACCGGCGCGAGCGGCCAGCGCGCGTTGGCCTTGGCGACGGCCTGCTCCAGCGGTTGCCCGGCGGCGCGCAGCGGTTCGAAGCGTGCATCCGCGGCCTGCCCGCGCAGCAGCGATTCGCGCACGAGGCGCGCATTGCTGCCGTCGGCCTCCGGTTCCACGTCACGCTCGTCGACCAGGCCGACGATCACGCGCGACCAGTCCAGCGACTGCGCGGCGAGTGCGCGATAGACCGGCGCCGGCGTGGTGCCGCCGGACAGCAGCAGCCGTACCTCGCCCGGTGCCGCCAGCGCCTCGCCCAGTGCGCGTGCGATCGACGCCGCCGCGGCCGCGATCCATTCCCGCTCGTCCGCGCCGGCGTGCACGACGGCGCGGTCCGCGCGAGCCGCGCCGCTCATGCCGCGGGCTCCTGCAGCGCGAACGCGGCCGCGCCGAGCAGGCCGGCGTCCGGATGCAGGATCGCAGTGCTCGGCACGCGCGTCATCGCTTCGGTGAAGCGCCCCTTGTCCTCGAAGCGGCGCCGGAAGCCGCCGCGTTCGAGCCATGGCAGCAGCAGCGGCGTCAGGCCGCCGGCGAGCCAGACGCCGTCCCAGGCGCCGAACGCGAGCACGAAGTCACCGGCGACCGCGCCGAGCAGCTCGCAGAACGTCTCGACCGCGCGCACGCAGGCCGCATCCTCGCCGGCGCCGGCGCGCCGGGTGATCTCTTCCGGCGTCAGCGTGCCGTCGAGGACGCCGTGGATCTCGCCCAGCGCCTCGTGCAGGTTGGAAAGTCCGCTGCCGCACAGCAGGCGCTCGTTCGAGACGCGGCCGAAGCGCGCGGTCAGGCGCCGCAGGACTTCGATCTCCTCCTCGGTACGCGGCGCGAAGCTGGTGTGGCCGCCTTCGGTCTCGAGCGCGGCGGCGCGTCCTTCGCGCAGCAGCAGCGCGCCGACGCCCAGGCCGGTGCCGGGACCGACGACGGCGAACGTGCGCGTGCCCTCGAGCGACGGCGGCGGCGCGTCGCCGATGCGGTGCACGTCGCTCGCGCCCAGCAGCGGCACGCACAGGCTCATCGCGGCGAAATCGTTGACGAACACCGCGTGGGCCAGCGCCAATTCGGCGCGCACGCGTTCGCGCGAGACCGACCAGCTGTGATTGGTGACCTGCACCTCGCCGTCGCGCACCTGCCCGGCGAACGCGAACACGCCGCGGCGCGCACGCACGCCGCACTCGCCGAGGTAGGCCAGCGCGGCGTCGGTGAAGGTGGCGAAATCGACGACGCGATAGCGGCGGATGCTGTCGGACAGCAGCGGCTGCCCGCGCAGCGGGTCGGCCAGCGCGAAGCGCACGTTGGTGCCGCCGACGTCGGCCAGCAGCACCGGCCCGGTCGCTGCCGGACCGCTCATGGGACGCGCCGGTCGCGTTGCGCACCGAGCGTGCGCGCCGGTGCCTGCGGCAGGAAATTCGCCGCCGCCGCCGGCCCCCACGAGCCGGCCATGTACGGCAGGATCGGCGTCTCCGCCTCGCGCCAGGCGGCGATGATGCTGTCGATCCAGGTCCACGCCGCCTCGACTTCGTCGCTGCGCACGAACAGCGTCGAATTGCCGTTCAGCGCGTCCAGCAGCAGGCGTTCGTAGGCGATGCGCCGCTGCACGGTCGGCATCGACAGGTCCAGCGGCAGCGCCTGCAGTTCGAGCGCGCCCCATTCCGGCCCGGCCAGGCTGCTCATCAGTTCCAGCTCGACGTTCTCCTGCGGCTGCAGGCGCAGCACGAGGCGGTTGGGCGTGGCGCGCTCGCGGCGCGGCTTCTCGAACAGCCAGTGCGAGGTCGGCCGGAACGTGACCACGACCTGGGTCACGCGCTCGGCCAGGCGCTTGCCGGTGCACAGGCGGAACGGCACGCCGGCCCAGCGCCAGTTGTCGATCGAGGCGCGCAGCGCGACGAAGGTCTCGACCGGCTCGCGGCCCTGCACCGCCTGCAGCGAGAAGCCGCGCACCGGCTCGCCGTCGACCAGGCCCGCCTCGTAGCGGCCGCGCACCGAATCGGCCAGCACGCTGTCGGCGCGGAACGGCCGCAGCGCGCGCAGCACCTTGAGCTTCTCGTCGCGCAGCACGGCGGCGTCGAGCGAGGCCGGCGGCTCCATCGCGATCAGGCACAGCAGCTGCAGCACGTGGTTCTGCACCATGTCGCGCAGCGCGCCGTAGTCGGCGTAGTAGCTCTCGCGGCCGTCGACGCCGGCGGTCTCGGCGACGAGGATGTCGACCGATTCGATCCAGCGGTGATGCCAGACCGCCTCCAGCAAGGTGTTGCCGAAGCGCAGCGCGAGCAGGTTCTGCACCGCCGCCTTGCCGAGGTAGTGATCGATGCGGAAGATGCGGTCCTCGCCGAGGCAGGCGCCGAGCGCGGCGTTGATCGCGCGCGCGGATTCGAGGTCGCTGCCGATCGGCTTCTCCAGCACCAGGCGCGAGGGCTCCTCGAGCAGACCGGCGCCCTTCAGCCCCTGCGCGATCGGCACGAACAGGTACGGCGGAGTGGCCAGGTAGCTCACGCAGCGATGGCCATCGGCGTAGCCGCGCAGCGTCTGGGCGATCGCTTCCGGCTGGCTCAGGTCGACGGCGACGTATTCGGTCCGGCGCAGCAGTTCGGCGCGCACTTCGGCGCCGTTCTCGATGCCGGCCAGGCGCTCGCCGAGCCAGGCGCGGAAGGCTTCGTCATCGTAGGCGTGCCGCGCGACCGCGACGATGCGGAAGTCTTCCGGCAGCAGGCGGTCGCGCAGCAGATGCAGCAGCGAGGGGAACAGTTGCCGCGCGGCGAGGTCGCCGGTGGCGCCGAACAGCAGCAGCGTGTCGTGCACTCGCGGGGTCTCCTGGAAGTCTGGACGGGCCGAACGACCGAGCATTTTTTCTCGCAGAGGCGCGGAGAACGCAGAGAGACGCTCTGCCGTTTTCTTCTTTTTCTCCGCGTTCTCTGCGGCTCTGCGAGAGAGCTTTTCTCCAAGGCATCCCGAAAGCCTCGATGACCGTCATCCCCGCGAACGCGGGGATCCATTTTGATTTTCCCCGCCCGATCAAGAGCGAGATGGATGACCAGCCTCCGGCTGTTGAAAAGCACCTCCCGCGTTCGCGGGAATGACGAAGCTTATCGAGGCTTCCCGGGTGCTTCGCAAGATTCCTACGCCGGCTCCGACAAGGCCCGTCCGTTCGAGGCGACGATCTTCGCATACAAGCGGCCGCTTGCCTTCGGCGTGCGCCTCTGCGTCTGGAAGTCGACGTGCACGATGCCGAAGCGCTTGGAGAAACCGAGCGACCATTCCAGGTTGTCCAGCAGCGACCACGCCATGTAGCCGCGCACGTCGCAGCCCTGCCCGATCGCGTCGTGGATCGCGCGCAGGTGCTTCTTCAGGTAGTCCACGCGCAGCGGATCGTCGAGCGTGTCGCCCTCGACGGTCGGCGGATCGTAGAAGGCCGAGCCGTTCTCGGTGATGTACACCGGCGGATTGCCGTAGCGGTCGCGCAGCCAGGCCAGCGTGTCGGTGAGCCCCTGCGGGAAGACCTCCCAGCCGGTCTCGCTGTAGGTCGCGTGCTGGCGCACGGCGCTGGCGCGCAGCGGCCAGGACTGCTCGTCGTGCCGCGTCACGCTGCGCGTGTAGTAGTTGAAGCCGAGCCAGTCGATCGGCTGGCGGATCAGCGCGTAGTCCTCGTCCGGCCACTCCGGCCAGGCTTCGCCGAAGATCTCCTTCATCTCGTCCGGATAGCGGCCGAGGAAGACCGGGTCGAGGTACTGCCGGTTCATGTAGGCGTCGGCGCGCTGCACCGCGGCGCGGTCCTCGGCGCTGTCGCTGGCCGGGTACTTCGGCTCCAGGTTCACCACCAGGCCGATCTCGTGCTTGCCCTCGGCGCGATAGGCCTGCACCGCCGCGCCGTGCGAGCGCAGCAGGTGATGGCTGGCGATCGGCGCCTCGAAGCGGTTGCGGTGTCCGGGTGCGAGCGCACCGTGCAGGTAGCCGCCATCGGTGACCACCCAGGGCTCGTTCAGGGTCGCCCATTTCTTCACGCGGCCGTCGAGCTTGCGGTACATGACCGAGGCGTACTCGGCGAACCAGTGCGCGACGTCGGGATTGAGCCAGCCGCCGCGGTCGTCGAGCGCGGCCGGCAGATCCCAGTGGTACAGCGTCAGCAGCGGCTCGATGCCGTTCTCGAGCAGGGTGTCGACGAGCCGCTCGTAGAAGTCCAGACCGCCCGGGTTCACGCGCCCCCTGCCCTCGGGCAGCACGCGCGCCCAGGCCACGCTGAAGCGGTAGGCCTTGAGGCCGAGGTCGCGCATCAGCTTCACGTCGTCCTTGTAGCGCCGGTAGTGGTCGCAGGCGACGTCGCCGGTGTCGCCGTCCTTGACCATGCCCGGCGTGCGCACGAAGCGGTGCCAGATGCTCGGTCCGGCGCCGTCGGCGAGCGGCGAACCTTCGATCTGGTAGGCCGAGGTCGCGCTGCCCCACAAAAATCCCTTAGGAAACTCGAAGTCCCTGCTCATCGATCCGCCCCACTGCGAGAAATGCTGGAAATGCCCGGATGAAAACGATTACATTGCAGTGTATCCGAAGCCGCGCGCGATGTGCAGACGATGCCTGCGTCGCCGCGGCCCTTCACTGATGCAAACTCCGCAGCCCGGGTTGCAGTGCGCGACCCGGCCGCGACGAGGGGAACGATGGCCAGGGTCCGACTCGATCACCTGCGCAAGGTCTACGACAACGGCTACGTCGGCGTCGCGGATGCGGACTTCGAGATCGCGCACGGCGAGCTGCTGGTGCTGGTGGGGCCGTCCGGCTGCGGCAAGTCGACCCTGCTGCGCATGGTCGCCGGGCTCGAATCGATCACCTCGGGCACGCTGACCATCGGCGAGCGCGTCGTCAACGACGTCTCGCCGCGCGATCGCGACATCGCGATGGTGTTCCAGAACTACGCGCTGTACCCGCACATGAGCGTGGCCGACAACCTCGCCTTCGGCCTGAAGCTGCGCGGCACCGCGCGGGCCGAGGTGGAGCGGCGCGTGGCCGAGGCGTCGGCGATGCTCGACCTCGACCGCCTGCTGCCGCTGAAGCCGGCGCAGCTGTCGGGCGGCCAGCGCCAGCGCGTCGCGCTCGGCCGCGCGCTGGTGCGCAAGCCGGCGGTGTTCCTGCTCGACGAGCCGCTGTCCAACCTCGACGCCAAGCTGCGCCTGTCCACGCGCGTGGAGATCGCCAAGCTGCATCGCGACCTCGACGCGACGATGATCTACGTCACGCACGACCAGATCGAGGCGATGACGCTCGGCCACCGCATCGTGGTCATGAACGAGGGGCGCATCCAGCAGATCGACACGCCGATGCGGCTGTACGAGCGCCCGGTCAACACCTTCGTCGCGACCTTCCTCGGCAGTCCGAAGATGAACCTGCTGTGGGGCGCCCTGCTCGACGGCGACGGCGGCCTTCGCCTGCGCATCGCCGACGGCGTCGAGATGCCGCTGGCGCCGCCGCCGTCGCTGCGGCCGAAGCTGCAGGGCTACGTCGGCCGCGAGATCACGGTCGGCCTGCGCCCGGAAGACCTGCATCTGGGCCGCGACGACACAGACGGCGTGCTGCCGGCGCAGGTCGAGGCGGTCGAACCGGTCGGCAACGAAGCGTTCCTGAACCTGGGTTGCGGCGGCTGCGATCTGGTCGTGCGCCTGCCGCCCTACGGCCTGCCCAAGCCCGGCGACCGCGTCCGCCTCGGCTACGACGCGGCGCGCATGCACTACTTCGATCGCGACAGCGAACTGCGTCTGGCGGAGGACGCGGCGTGACGCGCGCCCTGCTCCGCCGTTGCGCATCGTGGGCGGCGATCGCCCTGCTGCTCCTGTTCGGCGGTGGCGCCGGCGCGCAGCGCGCGCCGGTGGATCCGTGGCAAGCGGACATGCAGCGCTTCGCCGCGGCCGACCGTGCGCAGCCGACCGCGCCCGGCGGCATCGTCTTCACCGGCAGTTCGTCGATCCGGCTGTGGAGCGGCCTGGCCGGGGATTTCCCGGGGCGCAACGTGCTCAACCGCGGCTTCGGCGGCTCGACCATCGCCGACGCGACGCGCCACGTCGAGCAGCTGGTCACGCCGTACTCGCCGCACACGGTCGTGCTCTACGCCGGCGACAACGACCTCGCCGCCGGCGCCACGCCGGCGCAGGTGCGCGCCGGTTTCGACGCTTTCGTGCGCGCCGTGCGCGCGCGGCTGCCGGCGGTGCGCATCCTGTTCGTCTCGATCAAGCCGAGCCCGTCGCGCGCCGCGCTGCTGCCGGCGATACGCCAGGCCAATGCGCTGATCCGCGCGGACATCGAGCGAGGCGAGAACGTCGGCTACGTCGACGTGTTCACGCCGATGCTCGACGCGCAGGGCCAACCGCGCGCCGAGCTGTTCCTCGACGATCGCCTGCACATGAATCGTGCCGGCTATGCACTGTGGGTCTCGATCCTCGCGCCGGCACTCGGCGAATAGGTAGGCTGCGCAGAAGCACTTCTCGCAGAGCCGCGGAGAAAGAACTCGTCGACCTCCGCGTACTCTGCGGCTGGGCGAATGCGGTTTCCCAGGCGACGCCCACCTCAAGCCCGCGCCGAATGCAGCAGGACGATGCCGAGCACGATCAGCCCGACGCCGGCGAGACGCAGCGGCGTCAACGCCTCGGCGAAGAAGACCGCGCCGGCCAGCAGGGTGCCGGCCGCGCCGATGCCGCTCCACACCGCGTAGGCGCTGCCGACCGGCAGCGCGACGAGCGCGCGGCCGAGCAGGAACACGAACGCGGCCAGCGACAGCAGCGAGGCGATCGTCCACAGCGGCCGCGTGTAGCCCTGCGACAGCTTCATCGTTGTCGCCCAGACGACGTCGACGAAACCGGCGGCGATCAGCATCGCCCAGGCGGCGGAAGCGCTCATCGCTGCGCCGCCGTCGCCGCCTTCTCGTGGCGCAGCGCGGCCGCCACGCTGTCGCGGGCACGCACGCGTTCCAGATAGGCGGCCAGCCGCGGGTACGGCTCCAACGCGATCCCGGCTGGACGCGCCCAGTCGGCGATCGTGAACAGGTAGGCATCGGCGATGCCGAAGCGCTCGCCGAGCAGGTAGTCGCGCCCGTCCAGGTGCCGCTCGACGTGGGCGAAACGCTGCGCGATGCGTTCGCGTGCGATCTGCGCGGCCTGTTCGCCGTATTCGGGATGGAACAGCCACGGACTGAACGACTTGTGCAGCTCCGAGGAGATGAAGGTCAGCCAGGTGTGCAGTTCGGCGCGCTCGCGCGTTCCCGACGGTGGCGCCAGCCCGGCCTGCGGCGCGAGATCGGCGAGGTACAGCACGATCGCGACGCCCTCGCCGAGCAGGCTGCCGTCGTCGAGTTCGAGCAGGGGCACGTAGCCGAGCGGATTGAGGTCGCGGTAGCGCCGGCCGTCGGCGACCACGACGGCGTCGGGGCCCAGGCGCACGCGGCGCAGTTCGACGTCCAGGCCGAGTTCGCGGATGACGACGTGCGGCGCCAGCGAGCAGGTGCCGGGAGTGAAGTAGAGTTTCATGACGGACTCCTCGTGTGGTGGAGCCGTCGATGTCGGCGCGCATGCGCCGCGTTCCAACACGCCGGATGGACAAGGATTGCTTGCAGATGCGACAAGAACGGCTGTCCCTCGACGACCTCGAACTGGTCCGCGCGATCGGCACGCACGGCAGCCTGACCGCGGCTGCGAAGGCGCTCGCGATCGAGCATTCGGGCGCGTTCCGGCGCCTGGCCGCGATCGAGGCGCGCGTCGGCAGCGCGCTGTTCCGGCGCGGCCGCCGCGGCTACGTGCCGACCGAGGCCGGCGAGCTGGCGATCGCCGGAGCGCAGCGCCTGCTGGTCGATGTCGACCAGCTGCAGCGGCAGCTCGCCGGCCGCGACGCGCGCGCCGAGGGGCGCATCCGCGTGACGATCCCGGACACGCTGGCGGGCCTTGCCGCGCGCCTGTGCCGCGAGTTCAGCGCGCGGCACCCGGCGCTGCGCTGCGATCTCGTCGTGGCGAACGCGTTCTTCGACCTGCAGCGCCAGGACGCGGAAGTCGCCTTGCGCGCGAGCGCCGCGCCGCCGGACGGCCTGTCGGCGCGGCGCATCGGCGCGATCGCCACTGCGGCCTACGCGCCCGCCGCGGAAGCGGGCGGAGCCGCGACGGCGGACGCCGACTGGGTTGGTTTCGACGATACGCTGGCGCACCTGTCCTCGGCGCGCTGGCTGCGCACGCACGTGCCGCCGGAACGCATCGCGATGCGCGTCAATTCGCTGCCGGCGGCGCTGGCGGCCTGCCAGGCCGGCATCGGCCGCGCGCTATTGCCGTGCTATCTCGGCGACGCGGCGACCGGCGTGAAGCGGCTGCGCGGAAACTTCGAGGAGATCCGCACCGACCTGTGGTTCGCCACGCATCCGGACCTGCGCCGCTCAGCGAAGGTGCGTCTGCTGCGCGAGTTCGCGCTGCGCTGGTTGCCGGAACGGATCGCTTAGATCTTTCCTGGTGTCAGGCATTCACCTCTCCCGCTTGCGGGAGAGGTCGAGGCCGCCTTCCGGCGGCTGAGGGTGAGCGCAGGAGGCGCGAACGGAATCGGAGCAGGGATAGCGCCGCCGCGCCGCAGGCGCGGGTGAGGGACATCGGAGTGTTGCGCCAAGCTTCCCTCATCCGCCTTCGGCACCTTCTCCCGCTTGCGGGAGAAGGAACAGCATATCCTCGACTCTGGACGATCACCTCTCCCGCTTGCGGGAGAAGGAACAGCATATCCTCGACTCTGGATGATCACCTCTCCCGCTTGCGGGAGAGGTCGCGCCGCAGGCGCGGGTGAGGGACATCGGAGTGTTGCGCCAAGCTTCCCTCATCCGCCTTCGGCACCTTCTCCCGCTTGCGGGAGAAGGAATGTCATCGGACGCTCGCTTGACTTCAATCCGGCTTCGCCGCCGCCCGGCACTCGGCGCAGACGCCGTGCACTTCCAGCGTCTGCGCGCGTGCGCCGAAGCCGCGTTCGCGCGCCTGCTCGTTGAGCAGGTGCGAGACGCGTTCGTCGCAGATCTCCACCGCACTGGAGCAGACGTCGCAGATCAGGAACGGCACCTGGTGCGCCTCGTTCGGATGGTGGCAGCCGACGAAGGCGTTGATCGATTCGAGCTTGTGGATGAAGCGGTGCTCGAGCAGGAAATCGAGCGCGCGGTAGACCGTCGGCGGCGCCGCGCCGCTGTGCTCGTCCTTGAGCCGGTCGAGCAGGTCGTAGGCCTTGACCGGCTTCTCCTCGGCCGCGATCAGTTCGAGCACGCGCAGGCGCAGCGGCGTCAGGCGCAGGCCGCGCGATTCGCAGGCGCTGGCAACCGCGCCGACGAAGGCGGCAGCGTCGTGGCAATGATCGTGGTGCTCGTGCTGGCGGGCGGCTTGCGGCATGGCGGCGATGATAGCGCGGGAACGCCGCGCACACCTGCGAGATGGCGGCGCCGCCGCGCCGATGCAAGGCGGCGCGACACCCGTTCGGCTCAGTCGCGCCTGCGGCTGGCCCAGTCGTCGCGCTTGAGGCGCGAGCGCTCGGACTGCTGCATCGCCTTGCGCAGGTCGACGCCGCAATGGCGGCAGACCTTGGCGGCAGGCGCGTTCGGCCGCCCGCATTCCACGCATTCGACGAAGCCGGAACGGGACAGCACGACGATCAGCCAGCCGATCGGGCCGAGCGCGGCGCCCCACAGCAGCCCGGCCAGCCAGCGTCCCTTCGCCTTGCCGATGAGCGCGCCGACCACCGCGCAGAACAGCGTGATCGCCAGCGCCCACCACCACAGCGACGGATCCAACAGCGCGTCGGTGCAGGCCTGCAGCAGCGCCTGTACCGCGTCCGGATCGGACTGGTCCAGGCTCGCCAGGGCGGACAGCGTGCAGGCCTGCTCCATCGGCTACTCCGTGCGTTGCAGCGCCGCCTCAATGCGGCGCAGCGCCTCGTCGCGTCCGGCCAGGAACGCGGTGTGGTCGATCGACGGCGACACCTGCGTGCCGGTCAGCGCCACGCGCAACGGCTGGGCGATCTTGCCCATGCCCTCGCCGATCGCCGCGGCGGCGGCCTCGATCGCGCCGTGGATCGCCTCGACCTTCCATTCCGGCAGCGCCGCCAGCTGCGCGTGCACCGCTTCGAGCGCGGCGCGCGCGGTCGGCGTCTTCAGGTGCTTGGTCACCGCCTGCTCGTCGTAACTCTCGATCGGCGCGTACCAGACGCGCGCCTTCTCGGCCATCTCCTTCAGCGTCCGGGCACGGTCGCGCAGGGCGACGATCACGTCGGCCAGATCGGGCCCGCGCGCCGGATCGATGCCGGCCGCGCGCAGATGCCATTCGAAATGCGGGACGATCTCGCGCGGGTCGTCGTTCTTCAGGTACTGCTGGTTCAGCCACGACAGCTTCTCCAGGTCGAAGCGCGAGGCCGACTTGTTGACGTCGGCGGCGTCGAACAGCTCGATCATCTGCGCGACCGAGAAGATTTCCTGGTCGCCGTGCGACCAGCCCAGCCGGACCAGATAGTTGAGCAGCGCATGCGGCAGGAAGCCGTCGTCGCGGTACTGCATCACGCTGACCGCGCCGTGGCGCTTGGACAGCTTCTGCCCGTCCGGCCCGAGGATCATCGGCAGGTGCGCGAAGTTCGGCACCTGCGCGCCGAGCGCGTGGTAGATGTTGATCTGGCGCGGCGTGTTGTTGACGTGGTCGTCGCCGCGGATCACGTCGGTGATGCGCATGTCGATGTCGTCGACGACGACGGCGAAGTTGTAGGTCGGGAAGCCGTCGGAGCGGATCAGCACGAGATCGTCGAGCTCGTCGTTGTTCCACTCGATGCGGCCCTTGACCTTGTCGTCGAAGACGACGCTGCCGCCGGCCGGATTCTTGAAGCGCAGCACGCGGTTCGGGTCGTCGCGCAGCGGCTCGTCGCGGTCGCGGTAAAAGCCGTTGTAGCGCGGCTTCAGGCCCGCGGCCATCGCCTCGGCGCGCATCGCCTCGAGTTCTTCCTTGGTCTCGTAGGCGTAGTAGGCCTTGCCGGCCTTGATCAGGTCCGCGGCGACCTCGCGGTAGCGGTCCATGCGCAGGGTCTGGTAGTACGGACCCTCGTCGTGCGCGAGCCCGAGCCAGTTCATGCCGTCGAGGATGGCCTGCACCGCCGCCTCGGTCGAGCGCTCGCGATCGGTATCCTCGATGCGCAGGATGAACTCGCCGCCGCGATGGCGAGCCTCCAGCCAGCAGTACAGCGCGGTGCGCGCGCCGCCGATGTGCAGGTAGCCGGTGGGACTCGGGGCGAAACGGGTGCGTACGGTCATTGCGGATGGACTTGGGGAAACGGCGCGCAAGTTTACCGGAGTGGCCGAGCACACCGCTTGCGCGCATTTCCGGCACGGGTCTGCGGCGGCCACCGTGCCCGGCGGCCGCTTGGCGGATTCACGCTCTCATCCTCCCCCTGCCCGGTCCGGTCATGGCGAACTCCGGCACGATCGACGGAGTTCGCCCAGGTGACCGGCGGCACGATGCCGCATGGCTACGCCCGCGGCATCCGCAGGTCCGCTCGCGTCACGTCCGCCGACGCAACTGCCAGGCCGCTCCGAGCACCAGCAGCAGACTCATCACGGCCAGCATCCAGCGCGCATCCACCGGCGTCGGGATGGGCTCGACGGCCGCCGGAGGCTGGTAGCCGGCCTGGGCCGGGACGTTCTGCGCGCAGGTCTCGATCGCGCCGGCGTCGTTCTGCTCGTTCCAGCAGGCCTGCGCGGTGTTGGATACCGGCACCGGGGCGTCGGTGTAGCCGGTATCGAACACGACCTCCACGCGGTTCGAAGCCGCGGCCGGGTCCGTCACGCCCGGATCGGGCGCCAGGGTGACGTCGGCCACGATGCGATTGCCGGCCGGGTCGAAGTCGCAGGCATTCACCTGGGATGTTCCGTGAGCCGTACAGGTCACGCTGCCGACGAGGTAGGTCAGCCCGGCGGGCACGGCATCGCGCATCTGCACCTGCTGCACGGTCTCGTTGCGGTTGTGCAGCAAGACGGTCCAGCGCACGCCTTCCATCGGAGCGGTAATGCGCGCGGCCGACTTGGCGATGACGGGCGGAGCGACTTCCTGCACCGGCGTCGTCACGCTGGCCGTGCAGTCGCCGCTGCCAGTGCAGTCGTCCGGCTCGCCGCCGCCGCCCGTTGCCGTGGCCGTATTGGTGACCGAATCGGACACAGCCGGGGTCGGTGTCACCGGGATGGTGAAGCTTTGGCTGGCGTCTGGCGCCAAGGCGCCGGCCGCGATCGTGCACACCACGGTCTGGCTGTCTGAAGCGTCCAGCGCGCACCCTGCCGGCAGGGTACCGATGGTCAGCGTGCCCGGCAGCGTGTCGCGCACGACGATGGCCTGGCTGTTCACCGCCTGGCCGCTGTTGCTCACCGTCAGGGTATAGCTGTTGGCCTGCCCCACCACCATCGGGCTGCTGCCGACGGTCTTGGCCAGGCTGATCGACGGCAGCAGAACCGGGTTGCTCGTGCTGCACGCCGTGCAGTCGTCGTCCGCGCTCGAGGTGACCGCATTGGCGATCCCGCCCGCCGGGGCCGGCGTGTCCACCGTGACGGTGAAGGTGCTGCTGGCCTGGCCGTTCGCCGGCACGGCCTGCGTCTGCGTGCATTGCGTGCCGGCGACGACTTCGTCGTTCTCACAAGCCCAGGCCGGATCGTCGATGCCGCCAACGCCGGTGTACGTGGTGCCCGCGGGCACATGATCGGTCAGCAACGTGCTGCCCGCGGTCTCGCCGGTATTGGTGGTGGTGATCGTGTAGGTCAGCACGTCACCGGCCGCCACACCGGCTCCGGGGGACACCGACTGGCCGTTGACGTGGCTGAGCAGCTTCTGCGTGCTGATCGCCGCCGGCGTGTTCACCGGCGTCGTCACGCTGGCGGCGCAATCGCCGCTGCCGGTGCAGTCATCCGGCTCGCCACCGCCGCCGGTCGCGGTGGCGTTGTTGGTGACCGAACCCGCCGCCGTCGGCGTCACCGGGATGGTGAAGCTCTCGCTGGCCCCCACCGCCAGCGCTTCGGCGGCGATCGTGCACACCACGGTCTGGCTGTCGGCCGCGTCCAGCTCGCAACCGGCCGGCAAGGCGCCGATGCTCAGCGTGCCGGGCAAGGTGTCGCGTACGACGATGGCCTGGCTGTTCACCGCCTGGCCGCTGTTGTTCACCGTCAACGTGTAGCTGTTCGCCTGCCCCACCACCATCGGGCTGCTGCCGACGGTCTTGCTCAGGCTGATCGACGGCAACAACACGGGGTTGCTGGTGCCGCAAGCCGTGCAGTCGTCGTCCGCGCTGGAGGTGACCGCGTTGGCGATACCGCCCGCCGGGGCCGGCGTGTCCACCGTGACGGTGAAGGTGCTGCTGGCCTGGCCGTTCGGCGGCACGGCCTGCGTCTGCGTGCATTGCGTGCCGGCGACGACTTCGTCGTTCTCGCAAGCCCAGGCCGGATCGTCGATGCCGCCGATGCCGGTGTACGTGGTGCCCGCGGGTACATGATCGGTCAGCAACGTGCTGCCCACCGTCTGACCGCTGTTGCTGCTGGTGATGGTGTAGGTCAGCACGTCGCCGGCTTGGACGCCGGCGCCTGCCGCCGCCGGCTGGCCGTTGATCTGGCTGAGCACCTTCTGCGTGGTGATCGCCGCCGGCGTATTCACCGGCGTCGTCACGCTGGCGGCGCAGTCGCCGCTGCCGTTGCAGTCGTCCGGCTCGCCGCCGCCGCCGGTCGCGGTGGCGTTGTTGGTGACCGAGCCTGCCGCCGTCGGCGTCACCGGGATGGTGAAGCTTTGGTTGGCACCCACCGCCAGCGCCTCGGCAGCGATCGTGCACACCACGGTCTGGCTGTCGGCCGCGTCCAGCTCGCACCCTGCCGGCAGGGTACCGATGGTCAGCGTGCCCGGCAGCGTGTCGCGCACGACGATGGGCTGGCTGTTGGCGGCCTGACCGCTGTTGCTCACCGTCAGGGTGTAGCTGTTCGCTTGCCCCACCACCATCGGACTGCTGCCGACCGTCTTGCTCAGACTGATTGATGGCAGCAGAACCGGGTTGCTCGTGCCGCATGCCGTGCAGTCGTCGTCCGCGCTCGAGGTGACCGCGTTGGCGATGCTGCCCGCCGGGGCTGGCGTGTCCACGGTGACCGTGAAGGTACTGCTGGCCTGCCCGTTCGCCGGCACGGTCTGCGTCTGCGTGCACTCGGTACCCGCGACGACCTCATCGTTCTCGCAGGCCCAGGCCGGATCGTCGATGCCGCCGACGCCGGTGTACGTGGTGCCCACAGGCACGTGATCGGTCAGCAATGTACTGCCCGCCGTCTCGCCGCTGTTGCTGCTGGTGATGGTGTAGGTCAGCACGTCGCCGGCTTGGACGCCGGCGCCCGGCGCCACTGGCTGGCCGTTGATGTGGCTGAGCACCTTCTGCGTAGTGATGGCCGCCGGCGTGTTCACCGGCGTTGTCACGCTGGCGGCGCAGTCGCCGCTGCCGTTGCAGTCGTCCGGCTCGCCGCCGCCGCCGGTCGCGGTGGCGTTGTTGGTGACCGAGCCTGCCGCCGTCGGCGTCACCGGGATGGTGAAGCTTTGGTTGGCACCCACCGCCAGCGCCTCGGCTGCGATCGTGCACACCACGGTCTGGCTGTCCGCCGCGTCCAGCTCGCAACCCGTCGGCAAGGTACCGATGCTCAATGTGCCGGGCAGCGTGTCGCGTACGACGATGGCCTGGCTGTTCACCGCCTGGCCGCTGTTGCTCACCGTCAGGGTATAGCTGTTGGCCTGCCCCACCACCATCGGGCTGCTGCCGACGGTCTTGGCCAGGCTGATCGACGGCAGCAGAACCGGGTTGCTGGTGCTGCACGCCGTGCAGTCATCGTCCGCGCTCGAGGTGACCGCGTTGGCGATGCTGCCCGGCGGGGCCGGCGTGTCCACGGTGACGGTGAAGGTGCTGCTGGTCTGGCCGCCGTTGGCCGGCACGGCCTGCGTCTGCGTGCACTCGGTACCCGCGACGACTTCGTCGTTTTCGCAGACCCAGGCCGGATCGTCGATGCCGCCGATGCCGGTGTACGTGGTGCCAGCGGGTACGCGGTCAGTCAGCAACGTGCTGCCCGCGGTCTCGCCGGTATTGGTGCTGGTGATGGTGTAGGTCAGCACGTCGCCAGCCTCGACGCTGGCACCTGCCGCTGCCGGCTCGCCGTTGATCTGGCTGAGCACCTTCTGCGTGGTGATGGCTGCCGCGGTGTTGATCTGCACCGTGGCGCTGCCGCAGTGCGCGGCGCCTGCCGTGCAGGTGCCGGGGTCGGGCGTACCGCCGTTGACCGGGTCGCCGCCGCCGCCCACGGCGGCGGTATTGGTGGCCGAGCCGTTCGAAACGGCTCTGACGGGCATCGTGAACTGGCTGCTGCCGCCTTCGGCGATCACGGCACTGGTGGTACAGGTGACGCGCTGGCCGCTGTAGGTACAGCTCCAGTCGCCACTGCTGTGGGTTCCCGTCCAGTCGGGCACCAGCTGGCTGGGAAGGTCGTCGACTACGGTGACGGCGGCGTCGGTGTCGCCCGTACCCGCATTGCGCACCGTCAGCGTATAGGTACCGCCCTGCCCGACCACCCAGGGGCCGGCGCTGGCGGTTTTTTCCAACTGCAGGTTGGGCGCATCGGGGGCGTTGGTGATGACGCAATCGATGTCGTCGCCCGCCGCCGGCAGGAAGAGCGGCCAATCGCGTTCATTGGATTCGGTGTCGGGCGTGCCGGGGCCGCTGGGCAGCGTCGTGGGCGAGCCCGCGGTGGCATTGGTGCAGGCCATGTCGACGGCGTAGCGGCCACTGAGCTGGCTGCCATCGGGATCGCCGACCAGGTATTCGGAAAGTTCCAACAGATCGCCAGCGGATACGGCCACGCGACCGATGTGCGACTGGTTGGGACCGGTGCCGCTGCCGGTGGTGAGGCCGGTGCCCGGAATGACGGGGGATTCGGGATCGTCCGGATCAGAAAGCGTGTCGGGGTCGAGATCCCTGCCGCCATCCCACGCGCGAATGCGGAACTGGTCGCCCGGCAGTACGCGGCCGACGATGGTCTTGCTCAGTCTGAGCCACACCAGCGGCGGCGTGTCCTGGCAGGCGCTGGCTTCATGGGCTTGGCCATCCGGCGCTTCTGCCTTCACCGTGTTGAACAGTCCGCCGCCACCGGTACCGCCGCCGCAACTGTCGCTGCCGCTGGCGCCGGGGTTGATCCGGAAGCGCACCGTGGTGGTGTAGGTTTCGGTGGCATCCACCGGCAGCGCATGCGAGGTGTTCAGCTCCCAGGGGCCGGCGGTTTCGTTGGGGATGGGGCTCAGCAGAGTGCCGCCGCAGGTGGTGTCACCGGCATCGGCGGGGTTGTCGCGCACGCAGCTGAGCGACTGCAGGGCCAGAATCGTGACGTCTGCGTCGAACGCGGGAGTGTCGGTGATCTTGTAGGTGCGGTCCTGGCCGATCGCCTGGGCGACGATGGTGTAGGAAACGTCGAACTGGTCGTCCGTGCCCTCCACCAGTTGCGGCTCGTCGGCGGCGGTCTTGCTGACGACCAGGTCGCTGTCGTCGTCACGGACGGTGTAAGTCCACTGGGTGACCGCGGCCTGGCTGCAATTGGTGTTGGAGCCGAGCACGTAGCCGTTGCCGGGATCGATCTGCAGAACGATGGTTTCGTCCGCTTCGATGTCGGTATCGCCGTAGATCTCGATCGGCACGAAGAACGTGGCGTTCTGGTAATTGCCGGCCGGAATGGCGACGGTGAAGGCGGAGGCATTGCCGGGGGTTCTGAAATCCGGCGTGGGGTCGGTGCCCGCCGCACCGGGTCCGGTGGCCGTGCCCCCCGTCACCTTGACCGCGATGTTCAGGCCCGCTGCGGGCACCGTGCCGGTGATGCGCAACCGGGGCCGGTTGGGCAACAGCGCCCAGCTGCCTGCGCTGCCCTCCACGTCCGCGCTGGAGCCATTGGGGAAGTCCACCATGGGGTCGACTTCGAAGGTCACCGCGTCGAGGAAATTGCCTTCGGCCGGGTTGTTGTTGTCGCCGACAACGGCCTGAAAGCCCACGTCGGTGTTGCCGCTCGGGCCGCTGTAGAGAAAGCTGCCGGTGTAGCGCGCCCAATTCATATTGGTCGCGGTGCGCGTGATCGGACCCTGGTTGGCGTCTTGCGCGAGCACGGCGCCCACGCCTGCGGTGGGCGACTGCAGTCGCGCTACCTGGGTATTGGCGATCATCACGTTCATCGTGTTGGTCTGTCGGCGCCCGCGGTGGGCGAGGCCCCAGCGGATCGTTTCGCCGGTCATCAGACACATGGTCTGGTACAGGCGCGAAGCGACCTGGGCGTTCAGTTCGGCGATCTGCTTGTTGCCTCCCCCCGTGGAAGATTGAACCAGGGCGCCGCCGGGCGCTCCCGTGACGCTACGCGGAACGCGCCATATTTCAATGACCGGGCCGGGGCTGACACCCATGGGCGTCGTGTTGCAGCCGGCGGGTGCGGCCCCGGTACTCGCGTTGGGATGGTTGGTGCGCCAGCCCGGCACGTTGCTCTGGTTCATGTAGACCCGGCAGCCATCGCTGCCGATGACCGGCTGCTCGAAGCTGGGATTGAGGAAGGAGCGTTGAATCGATTGGGCCTGCACCGGCATGGGCGCGAGCGCCGCACTCAGGACCAGCCACGCCACTGCCGCCAGGGAAAATTTTTGTGTCGCCGATCTCATGGCCCCTCCGTCAATCCCGCTCCAATGCCCCGCATTGCCGGCGTTTTCACGAATGCATTTGCCCGGACGCAACTCGAATAAAGTCTCGTGAAAAGAGCTTCGGTGATTTGCGTCCTCGCCTGCGGCGAGCGATTCGCAACGCCGATCTCTTGTCGGAGTGACGCCTGGTGCGCGCGGTGGCCGCACGGCGACCGTGGCCGCCTCGTTCTGACCGACGAAATTCCAGCGGTGATCCGCATTCGCCAGGCGCGTGATCTTCCGCAACCACTCGGCCGGGCTCGTGGCTTGCGTCACGTCGCCGCGCGCATCTGCTTCATTGGCCGAATCGGTGTCGCATCGGATCGATGCGCCGATCGCGAATCGGATGTCCACCGCTTCAGCCGGGGCGGCGCAGTCGGCCTGCCGATTTCCCCGTCGTAACCGATCTTCCGGATGCCCCCGCTCGTCCCTGCGTTCCCCACCGGCAAACAGATTGAGCATGAATGGCGCTCCCCGAGTGTCGTGACTCAGGATAACCCGGGGCGGTTTTTATAAAACCCCTTATAAGCAGTAAAAAAATGATCGTGGGTCTTATCAAAAATGCACGGAGAAAGTGACTAGATTAACGAAGCCTTCGAATCGTATTCGATTAAAACTCCCAACGCAGTGCGCCTCAAACCCGGAATGCGCCGTGTGAAAAACTCTTTTTTTTATTTTTACCCATCGAATCGGCCGCACGCCTTTGCTGCCGCAGCCCGAACCTCGACGACCACCGCCGACCGGCCCAGCCGCCAACCACCGTGTACGGCGAACGGCGGCGCCGCGCGCCGTGCCGCCAGCGGCAGCGCCCCGATCGACCAGACCGCCGATCTGCCCGTCGGCGGCAGCCTCGCCTACACGATCACCGCCACGCCGTCCGCGACGGTCACCAGCACGGCTCGAAACCGAGCCGGTTCCGCTGAACTCGCTCTGGTCCCTGGCGCTGCTGGCCTGGGCGCTGCTGGGCGCTGCCGTCGTCACCCGTTGGCCCGCCGCCGCTAGTACGGCCCCTTTGCGGCGGCTCGCGGCCCGTCCCCCGGAAGCACCATCGCCCCCATCGGTGGTGCTTTCTGGGGGGGCGATCTGCAAGCGGAATTTTGCGGCGCGTCGCGACTTGCGAGCGACGCGCCGCTAGGATCACGTGGATGATGCCAGCCCGTTCCCGCGCCGCCGCCGGACGCCAGCCCGTTCCGTCCAGACCCTCCGCACGCAGCGCGCCGTCCGACGCGCGCTACCTCGCCGCGGTGATTCCGACCACGATCCTCGCCGTGATCGCGCAGCTCGCCGATGCGGAAGGCGTGGCGGTCGAGCCCTGGCTCGCCGGCATCGGCATCACGCGCGCGCAGATCGACGACGCCTCGGTGCGCGTGTCGTACCGGCAGGCCAGCCTGATCATCAAGCGCGCGCTGCGCGCGATTCCGCGCAGCGACTTCGGCCTGGAAGTCGGCGCGCACCAGTCCAACGGCACCTTCGGCGTGATGGGCCTGGCGATGATGACCTCGCGCACGTTCGGCGAGGCGGTCGCGGTCGGCGTCGAGTACGCCGACATCACCGGCGCGCTGATGGACGTGGAGCTCGACGCGATGGAACCGAACGCGCACGAGGTCGCGCTGGTGGCGCGGCCGCGCTTCGCGGACGAGGAAATCCTGGTCTTCCTGTGCGAGGAGCTGTTCGCCAGCACGCTGCAGCTGGCGCGCAACCTGGTCGGTCCCGCGTTCAAGCCCGAGCGGCTCGAACTCACCTATCCCGCACCGCCGCACGCGGCCGGGTACCGCAAGCTGTTCGGCTGCGAAGTCCGCTTCGGCACCGCGCGCAATCGCATGATCGTCGCCGCGCGCTGGCTGGAGCAGCGCCTGCCGACGCATCATCCGGTCAGCGCGCAGCAGGCGCTGGCGATCTGCCGCGAGCAGGCGGCGCAGATCCGGCGCCAGAGCGAGATCATCGCCTCGGTCGAGCGCATCCTGCGTCGGCGCCTGGCCGAGCATCCGACGCTGGGCGAAGTCGCGCAGAACCTCAACCTCTCCGAGCGCACGCTGCGCCGCCATCTCGCCACCGCCGGCCGCGTCTACCGCGACATCCACGACCAGCTGCGCGCCGAGCGCGCGCTGGAACTGCTCAGCGCCGGCTCGCTGAGCATCGCCGCGATCGGCAGCGAGGTCGGCTACTCCGACGCGCGCGAGTTCCGGCGCGCGTTCAAGCGCTGGACCGGAGCGCCGCCGACCGCGCTGCGCCATGCCGGCGCACCCGCCGACTAGGCGGCGGGTGGTACCAGCGGCCAGACGAGAATGGCCGCTTTGCCCCCCAAGTTGGCCCGTCGGCCCCTACCATCAAACGTTCGTTCGGCGCACATTTCCGCGTCGAACGTCGAAGGGGACTCGATCATGCGCAAACTCGCCGCCAGCCTCGCCCTGTGCACCCTTGCCGCCGGTTGCGGCCCAGGCACGCCGCCGCCTCCGAGCGACGCCGAGGCGGCCTTCGAGAAGAAACTGCAGGAGCAGTTCCTCGACGCCAAGCCGGGCACGGTGATCGAGATTCCGGCCGGCAAGCACTCGCTGACGCGCGTGCTGACCCTGCGCGCGAACGGCGTGACGATCCGCGGCGCCGGCTCGGACAAGACCGTCCTGTCGTTCAAGAACCAGGTCTCCGGCCCCGAGGGCATCCTCGCCTACGCCAGCGACTTCACCGTCGAGCACCTCGCCATCGAGGACACCAAGGGCGACGGCCTCAAGATCAACGACGGCGAGAACATCACCATCCGCGACGTGCGCGTGGAATGGACCGCCGGCCCGTCCAAGGACAACGGCGCCTACGGCATCTATCCGGTCAAGTGCAAGAACGTGCTGATCGAGGATTCCTCCTCGTTCGCCGCGCGCGACGCCGGCATCTACGTCGGCCAGTCGCAGGACATCGTCGTGCGGCGCAACCGCGCCGAGAAGAACGTCGCCGGCATCGAGATCGAGAACTCGATGCGCGCCGACGTCTACGAGAACGTCGCCACCGGCAACACCGGCGGCATCCTCGTCTTCAACATGCCCGACCTGACCCTGCACGGCGAACACACGCGCGTGTACAAGAACAAGGTGACGGCCAACAACCTCGGCAACTTCGCCGCCAAGGGCACCGCGGTGGCGAGCGTTCCGGCCGGCACGGGCGTGCTGATCATGTCGAACCCGAAGGTGGAGATCTTCGACAACGACATCGGCGACAACCGTACCGCCAACGTGATCATCGCCAGCTACTTCATCAGCAACTTCGCCGACAAGAAGCCGACCGAGGGCTACGATCCGTACCCGAAGTCGATCTACGTCTACGACAACCGCTTCAGCGGCGGCGGCGATTCGCCCGACGGGCTCGACTGGAAGGCGCTGAAGGTGTCGATGTTCGGCCTCAACGGCCACTTCCCGGACGTGCTCTGGGACGGCTACATCGACACCAAGGCGATGACCAACGGCCAGTACCCGGCCGAGCAGCGCATCTGCATCCGCAACGGCGACGTCGAGGTGCTCAACGTCGACGGCCCGAACGGCTTCGACAAGCCCAAGGTCGGCAAGGACGAATACCAGTGCGACCTGCCCAAGCTGGCCGCGGTCGAGTTGAAGGGCAAGGCTTGATGATGCACGTGGCAGGATCGAAGCAGCTTCCAAAGAACCTCAGCATGCCGTCATTCCTGCGAACGCGGGAATCCATTCTCGCTTTCGCTTCGGAAGTCAGGATCAAGATGGATGACGAACTGCGTCGGCAGTTCGCCCTTCGGGCCATTCGCTGCGCGAATGTTCGCTTCGGCTTCCTGCCTTCGCAGTCCCGCTTTCGCGGGAATGACGCACTGAGGCGCTTGACGTTGTTCGCCGCCGTGTCGTTCGCCGCCCTCCTCGCCGGCTGCGCGCGCGCGCCGCAGCCGGTGCACTTCTTCGCCGAAGGCAAGCCGCCCAGGCTCAGCGACTGGCATCTGGTCGAGGCACGCGACGGCCGGCTCGCGCCGAACGCCGACGTCGTGCCCTACGACCTCAACACGCCGCTGTTCAGCGACTACGCGCACAAGTTCCGCACCGTCTGGATGCCCAAGGGCGCGCCGGCGAAATACGACGCGGAGGGTCCGTTCGACTTCCCGGTCGGCACGGTGCTGAGCAAGACGTTCTACTACCCGCGGGCGGCGAACGAAGCACGCGCCAGCAAGGCGGTCGCACGCACCTACGACACCGCAGACGATTTCGCCGCAGGTTCGGGCAATGCCGCGCTCGATCTGTCAAAGGTGCGCCTGATCGAAACGCGCCTGCTGGTGCGCCGCGAACAGGGCTGGGAAGCGATTCCCTACGTCTGGAATGCGGCGCAGACCGAGGCGGAACTGGCGCGCACCGGCGATGCGATTCCGCTCGAGCTGGTCGACGACCAGAACCAGCACGAAGGCTTCACCTACGTCGTGCCGAACGAGAACCAGTGCGCCGGCTGCCACGTCGCCAACGTGAAGGCCAAGCGCCTCGAACCGCTCGGCCCGAAGGCGCGCCACCTCAACCGCGAGTACGCCTATGCCGACGGCAAGCGCGAACAGCTCGCGTCCTGGAGCGAAAAGGGTTACCTGAGCGGCGTGCCGGCTGCGGACGTGCCGCGCGACGCCGACTGGCACGATCCGGCGCAGCCGCTCGACACCCGCGCACGCGCGTATCTCGACGTCAACTGCAGCCAGTGCCACAGTCCGACCGGACCGGCCAACACGACCGCGCTCGACCTGCGCAGCGCAGCCACCGACCTGCGCCGGCTCGGCGTGTGCAAGCCGCCGGTCGCGGCCGGCCGCGGCACCGGTGACCGCCTGCTCGACATCGTGCCGGGCAAGCCCGACGAATCCATCCTGCTGTATCGCATGCTCTCGGACGAACCCGGCGTGATGATGCCGGAAATGGGACGCGACACGACGCACCGCGAGGGCGTCGACCTGATCCGCCAGTGGATCGCCGCAATGCCGGGCAGCTGCGGCGCCTGAAAAACGACGAAGGGGAGGCTTCCGTGAAGAAAATCCAGACCAGGCCACTGGCCCTGCACGTGCGCGCCGCGCTGATCGCGAGCGCGACCGCGCTGATGACGGGCGGCATCGCATTCGCCGCCGACGCGCAGGACGCCAAGAGCGACGCGCAGGAACAGCCCGCGCCCGCCCAGGATCCGGCCGCGGCCCAGAGCGCGGCCGACGACGCCGCGATGCAGCAGCTGGGCAACATCACGGTCACCGCGCAGAGCCGCACGCAGCAGGTGCAGGAAGTGCCGATCGCGATGCAGGTCGTCACCGCGGCGCAGATCGACAAGCTCGCCGCCACCGACCTGTCGAAGATGGACATGTACATCCCCGGCCTCTCCGTCGACGGCAACCAGGCGACGCAGCCGTTCTTCGGCCTGCGCGGCATCTCGCAGAGCGATTTCGGCATCGGCACCGACTCCCCGGTCGGCGTGTACGAGAACGGCGTCTACATGGGCAAGACCGGCGGCGCGCTGCTGATGTTCAACGACATCGAGCGCGTGGAAGTGCTCAAAGGTCCGCAGGGCACGCTGTTCGGCCGCAACAGTGCGGCCGGCGCGATCTCGGTCGCCACCATCGCGCCCGGCTCGGAATTCGAGGCACAGGCGCGCACGCGCCTGGGCAACCACGGCCAGCGCTATCTCGACGGCGTGCTGAACCTGCCGGTCACGCAGGACGTCGCCGCGCGCTTCAGCTTCGTCGACATCCAGAGCGACGGCTGGCTGCGCGACGCCGCCAGCCGCGAGCGCTACAAGAAGGAAAACGACTGGGGCCTGCGCGCGCAGCTGCAGTGGAATGCGCCGGGCGACACCGTCGTCAACTTCGCCTGGGAACACGAGCGCCTGAAGCAGCCCTCGCGCCCGGCGATCGGCGTGACGCGCCTGCCCGACTGGCCCGAGCTGCCGCCGACCACGCCCGACGTCACCACCTACCTCGATCCGCGCGATGCGCCCGTGTTCAACGACACCATCGACAACCGCGAGTCGCGCACCTACGACTCGTTCACGCTGCGCGTCGAGCATCCGCTGCCGTTCGGCGACCTGACCTCGCTGACCTCGTTCCAGCGCTACCACACGTTCAACCGCGCCGACCAGGACGGCACCAACCGCCTGTACCTGTACCTCGACGACGTCAACATCGAGCGGCACAAGACCTGGTCGCAGGAATTCAAGCTCGCCGGCAAGACCGATCTCGCCGACTGGGTCGGCGGCATCAGCTGGTACAAGGACGACGGCCGCCAGACCAGCCAGATCAACCTGTTCACCGACAGCATCGACACCCTGCTCGGCAATCTTGGCATCGCGCCGGGCGGCCTGTACGGACCGCTGACCCAGGGCCTGCAGGCGGCCGGCTTCCAGTATTCCCTGCTCGGCGATCCGTGGCAGGAGAACATGAACAACCGCGGCGTGGCCAAGGCGGCGGCGATCTACGGCGACGTGATCTGGCACCTCACCGACCGCCTGAACCTGACCACCGGCGTGCGCTTCACGCGCGACGAGCGCGACTTCAGCTGGTACACGCCGCCGCGCATCGCCGACCAGCTCGACCTGACCCTGCTCAGCCTGCAGTCGCTCGGCCTGCTCGACGCGCTCGGCGTGCCGATCGAGACGTTCCAGCAGAACATCTACTTCGTCACGCCGTCCACGCTGCATCATCCGGTCTCGTTGAACCGCAGCTGGACCGACACCAGCCCGCGCGTGGTGCTCGACTACAAGCTGACGCCCGACGTGATGCTGTACGCCTCCGCCACCAAGGGTTACCAGGCCGGCGGCTTCAACGCGCTCGAGGTCGCCTCGGTGTACCGCCCGCAGACGGTGCGCAACTACGAGGCCGGCATCAAGAGCTGGTTCCCCGACTACAAGCTGCTGTTCAACGCCTCGGTCTACTACTACAAGTATTCCAACCTGCCGAACCTGACCCTGGTCTCCAACGGCGGCGGCAGCGGCGAGGACCTGCCGCAGTACCAGATCATCCCCAGCGACCAGGAAGCCAAGGGCCTGGAGTTCGAGGCGCGCTGGCAGGCGACCGAAAGCCTGCGCCTGACCGCGGCCGCGGCCTACATCAACCAGACCTACAAGAAGTACACGACCTCCGACGGCCGCGACCTCTCCGGCCAGGCCACCGGCCTGCCGCTGTGGTCGGGCATGCTCGGCATCGACTACGTGCTGCACGACGTCGTGCACGGCGACCTCGCCTTCACCCTGCAGGGCGCGTTCACCGGCAAGGCGCGCTGCAACGACGACTCGGCCCTGCAGGGCAGCTGCATCCGCGGCCTGCCGTTCAAGACCGGCGACCGCCAGACGCGCGCCGACTTCCGCGTCGGCTGGTCTTCGCCGAACGTGCCGTGGAGCTTCGCGGTGTTCGTCAACAACGTGTTCGACAAGCGCTACGTCACCGGGCTCAACAACATCAGCACCTCGGTGCTCGGCACGACCAGCGCCGGCATCACGCCGCCGCGGCTGTGGGGCGTCGAGGCGGCGGTGAAGTTCTAGGCGACGGCGGAGTTCGCCTCTCCCGTCCGCGGGAGAGGTCGACGCGCGCAGCGCGTCGGGTGAGGGGAAACCGAAGCATCGTTTCAGGCTCGCCCTCACCCCAGCCCTCTCCCGCAAGCGGGAGAGGGGGAACTGCGCTCGCCGCGCCGTGTGAACCCGGTGCCGTACGTCCACTTCTCCCGCTCACGGGAAGGATCGAAGCCGCCTCGTCTTCAGTAATACCGTCACGCGGCATCAGGCAGAATGGGCGTTCTCCGTTCCGCTCCGAGCCCTGCCATGACCCGATTCCCGTCGCGCGACCGCCTCGTGCCGCTGTCCCTGCTGCTGGCCGCCGCCCTGACCGCCTGCGCGTCGGCGCCGCCGGCGGGCAAGCCGGCCGCCGCACCGGCGCAAGCTGAGGTGCCCGAGGGTGCGCGCGCGACCCTGGCCCTGCTGGAATCCACCGACGTCCATTCCAACATCCGCAGCTACGACTACTACCAGCTCGCCGACGATCCCTCGCTCGGCTTCGAGCGGCTCGCCACCCTGGTGCGTCAGGCACGCGCGCAGTACCAGAACTCGCTGCTGTTCGACGCCGGCGACACCATCCAGGGCACGGCCCTGGCCGACTACCAGGCGCTGGTGAAGCCGATCGGCTGCGACGAGGAACTGGCCATGTACCGCGCGATGGACGCGCTCGGCTACGACGGCGGCACGGTCGGCAACCACGAGTTCAACTACGGCCTGCCGTTCCTGGCACAGGTCACGAAGAACCCGATGAACGTCGACGGCGTTCCGGCGCAAAAGTGCAAGGGGCCGAACTTCCCGCTGGTGCTGTCCAACGTGTTCAGCGCGCGCGACGGCCAGCCGATCTACGCGCCCTTCGGCTGGGTCGACAGCAAGCTGAAGTACCGTGCCGCGGACGGACGCAGCGGCGAGGACGACGTGCGCATCGGCCTGCTCGGCTTCACGCCGCCGCCGATCCTGCAGTGGGACAAGCGCAACCTCGAAGGCAAGCTCACCACTAAGGGCCTGGTCGAGGCAGCGCGCGAATACCTGCCCAGGCTGCGCGAGCGCAATCCCGACCTGGTCGTGGCGATCTCGCACGGCGGACTGGACGCCTCGCCCTACAGCGACGCGATGGAGAACGCCAACTGGTACCTCGCGCAGGAACCCGGCATCGACGCCCTGCTGCTCGGCCACTCGCACGCGGCGTTCCCCGATCCGGGCAATGCGAAGTCGCGCTTCGCCAGCATGCCCGAGGTCGACAACCAGCGCGGCTTCGTGCACGGCAAGCCGGCCGTGATGGGCAGCTTCTGGGGCAAGGGCCTGGGCGTGATCGAGCTGGCCCTGGTGCGCAAGGACGGCCGCTGGCAGATCGATCCGGCCGCCACGCATTCGGAAGTGCGCAGCATCAAGAAGGCCGACGGCAGCTTCGTCGAGCCCGACGCCGAGATCGCGCGCCTCGTCGACGACGTGCACCAGGCCACGATCCGCTACGTCTCCACGCCGATCGGCGACAGCGACTTCGCGATGACGACCTACTTCGCCGACGTCGGCGACGTCAGCGCGCTGCAGCCGGTCAACAGCGCGCAGCGCGACTACGTTGAGCGCTACGTCGCCAGGAACCTGCCGCAGTACGCCGGCGTGCCGGTGCTGTCGGCGGCCGCGCCGTTCAAGGGCGGCTTCGGCGGCCCGGCCGACTACACCGACATCCCGGCCGGCCCGCTGGCGATCCGCAACGCGGCCGACCTGTACCTGTACCCGAACACGCTCACCGCGGTGAAGATCGACGGCAAGGGCCTGAAGGCGTGGCTGGAACGTTCCGCCGGCCGCTTCAACCGCATCGACCCCGCCGCCACCGCGCCGCAGGAGCTGATCAACCGCAAGTTCGTCGGCTACAACTTCGACGTGCTGCAGGGCGAGCTGCGCTACGAGATCGACGTGACGCAGCCGGAAGGCTCGCGCATCCGCGGCCTGCGCCATCGCGGCAAGCCGGTCGCCGACGCGCAGCCGTTCATCGTCGTCACCAACAACTACCGCGCCAGCGGCGGCGGCCACTTCCCCGGCCTGGACGGCAGCAACGTGGTGCTGTCCGCGCCGGACGCGAACCGCGACGCGCTGATCGAGTGGGTGAAGCAGCGCAAGCACCTCGTGCGCAAGCAGGACGGCGCCGACCGCAGCTGGCGCTTCGCGCCGGTGAAGACCGCCGGCCCGGTGGTGTTTACCTCGGCCGCCGGCAAGCTCGATCTGGCCAAGGCCGCCGGCCTGAAGGGCATCCGCCAGATCGAGGACAGCGGCGACGGCAAGGCGACCTACTCGATCGATCTCGCGCCGGCGCGCTGAGCCTGCGTCCGTGACGCAGGGCATGCACGCCGTGCGGGCGGTGGGATAAAGTCCGCGCGCGGCCGCTCGCGCCGCGCTCACGGGGAGGTTGCCGATGTTCCGCCTGCTGCGCCTGTTGTCCATTCTCGTCCTGCTCGCCGCCTGCAGCGCATCGCCGCGCAAGGCGCCGCCGGACCCCGCGATCGCCGCGGCCGAGGCGGCCAACGCCGCGTTCGCCGACCTCTCGCAGCGCTGGCTCGACGGCTATTTCAAGCTGGCGCCGGTGGGTGCGACGCAGATCGGCGATCACCGCTACGACGCCGAACTGGACGACCTCAGTGCGGAAGGCCGCCAGCGCGGCCTGGAGTTCTCGCGCGGCATGCTCGCCGAGCTGGAACAGATCGACCGCAGCAAGCTCTCGCGCGCGAACCAGGTCGACTACAGCATCCTGCACAACCAGCTGCGCTCGGACATCTGGAGCAGCGAGACGCTGCAGAGCTGGGCCTGGGATCCGATGGTCTACAGCCAGCTCGCCGGCGGCGCCCTGTACAGCCTGATGGCGCGTGAATTCGCGCCGCTGCCGGACCGCCTGCGTGCCGCCACCGCGCGCATGGAGAAGCTGCCCGGCCTGTTCGAGCAGATGCAGGCGAACCTGGATCCGGCGCGCGTGCCGAAGATCCACGCCGAGACCGTGTCGAAGCAGAACAAGGGCGTGCTCAGCCTCGTCGACGGCCTGATCGCGCCGCATGCCAAGGAACTGCCCGACGCCGAGCGCAAGCGCCTGGAAGCGGCCATCGCCGGCCTGCGCAAGGCCGTCGCGCAGAACCAGACCTGGATCGACCGCAAGCTGGTGCCGAAGGCCAAGGGCGACTTCCGCATCGGCGCCGACCTCTACGACGCCAAGCTCGCCTTCGCGCTGAACTCGCCGCTCACGCGCGCCGACATCCGCCAGCGCGCCGAAGCGGCGCTGAAGAGCACGCGCGAGGAGATGTACGGCATCGCGCGCAAGGTCCTCGCCGGCAAGCGCAAGGCGCCGCCGCTGCCGGAGAATCCGACCCCGGCGCAGCAGCAGAAGGCGATCCAGGCCGCGCTCGAACTCGCCTACGCCGATCGTCCCAAGCGCGACCAGGTCATCGCCACGGCCGAAGCCGCGCTGCAGCGCGCGACCGAGTTCGTGCGCGCCAAGGACATCGTCGGCCTGCCCGACGCGCCGCTGAAGATCATCCCGATGCCGGAGTTCCAGCGCGGCGTCGCCCTCGCCTACTGCGATTCGCCCGGCCCGCTGGACAAGAATCTCGACACCTTCTACGCGGTGTCGCCGATCCCGAAGGACTGGACCAAGAAGCAGGTCGATTCCTTCCTGCGCGAATACAACACGCGCTCGATCGAGGAACTGACCATCCACGAGGCGATGCCCGGCCACTACCTGCAGCTGTGGCACTCCAACAAGTATCCGTCGGTGCTGCGCGCGGTGCTCTCGTCCGGCCCGTTCATCGAGGGCTGGGCGGTGTTCACCGAGAAAGTCATGGCCGACGAAGGCTATCTCGACGGCGACCCGCTGTACCGCCTCGTGCACCTGAAGTGGGACCTGCGTGCGATCGCCAACGCGATCCTCGACCAGGCGATCCACGTCGACGGCATGACGCGCAAGGACGCGATGAAGCTGATGACGGTGCAGACCTTCCAGGAGGAGCGCGAGGCGGCCGGCAAGTGGACGCGCGCGCAGCTGACCTCGGCGCAGCTGCCGACCTACTTCGTCGGCTGGCAGGAACACCTGGACCTGTACGGCGACGCCAAGCAGCGCTGGGGCGACGGCTTCGTGCTGCGCCGCTACAGCGACACCGTGCTGTCGTTCGGATCGCCGCCGGTGCGTTACGCACGCGCGCTGATGCTGGACGAGGCGATCGACTGATCGTCTGCTGCCACCTCTCCCGCTCGCGGGAGAGGTCGAGGCTGAGGCATGGATGCCGATGGGTGAGCGCGCCAGGGACGGTTGCTCGACTGTGTGATGCCTGCCTCCGACTCCCCTCACCCCGGCCCTCTCCCGCAAGCGGGAGAGGGAGAGAGCTTCCATCCGGAAAGCAAAGCTCCCATCCGGAAAGCCTCATCGGCTTTCACCTCTCGCTCGCGGGAGAGGGAGAAAAGCCCGCCCCTGCGGGGGCGGCGAACGGCGCGCTTACTTCACGTGAATCGTGATCTTCTCCGACACGATCGGCGGATCGAACTGCACGTGGCGGGTGTCGCCGAAATCGAGCTGCAAGGTGTGCGTGCCCGGTTCCAGCGTGATCGTGTCCTCGGTCTGGCCCTTGCCGTAGTGCTTGTGCGTCGCGTCGGCCGGAATCGGCATGTCCAGCGGCGGCAGTTCCTTGGCATCGATCAGCAGGTGGTGATGGCCGGTGTTCGGCGTGGTGTCGCCGGCCGGCTTGATCTCGATGCCCTCGACGCCGAACTTGAGCTTGACCTCGCGGCCGACCGTGGCGCCGTCCTTCGGCTCGACGAAGAACACCTTCGCGCCCTTGGGCGCCTTCTCGCGCACGATGCCGGTTCCGGCGGCGGGAGCCGCGTGCGAGGCCGGGTGCCCGGCGTCCTGCGCGGCCATCGCGGAACCGCCGCCCAGCAGCAGGGCCGCGGCAAGCAACGAAATCGGGCGCATGATCGTTTCTCCTGTCGACGAAAGGGACTGCATCATAGCGCCCCGGCCTGCGACCGGATTGTTAAACGCGCGACCGGCCGCATCTGCAGGCGAGCACCGAATCGTCCATGAACACACGACCTTCCGCCCCGACCCATACGCTGTCCGTGCTGCGCCGCCTCTGGCCCGAGGTGTGGCGCTATCGCCGCCGCGTGGCCGCCGCCCTGCTGCTGCTCGTCGCGGCCAAGCTCGCCAACGTCGGCGTGCCGCTGGTCATGAAGGACCTGATCGACCGGCTCGACCTGGCGCCGGCGCCGCTGCTGGTCCCGCTCGGCCTGCTGCTCGCCTACGGCGCGCTGCGGCTGTCGACGTCGCTGTTCCAGGAGCTGCGCCAGATCGTGTTCGCGCGCGTGCTCGCGCGCACCTCGCGCAACATCACCTTGCGCGTGTTCGAGCACCTGCACTCGCTGTCCCTGCGCTTCCACCTCGACCGCCGCACCGGCGGCGTCGCGCGCGACGTCGAACGCGGCATGACGGCCACCTCCGACCTGCTCGACTGGACCATCTACACGATCCTGCCGACCCTGCTCGAGATCGCGCTGGTCTGCGGCATCCTGATCGCGCGCTTCGACTGGACCTTCACCGCGATCACGCTGGCGACCCTCGTCGCCTACATCGTCTTCACCTTCGCGGTGACCGAATGGCGCATGCGCTGGTACCGCGCGGCGAACACCGCCGACACCGAGGCCAACGAACGCGCGGTCGATTCGCTGCTGAACTACGAGACGGTCAAGTACTTCGGCAACGAACGGCACGAGTTCGCGCGCTACGACGCCAGCCTGATCAAGCTGGAGGAAGCCACGGTCAGGAGCCTGAAGACGCTGGCCGTGCTCAACGTCGGCCAGGCCGGCATCGTCGCGGTCGGCCTGACCCTGCTGCTGTGGCGCGCCGCGGCCGGCGTCGTCGCCGGCACGATGACGCTCGGCGACTTCGTGCTGGTCAACGCGTTCCTGCTGCAGCTGTCGGTGCCGCTGAACTATCTCGGCATGGTCTATCGCCAGGTGAAGCAGGCGCTGATCAACATCGAGCGCATGTTCGGCCTGCTGGCCGAGGCGCGCGAGGTCGAGGACGCGCCGGACGCACCACCGCTGGCGGTGCGCGGCGGCGAGGTGCGCTTCGAGCAGGTGGACTTCGCCTACGACGCGGCGCGGCCGATCCTGCGCGGCGTCGACTTCCGCATCCCGGCCGGCCACACGCTCGCCGTGGTCGGCACCACCGGCGCCGGCAAGTCGACCCTGGCGCGGCTTCTGTTCCGCTTCTACGACGTCGGCGGCGGCCGCATCACGATCGACGGCCAGGACATCCGCGAGGTGCGGCAGGACAGCCTGCGTGCGGCGATCGGCATCGTTCCGCAGGACACCGTGCTGTTCAACGACACGATCTACTACAACATCGCCTACGGCCGGCCGGACGCGAGCCGCGAGGAGATCTTCGCCGCGGCGCGCGCCGCGCACGTGCACGCCTTCATCGAATCGCTGCCGCAGGGCTACGAGACCACCGTCGGCGAGCGCGGCCTGAAGCTCTCCGGCGGCGAGAAGCAGCGCGTGGCGATTGCGCGCACGCTGCTGAAGAACCCGGCGATCCTGGTCTTCGACGAAGCCACCAGCGCGCTCGACACGCGCACCGAGAAGATCATCCAGGGCGAGCTGGCCGAGATCGCCGAGCACCGCACCACGCTGATCATCGCGCACCGGCTGTCGACGATCGTCCACGCCGACCAGATCCTCGTGCTCGAGCACGGCCGCGTGGTCGAACGCGGCACCCACGAACAGCTCCTGGCCGAGCGCGGCCGCTACGCTCACTTGTGGAATCTGCAGCAAAGGGAACAAAGCCCGGCCGTCGAGGAGACGGCTGTCCAAGTCTGACAACCGGCGTCAGTTTTCGCAGCCGGCGGCGGCGCGCAAGCCGCGCGGGCGGCGATTGCCCTGCGGCACAATCCTTGCTCTCATCCTGCCCGCCCGGACCAGCGGAACGCGGATGATCAAGACGAGAACGCACACCTTCTGCATCGTCGGAGCGGACGAGCCGCTGCGCGCGCGCATCACCGCCCTGCTGGAGGAACAGCCGCAGCGCTTCCAGGGCCGCTGGCGCGTCGCCGAGCGGGCCGTCGCCGACCTGCTGCTGATCGACACCGAATCGGTGTACGGCCACATGGACTGGCTGCGCGAGCGGTCGAACGGCCGCCTCGTCGCCGCCTGCGCCTCGCAGCCGGAGGCCTACCGCGGCGAACTCTGTCTGGCCAAGCCGGTGCTCGCCGCCGATCTCGCCGCGCTGCTGAACCGGGCCGGCGCCCTGCTCTCCGCCGCCTCGCCGGCCGCCGAGCCCGAGCCCGCCGAAGAGACCGCCCCGCCGCCCGTCGCCGCGCAACCGGCGCCGGCGCCGACATCGTTGCTGGACCTGCTCGAAGGCCCGGCCGCCGCCGCGGGCCGGGTCCGGCTCGCCGCCGAAGGACGGCCGGCACTGGTGCTCGATCCCGCTGCGCGCAGCTGGTACGCCGAGGGCACTCTGAAGTCGCTCGCCGGCTGGTGCTCGCAGCCCGTCGCCGCGGAAGCGGTCCGCCCCGTGACCACGGACGAATTCGACGCCGCCACCGCGAACCTCGCCGCCCAGCCCTATTCGCGCCTGATCTGGCTGGCCCATCTGCTGCGCGGTGCCGGCCAGCTCGACGCCCGCCTCGATCCCGCCGCCCGCTACAAGCTCTCGGCCTGGCCGCCGAGCGAGCGCGAATTCCCCAAGCACTTCCGCATCGCCACCGCGATGCTGCGCGAAGCCGCTACCCTGGAGGAGATCGCCGGCCACAGCAGCGCCACTGCCGCCGACGTCGCCGATTTCGTCAACGCCTACCACGCCATCGGCTACGTCGAAGTCTCGCCGGCCCCCGCCGCCGAGGCCTCCCAGCGCGGCCTGTTCGCGCGCATGCGAAAAAGTTCGGTCAGTTAGTTGACGAAAGCGAGTCGGATCACTATTCTCCCGCGTCTTTCCCGGGGCCATAGCTCAGCTGGGAGAGCGCTACAATGGCATTGTAGAGGTCGCCGGTTCGATCCCGGCTGGCTCCACCAGATTCACGGTTTCACCTGCCTCAGGCAGTCGCTTCACGCAGTACGGTTTTCCTAAGCGTCCCCATCGTCTAGAGGCCTAGGACACCGCCCTTTCACGGCAGTAACAGGGGTTCGAATCCCCTTGGGGACGCCATAAAGTGTTGGGCGGAAACCGAACCGGAGGTTCGGTCGCAGCAAGGGACACGGGATGTGTCCGGCAGTAGAGACAACGCGGAGCGGTAGTTCAGCTGGTTAGAATGCTGGCCTGTCACGCCGGAGGTCGCGGGTTCGAGTCCCGTCCGCTCCGCCATCTACGCCCACGAAACGCCCCGCATCGCCGCGGGGTTTTTCATATCCGCCACCGCGGATCGCTGCACATCAATCGAGCGCGGAGCGGTAGTTCAGCTGGTTAGAATGCTGGCCTGTCACGCCGGAGGTCGCGGGTTCGAGTCCCGTCCGCTCCGCCATATACCCGCCGGCTTGGAGTCGATCTCCAAGCCGGCTTTTTTTATGCCTGAAATCCTGAGATTTCCGCGATCGCGGCCGGACTCTTTCCAGCCTTCCCCGCGCCATTCTCTGAAATTGGCCCGCTGTCTCTCGCGGCCGATTTGCGAGCCCGGTTCCCTTTTCTACCCTCTGCAATGCCGCGCGGTTTAGTGCCGGGTGACTGCTACTTGCCAGTCGCACAGACGCGCGAACTCGACTCAAGAAGCCGGCTTCGCTCAGCGCGACATGCAGTAGAGACGCCGCTGCTTGTCCCAATCCAGCGGCGGGAATCGCTTCAGCGATTTCACGGCGAATCCGACCGGCTGCCGACCCTGGGTGACCTTTTCGATGATGTCGGGCGCTCCCGCGATCGACGGTGCGCGAAGAGAGCCTTGTCCGGATTCGTCGCTCTTTTGCGAGATAGGGACGCCAGCGAGGAGCAGGCACGAGCGGTGTCGCCTTGACCTTTCGATCGATGCGTCGTTCGTCAACGTCCGCCGGACGGGAGCGAGGGCGTCGGCGATGGCGTCGTGATTTTTTGTGCCGGGCCTTTGCATGAG
Organism: Dokdonella ginsengisoli; assembly: GCF_042652785.1. Taxonomy (NCBI): domain Bacteria; kingdom Pseudomonadati; phylum Pseudomonadota; class Gammaproteobacteria; order Lysobacterales; family Rhodanobacteraceae; genus Dokdonella; species Dokdonella ginsengisoli. The sequence continues at coordinate 199,222 of NZ_JBHSHD010000010.1, read as the reverse complement.
CAATGCAAACCCATGCGGTTCCGCTCTTCACGCGTCTTCTACACGGGCGCGGCGATCAGTCCGTGTCCATCCGTGGCTGCTCGTCGTGCGATGAGGAATAACGGGTCGAATCAGGTACTCCGACCCCGCTTCTGTCTTTCTGCTACAGCATTTAAGGGGATGATCGCTATGAACACTGCTTTGTTGCGTTGGCGTAAGCGGCTGGCGTCGGCTGCCGCCGCTTGGGTCGTAGTGACGATGGCGGTCGCATCATGGTTGCCGTTGAGCCCGGCTTCTGCCGCCGAACCCGGCGTGGGCGACTCGGTCTATGTCGCACACAAGATGGAGGGCTACAGCGGGAGCGCCCTGGTAGGCATCTTCACCGACACGCCGCCTGACATCGGCAATCTCGGCACTCCGGACTATTGGGGCTACTGCGTCGAGCACGACGTCCCCCTGGGGACCTTCCGGACTGCGACGCTCGAAGCGCCGCCGTCGTACCTGGGCAGCAACTACTTCACCAGTGCCGCGATCCAGGCAAAAGTGCTCTGGGTGTTGGCGCACAGCTATCCCTACCTGAGTCTGTCCGACTTCGGCACCGCGGCCGGTGCTCCCGGGATCTCGGCGAATGACGCCATCGAGGCGGGTCAGTACGCGATCTGGCGTTACACCGATCTGAACTTCGACGCTTCCTGGAGCTGGTCGACGCCGGACTCGGAGACGGCCTACTGGTACCTCGTCAATGGAGCGAACGCCAGCAGCGGCATGACCCCTGCCGAGCTTCAGAGTACGGCCACGATCGTTGCTCCGGGTGGCGCGCAGACCGCAGGCACCTTGGTCGGCCCGTTCACGGTCAGCACCAACCAGCCGATTGCCAGCGTTTCGGTGACGGGTGGCTACACGCTGACCGATGCCGGCGGCACGGCGATCGACACCGCAGCGGTCACCGACGGGCAGGACATCTACATCGATCTCACCGCGGTCACCGCGGCGGGCTCGGCAACCGTCACCGTCTCTGCGGCGGGCTCGGGCATCTCCGGAAACATCGTCTCCGTTCCGGAGACCGCGGGCGGTGTCGCCACCGCCGACAGCCATGCCCAGACCCTGACGATCGTCGCGCCGAGCACCTCCCGCGTCACCGACTCCGCCGCGGTTTCGTGGGTTTCCAGCGGCCCGCCGGCGTTCGCGTTCTGTCCGGCGGCCGGCGACCCGGCGCAGGTCTTCAACCTCGTCAACGGCGTCGGCATCTACGGCTACACGCCGCCGGGCACGACGTCCGACGCGCTCCTGCCGCTGCTTCCGGCCACGGTGTCGGGCAACCTCAATGCCCTCATGCTCGATCCGCTGCGCAACCGCCTGCTGATGATTCAGCGGTCGAGCGGCACCGAGTCCACCCTGTGGGCCTACGACTCCGCCAACGGCGGCTGGTACGTGGCGTTCGGCCCCTTCGTTTCGCCCGATTTCCCGCGTGGCGGATTCAACGCGGACGGCACCGGCTACCTGCTGGGTTCCGGGTCGAACCCGGAGGTGTGGAAGGTGGAGTCGTCCTCCGCCTTCGGCTACACCGTGACCTCGATCGGTGTGGTGAACTACGACCATGCGCCGACCGACGTCGGTTCCGGGGACATCGCCTTCGACGGCAGCGGCAGGGCCTGGCTGGCGGTCGGCCAGGATCTCTACCACCTCGACCTGAGCGGCAGCTCGCCGTTCCCGGCCGTGCGCCAGACGCGTCCGCTGCTCGGCGGTTCGCCGAGCACGATCGGCTGGGCCGGCATCGCCTTCGCCGACGACGGCACGCTGATTCTCGCCAACAACGCGCCCTCGCCGAGCGCCTACTACCAATACGATCCGGCGACGGGCGTCATCGTCCATCTGTCCGACACCACGGCGAACGCGTCCCGCGATCTTGCCTCCTGCGTCTTCCCGGCGCGGTCGGATTCCGCGCTGTCGGTCACCAAGACCCTGACCGCCGTGAATGGCGCTCCGTATGTGCCGCCGGCCGCCGTGTCGCCCGGTGACACGCTGACCTACACCCTCACGGTCACCAATTCGGGCGGCGCCGTGGCAACCCTGTTCGCCGGCGACGTGGTCGAAACCGTACCGGCCCAGACCACCCACACCGGTGGCGACAGCTTCACCTGCGCCGCTGCCGCAGCCGGATCCTCGTGCGGCAATACCTCGACGTTCAACGTTGCGGCCGGCGCCAGCGCTGACCTGAGCTTCACGGTCCAGGTGGGCGCGACACTCACCGGCGCCCCGATCACCAATACCGTCGCCATTCCGGGTGAAGTCGACTGCGCGGTCGCGCCGAACGATTGCGAGGAAGTGACACCGGCACTCGCGCCGGCGAACGTCACGCTGATCAAGACCCTCAGTGGAGAGAGCGGCAGCCTGGCCGGCCAGGCCGAAGCGGGCGAGCAGCTGACCTACACGATCACGCTGACCAACAGCGGTGGCACGCCGGCACTGAACTACGGCGTCACCGACACGCTGGATCCGAACGTCACGTTCGTGTCCGCCGACAACGGCGGCACGGCCGCCGCCGGTGCGGTGACCTGGGCGGGCCTGACCGTACCGGCGAACGGCACGCTGACCCTGACCGTGGTCGTGCAGGTGGCCGATCCTATCCCGGCCGGCGTGCAGCAGATCGGCAACGTCGCCTACGAGACCGGCACCACGCCGCCGCCGTGTCCTCCGGCGGGCGGGCAGTGCGTCGTCGTGCCGACCGCGCCGATGGTGTTCATCGCGAAGTCGGCTGGTACGCCGACGCCGACCGGCGTGCCGAACCAGTACGCGCTGACCTACGTCGTCACCGTGCGCAACGCGGGCGGCAGCGTCGGCACCTACGATCTGGCCGATGCGCTGACGTTCAACGGCGCCGCCGTCAACGCGATGACGGCGCCGGCCTATGCCTCGTCGAGCGGCGAGGTGCAGGACGGCGTGCCGGGCGTGTTCACGCCTCCGGCCGGCGGCACGATCGTGACCGGCGAGCGTATCGGCGCGCAGGGTTCGGAGACCTGGACCTACACCGTGACCTACACGGTGGACGACGCCGACGTCGCGGCAGATTGTGCGTCGCCTTCCGGCGGTCTGCGCAACCGCGCGCTGCTCGGCGGCGCGTCCGCCGGCGCCCCGGCAGCCGGCACCTGCACCGGCGCGCCGAGCGTCAGCGTCGTGAAGACCGCGGCCGCGCCGGTTCCGACCGGTACGCCGAACCAGTTCACGCTGACCTACACCGTCGACGTGACCAACAGCGGCACGCTGGGCGGCATCTACGATCTGACCGACGCGCTGACGTTCAACGGCGCCACGGTGAACGCGATCAGCGCGCCGGCGTACGCTTCGTCGACCGGCGACGTGCAGGACGGCACGCTCGGCACGTTCGCCGCGCCTGTCGGCGGCACGATCGTCACTGGCGAAAGCGTCGCCGCGGGCGGCACCGAGACCTGGACGTACACGGTCACCTACACCGTGACCGATGCGGCGATGGCGCAGGATTGCGTCGATCCGTCCGGCGGCCTGCGCAACCTGGCCGAACTCGGCGGCTCGCTGAGCGGGCAGTCGACCACCTGCACCGGTGCGCCGGCGGTGAGCATCGGCAAGAGCGCCGGCGGTCCGGTGCCGACCGGCAACCCGAACGAGTACCGCCTGACCTATCGGGTCAACGTGCAGAACGACGGCAGCTTGCCGGGCACCTACGATCTCGCCGACACGTTCACCTTCGGCGGCGTCACGGTCGTCTCGGTCGGCGCCGTGCAGCACGGCGGCAGCGATCCGCTGGCGACGACGCTCGGCACGCTGACGGCGACCGGCGGCACGATCGTGACCGGCGAGACGATCGCCGCGGGCGCCAGCGAGAGCTACACCTACACGGTGACCTTCACGATCGACGACGTGAACGGGGTCGGCCTCTGCACCGGCGGCGGCGGCCTGAGGAACCAGGCCGAGCTCGGCGGCAGCTCCAGCGGCCAGGTCGGCACCTGCAGCGACGTGCCGGACATCGCGGTGATCAAGACCGCGACCGGTCCGGTACCGACCGGCACGGCGAACCAGTACGCGATCACCTACACGGTGGCGATCAGCAACATCGGCGCCGCCGGCGGCAGCTACGACCTTTCGGACGCGTTTGCTTTCGCCGGTGCCACGGTGGACGCGGTCAGTGCGGTCACGCACGCCGGCCCCGATCCGCTGGCGACGACCCTGGGCACGCTGACGGCGACGGGCGGCACGATCGTGACCGGCGAGACGATCGCCGCGGCGGGCGTGGAGACCTACACCTACACGGTGACGTTCACGCTGACTGACGCGGACCTGGCCGACGACTGCGCCAACAAGAGCGGCGGCCTGCGCAACAGCGCCGTGCTCGGCGGCAGCGCCAGCGGCGATGCGGCCACCTGCACCGGCACGCCGCAGGTGACGATCGCCAAGGCGCTGACCGGAGAGAACGGCAGCGCGGCCGGCGTGGCCGAGCCGGGCGAGCAGCTGACCTACACGATCACGCTGAGCAACAACGGCACGGCGCCGGCGCTGGACCAGCGCGTCGCCGACCGCCTCGATCCGAACGTCACTTTCGTCTCCGCGGACAACGGCGGCACCCAGGTCGGCGGCAACGTCGAATGGAACGGCCTCACCGTGCCGGCCGGCGGCAACCTGACGCTGACCGTGACGGTGCGCGTGACCGATCCGATCCCGGCCGGCGTGACCGCGATCGGCAACGTCGCCTACGACCCGACCATCGGCCCGCCGACGGATTGCAGCGTCACGCCGCTGCCGCCGAACTGCACGAGCACGCCGACGCCGTCGGTGGTGGCGATCGTCAAGGCGCTCACCGGCGAGAGCGGCGCGCTGCCGGGCGTGGCCGAACCGGGTGAGCAGTTGACCTACACGATCACGCTGAGCAACACCGGCGGCAGCGACGCGACCCACTACGGCGTCACCGACGCGCTCGATCCGAACACCACGTTCGTTTCGGCCGACAACGGCGGCGTCGCCTCGGGCGGCATGGTCACCTGGAGCGGACTCACGGTGCCGGCGAATGGTTCGCTGGTGCTGACGGTGATCGTGCAGGTCGCCGATCCGCTGCCGGCGGGCATCACCCACGTCGCCAACGTCGCTTACGAAACCGGCACCACGCCGCCGTCGTGCCCACCGGCCGGGCCGCAGTGCGTGATCGTGCCGACCGAAGGCGCGGTGACGCTGGCCAAGTCGGTCGCCGACGCGGACGGCGACGGCCTGGCCGCGCCGGGCGAATCGCTGACCTACACGATCGTGCTGAGCAATGCCGGCGGCAGCGCGGTGACCGGTTACGGCGTCACCGATCCGCTCGATGCGAACACGAGCTTCGTCTCCGCCGACAACGGCGGCACGTTCGCCGCCGGCGTGGTCAGCTGGAGCGGACTGACGGTGCCGGCGAACGGCACGCTGACCCTGACCGTGGTCGTGCGCGTGGTCGATCCGATCCCGGCCGGCACGACGCAGATCGGCAACGTCGCCTACGAGACCGGCACGATGCCGCCGGACTGCGCGGTCACGCCGCGGCCGGCGAACTGCACCTCGATCGAGGTACCTCCGGTGACCGGCACGCCGCAGCTGCTGATTACCAAGACCGCGGACACCGCGACGCTGCAGCCCGGCGGCACGGTGGTCTACACGATCACCGTGCGCAACGTCGGCAGCGCCGAGGCAACCGATGCGCTGGTCAGCGATCCGATCCCGGCCGGCATCGACGCGTTCGCCTGGACCTGCGCCGCGTCCGGCGGCGTGACCTGCCCGAACGCCAGCGGCAGCGGCGCGATCGCCGAGACGATCGCGACGTTCCCGGTCGGCGCGACGCTGGTGTACACGGTCGTCGCGACCGTCTCGGCGGACCCGCCGGCGACCGTCGTCAACACGGCCACAGTCACGCCGAGCGGCATCGCCACCTGCGCGCCGGCCGGTACGCAGCCGCCATGCCCGGCGACGGTGATCGGCACGGTGACACCGACGCAGACGCCACATCCGGTGCCGGCGGTGCACGACTGGGCGCAGCTGCTGATCGCCCTCAGCCTGTTCGGCCTGGCCTGGCGCAGCTGGCGCCAATCCGGGAGGTAGCGCAATGGCTACGCTCGATCTCGCCGCCTGAAAGATCGAGTGGTTTGCAATACCGGGCGTCCTGCCGCGGCTGGCAAAAAAAGCAGCCGCGGCGTCTTCATCGCGTCCAGCGCTTGCATGCTCGACGTGGTGGCACTTTTCCGAACCAGAGTGGCTCTGCGAGCCGCTCAATCTTTCGTTCGTTCGAGTCCTGCGCGCCGTCGACGGCGCCAGTCACCGGACAGATCGGCCCATTCGTACAGTTTCCTCCGGAAGTGAGTCACGCCGCCTCAGTCGCCGAGGCGCTGCCGCGAGGCGATCCTTCCGAAACGTCTGCGCCGACGCTCCGCACGATGCGAAGTGCATCGCGCATCCATGACTTGCGATGGATGCCCTCCCCGCCGGGCTCGGTGATAGCGTGTGTCGCGCAACCCTTCTCCCGCTGCCGAGAGAGCCTGCCGATGCTTGCGATCCGCGATCTGTCCAAGACCTATCCCAACGGCGTGCGAGCGTTGAAACAGGTTTCGCTCGACATTCCGGTCGGCATGTTCGGCCTGCTCGGCCCCAACGGCGCCGGCAAGTCCTCGCTGATGCGCACCATCGCAACCTTGCAGGATCCCGACAGCGGCTCGATCACGCTGGACGGCCGGGATCTGCTCGCCGACAAGCCGGCGACGCGGCGCCTGCTCGGCTACCTGCCGCAGGAGTTCGGTGTCTATCCGCGCGTCTCGGCCGAGACGATGCTCGACCATTTCGCCGTACTGAAGGGACTGGTCGTACGCAGCGAACGACGCGCCGTGGTCGAGTCCCTGCTGCGCCAGGTGAACCTGTGGGAGGTGCGCAAGCAGAAGCTCGGCACGTTCTCCGGCGGCATGCGCCAGCGCTTCGGCATCGCCCAGGCCCTGCTCGGCGATCCGAAGCTGATCATCGTCGACGAACCGACCGCCGGCCTCGATCCGGAAGAACGCAACCGCTTTCTCAATCTTCTCGCCGAGATCGGCGAGAAGGTGGTGGTGATCCTCTCCACCCACATCGTCGAGGACGTCACCGACCTGTGCCCGCGCATGGCGATCATCGCGCAGGGCCAGGTGCTGCTGTCGGGCCAGCCCGGCGACACCATCGCCGCGCTGGCCGGCCGCGTCTGGCGGCGCGAAGTGCCCAAGGCAGCGCTGGAAGAATACCGCCGGCGCCTGGTGGTGCTGTCCACACGCCTGGTCGGCGGCCGCACCATCGTGCACGTGCTGGCGGATGCGCGGCCCGAGGACGGCTTCGTATCGGTCGATCCGGATCTCGAGGACGTCTACTTCGGCGAGCTGCGCCGCCACGCGATGCGCGCGGCCTGAGCGCACGGCACGAGGAGATCGGCCCATGTTCTTCGAGATCCTTCGCTTCGAACTGCGCCAGCAGCTGCGAAGCCCGCTGTTCTGGATGGTCGCCCTCGCCTTCGGCGCGCTCGCGTTCGCCGTCGCCGGCTCCGATTCCGTGCAGATCGGCGGCGGCATCGGCAACGTGCACCGCAATGCGCCGCTGGTGGTGACGCAGTGGCTGACCTATTTCACCTTGTTCGGCCTGTTCCTGATTCCGCTGTTCGTCGCCAATGCGGCCCTGCGCGATTTCGAGACGGGCACGGCGGAACTGTTCTTCTCCACGCCGATGCCGCGCTCGGCCTATCTCGGCGGGCGTTTCCTGGCCGGCTACCTGGCCGCGATCGGCGTCCTGGTGGTGGTGGCGTTCGGCCTCTGCCTCGGCGCGCTGATGCCGTGGGTCGATCCGGAGCGGCTCGGACCGACGCGACTGTCGACGTACCTGTACGCCTTCGCCGTGTTCGTGCTGCCGGGGCTGTTCTTCCTGTCGGCCTTCCTGTTCCTGCTGGCGACGCAGACGCGTTCGATGCTGGCCACCTACATCGGCGTGGTCGCGTTCTTCGTGCTGTGGCAGATCGCAGCGATCGCGCTCGGCAATCTGGAACACCGCACGTTCGGCGCGATGATCGATCCGTTCGGCCTCGGCGCGATGGATCTCGCCACGCGCTACTGGTCGGCGGAGGAACGCAATACGCGCCTGCCGGAACTGTCGGGCACCTTGCTGGCCAACCGTGCGATGTGGGTGGCGATCGCGCTGCTGCTGCTCGGCGCCGCGTTCGCCTGGTTCCGCACCGAGCGCGCCGGCACCCGGCGGCGGTGGCGGCGCAGTGCGGCGAAGAAGGCGGTCGCGCAGGTCGATACGCCCGTCGCGCATGAAAAACCTGCGTCGACCGTGCGCACCGATGCCGCCGCGCGCTTCGCCCAGTGGCACCAGCTCGCCTGGTTCGACACGCGCGGCGTGCTCGGCGGCGTCGCGTTCCTGGTCATGCTGGCGTTCGGCCTGATGAACCTCGGCGGCTCGCTGGCGTTCTCCAACGAGCTGTTCGGCACCAAGGTCTATCCGGTCACGCACCTGATGACTCAGGCGATGGACGGCAGCTACAACTTTCTGCTGATCATCGTCGTCGCGTTCTACGCCGGCGAACTGGTCTGGCGCGAGCGCAGCCATCGCATCAGCGACGTCACCGACGCGTTCCCGCTGCCGGACTGGATTCCGCTGCTGTCCAAGCTGACCGCGCTGGCGGCGGTGATCGTCGCCTTCCTCGCCGCCGGCGCGATCGAATGCGTGGTCTACCAGCTCTGGCGCGGCGACACGCCGATCGAGCCCGGCCTGTACCTGTCCTACATCGCGCTGACCACGCTCGGCTTCCTGCTGTTCGGTGCGCTGGCGCTGTTCCTGCAGGCGATCGCGAACAACAAGTTCATCGGCTATCTGCTGGTGGTGGTCTATTTCGTCGTGCGCATCGCGCTCGGCCAGCTGCACTACGACCACCACCTGTACAACTACGGCACCGCACCGGCCGCGCTGTATTCGGACATGAACGGCTACGGCCATTTCCTGGCCGGGCATCTGTGGTTCCGCGCCTACTGGACCTGCCTGGCGATCGCGCTGCTCGTCGTTGCGGCGCTGTACTGGGTACGCGGCACGGCGCGCGGCCGGAAGGAGCGCACGCGCATCGCACGGCAGCGCCTGACGCGACCGTCGGCCGCGCTGCTCGCCGCCTCCGTTGCCGGCTTCGTCGTGCTCGGCGGCTGGATCTACTACAACACCAACGTGCTCAACCGCTACGTGCCCGGTGATCTCGCCAGGCAGCAGAAGGCCGACTACGAGAAGCAGTACCGCCAGTACCTCGACCTGCCGCAGCCGAAGATCACCGACGTGCGCGCCGACGTCGACATCTATCCGCACCAGCGGCGTGTCGACGTACGCGGCCACTACGTGCTGGCGAACAGGTCCACACAGCCGATCAGCGACCTGCACGTGCGCGTGCCGACCCAGATCAGGCTCGTCGCGGTCGATTTCGCGCCGCACGAGGTGGTCAGCGACGACCGTACGCAGGGCTACACGATCTACCGCCTGAAGCAGCCGCTCGCACCCGGCGCGACGATGGATTTCGGCTTCACGCTCGAGTACGCCAGCCGCGGCTTCCGCAATGCGCCGGAGGACACCCGCGTAGTCGACAACGGCACCTTCTTCGACAGCAGCTCGTTCCCGCATTTCGGCTACGACGAGAACGGCCAGCTCGAAGACCGCAACGACCGCCGCAAGTACGGCCTGCCGCAACGTCCGCGCATGCCGAAGATCGACGACGAAGCGGCGCGGCAGTTCAACCTGCTCGGCCGCGATGCCGACTGGGTGCGCTTCGAGACGACGGTGTCGACCGTGCCCGACCAGATCGCGCTGGCGCCCGGCTACCTGGAAAAGGAATGGACCGCGGACACGCCCGGGCACGGACCGCGCCGCTACTTCCACTACAAGATGGACCAGCCGATCCTGGCCTTCTTCTCGTTCCAGTCGGCGCGCTACGAGGTGCGGCGCGACCGCTGGAACGACGTCGCGGTGGAGGTCTACTACGACCCCAAGCACGCCTACAACGTCGAGCGCATGGTCGACGCGACGAAGAAGTCGCTCGAGCATTTCAGCAAGGCCTACACGCCGTTCCAGTTCCGCCAGATGCGCATCCTGGAATTCCCCGGCTACGAGACCTTCGCGCAGAGCTTCGCCAACACCGTGCCGTTCTCCGAAGCGATCGGCTTCATCGCCGACCTGCGCGATCCGGACGACGTCGACTACGTCTTCTACGTGACCGCGCACGAAGTGGCGCACCAGTGGTGGGCGCATCAGGTCATCGGCGCGCTGGTGCAGGGCGTGACGATGCTGGACGAGACGTTCGCGCAGTATTCGGCGCTGATGGTGCAGGAGCACGAATACGGCCCTGCGCAGATGCGCAAGTTCCTCAAGTACGAACTGGACCGCTATCTCGCCGGCCGCGGCGGCGAGGTGGTCGAGGAGACGCCGCTCGGCCTGGTCGAGAACCAGCCGTACATCCACTACCGCAAGGGCTCGGTGGTGATGTATGCGCTGAAGGACTATCTCGGCGAGGATCTGGTCAACGGCGTGCTCGCCCGCTACGCGCGCGAGAAGGCGTTCCAGCAGCCGCCGTACACGACCACGCGCGAATTCCTCGCGGACCTGCGCGAAGCCGCCGGAGCGTCGTGGTCGCCGCTGATCGGCGACCTGTTCGACCGCATCACCGTGCACGACAACCGCGTCGTCGAGGCGGTCGCGAAGAAGCGCGACGACGGCAAATACGACGTCACCTTGTCGCTGCACACCGGCAAGGTCTACAACGACGGCGTCGGCAAGGAGACGCCGGCCGTGTTCGACCAGGCGATCGACATCGGCGTGTTCGCCCGCGCCACGGACGACAAGGAAGCGCACCAGAAAGTGCTGTTCCTGGGAAAGCGCCGTATCGGCGACGGCGACAGCACACTGACGGTGACCGTCGACGAACCACCCTACGAGGCCGGCATCGACCCGTACAACAAGCTGATCGACCGCGTCTCGGAGGACAATCGCAAACGCGTCACGCTGCAATAGGCCTCGGGCTGGCAAAGCGGCCCGGCATTCGCTCGCGCTCGACGAGTGCGAGCGCTTTCGAAAATCGCTGTGCCTGAGGGCTGCGCGGTGATCGATCGAGGTGCGGGGTCCCGGTTCCGTGACCCGGCCAGGTCGACTCTCCGCGGCGGATGTCGATGAACGATGGGCAGATCCACCGCCGGCTTGGAGACCCAAGTCTCCAAACCGGTTTTTTCATGGGTTGAAACGTTACGACAGATCCTTGACGGTCTTGGTGGAACCGTTGGTCTGGACGCTCTTGATGCCGTCGTCCCGATTGCCCTCGGACGCGTACATCTGGCTGGTCCCGATCACCTGATGATTGGCCGCCTTCAGGTTGAAGAACGCCTTGCCGTTCGAGGCCGTCTTGCGCTCGTAGCGATCCTCGCTCGCACTGTTGGTCTGCACGGACGCGATGCCGTTCTCGGCCGAGGCCTTCGCGGCATACAGCTCGCTCGTCAGAATCGTCTCGGCGTTGCCCGCCTTCAGTACGAAGCGATACTGACCGTCACTGCTCTTGCTCAACTCGAACCAACCTGCCATGGGATTCTCCTGGTCGCTGGGAAGGCTGCAGCACGAGGATCTTCCGCGAGAAGCTCGCGGAGGAATCGACGACTGCAGATCGCAGCGTTTTCTAGCACGCCCGGATCACGACAATGCAAACAACGATGGCGGTTGAAGTCCTTTTACATTGCAGCAAGAAAGCTCGCACGCGCTCGCCCCCACGAGGAGCCGAGCACGCTCTCGAGGTCTTCCCATGTTCGATTCAACCTTCCCGCGCGGACAGCGCTCGAGCGCTTCATCAAACCGACACGCATGCTTTCGGAAAATGGCGTGAATCGCCGGCTCTGACCTCTCTGCCGTCGCTCGACTTCCTGCGCGACGACGACGAGCGTCGCGGCGTCGCTGGAAGGCACGCCGATCGATCCGCGGCTTTCAGCGGACCGCTTCGCGCTGGACGGCGTGTTCCGCCGCTTGGCCGAGTTCGCTGCGATAGATGCGGTTGTTGTCCAAACCGGAGATTCATCGCCGGGGACCATCAGCCTTCGCATGCACGCGCGCAGCCCCTGCCCCCTCAGGAATCGAACGGATCGAAGAACACCGTGTCCGTCGAATAGGCGACCAGACCGCTCGAGCTGGTACTGCCGGTGTAGACGCCGGCGTAGACGGTGCCTCGGGTATCGATTGCAATCGGGCCGGACAGCTCGCCTGGCGGCGAAATGTTCCAGTGCGGATCTTCCGCTCCGGCATCCGCCGAGAATCTCTTCAGCCGGTTGCCTCCTACGACGGCATAGAGGGAGCCATCAGCTGCAGCGACAAATCCCCTTGCGCCGCCCTCGATCGCAGGCGCATTCCAAATCGGATCCGCAGCCCCGCCGGCGATCGAAAGCTTTTGAATCGGCCAACCCAGGGGCGCGGCGTAAACCGCGCTGCCCAGAACGGCCAACATCGAAACCGAGGAACCGGCCTGTCCCGTCCAATCGTGCAGCACATTCCCGCTGCCGGAATCGATCTTGGCAAGGCGCCAATGCCTTTGACCTCCGAATTCCGTGAAGGCGCCGCCCGCGTAGACCGATCCCATCGCATCGACGGCTAGAGTGAACACGCCGCCATCTGAAGACGAACCCCAATTTGGATCGGCCAGACCGGTGCTGGCGGAGAGCTTGGCGATGTTCGACCTCGCACGGCCTCCGATGGAGGAAAATTCCCCGCCGACGTAGATCGAGCCGTCGGCCGCAAATGCGAATGCAGCGACGATACCGTCGGCATCGGGATTCCAGCTGCGGTCCAGCTCGCCGGTCGCTCCCGTGAATCTCGCAACGCTTCGGCGCGGTTCGAGATTCGCCTCGCGAAATCCGCCTCCCACATAGACCGATCGGCCCGGGCGCACCGACAACTGGTGTACCTGAGCGAGTCCTTCCAGCGACGGCCCCCATTCGGTGTCCAGCGTTCCGTTGGATCCCAAGCGCAAGAGATGGGGACGCGGCAAAGAGCCCGCCTTGGCGAAATCTCCGCCCACGATCAAGCCGCCTTCCGGATCGGGCGCGATGGCGGTGACCCGCGGCGTGGTTTCGGCATCGATGACGGCGTCCGCTTCACCGGTCGTCGCATCCAACCGGGCGAAGCCCAGCGGCCGCTGCATGCCGATACGCCGAATGCCGCCGGCGATCGTGATTCTCCCCTGACTGTCGGCCGCAAGCTCCTTCACGGCGCAGCAAGCCCCCTCCGGAAGCCAATCATCGACAACGCGACCATCCAGGCGGGAGAGCTTGGCCAGGCCCCGACGAGGCCGGTCACCGACTGTCGTGAAGCGCCCGGCGAGATATACCGAACAATCCGCGCCAGCCGTAATGGCATCCACGCCCACGACAGGACCGGGACCCCAATCGGGATCGATGCTTCCGTCGCTCGTCGAAATCTTGAATATCCGGCTGCTCGTCTGATCGCCGCCGGCGGCCACCTGGCCGATGACGTACACCGAACCGCATGTGTCCAGAGCCAAGGGCGGCGACCAGGCGGGCACTAGAATCACCTCGGGATTCCAGCTCTCGTCGAGCGCGCCGGTACTGGTCGAGAATCTGGCGAGGAACTGGCGCGAAGGATCGTTCCTGTCCACGACGGCCGCATAGATCGCGCCGTGATCGTCGAGGGCCAGCGAGACTGCACTGTAGGGAGCGCTCCACAGGACCGTCCCGTCATCGACGGAGGCTTTGACAAAATCGCCGAGCCTGCCCACGTAGACGCCTTCCGCGTCCGCGGCCAATGAAACCGTTCCCGTGCTCGGCTTCGGAATCCACGTGGAAACCATCTCCCCCGTGGCGGCCGAGAGCTTGACGACAGCGGCAAAGGATCCGCCGGGGGTATGCACCAGGCCATTGACGTATGCAGCCCCGAACGCGTCGACCGCAACGGCAGGTCGACCGTAAGAGCTGGGATCGCTCTGAAACCAGAGATCGCCCCAATCCGAATCGACGGTCCCGTCCGCCCGTATCCGAGCGATGCCGGAACTCGGTACTGCGTTGATCCAGGAGAATGAACCGATCAGTATCGTCCCACCGTCCGGCTGTCGCGCCGACGCATACACCGTTCCAGCGTCGACCAATCTGAAATTCGGATTGGACAACTGCCGCGGCACCTGTGCGGACGTCGCCCCTGCGGCGGAAAGCGTCAGCACCGCGACGGCGGTAAGAATTTTTCGATGCGACATGCGTTTCCCACTCGAATCCGATGAGCTGTGGACGGATTTGCAGCCGCTTGGGCAGTGAGCCCGAGGCCGTGATATCGGGTTCGCTCGTCGCGACGGACGAGCCGATTTTCAGCCCTTGCTCCTTCAACTGCCGCCGGTGCCCGGACAGTTCGGCTGCGCAACCCCTCGCCGCCGACGAACTCGCGCAGAGCTTGCCGCTGAGGCTCCGCTTGAGGAACGTCTCACCGATTTTCTTTCCGAGCAGCAAGGCTGGATTATCGTCGCCGGCTTTCGCCGAAATCAATCGACGAAAGCCGGACCCGGCACGACCGGAACAATCCACGGTTATCGGCTCATGCCGACGAATCTGCCAGGAACCGGCTCGCTGAACGGCAATGCGTTCCGACGCCTGCGTCGAAATGATGGCGAGTCGCGGCCGTCGTATCCGGCAGCGAGGCGCCGTCGACCCGCTCACCTGACTGCCGGACTTGCTTGTTGTCGTTTGGCAGGCAGCGCCCGCGGCTTGTCGCGCATCTGCGTCAGTATCCCCGCGCACGGATCGACGTCCTTGTCGTTGCTCGGCGCGATCAGCGCGAGCAAGGCGGCGGCCGGCGCGGCGGCCACACCGAGGGCGACGGCGCCGCCGCCGCGCAGCAGCAGCTTGCCGGTGTGCACGCCGACGTCGGGATTGCCGAGCGTTCCCTTCACGTAGAGTGGCGAACGCAGCGAGAAGATGCGCAGGCCCTTCGTGTGTGGCGTGATGTCGAGATCGAGCGCTTCGCTGGCGAAGTTGACCGAACCGTCGATGTTGATCAGGGCATTGTCGGTGTCGAACACCGCCAGGCGCGATTCGAGCAGGCCGTCCTTCGCGGCGAAGTCGGCGGCGGCGCAGTTGATCTTCACCGGCTGGTCGCCGAACAGCTTCACGACGACGTAGTTGCCGACGTTGAGGCCGGCCAGCTCCATCAGCTCGCGGCTGACGACGCCGTTGCTCATCAGCAGCCGGACTTCGCCATTGGACGATCCGAGCAGCGCCGCGACGGAGTTGCCGCTGGCCGACAGCGTCGCGTCGACGTTCAACCGCCCCAGCGCATCCTGCATCGTCTTCATCTTCGGAAACAGCTCGCGCAGTTCGAGGCCGCGCGCCTGCAGCTTGATGTCGCCCGTCATCGTCGCCTTGCGGCCATCGAGGCGGACGGTGGAGCGTGCCTTGCCGCCGGCGAAGCCGAAATCCAGCGGCGCCAGAGCCAGCGCTCCGGCGTCGAGGATCACGTGCGCCTGCAGGTCGCTGAGCGGCAGGCTGCCCTCGCGCACGATGCGCTTGCCGTTGAAGGCGACGTCGGCGTCCATCGCGCGCCAGCGATCGGTGCGGAACGGATCGTTCGGCAGCACCTTGCCGCCGGCCGGACGCCGCGGGGCATCCTTGCCGCCGGGCGGCGTCGCATCGGAGGCCTTGCTGCGGTCGCCGGTGTCCAGGCCGATCAGCGGTCCGAGGTCGGCGAACTGCAGCTTCTCCGACCACAGCTTGCCGCTCAGCTTCGGCCGTGGCTCCACCTGCGCGTAGGTGAGCGTGCCGTGCAGGTCGCTTCCGCCGACGCGGCCGTTGAAGCCGTCGTAGGTGAACATGCGCGCGCCGGCCTGCAGCACCGCCTTCAAATGGCCGTCGGTCTCGAACGGCGGCGTGTCGGGCAGCGTCACGCCGATGACCGGATACAGGTGCGCCATGCTGTCGGCGGCCAGGCGCAGGCGCAGGTCGACGGCATCGGGACTGCGCGGATCGGTGATCGAGCCGGCCAGCGCGATGCGCACGTCGCCGATGCGCAGGTCGGCCTGCAGCGGGAACGCGCGGCCGGCGCTGCGCAACGCCAGCACGCCGCCGGTCTTGCCGCTGCCCGAAACCTTGGCGCCGTTGTAGCTGCCGCGCGCCTTGAAGCCGAAGGCGAAGTCCTGCGTGTTCGCGCGCGTGGAGGACGGCTCGGCGGATTTCGCGGCCTCGCCCATCACTTCGGCGAAGGCGATCGGCTGGCCGAGCGGCTCGATCTCGACGGCGGCGTCGATGCGGTCGGCCGGGTCGCGCAGGGTGATCGTGCCGGCATCGAAACCGATGTCGCCGAGGTCGAGCGTCCACGCCGACGGCGGCGCACCGTCGTCGCGCGCGAAGGCGAATGTCCAGTTGTTGCGTTTTTCGCCTTCCCTTTCCAGATGGATCGTCGGCCGGCCGAGCTGCACGTGGGGAATGGAAACGCGATGCGCGAGGAGACCGAGCAGCGAAAGACGGAACTCCACCTGCTCCAAGTGCGCGAAATGCTTCTCGTGCGCCCACTCCGGATTGTCGATGCGCAGATCCTTCGCCGTGAACACCGGACCGGGCAGCCAGTCGCCGCGTTCCCGGTCGCGACGCCAGCGCACCGACAGATCGCCGTCGATCGCGAACGGACGCCCCAGCGCGGCGCTGGCTTTCTCGTTGATCGTCGGCCGCGCCCGATTCCAGTCGAACGTCGCGACGAACACGACGAGGGCGACGAGCAGCAAACCCAGAAGGCCACCGATCCAGGCGGCGATGCGATGTCCACGTTTCATGGCGCTCCCGATCGCATGCACGACAGGAATCCGAGTCTCGCCGACGGCGACGGAATCCTTCCTGACCGGTGCCGTGCATCGAGCGGGAAGATCTTTCCGCGGGCGAGATTGGCAGCGCATGCGCGACACGCATCGCGTGCACGCGCGCGAGTGACGCGGGCGGCCGTTCCGCTCGCCGGCTCCGGCCGGATTTCTCGAACGGAAAACGACGAGCCCGCCGTGCGGCGGGCTCGCCGGTCTGTCCGGGTCGGAAGCCGCTTCCGACCCGCGTGGCTCACGTCACGGCGTCGCGCCGCAGTCCAGATCGAAGCCGTTGCGGAAGATCGGATCGGCCGGATCGAGGTTCTCCAGCGTGAACAGCGTGACCTGCGCGTTCGGCACGCCCGCTTCCTGCGCCGAGACCTGGTACTTGCCGATCAGTCCGTTCGCGGTCGCCTCGACGTAGGCGGCACCGTCGGCATCGGTCACCGCCGTCGCGGTCTGTCCGCCTGCCCCGCCGTTCGCCGACAGCGACGCCGACGGCCCGTCCTCGGGCGCGGTGAAGTCGACCGAAACCCCGGCGCGCGGCTGGCCCTGCGGATCGGCCAGGCGCACGATCAGCGCGCAGGCGAATGGCTGCTCGATGACGGCCGCCTGCGTCGTGCCGCCGATCGGCGTCGACGAATTGCCCGGCGTGTTGCTGAGCTGGTACGAAACGCCGCTCGGCAGGCCGTCGACCTGTGCGGTCACCGTGTAGCTGCCGACGGTCGAATTCGCCGTCGCCTGCACCACCGCCTCGCCGGCGGCGTCGGTGGCGACGTCGAGCATCGCGCCGCTCTGCGCACCGGACGACAGCACGGCGCTCGCCCCCGAGTTCGGCGCGAGGAAGTGCGCGACGGCGCCGGCGACGGCGTTCTGGAACTGGTCGCGCACGCGCACCTTCAGCGGCTGCGGGAACGCGGTGTTGACCTGCGTGCTCTGCTGCGTGCCGCCGCCGATGCTGCCGTCGCCGCCGATCGGCACCACGTCGTGCGGCGTGCCGGCGGTGTTGGTCAGGTCGAAGTCGAATGCGCCCGGCACACCGGCGACGGCCGCCGAGACGAGGTAGTGGCCGGCGACGGTGTTCGCGGTCGCCTGCACCTGGGCCTCGCCGTTCGCACCGGTGGTCGCACCGGTCGCGGACAGCGTTGCACTCGCGCCCGAAGCCGGCGGCGCGAAGCTGACGGCGACGTCCGGCACCGGATTGCCGTGGTCGTCCTCGACGCGCACGACCAGCGGCGTCGGGAACGGCGTGTTGACTGTGGTCGACTGCGTTCCGCTGCCGCTGCCGCCGATCACGATCGCCGACGGCGGGCCGGCCGTGTTGGTGAGGCCGAACGTGGCGGCCGGAGCGCCGCCGGCGCTGGCCGAGACCGTGTAGCTGCCGGCGAGCGAATTGGCGGTCGCGCCGACGCTGGCGACGCCGTCGGCGCCGGTCAGCGCGACGCTCGCCGACAATGTCGCGGTCGCGCCGTTGCCGGCGGAACTCGCGGCGAATGCGACGCTGACGTTCGGCACCGGATTGCCGAACGCGTCGCGCGCCTGCACCGCCAGCGGCTGCGCGAACGGCATGCCCACCGGCGCGCTCTGCACGCCGCCGCCGGTCGTCACGATCGAGGTCGGTGCGCCGGCGGTGTTGCTGAGCTGGAACGCGGCCGCGGTGCCGACACCAGCCACCGTTGCATTGACGGCATAGCTGCCGGCCTGCGCGTTGGCGGTGGCGGTCACCGACGCGGTGCCGTCCGCGCCGGTCGTCGCGCTCGCGGCGCTCAGCGCGGCGCTGGCGCCGCCGGGCGATGCCGCCGCGGCGAAGGCGACCTGCACGCCGGACACCGGATTGCCGAAGGCATCGCTGACGGTCACCTGCAGCGGTTGCGCGAACGGCGTGGTGACCGCCGTGCTCTGCGCGCCGCCGCCGGACGCGGCGATCGTCGCCTGCGTGCCGGCCGTGTTGGTGAGCGAGAACGCCGCCGCACCGGGCACGCCGGCGACGCTGGCATTGACGCCGTACTGGCCGGCGACGAGGTTCGCGTGAGCGGTGACCGTCGCGCGGCCGTCGGCATCGGTCGACGCCTGTGGCGCGGACAAGGTCGCGCCCGCGCCGTTGCCGGCCGCCGCGACGGCGAAGGACACCGGCACCGACGGCACCGGGTTGTCGTATGCGTCGACCACGACCACCGCCAGCGCCTGCGGGAACGGCGTATCGACCGGCGTGCTCTGCGTGTTGCCGCCGCTGCCGTCGGTCGGAATCGACACGTCGCTCGGCGTGCCCGCCGTGTTGGTGAGGTGGAACAGCTGCGGATCGGCCAGGCCGGCCACCTGCACGCTGATCGTGTAGGCGCCGGCGATCGTGTTCGCCGTCGTCGTCACGCTGGCGTCGCCGTTGCCGTCGGTGAGCACGGCGAGCGTCGAACCGCTGCTGCCGCCGGTGCTGAACGTCGCGCTCGCGCCGACCGCTGGCGCGGTGAAGGTCACCTGCGTGCCGGCCACGCCGTTGCCGGCGCCGTCGAGCACGCGCAGGCCCAGCGGCGCGGGGAACTGCGTGTTCACCGTCGCCGACTGGCCATCGCCGGCCACGTTGCCGACCGTCGCCGGCACGCCCAGCGTCACGGCGTCCAGCGCCACGTTGTCGAAGCGGATCGTCGGCAGCAGGTCGGCGGTGAGCAGGCCCTGCGGCTGCGCGAACAGCCGCAGCTCGATCGGATCGGCGACAATCGACGCCGGCGAGACGTAGGTCATTTCCAGATGGTAGGTCGTGCCCAGCAGCAGCTGCAGGGTGACCGCGCCGGCCGGCGCGGTGTCGCTGGACGCGAGCACGCTGCCGCCCGCGGCGATCGCGATGCCGGTGTGCGTGTTGTCGAGCAGGCCCAGCTGCAGCACGCGGCCGACGTCGACGTCGGCGGACAGGATGTAGCGCGTGTTCGGCTGCACGCTGGTCGTCAGCGCCTGCCCGAAGTAGCCGCCGTTGTTGATCAGGCCAAGGGCGCTGACGCCGACCAGTCCGCCGATCGTCGCGTTCTGCGTCGTCGCCGAGATCGACAGCGTCGGCGGCGCGAGCAGGCCGAGCGCGCCGGCGTAGGTACCGGTCCACGGTCCCGTGCCGATCGGCACGTTCGTGCCGCTGCCGCCGATCAGCCCGCCGCCGACCGAACCTGCGTTGGCGGCAGCGGAGAAATCGCCGTTGCCGACGGGCACGGGCGCCGCGGCGGCGCTGGTGGTCAGCGCCAGCAGCGCGGTCGCGCACCAGGCGAGCCACGCCGGCGGGCGGCTCGCCGCAAGGGGCCGATGCGCGCCACGGCGCGCGCGAAGCATCCGGGAATGGCGGGAATTCATCTGCGTGCTCCTCGAAGCCGGTCTCGTGGGACGACGGACCTGCGAAGCGACGGCAGTCGGTCGCGCCCGACCGTCAACCTACCGGCGACAAAAGAGAGCTACACCCTGTCAAAAATGACAGGGCCATCGCGGCGGCGTCTTCACGCAACCGCCACTTGCGCGCGCGCAGCATCGCGTCTCTTGCGCCCACCGTGCGGCGTGAAGTCGAGGTGAAAGACGCGACGCGCGGCGCGGCAGGCGCGCGCCGCCGGTACGGTCTCCGGGTGAACCGGCGCGCACCGCTCCGCCGTGGCGGCGGAAGGCAATCAGGGACGGCCGGACTCGTCGAGCCGACGTGCCGCATGCCAGCGCCGGACCCGATCCGGCACCGCATCAGCGACGTCCAGTCCGACCGCGGCAAAGGCGTCGAGCGCGTCGACCAGCGCGCGCTCGTAGACGGTGCCCGCCGGCGCGGAACCGGCCGGCGCGTTGTGCCTCTCGTACTCCAGTGCCTCCAGCATCGCCGCGGACCAGGCGAACAGGAGATCGCGGCGCGCCGACAACGCCGAGCGCATCCATTCGTCCGGCCGCTGCCACGACCACGCATGGCGCGATGCCGTTTCCCTCGCCGCGTCGACCGCCTCCTGCAGGGCTCCGCGGAACCATTCGGAATGGCCGCCGGCGGTCTCGCGCACGGCCAGCGGAGCCAGCGCCCGGCAATCGGCGAAGGCTTCGAGCAGGCGGCGCTCGAGTGCACGCGCCTGGCTGACTTTTTCGGTGGCGACGAGGATGCCCTGGTCGAGGCCGAAGAATTCGAAGAAGCGCGTGTGCAACGTCCGCCAGCGATCCATCGGATCGCGCGTGAAGCCGATCTTGAACAGCGTGTCGTCGCGGCAGCCGAGCACGTAGACGAAGGCCCGCCCGCGCGAAAGCCTGCGCGGGAACGCTGCAGGATCGTCGTATCCGGAACGGCGGGTCACTGTGCGGGAAGTCTTCCGATGTTCGTCACCGCACTCATTCTCTCCGAGCGGCACGTTCCGCGCGACCGGCGATTGCCGCGGGCGCAGCCGTCGTTTCCGAAGCCTCGTACCAGCGCCGGCTGCGGTTCACCAGATGCACGATCGACAGCATCACCGGCACCTCGACCAGCACGCCGACCACCGTCGCCAGCGCGGCGCCGGAGCGCAGCCCGAACAGGCTGATCGCCGCCGCCACCGCCAGTTCGAAGAAATTGCTCGCGCCGATCAGCGCGGCAGGCCCGGCGACGCGGAACGGTACCTTCAGCCGCCGGCACAGGCCATAGGCGATCGCTGCATTGAGATACACCTGGATCAGGATCGGCACCGCGAGCAGGACGATGATCATCGGCTGCGCCAGGATCGCCTCGCCCTGGAAACCGAACAGCAGCACCAGCGTCGCCAGCAGCGCCGCCGTCGACCACGGCTCGCTCCGGACCAGCACGCGTTCGAGCGACGCGGGACCGTCGCGCAGCAGTCGCCGCCGCCACATCTGCGCGGCGACCACCGGCACGACGATGTAGAGCAGCACCGACAGCAGCAGCGTGCCCCACGGCACCTGGATCGACGCCACGCCGAGCAGCAGCGCGACGATCGGCGCGAACGCGACGATCATGACCGCGTCGTTGAGCGCGACCTGGCTCAGGGTGAAGTTGGGTTCGCCGCCGCACAGGCGCGACCAGACGAACACCATCGCCGTGCACGGCGCCGCGGCGAGCAGGACCAGGCCGGCGACGTAGGCGTCGAGCTGGTCGGCCGGCAGCCACGACGCGAACACGTGGCGCACGAACAACCCGCCGAGCAGCGCCATCGAGAACGGCTTGATCGCCCAGTTGACGAACAGCGTGACGCCGATGCCGCGGACCTGCTCCCGCACCTGCCTGAGCTGCGCGAAATCCACCTTCAGCAGCATCGGCACGATCATCAGCCAGACCAGGATCGCCACCGGCAGGTTGATGTGCTGCAGTTCGAGTGCGGCCAGCCGCTCGAACGCCGAGGGGAACACGTGCCCGAGCGCGATGCCGGCGACGATGCACAGCACCACCCACAGGCTCAGGTAGCGCGCGAAGAATCCCAGCGCCGCCGCGTCGGCGGCGGCGTCAGAGCTCATCGCCGGCGGTCTGTCCGATCGCGCGCAGCTGTGCCTGCCGCGACAGGCGATCGAGCTTGTCCAGCGGCAGGGCCAGGAACAGATCGATGCGCTGGCGCAGCATCATCCAGGCCTGCTGGAACGCGCGGCGCCGGTCGTCCTCGCTGCCTTCGGCCTTGGCCGGATCGGGCACGCCCCAGTGCGCGGTGACCGGCTGGCCCGGCCAGACCGGGCAGACCTCGCCGGCCGCGTCGTCGCAGACGGTGATGACGAAATCCATCGACGGCGCATCGGCGCCGGCGAACTCGTCCCAGCTCTTGCTGCGCAGCGGTTCGACGTAGCCGAAGGCCTGCGCCAGTTCGGCCGCGATCGGCTGCACCTTGCCGGCGGGAAAGCTGCCGGCGCTCCAGGCCCTGAAGCGGCCTTCGCCGAGCACGTTGAGCATGGCCTCGGCCATGACGCTGCGCGCCGAGTTGCCGGTGCACAGGAACAACACGTTGTAGGCGGTCATGCGCGGCCTCGGGTGTCGACGGAAGCGCAGGCCGGCGAAGCCGCCGGTCCGCAGCAGGTCGTGGAAGTCCGAGCGGACGACGGCATCGCCTCCGGCGCCGCGGTGTAGGTCGTGGCTTCGTCGAAGCTGTGGAAGCTCTCCCAGCGCACGCCCTGCGGATCCTCGGCCCAGAACTTGTCGGAGCGCGCGTAGCAGCAGGTCGTGGCCTTCTCGGCCAGCGCGACCGCATCGGCGGCGTGCAGGCGCCGGCCGATCGCGTCCAGCTCGGCGGCGTCTTCCGCCTGCAGGCCGAGGTGGTCGACGCCGGCACTGCGGCCGCGCTGCGAGATGGCGAAGTTGACGCGTGGATCGTCGAGCATCCACTTCGCGTAGTCGGGCTTGAGCACCGTCGGCTCGACGCCGAACAAGGTCGAATAGAAGCGGACGCTGGCGTCGAGCGCATCGACGTTCACGTGGACGTGGAAGCGTTTCATGGTTTTCTCCGGGCGGGTTTGCAGGCAGAAAGCGGCGCACAAGCAGACGACGACGGCGAGCCGGCGCAGCAGTTCTCGGTCAGGAAGCCGAGCAGCGCGTTCATCGTCGGGTAGCTCGCGCGGCACTGGATGACGCGTCCGCGGCGTTCGTCGCGAACGAGGCCGGCGCGGCGCAGGATGTGCAGATGGTTGGTCAGCGTGGCGCCGGCCAGTCCGGTCGCTTCGCCGAGTTCGCCGACGGCCAGACCGTCGTCCCCCGCCTGCACCAGCAGGCGGAACAGGTTCAGGCGGTGCTCGTGGGCGAGTGCGTTGAGGGCGGCGAGCGCGTCATTCGATTTCATATTTCTAGAATCATGGAAATATTGACCGGCGTCAAGACCACGGCGCAACGAGGCATGCCACTGCGCGGAGATCCTTGTTTCTTCGCTGCGGGCGCCCCGCCCCGCCGCTCAGCCCGCCCGCGGCACGAACGCAATCACCGCCATTCCGGCCAGCGCCAGCGCGCCGCCGAGCACGTCCCAGCGATCCGGCCGGATGCCGTCCACCACCCACAGCCATACCAGCGCGGTGACGACGTATGCGCTGCCGTACGCGGCGTAGGTGCGGCCCGCAGCGCTCGGATGCAGGCTGAGCAGCCAGACGAAGACGGCCAGCGCAGCGGCGGCCGGCAGCAGCACCCAGGCACCGGCGCGGCCGCGCATCCACAGGTACGGCAGGTAGCAGCCGACGATCTCGGCCACCGCCGTGAGGCCGAACAGCAGCACGGTCCTGAGCGCCGTTTCCATCGCGTTTTCCTCGTGCGTTGCGCCCGGCGACGAGCGTGGGGTGAAGCGCGGCAGACGCAGCGACGCGTCCGTCACGCCCCGCTGCGTTCGAGCCGCAGCGCGGCCCACGCGCTGCGCAGCACGCGCAGCGCCGATCGCAGGAACACTAGCAGCAGGACGCCGGCGATCGCCAGGTCGGGCCAGCCCGCGCCGAAGACGGCCACGCCGGCCGCCGCGGCGAGCACGGCGAAGCCTTCCCAGACGTCGTTGCGCGAGCACTCCCAGGCCGAGGACAGGTTCACGTCGGCGTGCCGATGCGGGGCGAGCAGGCGCAGGCACAGCACGTTGGCGGCGAGATTGGCCAGCGCCGCGACGCCCATGCCCTCGAAAAGCGGCACGGCGGGATGACCCAGGCGCCACGCGATCTGCGCGGCGACGGCGAGCGCGGCGGCGAGGATCAGGGCGCCCTTGAACAGCGCCACGCGCGCCTTCGCGACGGGGCCGGCGCCGACCACGGCCAGGCTCAGCGCATAGGTCAGCGCGTCGCCGAGGTTGTCCAGTCCGCCCGACAGCAGCGAGGACGAGCGCGACCACCACGCGGCGCCGACCATCATGACGAAAGTCGCCGCGTTGACGGCGAGCACGATCGACAGTACGCGCCTGTGCTGCGCCTGCAGGGCCTGCAGTTCGAGAGTCCTGCCGCAACACGCCTCGCCCATGTCCGCCTCCCGGATCGCCGCCTGTCGCCGCCGCGATGCCACCATCGCGCGGACGCGTCGCGGTCGCGCGTCCGCGTGACGGTGGCCGGGACGGTCAGGCCGAGCGTAAAGTCCGTAGCCGCTACAAGGTCAAGCCGGAGAGTCCATGAAGATCGGCGAAGTCGCCGCCGCCAGCGGCTGCCACCTGGAAACCATCCGCTACTACGAGCGCATCGGCCTGCTGCCGCCGCCGGCGCGCACATCCGGCGGCTATCGCGCCTACGCCAAAGCCGACGTCGAGCGCCTGCGCTTCGTCACGCGCGGCCGCGGTCTCGGTTTCAGCCTCGAGGAGATCCGCAGCCTGCTGCAGCTGGCCGGTCACGACGACCTGTCCTGCGCCGAGGTCGACCGCGTGGCGCATGCGCACCTGCGCGACATCCGCACGCGCATCGCCGACCTGCAGCGCATGGCCGGCGAACTCGAGCGCGTCATCGACGGCTGCGGCCGCGGCCGGCGCGGGCAGTGCACGATCCTCTCCACCCTGCGGCGGGCTTCGGCGTGACCGCGCCGGCGAACGTGCTCGACCACATCGGACGCACGCCGCTGGTGCGCCTGGAGCGCATCGCCGCGGGCCTGCCCGTGCCGGTGCTGGCCAAGTGCGAGCACCTCAATCCGGGCGGCTCGATCAAGGACCGCATCGCGCTGGCGATCGTCGACGATGCGCAGGCGCGCGGCGTGCTGCATGCAGGCATGACCCTGGTCGAAGCCACTGCCGGAAACACCGGCGTCGGACTCGCCCTCGTCGCGGCGGCGCGCGGCTACGCGCTGGTCTGCGTGATGCCGGAGAAGATGTCGACCGACAAGCGCACGGCGCTCGCCGCGCTCGGCGCGAAGGTCGTCGTCGTGCCGAACGCGCCGCTCGCCAGCCCGGACAACTTCCGCAACGTCGCCCGCCGCCTGGCCGAGGAAAACGGCTGGTTCCTCACCGACCAGTTCTGCAACCCGGCCAACGTGCGCATCCACGAGCAGACGACGGCGGAGGAAATCCTGCAGCAGACGCACGGCCGCGTCGGCGCCTTCGTTGCCGGCGCCGGCACCGGCGGCACCCTTTCCGGCGTGGGCCGCCGCCTCAAGGCGCAGCTTCCCGCGGTGCGCATCGTGCTGGCCGACCCGCTCGGATCGGCGCTCGCCGACTGGGTGGAAAACGGAACTCCGGGGCCGGACGGCTCCTACCAGGTCGAAGGCATCGGCGCAGGCCAGCCGCCGCAGAACCTGCACCGCGAGGTGATCGACGGCGTCGAACGGGTCAGCGACGAGGAAAGCTTCGGCATGGTCAGACGGCTCGTGCGCGAGGAAGGCCTGCTCGTCGGCGGCTCGGCGGGCACCAACGTCGTCGCCGCGCTGCGGCTCGCGGCGCGCGGCGGTCTCGACGGCCCGGTCGTCACCGTGCTGCCCGATTCGTGGGACCGCTACCGTGCCAAGCCCTGGATGCAGGGCTGGGACTCCTGAGCGAACCGCTGCGGCGAGACGGAACGCCGCATGAAGCAGACACGCGCATCGGACGGTCTTAAGGAAACGGCAACGCCCTCTTCACCTCCGCCGCACGCCTTCACGACTATTGAGGTCGCAGGGTGCGGAAGGTGAACGAGACATCCGCTCGCGGATGAAAGGATGCTGCGATGACCGACCGTTGCGAGAGCGCCGGGAACGTCCTCCTCGCCGACGACAGCGCCGACTTCCGCTCGAAGGTGGCGCAGCTCGCGCGCTCGTGCGGCTGCGAGGTGACCGCGGCGGCCACCTTCGATGCCGCGCGGGGCATCGCCGCGGATCGCGAGTTCGACCTGCTGCTGGTCGACGTCGCGCTGCCCGACGGCGACGGCCTGGATTTCGTCGAGGAAGTCGATCTCGCCGCACACGGCCGCATCGCCGTCGTCACGGCGAGCCCTTCGCTGGAAACCGCCGTCCGCGCCGTCCGCGCACCGGTGGCCGAATACCTGGTGAAGCCGGTGCCGACCGGCGCACTGATCCGGCTGCTGGAAGAAGCGCGTCTGCGCGCGCAGACGCGGCGTCCGCCGGAGACCGGACAGCTGGGCGGCATGATCGGGCAGAGCGCGACGATGCGCGCGCTGTTCGAGCAGCTGCGGCGTGTCGCCCCGCTGGACGTCCGCGTCTTCCTGCACGGCGAGAGCGGCACCGGGAAAGAACTCGTGGCGCGCGCGCTGCACGGATTGAGCGGGCGCGCCGGGCGTTTCGTCGCGGTCAACTGCGGGGCGATCGCGCCGGACCTGATGAGCAGCCAGCTGTTCGGACACGAACGCGGCTCGTTCACCGGCGCGGTGCAGGCGCACGCCGGCTTCTTCGAGCAGGCCGCCGGCGGCACGCTGTTCCTCGACGAAGTCACCGAGATGCCGCAGGAGCTGCAGGTATTCCTGCTGCGCGTGCTGGAAACGCGCACGCTGGTTCGCGTCGGCGGCACCCGCGAGGTGCCGTTCGACGTGCGCGTGGTGGCGGCCAGCAACCGCGATCCGCAGCATGCGGTCGCGGCCGGCCGGCTGCGTCCGGATCTGTACTACCGCCTGGCCGAATTCCCGATCGAGATCGCACCGCTGCGCGACCGGAGCGACGACGTGCCGCTGCTGGTGCGCCACTTCGTGGCGCGCCTGAACGAACGTTACGGCCGCTCGCGTCGCTTCGACGCGCCGTCCCTGCGCCGCCTGGCCGAATACGACTGGCCCGGCAACGTGCGCGAACTGCAGCACGTCGTGCAGCGGCACTACCTCCTGTCCGACGACGACACGATCCGTGTGCACCTGCCGTCGCCGCGTCCGCAGACGGACAGCGACGGCTCGGTGCGCTTCCGCGTCGGCATGACGCTTGCGGACGTGGAGCGCGAAATGCTGCTGCGCACGCTGGCGAGCTGCGGCGACAACAAGCGGCGCGCGGCGCGCACGCTCGGCATCACGGCGAAGACCATCTACAACCGCCTGCGGCGCTATCGGTCGCGCGGACTGCTCGAAACGCCGGAAACGCCGGACGGTGGCGCGCCGGACCGGGCGGAAGACGGCTGGCACTGAGCCGGCCGATCCCGCCGCGCCGGCGGCTCAGTGCGGCGAAGCGACGCCGCGCAGCATCTGGTTCGCCGAACCCCTGTCGCCGCCATGGGCGACGTTGCTCAGCGTCACCATGCCGACCAGGCGTTTGTCGCGATTGATCACCGGCAGGCGGCGCACGCCGAGTTCGGCCATGTTCTGCGCCACGTGCGAGACGTCCTCGTCGTCGAAGCAGTAGCGGATATCCTCGCTCATGACCTCGCGCACCGGCGTCTGCGCGCCCAGGCCGAGTGCAACCGCGCGGATCACGATGTCGCGGTCGGTGATCATGCCGATCAGGCGGTCGTTCTCGCCGACCGGGAGGCTGCCGACGTCCTCGGCCGCCATCACCGAGGCCGCGTCGCGGATGGTCTGGTCCGGTGCCGCCACGTGCACGCCCGGCGTCATGACTTCGCTGATCTTTCTCGTCGTCTTCATGGCTGGTTTCCTCGCTTGCGGAATTTTCTCGGAGCGGCGCTCACGAACCCGGCGCGCCGGCCGCGCCGCACTGCGGATGGCCGCAATGGCAGGCGCTGTCGCCCGATTCGGGCACCGCCTGCGTCGCCGCATTGGCGCAGTGCGGACTGCAGTAGGTCTGCCCGGACGCAACTTCGCAGGTGCATCCCTTGTGCGCGCAGGTTTGGCTGGATTGGTCGACGATCATCGGTTTTCTCCTGGAGTGGGAAAGAAAGGTTCGCCGCGCATCGCCGATCAACGCAGCTGCGCGTGCACCGAAGCCGACGCGGCGCCGGCATGCTGACCGGCGTGGCGGCCCTCACCGATCTCCTCGGTGAGCTTGAGGCAGAACGCGGGCAGGTCCTGCGGCGTCCGGCTCGTGACCAGCCCCTCGTCGACGACGACTTCCTCGTCGAGCACGATCGCGCCGGCGTTGCGCAGATCGGTGCGGATGCTGCGCACCGAGGTCACACGGCGGCCTTCGACCACGCCGGCGTCGATCAGGGTCCAGCCGGCGTGGCAGATCGCGCCGACCGGCTTGTGCTGGCTGAAGAAGTCGCGCACGAAACCCAGTGCCTTGTCGTCGCTGCGCAACGCGTCGGGATTGAACACGCCGCCGGGCAGCACGAGCGCGTCGTAGTCCGCCGCGCCGACCTCGTCGAGCGTACGGTCGACGGTCACGTCGTCGCCCGGGTCGAAGTGCCGGAAGCCCCGGATCGTTCCGGACTGCGGCGCGACGACGTCCACGCGCGCGCCGACTTCCGTCAATGCGTTCTTCGGCACTTCCAGTTCGGACTGCTCGAAGCCGTGCGTGGCGAGAATCGCCACGGTTCTGCCTTTCAGACTTCCGTCCATTGCGTACCTCCACTGTCGATTCCGGGGGAGCTGTGCGAAGGGTTGCATCCGCCGTGCCACGACGCCCTGCCCCGCAGCGCCTTCCGCTGCGCGGGCGTGCCCGCGAGATTCCTGTCCGCGATGGGAACAAATTTCCGACGGTGTGAAGTCCGGTGCGCCTCCCGACGCCCCGTCGACCGTTCAGCCGACCTGCGGCAGACGCTGGTCGAGCGCGTCGTAGCCCTGCCACGGGTCCCGTCGCAGCCGCGCGGCGCGACGCTGCGCGGCGGCGAGGTCGTACATCGACGAGGACGAGGCGGAGGAAAGATCCTCCCAGCGCAGCGGCATCGCCACCGGCGCGCCGGGCCGCGCGCGCAGCGACCAGCTCGCCACGCTGGTCGCACCACGCGTGTTGCGCAGCCAGTCGATGAAGATGCGGCCCCTGCGCTTGGCCTTGCTCGCGGTGGCGACGTAGGTCAGCGGGCTGCTGGCGACCATCGCGTCGGCGAACGCCTCGCAGAACGCCTTCACCTCGGCCCAGTCCGGTCCGCGCCGGATCGGCGCGACGACGTGCACGCCCTTGCCGCCGGTGAGGCGCACGAAACTCTCCAGCCCCGCCTCGCGCAGCTTCGCGCGCACGTCCCGCGCCGCCTCGATCAGCGCGGGCCAGGCGACGTCCGGCGCCGGATCGAGATCGAAGATCATCCGGTCCGGGCGATCGGGCGCGTCGGCATACGCGCCCCAGGGATGGAATTCGATCGTGTTCATCTGCACCAGCTCGAGCAGGCCGGCTTCGTCGTCGATGTAGAGATAGCGGTCGCTGCCGCCGGCCTTCTCGCGCAATCGCACGTAGCGCACCTGCGCGCCGAGCGCATCGGCGTGATGCTTCTGGAAGAAGCACGTCGCGCCGGTGCCGTCGGGACAGCGCAGGATCGACAGCGGCCGGCCGATCAGCTCGGGCAGGATGCGGCCGGCGACCGCGCGGTAGTACTCGGCGACCTGCTGCTTGGTGATGCCCGCGTCCGGATAGACGACGCGCTCGGGATGCGTCACCATGACCGATCCGACCGTGCGCGCCTTCTTCGGCGTCGCCGCGACGACCGGCGACTGGCGCGGCGCCGGGCGCGCGGCGCGACCCTTGGCGGCATTCTTCGTCATGTCCAGGTCCTCCACCGATTTGTCGTCGCGCAGCCGCAGGAAGCTCGCCTGCCGCAGCAGTCCCTCCTTCGCCCAGCCGCGAAACTCGACCTCGACCACCAGCCGCGGCTCGACCCAGCGCACCGACGCGGAGCGGAACGGCACGTGCGAAGGCAGCGCGACCGTCGGCGACGGGCGCCGCAGCTCGCCCATGCGCGCCGCCAGCGTCTTCAGCAGCGCATCGTCGAAGCCGCTGCCGACGCGGCCGACGTAGCGCAGCACACCCGCTTCGGGCCGGGCCAGCAGCAGCGAGCCGAAGCCCGTGCGCGAGCCGTTCGGCGCGGTGTAGCCGACCACCGCGAATTCGTCGGTGTCGGCGTGCTTGATCTTGATCCAGGTCGATGCACGCCCCTGCACGTACGGCGCGTCGACGCGCTTGCTGACGATGCCTTCCAGGCCGTGGCGCCGCGCTTCCTGGAACACCGCCGCGCCGTTGCCGACGAGGTGGCTGCTCAATCCCAGCGCCGGGTCGCGGCTCGTCTTCAGCAGTTTCTCCAGCAGCTGCTTTCGCTGCAGCAGCGGAGCCTGGGTCAGGTCGACGCCCTCCAGCGCCGGCAGGTCGAACAGCACGTAGCGCAGATGCGCCGTGTCGCCGCTCTTGCGCGCCTCCTGCAACGCGGAGAAGTCGCTGCGCCCGCCGGCGTCCACCGCGATCATCTCGCCGTCGAGCCTGGCTCCGGCGACCGGCAGCGCCTGGATCGCGGCGGCGATCTCGGGCAGCTCGCCGGTCCAGTCGAGATCGTTGCGCGAACGCAGCACGACGCGGCCGCCGTCCAGGTCGGCCAGCAGGCGATAGCCGTCCCACTTGCTCTCGTGCAGCCAGCGCCCGCCTGCCGGCGGCGCTTGCGCCTGCGCGCACAGCTGCGGGGCGAAGCCGGCCGCCAGCGGCCGCGCGCGCGCTCCGGGCAGGGCTAGCGCAGCGGCGCGCCATTTCTTCGAGGTCGCCTTATCGGCGCTGCGCGCACGCGGCGTCTTCGCCGCGTGCGTGCGTGGCGCGGCAGGCGACGCAGCCGGCTTCGGCTTCTTGCCGAGCAGGTCGTCCGATTCCGCGTCGCGGGCCTGCGCGTCGCTGCGCTTGAACAGCAGCCATTGCTGCTGCCTGCCCTCGCGGCGCGTGCGCACCAGCGTCCAGTCGCCGCGCAGGCGCTGCCCGTGCAGGGTGAAGTCGAGCCGTCCCTTGGCCAGCGCCGGCAGCGGTTCGCCGTGCGCGCTCCAGCGGCCGTGGTCGAAGATGTCGACGTGCCCGGCGCCGTACTGGCCTTCGGGAATGTCGCCTTCGAACGTCGCGTAGGACAGCGGATGATCCTCGACCTCCACCGCCAGACGCTTCTCGCCCGCGCGCAGCGATGGTCCCTTCGGCACCGCCCAGCTCTTCAGAACGCCGTCCACCTCGAGGCGGAAATCGTAGTGCCGCGCCCGCGCGTGATGCAGCTGCACGACGAAGATCGGCGCGGGTGACCCCTTCTTCGCGCCGCGCTCGCCCGACGGCTCGGGCGTTTCGTCGAAGCGGCGCTTGCGGACGTACTCGCGCAGGCTCACGGCGTGCTCACGCCGGGCGGCGGCGGCGCGCCGCAGTGGTCTTCTTTTTCGCGGCAGGCTTGGCCTTCTTCTTCGGTGCGGCCGCGGTCTTCTTCTTCGCCGGCGAGCGGCGCTTGGATTCGATGCTCCGCTGCAGCAGCTTCATGAAATCGACGACGTTGGTGGTCGCCTTCGGCTCCGCCACGCTTTCCTTCGCCGACGTCACCACGCCCTGGCTGCGCATGCGTTCCTCGATCACGGCATGGAGGCGATCGCGGAACTCGTCGCGATAGTCCGCCGGGCTCCAGCGCGTACTCATCGATTCGATCAGCTGGCGCGCCATGCCCAGTTCCTTGGCGGTCACGCGGTATTCGGAGGCCTTCTTGTCCGGCAGGTCGTACTCGTCGAGGTCGACCAGCTCCTGCGGATAGCGCAGCAGGAGCAGCACCAGCGCCGCGTCGCGCGGCATCACCGCGGCCAGGTACTCGCGCGTGCGCACGACGACGCGGGCGATGCCGATCTTGCCGGTTTCCGCCAGCGTCTCGCGCAGCAGCACGTAGCCCTTCTGCGCCTTCTTGCCGGGCGTGAGCACGTAGGGCTTGTCGTAGTACTGCGGCGGGATCGCATCGGCGTCGACGAAGGTCTCCAGGTCCACCGATTCGTGGCTTTCCGGCGCGGCCGCGCGCAGGTCTTCCTCCTCGAGCACGACGTAGCTGCCCTTGTCGTATTCGAACGCCTTGACGACGTTCGCCCAGGGCACTTCCTCGCCGGTTTCGCTGTTGACGCGCTCGTAGCGGATCGGCGCGTTGTCGCGGCTGTCGAGCATGCGGAAATGCAGGTCCGTGCGCCGCTCGCCCGGCATCAGGTAGACCGGCACGTGCAGCAGACCGAAGGACAGTGTTCCGCTCCAGATCGCTCTCGGCATAAGGCCTCCTATCGCAGCGCCGGCACGGCGGGCGTACGCAGGAACGGCCTTCGCGGCCGCGCTTCCTGCCGCCCGCTTTCCCGGCGGAAAGAGTAGTGATGCCAGCATGAATCGGCGCGAACGCCCGCGCAAGCGCGGACGGCGGCGGGCGACGCGAAGCGCGATCAGGGACGGCCTAGCCGGTCCGGCCCGCCGGGCGATGCGCACCGCTCCCGCGCCGCGAGCGACGGCGCAGTTCGCGCAGCTCGTCCTTCGCGCGCTCGAGCGTCGCGCGGCGGCGCTTGGACAGGTTCGCACCGGCGCGGTTGAGATAGAACGTCAGCATCGACATCGCCGAGCGGAACGGATCGCTCTTGCGACGCCGGCTGCGCTCGGCCGAACGCTTGAGCGCGCGCGCGATGGCCGCCGGATCGTCGAGCGTGAACACGCCCTCGCGCAGGTCGAGCGCATGGCTGGTGCGCGTGACGTGCGCGGACCATCGCTTCGGCGATTGCTTGCGGTGCGTGGAGGAAGGCACGGCTCATCGGCTCCGGCGCGCCCGCGTGCGTGCGCCCTTGCGCGCGGCGGCGGAACGGCCGCTCTGGCCTTTCGTGCGCGCCGCCTTCTTCGCCGCCGCACTGCGGCTGGCGGCTTTCGCGCGCGCGGCTAGTTCGCAGGTTTTCTTCTCGGGCATGGCGGCCTCCTGCGGATCGTCCGGCATTCGCCGCGCGGTCCGAAAAAAAACGGCTGCCCGGCATCCAATGTCCTGCAACGCGGATGCCATCCGCGGGATGCGGCTTCCGCACTGATTCGGACACCGCGCACGTGCCTGCAGCGGGAAAAATTTTCACTCGCAGAACGAATCGTCCGCGCAAGTTCAGCGCGGGTTCCTCGCCGCAGGCGCCTGATGCACGCATGAGCCGGACCGCCAAAACCGTCTGCACGCATCCGCGGGAAATCCGCCGGATCACGCGTCTGATCACCGAGCTGCCGAGCGGCGGGCGCGTGCGCATCGTCGAACGCAACGGACAGGTCCTGACCGGCACGGTGGTGGAACGGCCGGCGATGCAGGTGTTCGAGGACGGCGACGGCAGGGAGGGCCTCAACGCGGTGGTGCGCATCGACGATCCCGCAGCGCCGCCGTGGGACGCCGACCTGTGGCTCACCGACATCCGCAGGGTGGAATCGCTGGACGAACCGGGCGGATGAACCGCGGCGCACCCGCGTCTGCGGCCCCAACGCAGGGAGGCACCAGAATCGCGAGGAAGCCATGAAACATCGACGCGTGTTCAGTGCAGCGGATCTGGCCACGGCGAAAACGGCGATCGAGGCGGCGCGCGCGAGCGGCATCCAGAACGGATGCATCTCGCTGATCACGCGCGCGGACGTCGAACTCGAATCGATTCCGGCCGAGCGGCTCGACGCGACCACCGACACCATTCCCGCGGCGATCCGCGGCGCCGCCGAGGGCGGCGCGATCGGTCTGGTCGCGGGCCTGGTGGCGATCCTGGTGCCAGCGATCGGCATGACGATCGGCGGCGCCGCCCTGCTCACCGCGATCGGCGCGATGGTCGGTACCTCGTCGTCCGCGCTGATCGGCTCGGCGATCCCGAACGAGGTGCGGCGCCAGTTCGAGCACGAGATCGAGCGCGGCCGGATCCTCGTCGTGATCGACGGCGACAGGCAATCGCTGGCCGCAGCGGAAACCGCACTGATCGAGGCCGGAACCCGGCCGCTTCCGTTCGATCACCTCAGCCTGACGTCCTGAGCGGGCTCGGTGCAAAAAAAAAGCCGGCGCGAAACTCCGCGCCGGCTTCGACTTCCGATGAAACGATATTACGGGTTGACCAGCGTCACCTGCTTGCCTTCGCCGTTCACACCGTGGCCGCGAATGACGAAGTTGGCCGTGTAGCCGGCGATCACGTCCGAGACGAGCTGCATGTTCTGCCCGGCCAGGTCCGGATCGACCGGCGGCGCGTCGACGATGTCGCCGAGCCACGAGCGCCCGGAGTCGCTGGTGCTGCGGTCGTTCGACGCCGGGCTGCCGCCCGTCGTGCCGCGGTACACCATGGCGATGAGGACGTCGCCCGGACCGTCGAGCTCGAAGCCCCCGGCCGGCAGCGTGATCGTCTGCAGCGACGCCAGCGGCGAGGCCACGGCGATGTTCTGC
The DNA here is from genome assembly GCF_042652785.1 of Dokdonella ginsengisoli. Lineage (NCBI taxonomy): Bacteria > Pseudomonadati > Pseudomonadota > Gammaproteobacteria > Lysobacterales > Rhodanobacteraceae > Dokdonella > Dokdonella ginsengisoli. The sequence continues at coordinate 164,374 of NZ_JBHSHD010000010.1, read as the reverse complement.
ATCGAGCCGACCAGCGTGGCGCCGTTGGACGGATCGTTGTCGTCGTCCTGGTACACGTAGATGTCGAACGTCTCGCCGACCACGGCACCGACGCCGCCGCCGCTGAGGTTGCCGACGAATACCGTCTGCACGCTGTCCAGCGTGAACGGATAGTCCGCCGCATCCGGCGTGAAGCGGTTCAACCAGACGAAGTAGTTGCCCGCGCCCGCGCCGACCGCGCCGAGCGAGCCGCCGGTGTTCCAGCTGTCGACCTGCAGGGAGATGCCGTCGGGCGGCGTGCCGCTGCCGCTCTTCACCGCCGCCGAGAGGTGCTGGTCCGGCGACTGGCCGCTGGCCTCGACCAGCTTGACCTCGCCGAACTTGATCGCCGTCAGCGTGCCGCTCGGCGTCGCCGTGATCGTCAGCTCCTGCTCCGCGCCCGGCGCCAGGTTGAACGTGGCCGGCGTGACGGACAGCGTGAAGCCGTCGCCGGTGCCCGACGCGTTCCAGGTTCCGGCCGTCGACATGCTGTTCTTGACCTTGCGCGTCCAGGTGCAGGTCGCCGCGCATTCCATGTCGCGCACGGAGGCGATGTTGAGGTCCTTGACGTCGATCGAGCCGCCGTTCGGATTGGCGTCGATGAAGTTCTGGTACGTCTCGTCCAGCGTGAGCCCGGCCTTGGCCGCCTTGCTCAGGTCGACGCGACCGCTGCCGACCTGGTCGGCATTCCACGACGTGGTGCCGTCTTCCTGGAAACCGGCCGACTTGGCGGTGGTCTGCAGCGCGGACTTGACCTGGGCCACGGACCATTCCGGCCGCGCCGCACGCACCAGCGCCGCGGCGCCGGCCAGATGCGGGCTCGACATCGAGGTGCCGCTGTTGAGGAAGTAGTTGCCGTCGGCCACGCGTCCGGCGGCGAGGATGTCGATGCCCGGGCCGGTGATGTCCGGCTTGGTCAGGTCGGCGTAGATGCCCGGCGTCGGTCCGCGCTTGCTGAAGCCGCCGAGCACGTCGCCCTGTCCTTCGGTGATCACGCCCTGCTTGAAGTCGCCGATCGCATTCGTCGCCGGATCGAAACCGTCGGCGAAGATCGTGTCGGCATTCGGCGCCGAACCGAGGTTGGCGCTGACGAACGCGATCAGGGCATCCGACTGGGCCAGGGTATCGAGCGAGAACGATGGAGTCGTGGTTCCCGTCGTGTCCATCGAGATGATCTGGTCCTGGTTGTTCGCGACGATGACCATCGTCGCGCCGGCCGCGGCCGCGTTGTTGACCTTCTCGATGAAGCCGCAGGCGGTGGTGCCGGGCGCCTGGAAACCACGGCGCACCACGGCGATCGAACCGGTGAAGTAGTTCGCCGGGAAGCCGCCGGTGTCGGTACAGCCGGACAGGTTGGCCGGATACGTGCGCAGCGGATAGTCGTTCAGCGGCGGCGTGGTCGAAACGATCGTGGTGCTGCCCGGGCTGATCGGAATGCTCTGGACGTTCGCCGGCGGCGTGCCGGGGCCGGTCACCTCCAGGCGCGGCAGGAAGGTCTCGTCCTGCGACGAGGCGGCCACCGTCAGCATCCACGGACCCATGTGCGAAACGCGGCCGATCGGATCGTTGACGCAGCCGGTCCGCGTGTTGCCGGCGGAGGCGGCGACGAAGACGTCGCCGTTGATCGCGTCGAGGAAGTCGCGGTCCTCGTCCTGCCACGGCGTACCGTTCGCGCAGCCCGGGCCGATCGAGTAGTTCACCACGTCGATCTGGTCGGCCACGAGGCTTTCGATGGCGGCGTTGATGGCGGCGTTGCTGAGATCTCCGTTGGCGCTTTCCACGCGGTAGGAGTACACCGCCGCGCACGGCGCCACGCCGGACATGCTGACGCCGTCCGGCAGCAGCGGGCCGGGATCTGCGGTGTTGTCGATCGTGTTGCCGGCGGCCGTGCTCGAGGTGTGCACGCCGTGTCCGCTCGACTGCGCGTTCGGCGTCGGCCCGTTGCACACGCCGGCGCTGCTGGTGTTGCAGTCGAACGCGTGCAGCTTCGGATTGGCCTGGCTGAAACCGCAGGTCTCGTCGTTGGCGAACGACGGATGGGCGGTATTGGTGCCGGTATCGATGATGCCGACCTTGATGCCCTGGCCCTTGGTGCCGGTGCCGCCGGGCACGCCGCTGCCGTCCCAGATCGTGTTGGCGCCGATGAACGTCGGGCCGCGGAACGTGTCGGGCTGGAACACGCGCACCGGCTTGACCGAAACCACGCCCGGCGCCGAAGCGACCTTGGCCAGTTCGTCGGGGCTGAGCGCGGCGGAGATGCCGTTGCGGACGATGCCGTAGGTATGGCTCACGCGCAGCGGACGGCCGAGCAGGTTCTCGATGGCCGTGACGTGCACGGCGCGCTGCGTCTCGAGATGCTTGGCGTAGCTGCGCGATGCGGACGAGTTCACGTCGAGCTTGCGCGTGCCGACGGTCTTCGGTGCGGTGGCGGCCAGGCCGGCCACGTCACCGGAATAGTGCAGCAGGCCCGGCTCGGCGAACGTGATGAGGTAGCTGCCGACACTGCTGACCTCGACACCGCCGGCGGCGGCGGTTTGCGCGCTCAGCGCGGGCTGCGCCGCGACAACGGTGGACGAGAATCCCATGCCCCCCAACAACGCCACGCCGACGGCGGATGCCAGCGCGTTCACACGTACGAATTTCTTCATCTTCACATCTCCAGCACAGTCACGATGAAACCCCGTGCGGCGGCGATTCCGCCGCACGATCGAGAAAACCAGTGTGGGAATCGCAGGTACGTCGAGCGGATCGTCACGGCCGGTGCTGCCACCGGCGGGCGCGGACGCGATGCGTTCCGGTGGCCTGCGCATGATCCGTCGAACGGTACGACGACGTGAATCGACTTCCCCCGAGTTCGAATGCTTTCGAACCGGCCCCGGCCCGGCGAAGGGCGCAATTCCGGTCCGGTTCGTTGTACCTGAAATGCTCGCGGCTGCGCTGTACAAATGGTCCGTTTAGTCCAGCCCGCTCCCGCGCGACGACCCAGCGGGCTGGACGCGGGTGCGCAAGCGACCGCGCCGGTTCGTGCATCCGGCGGGTGTGCGGACGCGGCTGCGTCCCGCTCGCCGGATGCGCTGGAATCGCGCCGGAAAACCGTGCGATTCTTCGGCCGCAGCACGGCAACAAGGAGGATGGCCCATGATCTGGCTGTGGAAATCCGCGATCGTCGCGATCGCGTTCGCCGCGACCGGCGGCGCAGGTCCTGCCGCTGCGGCGGAACGCGACCTCGCTTCGGAAGAGTCCAACCGCAAGCTGGTGGTCGAGTTCTACGACCGCTTCTTCAACCGCCACGACGTCGATGCCGCGCAGGTCGTCGCGGACGACTACCGGCAGCACAATCCCCACGTCCCCGACGGCAAGCAGCCGTTCGTTTCGTTCTTCGCCAGGACCTTCGCGGAAAACCCTCAGCGGCGTTCGCGCATCGTGCGCAGCGCCACCGACGGCGACCTGGTGTACCTGCACGTGCACGCGACCCAGCGCCCCGGCGACCGCGGTTCGGCCGTGGTCGACATCTTCCGCGTGAAGGACGGAAAGATCGTCGAGCATTGGGACGTCGTGCAGACGGTCCCGGAAAAGGCCGCCAACGACAACACGATGTTCTAGGACACGGTGCGTGCGCCGCCGCCGCGGCGGCGTGCTTGCGTCCGGTCTTCCCGGCCGCCGACGACGGCGGCCGGAAGACACTCAACCACGGCGCCGCCCCAGGCCGGTGCCGGCCACCAGAATCACCGCCATCCCGAGCAGGGCGAGCATCCAGCGCGCGTCGATCGGTACCGGCAGCGCCGGCTCGGGCTGCGCGCCCACCGACGTCGTCACCGTGTCGGCGTTGTCGCCCGGCGTCGGATCCTCCACCGTCGGTGACTCCACCGTCGCCGTGTTCGCGATCGGCCCCGGGAATCCTGCCTGCACCGCGTAGGTCGCGGTGACGCTCGCGCGGGCGCCGTTCGCCAGCGCCGGCAATCTGCACGGGAAGCCGCCTTCGCACGGCGAGGTCGCCGACACGAAGACCAGGCCGTTCGGCGTCGGGTCGTCCAGCACCGCATCCGGCACCGCAGCGGGACCGCGATTGGTGACGGTGATCGTGTAGCTCAGCGTGCCGCCCGCCGGCACGCTGGCCGGGCCGGTCTTGTTCACGAGCAGGTCGGCCGTGTCCGGTACGAGCGGAACGACCGGCGTGCGCACCGTGCTGGTGTTGCCGCCGGAATCGGGATCGGGCGTCGGACTCGATACCGTCGCGGTGTTCTCGATCGATCCGGACGCCGTCGCCGGCACCGCGAACGTCACCGCGACCTCTACCCTGCCACCGGCGGCGAGATCGCCGAGCGCGCACGGGAAACCATCCGCGCACGGGGCGCCGGCGGACACGAACGTCAAGCCCGCCGGCGTCGGATCGTCGAGCGTCACGGCTTCGGCCACGTCGGGGCCGTCGTTTCGCACGCGCAGCGTGTACGCGACCTCGCCGCCCGCCGTCGCACCGGCGGGGCCGGTCTTGATCACGCTCAGATCGGCCGAGCGCGAAGCGCGAACGACCTCGGTGTCGGCGCTGTCGTGATTGTCGCCGGTGTCCGGATCGGTGACGCCGGCCGGCGGCGTCACCGTCGCCGTGTTGCGCAGCGTGGTCACCTCGTCCGGCGCCGTCGCCGTGATCGTGACCGTTGCGCGACCGCCGGCCGGCAGGGTCGCGATCGAGCCGGCGACGCTGGCGTCGAACGTGCCGCACACCGCACCGCCGGCTTCGCCGCCGCAGGCGACGCTGACGCCGGTCAGGCCCGCCGGCAGCGGATCGCTCACCGTGGCGCCGTCCGCGTCGCCGGGGCCGGCATTGCCGATCACCAGCGTGTAGACGATCGTGCCGGCCGCCGTCACCGTGGCCGGAGCGGTCTTCGTCAGCTGCAGGTTCGCGCTGTGCGCGACCGGTGTCGTCGCCGTGCTGGTGTTGTTGTCGGGATCGGGATCTTCGGTCGGGCTGGTCGCCGTCGCCGTGTTCGCGATCGGGTCTGCACCGGCGTAGCCGGACGGCACCGCGTAGGTGACGGTCACCGTCACGCTGTCTCCGGCGGCGAGATCGCCCAGATCGCACGGGAAACCGGTCACGCATGGCGCGTCCGCCGAAACCAGGCTCAGGCCGGCCGGCGTCGGATCGGCCAGGCTCACGCGGCCGGCGCTGCCCGGGCCGGCGTTGCGCACCACGATCGAGTAGGTCACATCCGTGCCCGGCGTGGCGCTGGCCGGACCGCTTTTCACCACCGACACGTCCGCCCGTCCCTGCGGCACGATCTCGACGCCGTCCTCGTTGTTGCCCGGCACCGGATCGGTCTGGTCGCCGCCCGCGCTCGCCGCCCAGTTCGTGATCGTCGTGCCGGCCTGGTCGGCGTTCACGGTCGCCGCGATCGTCAGCGTCGCCGATGCGCCGTCGCCGCTCGCCGCGAGATCGCCGATCGTCCACACGCCGGTCACCTCGTCGTACGTCCCCTGGCTCGCCGTCGCGCCGACGAAACTCAGGCCCGCCGGCAGCGCATCGGTCGCCGTCACGCGGGTGGCCGCGCTCGGGCCGTTGTTGATCACCGTCACCGTGTAGGTCACCTGCTCGTTCACCGGCGGCGCCGGCTCGTCGACCGTCTTCACGACCTGGATGTCCGCCGCCTGGCCGTTGATCGTGACGCCGTCGGCGTTGTTGGATAGATCCGGATCCGTTTCTGCCGCCGCTGCAGTCGCGCTGTTGGTGATTGCGTCCGGCTGCGTCACGGTCGCCACGATCGTCAGCGTCGCCTCCGCGTCGACGGCCAGATCGCCGATCGTCCACAGGCCGGTGCTCTCGTCGTAGGTTCCGGGGCCCGGTGTCGCGCTGACGAAGCTCAGCCCTTCCGGCAGCTCGTCCGTCACGTTCACCGCCGTCGCCGGACTCGGGCCGGCATTGCGCACGCGCACCGTGTAGGTCACGTTCGAACCGACGTTCGGCGCCACCTCGTCCACCGTCTTGTCGAGCTGCAGGTCCGCCAGCGTGCCCGCGTTCACCCCCGCGCTGCCGGCATTGTTGCTGGTGTCCGGATCGAGCTGGTCGCCGCCGGTGCGCGTGGCGGTGTTCACGATCGCGCCCGGCTGCGTCACCGTGGCGGTGATCTGCAAGGTGGCGCTCGCGCCATTCGCCAGCGCACCCACCGTCCACAGGCCAGTCGCGTCGTCGTACGCGCCCTGGCTCGCCGTCGCGCTGACGAACGCCAGACCGAGCGGCAGTCCGTCGGTGATCTCCACACCGGTCGCGTCGTCCGGTCCCCGGTTGGTCGCCGTCACGATGAAGGTGACGTCTTCGCCGACGTTCGGTGCTGCCTCGTCGACCGTCTTGCTCACCGCGATGTCCGCCGCCGAATCGACCTCGGTGGTCGCCTCGTCGGTGTTGTCGGCCGGGTCCGGATCGGTGGTGCCGCCCGGCGCCACGACGCTCGCCGTGTTGGTCAGGGTCTGCGCGCCGACCGGCGCCGTGCCGGTGATCGTGATCGTCACTGCGCCGCCGCTCGGCAAGGTCGGGACCGAACCGCTGACCGTGTTGCCGGCCACGTTCGGCGCAGCGCAAACGGCTCCGTCCGTCGCCGAGCCGCAGCTCGCCGCCACGCCGGTGATGCCGGACGGCAGCGCGTCGCTGTAGGTGGCGCCGTTCGCCGCGCTCGGGCCGGCGTTGGCGATCCGCAGCGTGTAGGTGATCGTGCCGCCCGAGACCACCGTCGCCGGACCGCTCTTGCGCAGCGATAGGTTCGCGCTGGCCTCGACCGCGGTCTCGACCGTGCTCTGGTTGTCGTCCGGCTGCGGATCGGTCACGCCGCCCGGCGGCGCGATGCGCGCGGTGTTGCTCAGTGTGGCCGCATCGTCCGGCGCCGTCGCCGTGATCGTGATCGTCGCGCTGGCGCCGGCCGGGAAGGCCGCGAGCGTGCCGGCGACGCTCGTGTCGAACGCGCCGCACACCGCACCGCCGTTCCCGCTGCAGCTCACCGTGGCGTCACTCAGGCCGGCCGGCAGCGGATCGTCGACCGTCGCGCCGTCGGCGGCGCTCGGACCTTCGTTGCTCGCCACCAGCGTGTAGGTGATCGTGCCGCCGGCCGTCACCGTCGCCGCCGCCGTCTTGGTGATCCGCACGTCCGCGCTGCGCGCGATCGGCGTCGTCGCCGTGCTGGTGTTGTCGCTGCCGTCCGGATCCGGCGTCGGGCTGGTCACGCTCGCCGTGTTGGCGATCGTTCCGCTCTGACCGGGCGGGATCGCGTACGTCACGTTCACCGTGGCGCTCGCGCCGGCGGCGAGGTCGCCCAGATCGCACGGGAAGCCGCCTGCGCACGGCGCATCGGCGGAAACGAAGCTCAGGCCCGACGGCGTCGGATCGGCCAGGCTCACCGCCGCCGCCGTGCTCGGGCCGGCGTTGCTCACCACGATCCGGTACGTCACCTCGGTGCCCGCGGTCGCCGCGGCCGGGCCGGTCTTCGCCACCGACAGGTTCGCCGACGCGGTCACCTCGGTATCGGCGGTGTCCTGGTTGTCGGCCGGATCCGGATCGCTCACGCTGCTCGGCGGCGTCGCCGTCGCCGTGTTGCGCAGCGTCGTCGCCTCATTCGGCGCGGTTGCGGTGATCGTGATCGTCACGCTGCCGCCCGGCGGGAGCGTCGTGATCGTGCCCGCCACCGTCGCGTCGAACGCGCCGCACACCGCGCCGCCGGTCTCGCCGGCGCAGCTCGCCGTGGCGTTCGTCAGCCCGGCGGGCAGCGGGTCGCTGACCGTCGTGCCGTCCGCATCGCTCGGGCCCAGGTTGCTCACCACCAGCGTGTAGGTGACCGTGCCGCCGGCCGTCACCGTCGCCGGTGCCGTTTTCGTCAGCTGGAGATCCGCGCTGCGCTCGACCGGTGTCGTCACCGTGCTGGCGTTGTCATCGGGATCGGGATCTTCCGTCGCGCTCGTCACCGTCGCCGTGTTGCTGATCGGGTCCGAGCCGGCGTAGTCCGACGGCACGGCGAACGTCACCGTCACCGTCGTGCCGGCGCCGGCGGCGAGGTCGCCCAGCGCGCACGGGAAACCGCTCGCGCACGGCGCCGTGGCGGAGACGAACGTCAATCCCGCGGGCGTCGGATCGGCCAGGCTCACCTGCGCCGCCGTGCTCGGACCCGCGTTGCTCGTCACCAGCGTGTAGGTCACGTTCGTGCCCGGCGTCGCGTGCACCGGGCCGTCCTTCACGACCGAGATGTCCGCGCGTCCCTGCGGCACGATCTCGACGCGGCCTTCGTCATTGGCCGGATTCGGATCGGTCTGATCGCTGCCCGCGCTCGATGCCACGTTGGCGATCGTCGCGCCGGCCTGGTCGGCATTCACGGTCGCCACGATGGTCAGCGTCGCCACCGCATCGGCGCCGCTGGCGGCCAGATCGCCGATCGTCCACGCGCCCGTCGTCTCATCGTAGGTGCCCTGGCTCGGCGTCGCGCTGACGAAGCTGAGGCCGGCCGGCAGCGCGTCCACCGCCATCACGTGAGTCGCCGCGCTCGGACCGTTGTTGGTCACCGTCACCGTGTACGTCACCTGGCTGTTCACCGGCGGCGCCGACTCATCCACCGTCTTCACGACCTGGAGGTCGGCCGCCTGGCCGCTGATCGTCGCGCCGTCGGCGTTGTTGGACGAATTCGGATCCTCCTCGGCCGCCGCCGCAGTCGCGGTGTTGGTGATCTCGCCCGCCTGCGTCACCGTCGCCACGATCGTCAGCGTCGCCTGCGCACCCGCTTCGAGAACGCCGACCGTCCACAAACCAGTCGCCTCGTCGTAGGCACCCTGGCTCGCCGTCGCGCTGACGAAGGTCAGGCCCGCCGGCAGCAGGTCGGTCACGTTCACGTCCGTCGCCGGGCTCGGACCGGCGTTGCGCACGGTCACCGTGTAGCTGACGTTCGAGCCCACGTTCGGAGCCGGCTCGTCGACCGTCTTGTCGAGCTGCACGTCGGCCAGGGTGCCGGCGTTCACGCCCGCGCTGCCGGCGTTGTTGCTGCTGTCCGGATCGAACGGGTCGCTGGCGGTCACCGTCGCCGTGTTCACGATCGCGCCCGACTGCATCACCGTCGCGACGATCGTCAGCGTGGCGTCCGCGCCGTTCGCCAGCGCGCCGACGTCCCACAGCCCCGTCGACTCGTCATACGTGCCCCGGCTCGGTACGGCGCTGACGAAGTCCAGACCCGCAGGCAGGCCGTCGGTGATCTGCACGCCGGTCGCGTCGTTCGGTCCGGTGTTGCGCGCCGTCACCGTGAAGGTGACGTTCTCGCCGACGCTCGGGTCGGCCGCGTCGACCGTCTTGGTCACGGCGATGTCGGCGGCCGCGGAGACCTCGGTGCTCACCTCGTCGGTGTTGTTGGCCGGGTCCGGATCGGTGGTGTCGGACGGTGCGGCCACGCTGGCGGTATTGGTCAGTGTGGCCGCGCCGACAGGGACCGTGCCGGTGATCGTGATCACCACCCGGCCGCCGCGCGGCAAGGTCGGGATCGTGCCGCTGACGGTGTTGCCGGCCACGATCGGATTCGCGCATACCGCTCCGCCGCTGGCCAGACGGCAGCTCGCCGTGACCGCCGTGATCTCGCCAGGAACCGCGTCGCGGTACGTCGCGCCGTCCGCGTCGCTCGGACCGGCGTTGCTCACCACCAGCGTGTAGCGGATCGTGCCACCCGCCTGCACCGTCGCCGGGCCGATCTTTCTGATTCGCAGATCAGCCACACCGCTCAGCTCCGTCGTCGCCGTGCTGCTGTCGTCGCTGCCGTCCGGATCCGGCGTCGGGCTGGTCGCGCTCGCCGTGTTGGCAATCGTGCCGGTCTGACCGGGCGGGATCGCGTACGTCACGTTCACCGTCGCGCTCGCGCCGGCGGCGAGGTCGCCCAGGTCACACGGGAAGCCGCCTGCGCACGGCGCATCGGCCGAAACGAAAGTCAGGCCCGCCGGCGTCGGATCGGCCAGGCTCACCGCCGCCGCCGTGCTCGGGCCGGCATTGCTGACCACGATCCGGTACGTCACCTCGGTACCCGCGGTCGCCGCGGCCGGGCCGGTCTTCACCACCGACAGGTTCGCCGACGCAGTCACCTCGGTATCGGCGGTGTCCTGGTTGTCGGCCGGATCCGGATCGCTCACGCCGCTCGGCGGCGTCGCCGTCGCCGTGTTGCTCAATGTCGTCGCCTCGTCCGGCGCGATCGCGGTGATCGTGATCGTCACGCTGCCGCCCGGCGGGAGCGTCGTGATCGTGCCCGCCACCGTCGCGTCGAACGCGCCGCACACCGCGCCGCCGGTCTCGCCGGCACAGACGGCGCTGGCATCGGTCAGCCCCGCCGGCAGCGGATCGCTCACCGTCGTTCCGTCCGCGTGGCTCGGCCCCGGATTGCTCACCGTCAGCGTGTAGCGGATCGTGTCGCCGGCCGTCACCGTCGCCGGCGCCGTCTTCGTCAGTTGCAGGTCCGCGCTGCGCTCGACCGGCGTCGTCGCCGTGCTGGCGTTGTTGTCCGGGTCGGGATCGGCGGTCGAACTCGTCACCGTCGCCGTGTTGGCGATCGGATCCGCGCCGGCGTAGTCCGGCGGCACGGCGAACGTCACCGTCATCCGCGCGCTGGCGCCGGCCGCGAGGTCGCCGAGCGCGCACGGAAAGCCCGCCGCGCACGGCGCCGTGGCGGAGACGAACGTCAGCCCCGCCGGCGTCGGATCGGCCAGGCTCACCTGCGCCGCCGCGCTCGGGCCGGCGTTGCTGACCACGATCACGTAGGTCACGTTCGTGCCCGGCGTCGCATGCGCCGGACCGTCCTTCACCACCGACACGTCCGCACTGGCGATCGGCGTCACGCTCGCCTCGGCCCGGTTGTTGCCGGGATCGGGATCGGTCTGGTCGACGCCGTCCAGGCGCGCCGTATTCGTCACGCGCGCGTCGGTGTCCACCCTCGCGGCGATCGTCAGCGTCGCCACCGCATCGGCACCGCTCGCGGCCAGATCGCCGAGCGACCAAAGGCCGCTCGCCTGGTCGTACGCGCCACGGCTCGGGCTCGCGCCGAGGAAGGTCAGCCCCGCCGGCAGCGCGTCTTCGATGCGCACGCCGGTGGCCGCGCTCGGTCCGAGGTTGCTCACCGTCACCGTGAACGTCACCGTGTCGCCGCGCGCCGGGTTCGCCTCGTCGACCGTCTTCAGCACCTGGATGTCGGCCGCCTGGCCGTTGATCGTCACGCCGCCGCTGTCGTTGGCCGGGTTCGGATCGTGCTGGTCCACGGCGGCCACGCTCGCGGTATTGGTGAGCTCGCCCGGCATCCCGACCGTGGCGACGAGGGTCAGGGTCGCCTCTGCGTCGTCGGCCAGATCACCGAGCGTCCATACGCCCGTTTCGGCGTCGTAGCTGCCGACCGTCGCGGTGGCCGAGACGAAGTTCAGGCCCGCCGGCAGTGCGTCGTCGACGATCACGCCGGTGGCGTCGTTCGGCCCAGCGTTGCGCACCGTGATGGTGAAGCTGACGTTGTCGCCGAGATTCGGCGTGGTCGTGCTGGCGGTCTTGTTGACCTGCAGGTCCGCCGACGGCTGCGCGTTCACCGACGCCGTCGCCGCGTTGTTGCTGGTGTCCGGATCGAACTGGTCGCCGGCCGACTTGGTCGCCGTGTTGCTCAGCGCGCCGGCGGTGAGCACCTGCGTGGTCATGGTCAGCGTCGCCTGCGCGCCGTTGGCCAGCGCACCGACCGTCCACAGGCCGGACGCCTCGTCGTACGCGCCCTGGCTCGCCGTCGCGCCGGCGAACGACAGGCCTGCCGGCAGCGCATCGGTCACCGTCACGCCGGTGGCGTCGCTCGGCCCGTCATTGCGCGCCGTGATCGTGAACGTCACCGTCTCGCCGACGTTCGGCGCCGGATTGTCGACCGTCTTGTCGAGCACGATGTCGGCCGCGGCGTTCACCGGCACCTGCACGCTCGCGCTGCAACGCGGCTCCGACGAACAGCCGGCATCGCCGCCGCCGCTGACGGTGGCCGTGTTGTCGCCGTTCGCCGCACCGGCGCCGACCTCGACTTCGAGCGTCAGCGTCGTGCTCGCGCCCGCCGCCAGCATGCCCGCGTAGACGCACGACAGCGCGCCCGTTCCCGTGCAGCTCCAGTCGCCGCCGCTCGCGCGCGCCAGCGTGATCCCCGCCGGCAACGTGTCGGAAATCGTCAGGCTGCCGGCCGTCGGCGCCTCGCCCTGGTTCGCGACCGTGATCGTGTAGGTGGCCGACTGGCCGACCGTGAACGGATTGGGCGCCGCACGTTTCGTCACGCTCAATTGCGGCTTCACCACCGGATTGCCGGCGGCGCACGCCGCGCAGGCCTCGTCCGCGCTGCTCGTCACGCGGTTCGTCAGCGTCGTCGCGTTGGCCGATACCGGCGTGACCACGGTCACCGTGAACGTGGCGGTCGCCTCGCCTTCCGCCGGCACGCTCTGGGTCGCGCTGCAGCTCGTCCCTGCCGCCGCACCGGCACGGCAGCCCGTCCACACGGCCGCGTCCGGTCCGGTGTAGGTCGTTTCCGCCGGCACGGTCTCGGTCAGCGTCGTCGGGCCGGCGGTCTGGCCCGAGTTCGTGCTGGTGATCGTGTACGTCAGCACGTCGCCGGCCTTCACCGAGGCTCCCGCCTGCGCCGCCTCCCCGTTGATGCCGGTCAGGGTCTTGACCGTAGTGATGCTCGCCGGCGTGTCGATGCGCGTCGCGTGGCTCGCGCAATGCGAGGCGTCCGTGCAACCGGCGCCGGGCGCGGGCGGCGCGCCGCCGTTGAAGGGATCGCCACCGCCGCCGACCGAGGCGTAGTTCACCGCATCGCCATCCGCGACCACGTTCACCGGCAGGACGATCGGGCCCGCCGCGCCACCGGCCGCGATGGGCGTGGTGTTCCGGCACGTCACGTTCCGGCCGCTGCTGGTACAGCTCCATCCGTTCGTCGCCAGCGGATTGGTCCAGTTCGCGCTCACCTCGGCAGGCAGCGTGTCGACGACGCTCACCGCGCCGCTGGTCGACATGCCCCCCTGGTTCATCACGTTCAGCGTGTACTGCGCGCCGGCCTGGCCGACGGCCCACGCGGGATCGGCATTGCTCGCCTTGGTCACCTTCAGGTTCGGCTTGCGTGCGTTGGTGAACGTACAGGTGACGTCGGTGCCGGGCATCTTGAAGGTGCCTGCCCGACGGTCGGTGGTGGTGCCGACCACCGCCCCCGGGCAGTCCAGCGACGTCTCGTAGTCGTCGCCACGCGCCGGCGTGGCGAAGATTTCTTCGATGGTGATCTTGCTTCCCGCCGTGCCGATCGCCGTCGCAGCCGTCGTCGCCTCGGGCGTGGACGTTCCGGGAGTGGCATTGCTGCCGCCGGCGATGGAGAGATTCACCGTATCGCCCGGCGCGCCGGCGACCCAGGTCTTGGTCAGCGTGATGCGGCTGGTCTTCGCGTTGCCGAAGGTGCAGACGAGGTCCTGGTTCGCTCGATAGTTCGCCGCGGCAATGCGCAGCGCCGATCCGCTCAACGTGGCCGGCACCGTCGCGCCGCTCTGGTCCTGACACGTCGCGGACTGCAGCGTGAAATCCGCCGCCGGCGTCTCGGTGAGGACGATGTCACGGGAATGGTCACCGACACGGTACAGGCCGGATGACGCCGGGTTCGATCCGCTGCTGGTCGTCAGTGTCGTGTTGCTGCTGGTCGCGCTGGTACCGATGTCGGCGGTGGTGGTGTTGTCGTCGACGAAACCGAAGCTGCCGAAACCACCGGTGGTCTGCTTGCGCAGCATGATGGTCGAGCCCTTGACCGACCAGGCCATCTCCAGCAGATCGCCGTCGTTGCCGTTCAACGTACCGCCCCAGGCGACGCCGGTGACGGTGAAGGTCAGGCTGCGGATGCCGGTTCCCGTCACCTGGATCGAGCCGCACGCGGTGCCCTGGGTGGCGATATTGCTGGTGCACTCCGTCTGCGCGTCGGCGTAGACCGGATCGCCGTTGGTGTAGACGACGGAACGCCTGAATTCCGTGGGGCGGACGATGAATTGCGGATTGCCGCTGAGTCGCTCCAGCGTGATCAGATTGCCGCTCGCCGTTGCGCCGGTCAGCCTCCACGAAGAACTGTTGGCGTAGCGGGTGGAACCGCTGACGCTGTTGCCGCCGAGCCGGTCGAGGTGGAGCACCGGATTGTCGACCGGCTTGCTGAACGTGACGGTCACCGTCTTGGCGCTGTTCTGCGCGCCGAAGCACACGACGAGCGCGAGCGCCGGCAGACCGGTAACCGGATTGCCGTAGGGGTTGGTGTACCAGCCGGCCGCGTTCGCCGTGTTGTTCAGGCTGCCCTGGCCATAGCCGGCGGGGGCATTGGAGCAGGAGCCGACGCCGAGAACGCCGCTGACGGTGGCGATGATTCCGGCGGCGGTCGCCGAGTTGGTGTTGCCGGGACTATTGGCCCAGAAGCTGGTGGTGACGGCGAACGCCGGTGCGACGAAGACCAGTCCGATACCGAGGAGCACGCCGCGCAGAGCGCGCAGGGGTGTCGCTCGAGTGGTGACGGAACGGCTTTCCTTCGACACGTCGATGCTGGTCATTTTCACTCCCGGATGACGCGCTTTCCTCGAACCGGAGGTCGCCGAGGGATATCCAAGCCGCACGTGCGTCGTCGCGACGCGCGGGCAAAGGGTGAACGGAGCACGGACCGCTTCGAACGCGACCGTGCCGGAGGGCGACTCGGCCGGACGCGGACCGCCCTGCTGCTCACGCCGCGTGACCCTGGCCCGGCTCGGCATGGCCGGCCGGCACGGACTTCGGCGCGGCGCGCAACAGCAGCCATTGCGGACTCTCGCCGTCGTCGGGACAGTGCGCTCTGTTGGTGGCGAGCCGGTAGCGGCCCTGCACGGCGAAATCACGACGCACGAGTTCGATCAGCGGGCCGCAGCGCGCGGCCACCGCGTCGGCATGGCCGTTGATCATCGCCACCAGATGCTCCGGCTGCGTCCGCGCGACGGTCGCGTCCGGCAGCGACCGCATGATGCGATCCTTCAACCAGGTCATCACGTCTCCCGACGGCGCCGAGCCTTCAGGACCTTCGACGCGGAACGTCACCACGGCAAAGCCGTCGGGAACGCGCATGCGGACCCGCTCGACGATCAGTTGCGACAGACGTGCCCGGTTCGGCAGCCCGGTTTCCTGATCGGTGAAAGCCAGGCTGTGCACACGCAATTCCAGCTCCCGCTCGGCGTGACGCGCCCTGGCCAGCTCGCGCGCATCCGCGATCGTGAACGCGATGCCGAAGCCGAGAATCACCAGGGTGGCGAACGTCGCCGGCAGCGGCAACAGATCCGCCGACAGCTGGTTGCCCGGCGCACACAGCGCGCCGTCGGCGAATTGCGCCGCTCCCATGCCGGTGTAGTGCATGCCGGCCACGGCCAGACCCATGGTCAGCGCGGCGCCGACGCGCAAGGCGATGTCACGCCCGCTGCGCACCTCCTTCAGGTAGGCGATGATCAGCAGGGCGGCGCCCGATGCGGCCACGGCGATGCCGACGGAAGCAGCGAACCACGCCGGCCGGTACACGATTCCCGGACTCATGCGCATCGCCCACATGCCGCCGTAGTGCATGAGGCAGATACCGGCGCCCATGACGAGCGCACCGACAGCCAGGGTGCCGTGCTGGAGCTTGCCGTATCCGACGATGTACAAGGCGAGCGCGGACACCGCGACTGCCGCGATCCACGACAACAAGGTAATCCAGGCGTCATAGGTGATCGGCACCGGCAGCGAAAAGGCCGTCATGCCGACGAAGTGCATCGACCAGATGCCCGTTCCCATCGCCAGCGCCCCGCCCATCAGCCACGACCGGCGGCCCGCGCTGCGCGCGCGCATGCGCGACGCGAACTCGATGGCGACGAAACCGGCGAGCGAGGCGATCAGGTAGGAAAGCGCCACCAGTCCGTAGTCGTAGTTGCCTTGCACGTCTTGAATTCCTGGGAAGGTGTGGCTTGCTCAGCCCGTGGACGCTCGAGCGCGATGAGAACTTCCGAGGGCTTTCGAGGGGCCTGTTGCGACCGGTTCCGCCTCGGCGGGTGAGATGAGCGGTGGCGGATTCCTCGCGGCGACGGACCCGGCGAAAACGATCAGGGCACCTTGCGCGACTTTCCGTTGCGGCGAATCGCGGCGACCGGGTCGATCTGCAGCTTCGACAGGTAGGCGTCGATCGCCTCGCTGGTCACGTCGTAGAGTGGGCGCCCCATCAGGGCAGCTGCCGTCTTCAGGTTGTTGTGGACGCGTCTGGACACGCGCAGGTTCGCGTCACGCAGGTCGTCATTCTTCGCGGTCATTCCTTTCAGGCACTCCGGCTCGATACACGCGGGGAATTTCCATCGGCGTCGGGCGAACGCCGGAAGCGCCCGAAACGATCGCAGGCCGATCGATGCAGCCGCTGCTCGCGAAGCAGGATTGGAATCTCCCCCTCTCGCCCGTCGAGGTGCTGAAAAAGTCCGTCCTGGACTTTTTCAGCGAAAAGGTGGCGGCACTGCCGTCGCCTTTTCTTGAGGATCGACCGCTTGCGCGACCGATTCTTGATCGATGCTTCCAAGCATCGCCTTGCAAAGCGGCTGCGAAAGTCCTGTTCCCCAGCCTGCTCGACAAGCCCCAACACGGGCGCGGAACCCCTCGAACGAGTTCCCTGTCCGCACCGTTGCCGTCAATCGATGTCCGGCAAGTACTGTCGGCCGAAGCGCGTGCGCCAATTTTCAGCAGAAAAACCACGCGATCCGCTCGAAAAACACGAATACGACACCTTCATTTACCGACCGGCCGAATGATGCTTTGAAAATCCCGCCCGATCGTCGCTGGACCTTCCACCCGGTACGCCCGATGCATTTCCCAGCCTTCAAAAGAACGAGCCAGCCCTTTTCACGCAAAAAAATCCGCGTGAAAATCACGACATCCGGCGATTGAAGGACCTCGTACGTTCAGGGAGATCTGACTGCTCGGAAACGGAACCCAACGCATCCGCACAGGAATTCTCAAATCCTCAAACGTGAGGCGCCCTGAGAATAGGCATCGCGAACAGCGGTGAACACTGACAGCGACGCAATACCCCTGTTCATATTTGTTCCGGTTCCGACGGCTCCGCATCACCGAGCAGGCGAACCGCGATATCGACCAGCGCGCGCAGGGGCTTTATCTGCCGCAGGTCGCGGTGATAGCCCATCCAGAAGTCGCGGCTGGGCGGGTTTTCGCCGAGATCAACCAGGCGCAGCCCCACCGTCTGATCCCCGACAGGCCGCGGAAGAACGGCCAGCCCGAGGCCACGTGCGCACAATCGCGCCTGCAGGCCCCGGCTGTTGCTGCTGAACACGGGGCGCGCCCGCGGCAGCATGTCCTGCACCCAGACCACGTCGGGATAGGTGTACTCGCTGGTATCCATCAGCAGCAGGTTCGAACCGTCTCCGTCTCCCTTCCTCGGGTCGGGAGCGTCGCTGCGCGTGTAGAGGCCGTAGGCCATGCGCATCAGGTAGCGCTGCACGATGTCGGGCTCGTCGAACGGAATGACGCGAAAGGCGATGTCCGCCTCGCGGCGCGACAGATCGAAGATCCGGTGGCTGGCGATGAGCTTGGGTACGATGCGGGGGTACTGCTGCGACAGATCGTGCAGTACCGGGGGCAGTACGTAGCTGGCGAACCAGCCGGCAGCGGAAATCCGCAGCTCGCCGTCGATCTCCGCGCTCGCACCGATGAGGCGCCGCTGGATCGCCAGCGCGTTGGATTCCATTTCCTCGGCGAGCCGCAGGATCGCCTCGCCGGCGTTGGTCAGAACGACGCCTTCGCTGTGGCGCTGGAACAGCATCTGACCGATCTCTTCTTCCAATGCGCGCAATCGCCGCCCGACCGTGGGGTGGCTCAATTGCAGCGCGCGCGCCGCGCTGCCCAGTGAGCCGCTGCGCGCAATCGCAAGAAATATCCTGACGTCACTCCATTCCATCGCAGCACTCGTACACCAAATCGAATAATTTGCAGGAAGCGTCCGGCAACTGCAACGGATTGAAGAATGAAAATTGAAAACGCCCGCATTTTTTGCGTCGCACGCTTGAAACACGCCTGCGCATAAACCGCCGATCAGCACAGGGTGGCTAGCACTCAATCCGCATCCGGACTTGGCGTCGTGGGCCAGGCACCGAGGGTGCGTACACATTCCTGAATATTCAGGGAAGCGCCGGACGGCCGCAGCCGTGGGCGCATTCGAACGCCGAAGTCGGCGAACCCGGGCACTCGCGAATCCTGCGTAGCCACGTGGTCCGCACATCATTCTCCCCGGCGGGACACAGCGAGCCGATGCCGGAATCGCGTCCGAGGTAGTGATGATTTGTGTAAAAGCGCATACTTTGTACCGGAGTATCCCCAGGGTTCGGATACTTCGACGCGCGGGCGGTTCGCCGCGGCGTCCTGACTGGCACCGCATTCGATTCAGGGGGAAAACATGCTCACCGGTTCTTGCCGCATCCGCGGCCGGACGTTCGCCGCCGCCCAGGCCCGGCGGATCGCCCGGCTGCGCTTTCATACGGCTCTCGCGCTCGCCATCGCAGCCGCTCCGCTGTGCGCGCAGACCATCGTCCCGAACGCCAATCTCGACACGCAGCTCGCCCCGTGGCAGGCGTTCGTGTCCACCACGCCCGACCCGGCCGGCAGCGGCGCCGCGCCGGTGTGGGTGGCGACTCCGGACCTGAACCAGAGCACGCTTTCCGGTTCGGCGCGCATCGATCTGCAGGCGGGCGGCTCGGCCGCCAATGCGGCCTCGGGCATGACGCAATGCGTCGACTTCGACAGTCCGACGCTGATCCACTTCGCCAACTACGGCATGAGCTTCCAGGTGCCCGGGACGACTGCGGACGACGGCAGCCTGAGCGCGACGGTGGAGCTGCGCCTGTTCGCCGACCCCGGCTGCAGCGGCTTCCTCAGCGGCGGCACGCAGGGCCAGACGATCACGCCCGGAACCGCGTCGGATGCAACCTGGTACGGCCTGAGCGACAACAGCTTCGTGCCCGCGGGCGCCCCCGTCACCGCGGCCAGCGCACAGATCCGCGGCTACCTGCGCCGCACCGGCACCGCGCCGACGCAGTCGGACTATCCGATCCATCTCGACCATTTCGTGCTCGTGCTGAACGACACGACACCGGTCGAGCTGATGCAGTTCTACGTCGAGTGAGGACGCACATCATGATCCTGCGATTCCTGCGCCCGCTCGCTCTCGCCTCGCTCGCCGGCACCAGCCTTTCCGCCGGCGCCGCCTGCGTCACGACGTCGATCTCCCCCGACACCGCCCTGCCCGCCGCCGCGGTCGGCGCGCCCTACAGCCAGACCGTCACCGCCAGCGGCATCGGTCCCCTGCCCTACGATTTCGCCATCACCAGCGGCGCGTCGAGCGGACTGGGACTGGACCTGGACGCCGTCGACGGCACCACGGCGAATCTGACCGGCACGCCGACGCGCGCCGGCCGCCATCTGTTCACCGTCACCGCCACCGACACGAACGGTTGCAGCGGCGGCCGGACCTACGCGCTCGACGTCGGCGCGGGCAGCCAGACCATCGCATTCACCTCCAGCGCACCGAGCGACGCGCGCTTCGGCGACACGCCCTACAACGTGAGCGCAGCCGCCACCTCGGGGCTCGCCGTGAGTTTCTCGATCGACGCTTCGGCGACGGCGGTCTGCGCGATCGGCGGATCGATCGTGACCTTCGGCGGCGTCGGCACCTGCGTGATCAACGCCGATCAGGCCGGCGATGCCGATTGGAACGCCGCGCCACGCGTGCAGCAGAGTTTCGCCGTCGGCAAAGCGACGCAGTCGATCACCTTCACCACCACCGCGCCGACCACGGCCGTCGTCGGTGGCGCTCCCTACGACGTCGCTGCGACGGCTTCGTCGGGCCGGATCGTCACCTTCAGCATCGACACGAGCGCCGCCGCGGTCTGTTCGATCGCCGGATCGAGCGTGAGCTTCCACAGCGCCGGCACCTGCGTGATCAACGCCGACCAGGCCGGCGACGCGAACTACGAACCAGCGCCGCAAGTCCAGCAGAGCTTCGCCGTCGGCCGCGCCAGCCAGACGATCACGTTCACCTCGACCGCGCCGACGGCCGCCATCGTCGACGGCGCGCCCTACGCGGTCGCCGCGACGGCGTCGTCCGGGCTCGCCGTCGCCTTCAGCATCGACGCCGGCGCGGCGTCGGTGTGCTCGATCGCCGGCTCCAGCGTCAGCTTCCACGGCGCGGGCACCTGCGTGATCAACGCCGACCAGGCCGGCGACACGGAATGGAACGCCGCGCCGCGCGTACAGCAGAGCTTCGCCGTCGGCCGCGGCGCACAGACGATCACCTTCAGCACTGCGGCGCCGACGACGGCCGTCGTCGACGGACCGACCTACGCCGTCGCGGCGACGTCCTCGTCAGGACTCGCAGTGAGCTTCGCCATCGACCCGGCCGCCGCGGCGGTCTGCTCGATCGCCGGTGCCACCATCAGCTTCCACGGCGCGGGCAGCTGCGTCGTCAACGCCGATCAGGCCGGCGATGCGAACTACCAGCCGGCGCCGCGCGCGCAGCAGTCGTTCGCGGTCGGCCCCGGCAGCCAGAGCATCGACTTCACGTCGACCGCGCCGGCGAACGCCGTCGTCGCCGGCGCCCCCTACACGCCGAGCGCGAGCGCCAGCTCCGGCCTGCCGGTGACGCTGACGATCGACGCGGCCTCGGCCTCGGTGTGCTCGATCGCCGCCGGTGCCGTGAGCTTCCAACATGCCGGCACCTGCACGATCGACGCGAACCAGGCCGGCGACGCGAACTACCAGCCGGCGCCGCAGGCGCAGCAGAGTTTTGCGGTCGGCAAGGGCAACCAGACCGTCAGCTTCACCAGCACGGCGCCGACCGACGCGGTGGTGGCCGGGGCGACCTACACGCCCAGCGCGGTTTCCAGCGCCGGCCTGCCGGTCGCGCTGACGATCGACGCGAGCGCTGCCTCGGTGTGCTCGATCTCCGGCGGCGTGGTGAGCTTCCACGGCGCCGGCACCTGCACGATCGACGCGAACCAGGCCGGCGACGCCGACTGGAACGCCGCGCCGCAGATGCAGCAGAGCTTCGCCGTCGGCAAGGGCAGCCAGACGATCAGCTTCACGTCCACCGCGCCGACCGATGCGCACGTCGGCGGCACGTACACGGTGGCCGCAACGGCGACCTCCGGCCTGCCCGTCGCGTTCTCCATCGATCCCGCCGCGAGCGGCGTCTGTTCGATCGCCGGCGACACGGTTTCCTTCGTCGGCGGCGGCACCTGCGTGATCGATGCCGACCAGGCCGGTGACGCGAACTGGAACGCCGCGGCGCGGGTGCAGCAGAGCTTCACGGTTTCCACCTGCGTCACGCTCGCCGTCGGCCAGGTCGTGCTCGACGTCATGCCGGGCGGCGCGAACTTCTGCGTCGACAACGCGGAAGGCGCCAATGCCGAGTTCACCTACCTGCCGATCAACATCGCCGCCTCCGGCGAAGTCAGCCTCGGCGTGACCGGCACCGGCATCGTCGCCGTGGCCGGGCCGCCGACGCCGATCGCGCCGACCGGCGCATCGCCGCTGGCGCCGCTGCAGGAACCGGCGGAGCCGCTCGAGGTCGACTACCACGCCGTGGAAACGCCGGCATTCCCGCCGGAGCACGTCGTCGACGCGGCGTCGCTGATACCGCCCTATCATCTGAACGCCGGACCGCTGACGGTCGGCCAGCTGATCGACCTCAACGCCGCCGTCGGCGGCTGCAGCGTCGCGCCGGACGTGCGCAAGGCGCGCGTCGAGGCGATCACCACGCCGCAGACACCCGGCCAGCAGGTGCTGTACGCCGTACAGGAAGTCGTCGAGACCACGCCCGGCGCCGGTGACTGGCACCCGCCGGTTCCCGGCGGCTACGGCACGCCAGCCTTCCAGGCCATCATCGACGCGTTCGTTCAGGCCCCGCCGGGGAGCACCGCTTCCGGCGGCGGATTGCTGGGGGGCCAGCTGAAGACCGGCATGATGAACACGTTCACCGGCCTGTTCGGCGATCTCACCGACGTCGACAACAACGGCGGCGTGATCGTGTTCTTCACTCCGAAGCTGAACGAGCTGTCGCCGCCGGCGAGCAGCGCCTTGCAGGTCGGCCTGTTCCAGCCGCGCGACCTGTTCTCCGCGGCGAGCTGCCCCAGCAGCAACGAGGCCGAGATCCTCTACCTGATGGTGCCGGACCCCACCGGAGTGGTGAACAGCAACGTGCGCACGGTGTCGTTCGCCTACGGCAACGCCGGGCCGACACTGGTGCATCACTTCGAGCACCTGTTCAACGCCGCCCGCCGCATCTATTTCAACAGCGCCCCGACGCTGGAAGAGCCGTGGCTGGACGAGGCGCTGGCCTGGTCGGCACAGGAGCTGGCGTTCTTCAACGCCTCCGTCGGTCTGGTCCCGCGCAGCAACCTCGTCGTGACGAACCTGACGACCGGACCGAACGCGTCGGTGCGCGTCGCCGCCTTCAACACGTACGAAAACCCGATGTACGGCGCGATGCGCACCTACTTCCTGCAGCTGGGCGGAAGCAACGGCAACAAGCGCCTGGGACCGCTGCGCCGCCAGGCGTTCACCAGCGGCCTGCACGACGCGACCGCACAGAACTTCGCGCACACGTACATGTTTCTGCGCTACGCGATCGACCGGAAGAACACCGGCGACGCGGCACTGTTCAACGCGCTGGTCAACACCACGCAGGCCGGCGTGGCCAACCTGCAGGCGGTGTTCGGCGCCGACCCGAACGAGTGGATGCGCGACTTCCTGATTGCGGCGTACGCCGACGACGCGGTCGCCGGCGTGGACGCGCGCTACACGCTGCCGAGCTGGAACATCCGCTCGCTCTACAGCGCGCTCAACGGCTCGTACCCGCTGGCGACCGATCCGTTGAGCAACGCCGTGCCGCTGACGTTCGCCCTCTCGCCCGGCGGCGGCACGCGCTACGTGCGCTTCGGCGTGGCACCCGGCCAGAGCGCCAGCCTGACGCTGACCGAAGGCGGCGTATCGCCGACTTCGGCGATCACCACGGCGCTGGTGCGCACGAAGTAGACGACGGACCGGCGCGGAGTGGCGACGGACTGCGCGCCGGTCCCTGCTGCGGCAGGACCGGCGTCATCGCGCCCCCGTGCCGCGCGGCGGCGGCGGACGCCTCTTGAAACGACCGTGCGCGGCGTGCGCACGGCGCCTTCGTCCGCCTGCGCACGGCCGCGGCATGGCCGCCAGGACCTGCTCGCCGCATGCCGGAGGAAGCGACCATCAGTTTTGTAGGCCCCCTCGAACATTTCTGGACCTGTTTCGGCGCCGTTCCCGAGACAAGAATGACGCGGTCCGAGAGTCGGGAGCCTCCCATGCGTACCTTTCGCGATCGCGTCCGCCACGCCGTGCTGTTCGAGCTGATCGGACTGCTGCTCTTCATTCCGTTCGGCGCCCTGCTGTTCGGGCTGCCGCCGGGCAAGCTCGGCGTCATCGGCGTGGTCAGCGCGACCGTCGCCACGCTGTGGAATTTCCTCTACAACATCGGCTTCGACAATGCGATGCAGCGCACGGTCGGCCACACGAACAAGACTCTGCGCCATCGCATCGTCCACGTGGTGCTGTTCGAGATCGGGCTCCTGCTCCTGCTGCTTCCGCCGATCGCCTGGTATCTGGGCATCAGCCTGTTCGAGGCGTTCGTGATGGACGTGGCGTTCGTGGTGTTCTTCCTGTTCTACGCCTTCGCATTCAATCTGGCCTACGACCGGATCTTCCCGGTTCCGGCACGCCCCGCCGCCGACGCGGCCTGAGCCACGGCGCCGCCGATCCGCGCCGCGGCGAAGCGTTCGCGCAGCCACTGCGCGGCCGGGCCGCAAGGCCGCTGCTTGTGCCAGACCATTTCGAGCGCGACGGGCAGGTCGAAGTCGTCGAACTGCAGCTCCGGCGTGACCAGGTCCGGCCGCGCCGGCGAGGCGGCGATGACGTGGTCGGAGACGAAGGCCCAGCCGATGCCCTTGCGCACCATCTCCAGGATCACCCAGTGGCTCTCGATCCACCACACTTCCGCCGCCACGCGCAGGCGGTGCTTTTCCGGCCCGTTGCTGCGCGCGGCGACCAGGATCTGGCGGTGCCGCTTCAGGTCCTCCCAGTCGACGCGCTGGCCGGCGAGCGGGTGGTCCCTGCCGCAGACCATGCGGATCGGCACCCAGCCGATGGTCTGGAAGCCCAGTTCCGTGGGCAGGATTTCCTGGCGCCAGCTGATGCCCAGGTCCGCCGTGCCGGCGAGCACCAGCCGCGTCACGTCCTCCATCAGCGGGAACAGCAGTTCGAGTTCGACGTGCGGAAAACGCTGGGCGAAGTCGGCGAACAGCGCGCCCAGTTCGCTCTCCGGGTACAGCTCGTCGATGGCGACGACCAGACGCTGCTCGACGTGCGCCTCGAAGCTGCGCGCGACGCCGATCAGGTGCTCGCGCCGGTCGAGCATCACCCGCGCTTCCAGCAGCAGCCGCTCGCCGGCCGGCGTGAGCACGGGATTGCGCCCTTCGCGGCTGAACAGCGTCAGGCCGAGATCGGTTTCGAGATTGGCGATCTGCGTGCTGACCGCCGATTGCGCCTTCTTCAGCGCGCGCGCCGCCGCGGAGAACGAACCGTGTTCCGCCGCAGCGACGAAGGCCTGGAGCTGGTCGAGGGAAATCGACATCTATCTGATAAATAGATAACAACCAACTTTCTTCGATCGATTATCGAGATAAAAATGCGCAGGTTCAAGGACTTCAGGAGCCTTCCCATGCGCACTTTTCGAGACCGTATCCGCCACGCCGTGCTGTTCGAGGTGATCGCGCTGGCGTTCTTCATTCCGGCCGGCGCCTACGTGTTCGGCCTGCCCGCGGCGAAGCTCGGCGTCATCGGCGTGGTCAGCGCGACCGTCGCCACGCTGTGGAACTTCGTCTACAACCTCGGCTTCGACCACGCCATGCAGCGCCTGGTCGGCCATACCCGCAAGACACTCGGCCACCGCGTCGTCCACGTCGCGCTGTTCGAGATCGGGCTTCTGGTCCTGCTGCTGCCGATGATCGCCTGGTATCTGGGCATCAGCCTGCTGCAGGCATTCCTGATGGACCTGGCATTCGTCGTGTTCTACGTGGTCTACGCCTTCGCGTTCAACCTGGCCTACGACCGGGTCTTCCCGGTTCCGATGCCGCCGGCGATGCGTACGGCCCGGGCCGCGGCGTAGTCGCGGCGACGGCGAAGAAGGCTTCGCACGTGGCGCTCCGCAATCGGAGCGTCACGTTTTTCCTTCGTACCGGATGTGCCGGCCGGATGTGCCGGCTATTCGGCCCGCCGCCGCTTGAGGCGGCGCCACAGCGTCGTCTGGCTGATGCCGAGGAAATCGGCCGCGCGACTGCGGTTGCCGCTGAACATCGTCAGCGCGCGGCGGATTTCCTCCTGCTCGACCGAGCGCAGATGGCCCTCGCCGTCCTGCTCGATCCGTGCCACCGCGAACAGCTCCGGCGCGATCGTCGGCAAGGCCTCGACGATCGCCTCGCTGCTGCGATACAGCCGATGCGAGACGATCATCCGCTCGACGATGTTCTCCAGCTGGCGCACGTTGCCCGGCCAGTGGTAGCGGCGAAACGCCGGCACCACGCCTTCCACCAGCGTCTTCACGTCGATCTCCGCGCCGTAGCGCTGCGCGTCACGCCGGACCATGTAGGCGGTCAGCGCGGCGATGTCCTCCGGCCGCTCGCGCAGCGGCGGAATGCGGATCGAGAACGTGGTGATGCGGTAGTACAGGTCCTCGCGGAAGCGGCCGGCACGCATCTCCTCCGCCAGGTCCACGTTGCACGCGGCGATGAACTTGACGTCGAGCGCGATCGCCTGGCGCGAGCCGACCGGCGTGACTTCCTTCTCCTGCAGCACGCGCAGCAGTTTCGCCTGCTGTGCCAGCGGCAATGAATTGATCTCGTCGAGGAAGAACGAACCGTGGTTGGCGCTTTCCAGCAGACCCGAGCGGCCGCCACTCTTGGCGCTGGTGAAGGCGCCGTCGGCGTAGCCGAACAGCTCCGACTCGAACAGGTCGACCGGAATCGCCGAGCAGTTCACCGCGACGAACGGCCCGTTCGCGTTCTCGCCGGCGGCGTGGATGCAGCGTGCGGCGAGCTCCTTGCCGGTGCCGGTCTCGCCGTGCAGCAGCACCGTGCCGGCGGTCGCGCCGTAGACCGCGAGCAGGTTGTGCACTTCGGCCATGCGCTGCGAGCGGAACACCAGCCGGCGGCTGTCGTCCTGCGACTCGGCCACCGGGCTCCACTGGAAGCCGTACACGTGGCCGACCGTCTCGCCGCCGAACTCGAACGGCTCCTTGTCGAGCGCGCACAGCCGGTCCTCGACCAGCAGGCGCTCGGAGCGGAAGCTCGGCGCATCGAGGATGCGGCGGTCGAGCAGGCCGTCGAGCCGGCGCCGCCTGGCGAAGCGCGGGATCTGCGCGCTCGCCGCCGCGTTCCACGCGACCGCGGTGCCGTCGAGATTGGTGAATACCATCGGATGCGGATTGCGATCGAGCACGTACTGCATCAGCGCGGTCTGCTGGCGCTGGCGCTTGTCCTGGCCGGCCACGCGGATCGCCTTGCGCAGCAGGTTGCGGCACGACTCGCGCGAATAGATCAGCACCGACGCCATGTCCGCCTGGTCGGCGAGGTCGCAGGTGTAGCTCGACCCGACGACGACGCCGTAGCCGTCGTCGCGGCAACGATGGAAGACTTCCTTGACCTCGTCGGCGGTGGTGTAGGTGCGGTGCGTCACCTCGATGTCGTCGAACACCTTGAGCACGTCGAGGTTGGTCTTCTGCCGCTCGTAGGTCAGCAGCAGGATGCGGCGCGAGATGCGCCGCGCGGTCAGCACGGCCTGGATCAGGTCGGCCGAGCTCACGCGCAGGCCGAGCACCGGCACCGGCAGGGTGTCGTGCAGGTAGAACGCGTTCGCGCCGGCGCTGACGAAGAGGTCGACTTGCTGCTGCTCGATCAGCTCGCGCGCCGCGCGCACGGCGTCGTTGAAGATGTTGTCGATGATCGTGATGCGGGCGACCGCCTCGAACTCGCCGATCAGGCTGTGCACCATCTGGCTGAGCTTGGAATTGCCGATCAGGCAGATCCGCGGTTTGCTCTGCGCTACGTTCGCGAAATCCATGCAGTCTCCTGGTCGGAAACGCTATGCGGCCTGCATTGCTTTCCCTTCCCCGCTCGCGGGGAAGGTGCCGAAGGCGGATGGGGAAGTTCGCAGTGAATGCCTCGCTCCGACCGCCCTCACCCTGCCCTCTCCCGCAAGCGGGAGAGGGGAAAGCAACCAGGATTCCGCTCGCATCCCGAACATCCGGCCCACATCATCGACCCGGCCGGGCGGCAGGGCAACCTGCCCGATAGTGGCCTAGCCGGCATCGCCACGCCTATGCCGAAAGACCCAGGGTTCGGCGGCCCGGCGCCGTTCCTCGTAGCCGCGGATGCGATCCTCCAGCCTGAGCGTCTCGCCGATCTGGTCGAGTCCGTCCAGCAGGTTGCGCCGGCGTCCTTCGTCCAGGGAAAACGTCCAGGTCGTTTCCGCCACCGTCAGCGTGCCGGCGGCGACGTCGACGTCGGCTTCGACCGTGCCGAGCGAACGGACCCGTTCGAACAGCCGATCGACGACCGGCTGCTCGACCACGATCGCGAGCAGCCCGTTGTTGAAGCAGTTGTCGCGGAAGATGTCGCCGTAGCTCGGGGCGATCAGCACGCGCACGCCGAAGTCGCGCAGCGCCCAGACGGCGTGCTCGCGGCTGGAGCCGCAGCCGAAGTTCGCCTGCGCAAGCACCACGGTGCCGGCGCGATAGGGTTCGCGGTTCAGCACGAAGTCCGGATTGACGCGGCGCGTCGCGATCGGCGTGTCGATCTCGCCGGGATCGAGGTAGCGCTCGTCGTCGAACAGGAAATCGCCGAAGCCGGCGGCATCCAGGCTCTTCAGGTACTGCTTGGGCAGCAGCATGTCGGTGTCGACGTTGGCGCGGTCGAACGGAATCACGATGCCGCGGTGGCGGATCAGGGGCTGCATGCTCACAGCTCCCGCACGTCGACGATGGCACCAGCGACCGCGGCGGCCGCGGCCATCGCCGGCGACATCAGATGGGTGCGTCCGCCGCGTCCCTGGCGTCCCTCGAAATTGCGGTTCGAGGTCGAGGCGCAGCGCTCGCCCGGCTGCAGCCGGTCGGCGTTCATGCCCAGGCACATCGAGCAGCCCGGCGCGCGCCATTCGAAGCCGGCCGCGACGAACACTTCGTCGAGCCCCTCGTGCTCGGCCTGCAGCGCGACGAGGCCGGAACCGGGCACCGCCAACGCGAGCTTGACGCGCGGGTCGATGCGGCGGCCGCGCAGCACGCGCGCGGCGGCGCGCAGGTCCTCGATCCTCGCGTTGGTGCACGAGCCGATGAACACCTTGTCGATCGGCGTGCCGTGCACGCTTGCGCCGGCCGGCAGGTCCATGTAGGCCAGCGCGCGCGACCAGTCGGCGCGCTGCACCTCGTCGCGGGCTTCGTGCAGGTGCGGAATCCGGCCCGACACCGGCACGACCATTTCCGGCGACGTGCCCCACGTGACGCAGGGGGCGACGTCGCCGCCGCGGACCTCGACGACGCGGTCGAAAGACGCCCCCGCGTCCGAATGCAGCTCGCGCCAATGGTGCTTGGCCTCCACCCACTGCGCGCCCTCGGGTGCGAACGGCCGCCCCTCGACGTAGGCCTGCGTCACCGCGTCGTAGGCGACCAGGCCGACGCGCGCGCCGGCCTCGATGCTCATGTTGCACAGGGTCATGCGCGCCTCCATCGACAGCGCCTCGACGCCGCTGCCGCGGAACTCGATCGCGTGTCCGCTCGCGCCCGCCGTGCCGATCCGGCCGATCACGTGCAGGGCCAGATCCTTCGCCACCACGCCGTCGCCGAGCGGCCCGTCGACGACCACGGCCATGTTCTTCGACTTGCGGCTGCGCAGGGTCTGCGTCGCCAGCACGTGCTCGACCTCGCTGCTGCCGATGCCGTGCGCCAGCGCGGCGAGCGCGCCGTGGGTGGCGGTGTGCGAATCGCCGCAGACCACCGTCATGCCCGGCAAGGTCAGCCCCTGCTCCGGCCCGACCACGTGCACGATGCCCTGGCGCAGGTCGCCGAGCGGGAACAGCGGCACCTCGAAGTCGCGGCAGTTCCGCTCCAGCGTCTCGACCTGCCGCCGCGCGATCGGATCATCGAAACCGCCGGTGCCCAGTTCGCGCAGCACGGTCGGCACGTTGTGGTCGGGCGTGGCCAGCGCCGCGTCCGCGCGCCACGGCCTGCGGCCCATGCGGCGCAGGTTGGAGAACGCCTGCGGCGAGGTCACCTCGTGCAGCAGGTGCAGGTCGATGTAGAGCAGGCTCGATCCGTCGGGCAGATCGGTCACGCAGTGGCTGTCCCACAGCTTGTCGTAGAGCGTCCTGGCGGTCACGGATCGGTCTTCCTGAAGATCATCGATAGGGAATCCAGCGATACAGCTGCGCACCGGTCGGGTCCGGCACGCGGTAGCCACACCAGCTGTCGAGGCGTCCGTCGGCCAGCGGACGGACGATGCAGTAGGGGCGCTCGCAGGACGCCTCGTCGACGCCGTCGCGCGACAGCCGTGCGCGCGCCTGCTGCAGGCGCTCCTCGCGTGCGTCCGCGACGCCGCCGTCGAGAACCGCGACGTTGCCGCGGAAGCGGCCGACCCAGGCGGCGACGTACTCGCCGCACGGCGTCGCCACGTCGACGCTGCCCGCCGCGGCCGGCGACGGCGCATGCCGGCCTCCGTCCGTGGCGCAGCCGGCGAGGAGGAGCGCCGCCATGCTAGCGGCCGAGCAGCGCCAGGCACGCATCGAGATCGACCACGTCGGCGTACTTCAGCTGCAGGTCGCGCAGGTTCGCGCGATGCGCCGCCTCGTCGCGGTCTCCGACCGCCTGCTCCGGGATCAGCACGCGCAAGTCGTGCTGCAGGGCGTCCAGCGCGGTGGCGCGCACGCAGCCGCTGGTGGTCAGCCCGGTGACGACGACGCCGTCGACGCCGGCCGCGCGCAGCCGCGCCGCCAGATCCGTTCCGAAGAACCCGCTGGCCGCGCGCTTGACCACCACCGTCTCGCCCGCCGCCGGCGCCACCCGCGCGTCGATCTCGACCAGGGCCGAACCGGCGACGAGATCGTTCAGCGCCGGAAGCTTCTCGCGGAACACGCGCGACTGGTCCGCGGCGTCGTAGGCCACGGTGGTGAAGAACACCGGATCGCCGCGCTCGCGGAACGCGGCGAGCAGGCGCCGGTTGGCCTCGATCACTTCGTCGCAGGGTGCGGCGAGGCGGCTGCGCGACGGATCGGTGAAGCCGACCGACAGGTCCACCAGCACCAGTGCGTAGCGCCGCGCCGGCGCGAGTCGATTCGAATGCAGGCTCATCGTGCGCGTCCGGCTCAGTTCCACACCGGAGTCGCCGGCGCCGGCAGGCCGGTTTCCTGCAGGCAGCGCCGCTTCAATTCCTCGAGCGTGCCGCCGCGATCGAACAGCGCGATCGGATCGCGCGACTGCTCCATCGTCGCGCGCAGGGTGCGCGTGGCCACCTCGTCGACCGCATCGGCCGCGACGACCACGCCGTAGCGCCGTGCGCCCTCGACGCTGACCAGGCCCTTGCGCACGTCGGCGAGCACCTTGGCCGGTTCGCGCTGCAGCGGATCGCCCCAGCCGCCGGCGCCCCAGGTGTCGAACAGCAGCAGGTCGCCGGCCTTGACCTTCACGTTGTCGCACTTCGACGCGAGGATCTGCCGGCTGCCGTCGCCGCGCACGAGTTCCTTGCGGCTGCGCTGACCCGGCTCGCCGCCGTTGACGCCCCAGGGATGGGTCAGCCAGCGATCGTCGTGGATGGAGATGTCGCCGTCGGCGAGCAGGCGGTAGGCGACGCGCAGGCCGTTGCCGCCGCGATGCAGGCCGGCGCCGCCGGAGTCGCAAATGGTCTCGTAGGTCTCGATGCGCAGCGGGAAATACGCCTCGATGAACTCGTTCGGTACGTTGGTGAAGCCGGGCCACAGCGAATGCCCGTCCGGGCCGTCGCCGGCCGGACGGCCCGGAATGCCGCCGAAGCCGATCTGGAACAGCTGGAACCATTCGCCCGCGGCGTCGTAGCCGGAGTACATGAAATGCGGCGAGTCGGAGAAGCCGGCCGCGTTCATCGCCTGCGGCGCGCCCTGGCCGAGCAGGCCGCCCATCACGTCGAAGATGCGGCCGAGCAGGTGCGTGCGGCACGACAGCGGCGCGGGGAAGTTCGGCTTGAGGATCGAGCCCTGCGGAATGCGCACCTCGACCAGATCGTAGAAGCCGTCGTTGAGCAGGATCGCCGGATCGAACAGGCTGATCGTCAGTGCGCCGAAGAAGATCTTGAACATCTCCTCGTTGAGGTAGAAGTTCACCGAGGAGCTGGCCTGCGGATCGGTGCCTTCGAAATCGAAGATCGCCTTGCCGCCCTCGCGCCACAGCGCGCAGCGCACCGTGTACGGGCCGAAGCCGACGCCGTCGTCGCAGATGTAGTCCTCGAACACCTGGCGCGTCTCCGGCACCACGCGCTGGATGACTTCCTTCATCGCGCGGTAGGTGCGTTCGAGCATCGACTGCTGCGCGCTGTAGAACACGTCGTCGCCGAAGCGCTCGGCCAGTTCCACGCAGCGGCGGCCGGCGCTGCGGCAGCCGGCGACGATCGCGTTGAGGTCGGAGCGGTTCCAGCGCGGCATGCGCACGTTGTGCAGGATCACCTCGAGCATGTCGGCGTTGAGTTCGCCGCGCCGGTACAGCTTGACCGGCGGGATGCGGATGCCTTCTTCCCAGATCGTGCGCGCGTCCGTCGGCAGGCTGCCCGGCACCTTGCCGCCGACATCGGACATGTGGCCGAACATCGCCGAATAGTTGATCAGGCGCCCGTCCTTGAAGATCGGCATCAGCACCAGCCAGTCGGGCAGATGGCTGACCGCGCCGTTGCACAGGTACGGATCGTTGGTGAGGAAGACGTCGCCCTCCTCGACCGTGCCGTCGTAGCCCTGCAGGAGGCCGGTGATGAACGAGCCGAACTGGCCGACCAGCATCTTGCCGTCGCTGTCGGCGATGATCGGGAACGCATCGCCCTGCTCGCGGATGCCCGGGCTCATCGCGGTGCGGAACAGTACCGCGTCCATCTCGCTGCGCGCGTTCGCCAGCGCGTTCTCGACGATGTCGACGGTGATGCCGTCGACGTCGACGCGACGGAACGGCGCCGGGTTCGGCTGGATGATGCGGGCGCTCATGCGGCGTGCTCCTGGCCGGCGCCGGGACGGATCAGCAGATTGCCGACCTCGTCGACGACGGCGTGGTGATCGGGAAGGATCAGGGTCGTCGAATCCATTTCGAAGACGATCGCCGGGCCGTCGATGCGCCGACCGGGCGCCAGCCGCGAACGGTCGTACAGCGTCGCCTCGCGATCGCGTCCGGCGTAGTGGATCGCCTGCGTGCCGATCACCGCAGCCTGCGGATCGGCCGCGCCCGCCTCCATCGCCTTGTCGGCGATCGCCGGGCGCGGCGCGCGCGCGATCGCGCGCAGGCCGACCAGCTCGTGCGCCTCGTTCAGGGCGAACGTGAACTGCCGCTCGTGCTCCGCGTCGAACGCCTGCGCAAGGCCGTCGAGGCCCTGCGCGCGGACCTGCTGCGGATCGATCTCCAGCGTCAGCATCAGGGCCTGGCCCTGGTAGCGCACGTCGGCCTGCCAGTTGATCTGCTGCTGGTCGACCGGGATGTCCTGCGCGGCCAGCGAGGTGCGTACCGAGTCGCCGAGCTGTTCGAGCAGGTCGATCACCTCCTCGGCGCCGAGTTCGCTCAGTCGCCGCACCAGCGAACGGGAAGCCTCGTCCTTGATGCGCGTGGTCGCGTCGCCGTAGGCGCACAGCACGCCGGGACCCGGCGGCACGATCACCGGCCAGGCGTTCATCAGCACGCCGAGCGCGTTGCCGTGCAGGGGACCGGCGCCGCCGAACGCGCACAGCGCGAAGTCGCGCGGGTCGTAGCCCTGCTCGACGCTGATCAGGCGCAGCGCGCCGTACATGCGTTCGTTGGCGATGCGCACGATGCCTTCGGCCGCCTCGAGCAGCGACACGCCCATCGCGTCGGCGATCTTCTGCACGGCGGCGGTGGCGAGGTCGTGGCGTACCTGGAAGTCGCCGCCGAGCTTCTGCGCCGCAGGCAGGTAGCCGAGCACGATGTTGGCGTCGGTGACGGTGGCCTGCGTGCCACCGCGGTCGTAGGCGGCCGGCCCCGGCACGGCGCCGGCGCTTTCCGGGCCGACGCGCAGGGCGCGCGTGAGTTCCGGCACGAAGGCGATCGAGCCGCCACCCGCGCCGACCGTGCGCACGTCGACCGACGGCGCGCGCACGGCGATGTCGCCGACGCGGGTCTCGCGCCGCACGCGGGCGTGGTTGTCGTCGATCAGCGCGACGTCGGTCGAGGTGCCGCCGACGTCGCAGGTCAGCACCTTGGAGAAGCCGCCGCGCGAGCAGAACCAGATCGCGCCGGCGACGCCGCCGGCCGGGCCGGACAGCAGCATGTTGACCGGCGCCTGCGCGGCCGACTGGCTGGTGGCGAGACCGCCGTCGGAGCGCAGGATCGCCAGCCGCACGTCGGGACGCAGGCGCTTCTGCAGCTCGTCCTGCAGGTGCTGCACGTAGCGCGCGACCTGCGGCCGCACGTAGCTGTTGACCACGGTCGTCTCGGTGCGCTCGTACTCCTGCATCTCCGGCACGACTTCCGACGACAGCGAGATCGGCACGTCGGGCATGACCTCGGCGGCGATCGCGGCGATGCGCCGTTCGTGGTCGCCGTTGCGGTAGGCGTTGACCAGGCTCACGGTCAGCGCCTCGACGCCGGCTTCGCGCAGGCGGCGCAGGCCCGCGCGCACGCCGTCCTCGTCGAGCGCGCGCACCACCTCGCCGCGCGCGTCGATGCGCTCGTCGGCCTCGATGGTGAGTTCCAGCGGCGCCAGCAGCTCGCCCTTGTTGAAGATCACCCAGCCGCCCAGGCCGCCCGGCACGAACGAACGCGCGATGTGCAGCACCTGCTTGTAGCCGCGCGTGGTGACCAGGCCGACGCGTGCGCCGCGGCGGGTCAGGATCGCGTTCGTCGCCACCGTCGTGCCGTGCATGACCGAATGGATCCCGGCCGGATCCACGCCGGAGCTGCGGCAGATCTTGTCGATGCCGTCCAGCACCGCGATCGACGGATCGTGCGGCGTCGACGGCACCTTCGCCGTGAAGCTCTCTCCGCTCGACTCGTCCATCAGCAACAGGTCGGTGAACGTGCCACCGACATCCACACCCAATCGAAAACCCATGACTGCTCCGTTCTGCAACCGGCCGGGGCCGGCGTGTTCTAAATTTTTCGAGTTGATCCTTGTCAGGATTCTGCGCGCTGCAAGCTCAATGCTCCGAAGTCGAGCCGTCACCTCTCCCGCTTGCGGGAGAGGTCGCGCCGCAGGCGCGGGTGAGGGTTGTGCAAGAAACCTTCCCTGGCGCGCCTTCCGATCGGCATCCCTGCCTCACCCTCAGCCGCTCGTGGCGGCTTCGACCTCATCCGCCTGCCGGCACCTTCTCCCGCAAGCGGGAGAAGGAGACTCAAGCTTTCACCTCTCCCGCTTGCGGGAGAAGGGATTGGATAGCAGGCCCCACCTTAGCTTCGGAGCCTGTGCATCAGCGCGCCGCCTTCTCCAGCTCGCCCAGGTTCACGTTGTCGGCCTTGATGCCGGGCGTGTTGAGCTTGGCCGAATCGGCGAGGATGAACACCGTGCCGTGACGGCGCTGGTAGTCGATCGTGAAACCGGCCGCCGAGATGATGCCCTTGTCGCCGTCCTCGGTCTTGATCGTCTTCAGGTGGTAGTTCATCCACTTCCAGAACTCGCCTTTGCGGTCGTAGGCCTCGGCCTGGTAGAAGCGCGGGAACTGCGTGTCCATGTACAGCACCTTCTTGCTGTACGGGTGCTCGGGCGGCGTGACCGCCTCGATCACCCACACCTCGCGCGGCTCCCAGCCGTCCTTCGGATTCCAGTGCGGGGCGCCGTCCAGGTCGATGACCGGAAATTCCGCATTGCCGCTCGCCTTCGCGTCCCAGGTCTTCGTCGTCGAGTTGGCGACGGCAAGAATCCAGCGCTTGCCGATCAGCTTGTAGTCGGCGTACCAGCTCGGATGCGCGTTGAAGATCTCGATGTCGTCGTTGAGCTGGTCGGTGCCGCCGATCGGATCCATCCAGGTGCCGCCGGACAGGCGCCGCGTGCGTCGCACCGACTTCAGGTACGCCCAGGAATCCTCCAGCTTGGGCGAGTCGTAGCGCACGGTGAAAAGACCCAGGCCGCGGATGTCGCTCGGGTAGGTCGCGTACAGCAGGGTCTTGGTCAGGATCGAACCGTCGCCCTCCACGGCCGGATCGGCACCCAGACGCCCCTTCATGTAGTAACGCTGGAACGCCCACTCCTGGCGCCGCTCCAGGCCGCTCTTCTCGCCGATGAACAGGTAGGCGAACTTCGGGTAGTCCTGCAGGTTCTTGATCGGCTGCGCGTAATGGTGGTTCCAGATCAGCTTGGCCGCGGCGTCCGGATCGTCGGCCTCGACCTTCGGGAACGGAATGCCGCCGACCCAGCCTTCGACCTGGCGCGTGTCGTGGTTGTACTTGGCCTTGCCGGCATTGTCCTGCGTGGCCTTGAGGTAGTCGCGGCCCAGTTCGACCGGCTGCGAGGCCTTCAGCGTGATCGTCAGCCCTTCGTCCTTGATCAGCTTCTGCATGCGCTCGGTCAGCAGATCGGAGATCGGGTGGTTCTCGAAGCTGTCGGACAGGTGCCCGGCGAGATTGGAGGCATTGAGCACCGTGCCGGGCTTGAGCTCGGCGGCGCCGGCCGTCGCGGCGAAGGACAGCGTGGTGGCCAATGCGAGGGTGGAAACGAGGATTCTCATCGCGATGCTCCGTCAGAACTGGTACGTCACGCGGACGGACAGTTGGTTGTTGCCGTCGAAGTAACCGAACAGGTTGGTGTCGTTGAAGCCGGTCAGTGCGCGCTTCTGGTACTTGCGGTTGAAGAAAAGGTCGGCCTCGGCCTTGATGCGCCAGTGGTTGCCGTAGGCGAACTCGACGCTGGGAATCACGAAGCCGCCGCCGTAGCTCAGATCGGTGCCGACCGCGAGCGTCGGGTTGATGCGGTCGCTGTTGTAGTTCATGCCGAGGATCGCGGTGAGGATCGCCGAGTGCTCCTTGGTGCGGCCGCCGAAGCCGGCCAGGTTGACGATCTCGTCCTTGCGGTCGTAGTCGAGGATCCAGGTGTCGAACAGCTGCACCGACAGGAACGACGGGCGGCTGGTCTTCAGGAACGAGGTCAGGTCGACCTGCTTGTCCATGCGCAGCATCAGCTTGACCACGTCGCGCTCGACGATGCCGCAGAAGCCGGGGAAGAACGCGCAGCCGCCGGCCTCGCCGGCCTGCACGCCGACGTTGTAGGTGTTGTCAGGGATGTACGAAGCCTCCATCGAGAACACCGAGTCGATGCCTTCGAGGTAGCGGTTGGCGGTGACGCCGAACACGTCGATCTGCGGGAAGATCAGCTCGCCGACGGTGGAGCTGCGATCGGAGCGGTATTCGCCATGCCAGGCGCCGAGGAAGCTGCGACCGCTGCTGGCGTTGCCGACACCGAGCGGATTGTCCGGATTGGGATTGATCACCGGCACCTGCGCCGGGCCGCGGAACCAGCCCAGCGAGTACTCCCACTTGCCGGCCACCGCCTTCCAGCGCAGGCCGAGCGCGGCATCGTCCATGCGCGCGTCCTTGTGGTCGTAGTTGTACGGCACGTCGGCGCCGAACGGCGCGGCGGCGAAGGTGATGCCGCGGTTGGGCGTGTTCGCCCAGCGGCCGCCTTCCACGTCGTAGCTGTTGCCGCGTTCGTCGGCCGGGTTCATGCGGCCGGGGATGTAGACGAACTGCAGGCTGCCGTCGACCGCGTCGAAGCGCTGCACGACGTTGGCCATCCACAGCGGCTTGCGCAGCTCCTCGTTCTCCGCTTCCAGGAACGAGCGCCAGCGGAAGTCGTAGCCGTGGATGACGTCCATCGACTGGAAGAAATCCGTCTCGCCCCACACCACCTGCTGCTTGCCGAGCTTGATCGTGGTGCCCGGGCGCAGGTCGGTCTGCCACCAGAACTCGCGCACCTCGGCCTTGTTGTAGACGTCGTCCATCAGGTCGACGCTGGAGCGGCGGCGGTTGCTGAAGAGGTCGGTCGCGGCGTACTGGTCGGCGACCTTCTGCAGGTCTTTCAGGTAGCTGGTCTCGTATTCCTGCGAACCGCGCAGCGAGATGTTGACCTTGGAATTGCCGAAATCCTTGAACAGGTTGAGCTTGAGGCTGCCGCGCAGCATCGACAGGTCGTACTTGTAGTCGCCTTTCGGCGCGCCGTTGGCGGCCGGGTCGGCGAGGTACGGGTTGTCGAGGTTCATCGACAGGTGCGCGCGCAGGTAGCCGCTGACCTCCCAGCCGTCGAGGAAGCCGTCGTCGGCCTGGGCATTCGCGGCCAGGCCGAGTCCGGCCAATGCTGCGACGCAGGCCAGGTGCAACGCGTGCGGTCTCGGCGCCGAGGCGCCGCATTCTTTTCTCATATCGTCCCCCTCCGGGCATAGGACTCTGGGTTGCGGCGGTGCGTGGCCGCCGCCTGTTCCGGAAGCGCGCTTCCGAAGATGAAATCGGGCTTGAACACGAGTGCGAGCGAGGGCATCACGAACAGCGAAGTGAACGCCGACACCATCAGCCACAGGCCGATGAGGATTCCCATCTCGGCCTGGAAGCGCAGCGACGAACCGGACCAGAGCAGCACGCCGGCGGCCAAGGTCAGCGCGGTCAGGATCACGCCGCGGCCGGCCGAGCCGAGCGACTGGCGCACCGCGTCCGCGGCGGAAGCGCCGGGATGCTTCTCCAGGTGCTCCTTGATCGCGTCGACGATGTAGAACGCGTAGTCCACGCCCAGGCCGATGCCGAGCGCGACCACCGGCAGGGTGCTGATGCTCATGCCGATGCCGTGCCAGGCCATGTAGGCGAAGGTGACGACGTTGGAGATCAGCACCGGCACGATGAAGAACACGCCGCTGACCGAGGAGCGGTACACCACCAGGCAGCAGATCACCACGACGAGGAAGGCCAGCGCGATCGCCTCGATCTGGTCGCGCAGCAGGATCTCGTTGACCGCCGCGGTGATGCCGAGCACGCCGCCGGCGAGCTTCGCCTGCGCCTGCGGCATCGGGTTGTCGGCGATGAACTGCTGGCCGTTGTGGATCGCGTGGCGCAGCGTCTCGCCCTTGTGGTCGCGGAAGAACAGGGTGACGGCGCCGTTCTGGAAGCGCACGTCGCTGAACTGGTCGAGGTCGTCCGGATCGGCGCCCTGCATGTAGAAGCTGACCAGCTCGCCGTTCTCGCCGGCGTCGGCGCCCAGTTCGCGGTAGCGCGGGTTGCCCTCGTGCAGGTTGCGGCGGATCTCCACCACGATGTCGGCCAGCGACACGCTGCCGCCGATCTCCGGCTGGCGCTCCATGTAGCGCGAGAAGCGCTGCATCCAGTCCAGCACCTCGGGCTGCTTCAGCGCGTCCGGCGCCTGGCCCTCGATCGCCACGAACATCTGCTCCGAGCCCGGATACAGGCCGTTGATCAGCGCGCTGTCGCGATTGAACGAGGAGTCCTGCCAGAGGATCGGCGAGCCGTCGCTGGCGTCGCCGACGGTGAGCCGGGTCGCCTCGAACAGGAACGCGGCGAGCAGGACCAGGGTCAGCGGCGCCACCGCGTAGCGCGCGCGGCTGGTCGCCACCCAGGTCGCCGCGCCGGTGAACAGGCCGAGCACGCGGTCGAGCCGCAGCGGATGCACGTAGCGGTCCGGCCGCTTCACCCACGACAGCAGCACCGGGGTCAGGATCACCGCCGAGACGGCGATCGTCATGACCCAGATCGCGCCGATGATGGCGACCTTGTGCATCAGCGGGA
Source organism: Dokdonella ginsengisoli (assembly GCF_042652785.1). Classification (NCBI taxonomy): domain Bacteria; kingdom Pseudomonadati; phylum Pseudomonadota; class Gammaproteobacteria; order Lysobacterales; family Rhodanobacteraceae; genus Dokdonella; species Dokdonella ginsengisoli. The sequence goes on along the minus strand of NZ_JBHSHD010000010.1, from coordinate 125,279 downwards.
TCGGCGTGAGGATCACGCACAGGATCGCGCCGGCGTCGGCGTACAGGCCGAGCATGCCGGGCCGGAACAGTTCGCGCATGCTCTGCTCGGCGGCGCGCCGCGGCTCGATCGATTCGCCGACGGCGAGATCGTCGAAGCGCGTGATCAGCTGCACCGAATGCGAGAACGCGCGCGCGGTGATGATGAAGGCGACCACGATGACCAGCGGATCGAAGTTGTAGCCGAGCAGGCTGCCGACGCCGAGCGCCCAGGTCGCCGAGACCAGGCCGGCGAGCAACGGCAGCAGCGTGCCGCGCCAGGTGCGGCTGATGACGAACAGCAGCACCAGCATCGCCGCCAGCGACAGCAGCGAGATCGACACCGTCTCGCCGAGGTAGTGCGCGACCCAGCCGTACAGGATCGGCTCGCCGACCAGATGCAGACTGACCTGCCCCTTCGCCGGCGAGGCGTCGAGGATGGTCTGGATCTGCGGGAAGATCTTCGCGTAATCGACGAGGTGGTCGTAGAAGTCGACCTGGATCAGCGCCGATTTCAGCTCCGCGTCGACGTACAGGCCGTAGACCATCGGATTGTTCAGCACCGCCTGGCGCAGCGCGTCGATGTCGGCCTGCGTCTTGGGCACGTCCGGCCACATCATCGGCCGCGTCTCGATGCCCTCGCTCGACGCATCCACGCGCTTGAGCTTCTTCGAGGCCAGCGAGGTGATCTGCAGCGGATTGACGCCGTGCACCTTCTGCAGCTCGTAGGTGATGCGCTGGATCTCCTGCAGCACCGGCGCCTTGAAGATGTCGCCGTCCTGCGAGCGCACCAGGATCGTGACGCGGTTGCTGGCGGCGAAGCTCTCCTGGTACTTCTGGTGCACCTTCACGTAGGGATGGTCGTGCGGGACCATGTCGCCGAAGCGCGTGCGCACGTCCAGCCGCGTCAGGCAGGCGGCGAAGAACAGCGTGACCAGCGCGATGACGATGCACACGCCGACGCGATGCCGGATCGAGAAGGACGAGACCGCGGTGGCGAGATCGAAGATCCTCCTCATCGCAGCGCCCTCGCCGGCCAAGGCTGGTAGCCGCCGTCGGCGCCGAGCACGCCGACGCCGCGACCGACCAGCACGTCGCCCGTGCCCGAGGCGAGCAGGCGCACGTGATAGCCCTTGCCGAGCCCCTGCGGCGCCAGCGGTTTCCAGCCCTCCGCATCGCGCGCCGCGGCGAACACCGCGCCGCGATCGCCGGTGGCCAGCCAGCCGTCCGCACGCGCGAGCACGTCGTACAGGTGTTCCGTGGTGAACGTCGCGATCGGTTGCCAGCTCGCGCCGGCGTCGCCGCTGCGATACGCGCGGCCGCGATTGCCGACGACCACGCCGATCCCGCCGTCGAAGGCGATCGACTGCAGGCTCTCGCTGCCCAGCTCGACGACGTGCCAGGAAGCGCCGTCGTCGTCGCTGCGCAGCAGCTTGCCGAATTCGGCCGCGATCCAGATCGAACCGGCAGGCCCCGGACGGATGCGGTTGAAGGCGACGTCGTCCGCCTCGCGCAGGCGCGTCCAGTAGGCGCCTTGCGCATCGGAGCGGAACAGCGCGCCCATCTCGCCGACGATCCAGAAGTGACCGCCGAAGAAGGCGACGTCGAGCAGCTTGTTGCCGACATCGCCGACCGGCAGTGTCTGCGCGTTCCATTGCCCGTCGCCGCCGCGCACCCAGTAGCGGCCGCCGTTGCCGACCGCGACCAGCACGCCGGAATCGGAAGCGGCCAGCCCCTGCAGGTTCGTCGCCGGCTGCAGCTGCGTGCGGGTCCACTGCTGCGATTTCTCGTCCAGTGCGAGTACCGCGCCGCCCTGCCCGACGAACCAGAGATGACCGTCCGCGGCGGCCGCGCCGAAGAACAGGTCGCGGTTCTCGACCAGCGGCTGCGCCATCGGCTCGGTCGCCACGTCGACTTCGACGAACACCGCCGCGTAGGCGAGTCCGCCGATGATGGCCCAGGGCGAGAGCCAGGCCAGCGCGCTCGTGATGCGCTCACGCATGGACGGCGCCCTCCCTGCGGGTGGCCCTGCGGCCGAGCCAGCGGAACGAATGGCCGCCGAGCGGGCTGTGCAGCAACTCGCTGCAGCGCTCGACCGCCATTACCAGTGCGTCGAGGTCGACGCCAGTCTTCAGCCCCATCGATTCGAGCATCAGCACGACGTCCTCGGTGGCGACGTTTCCGCTCGCGCCGGGCGAGAACGGACAGCCGCCCAGGCCGCCGATCGAGCTGTCGAAGTCGCGCACGCCCTCCTCCAGCGCCGCCAGCACGTCGGCCAGCGCCATGCCCCGCGTGTCGTGGAAGTGGCAGCCGATGCGCTCCGCACCGAAGGAACTCACGAGGCCGGAGATCAGCCTGCGCACCTGCGCCGGATTCGCCGCGCCGATCGTGTCGGCGACGATCAGCTTGCGCGCGCCGGACTCGATCATGTGCGCGGCGAGGCGTTCGACCCGTTCGATCGGCGTCGGCCCCTCGAACGGACATTCGTAGGCGACCGCGAGATAGGCCCAGCCGGTCGCGCCGTCAGCCGCGGCACGCGCCATCAGCTCGGCGCAGACCGACGTGGTTTCGTCCAGGCTCATGTTGATGTTGCGGCGGTTCATCGTCTCGGTCGCCGACAGCACCACCGACACCGTGTCCACACCGGCTGCACGCGCCAGCTCGTAGCCGCGCGCGTTCGGCACCAGCGCGGAATAGCGCACGCGCTCGCGCTGCGGCAGGCGCGCGAACAATTCGCCGGTGCCGGCCATCTGCGGCACCGCCTTCGGCGAAACGAAGCTGCCCGCCTCGACGCTGGCGAGGCCCGCGCCGACCAGCGCTTCGATCATGGCCAGGCGCTGGTCGGAATCGAGCGTGCGCGACTGGCTCTGCAGGCCGTCGCGCGGACCCACCTCATTGACGACGACGCGATCGAGGGACACGTCAGGCCACCACGCGGGCGTCGTGCAGCGAGTCGATCCGCGACGCGTCGTAGCCGAGCAGCTCCGACAGGACCGCGCGCGTGTGCTGGCCGAGCAGCGGCGGCGCGCCGTAGTCGGCGCCGCCGTCCACCGACAGCTTGATCGGATTGCCCGGCGCCTGCACCGCGCCGCCTTCGGGGTGCGGGATCTCCACCACCATGCCGCGATGGCGCACCTGCGGATCGGACAGGGCTTCGCTGAAGCGGTTGACCGGCGCGCACGGCACGCGTACCGAAGTGAGGCGCTCCACCCAGTGCGCCGTGCCGTGCGTGGCGAAGATCTCGTTCAGCCGCGCGTCGATGACGGCCTTGTCGGCGAGCCGTCCGGGCTGGTGGCGGTACTTGGCATCGCGGAACTCCTCGACGCCGAGCAGCTCGACCAGCCGCTCCCAGAAGCTGTCGAAGATGACCGCGACGATGATGAAGCCGTCGGCGGTGCGGTAGGTGTTGTACGGGACGTGGACGAAATGGCCGTTGCCGAGCGGCTCGGGGTTCTCGCCGCTCATCAGGTACATCGTCGCCATGTAGTTGAGCATGCTGATCTGGCAATCGAGCATGCTGATGTCCACGTGCTGGCCGCGGCCGTGCGTCGAGCGCGCCTGCAGCGCGGCGAGCACGCCCATCACCGCGAACATGCCGCCGGCCAGATCGCCGATCGGGATGCCCGAGCGCATCGGCCGCTCGGCGTTCTCGCCGGTGATCGACATGCCGCCGCCGATGCCCTGCACGACCTGGTCGAACGCCGGCCGCAGGTAGTTCGGCCCGTCCTGGCCGAAGCCGGAGACCGAGCAGGTGATGATGCGCTCGTTGATCTTGCTCAGGTGCGCGTGGTCGATGCCGAGCTTGGCCGTCACGCCGGCGCTGAAGTTGTCGATCACGACGTCGGACACGCGCACGAGGTCGTGGAAGACGGCCCGCCCCTGCTCCTGCTTGAGGTCGACGCACACGCTCTTCTTGCTGCGGTTGAGCGTAATGAAATACGCGCCCATGCCGCGGTACGAATGCTTCGGATCGCCCGCCAGCAGCGCGCGCGTGCCCTCGCCTCCGATCGGCTCGACCTTGATCGTCTCGGCTCCGAGATCGGCCAGGATCATCCCGGCGTAGGGACCCGACAGCATGTGGGTCAGGTCGAGTATGCGTATTCCGTCCAGCGCCTTGCTCATCGTGCTCCTGCTCCGTTGCGTGCGTTCGCGCTCATCCGTGGCGCATCAGCGCAGGACGTTGTCGCCGCTCATGAAGACGTAGTAGCGGCGGAAGCGGCCGCCTTCGACGTAGAAGAAATTGCAGTTGCTCAGCCGCGTTTCCTGGCCCTTGGCGTCGACCAGGCGCACGTTGAAGCGCATCGCGACGGTCTGGTTCTGCTCGTCGGCGGTCACCTCGAAATCGCCGTGCCAGATTTCCTCGAAGCCGGCGAACAGGTTCTCGAACATGCGGCGGATGGCCGCGATGCCGCCATGCGTGAGGTGATCGGTCTGGATCGTCACCGTGCAGTCGTCGTGGCAGCAGGCGAGCACTTCCTCCATGTTCTTGCGGTCGACGTTGCCGAAGTACTTCTCGACGCCGAGGTCGATGAGCTGCTGGCGGGTGAGCTTGGACATGCGGTTACTCCTTGGAGGTCAGTTCGCGAAGCCGTGGTACACGGCGTCGTTCGGCGCCTGCGGCGCGGGATAGGCCTTCTTGCTGTGGCTGAGGCCGAGGGTGAGGAACATCTCGCACAGCTTGTAGGCGACCTGGCCCGGGTTGATCACCGGCACCGGCAGGCGCTGCGCGAGATGGGCGTGCGACTGGTGCATCGTGGTCGAGCCGAGCACGATCACGTCGGCGCCGTCCTCGTCGATCGCGCGCTGCGCTTCGGCTTCGAGCTTCTTGAAGACGACTTCTTCCTTGCCGGCCAGCAGTTCCTCGAGATCAGGCCGCGTCCTGATCGAGCGCAGCGAAGCCACGCGCGGCCACAGGTGGTATTCGGTCAGCGTCTTCTCGTACAGCGGGAACCACTCGTCCCACATCGTCAGGATGCTGAACTTCTTGCCGAGCAGGCTGGCGACGTGGAACGCGGCCTGCCCCGGCGCGATCACCGGGATGTCCAGGCGCGAGCGCAGCGCCGCGAGACCGGAGTCGCTGACGGTGTCGATGCACACCGCCGCATAGCCTTCCTGCTGTGCGCGCAGCCCGGCTTCGGCCACGGCGAAATCCATCAGCAGCATGTCGTAGGCGCTGTCGCCGAGCGCGGCGCCCTTGGCGACGGAAACGAATTCCGGCGCGAAGCCGGGCAGCACCAGGTTCGCCGGCAGCTGCGCCGCGCGCGCCGCGACGCCATCGGCGCCCATCGGAATCGGGATGATGATCTTGATTCGGGAAGACACGCTTGACCCCTCCTTTTGTGCAGTGCAATATGCGCACCTGGGCTCGGTGCGCCTGCTGCAACGAGTTCGTTTGCTCCCCTCAAAGCAGCATGCGTGCCAAGTCGGCTTTCTTCTTCCGGATCAGCGGCTTGAAGAAAACGCAGCGATTCCGCCCGAGCCGATCGATTTCGTTCTGAAATCGATGCGTTTCATTCTGAAAACACGGAAGGCGCGTGCCGAACGGCGCCTGCGTCGATGCGCTCGATGGCGCGCAGGAAGCACCGCGCGAATCCGCGGTGCGTTTCGTCAGTGGAAATCGCGCGACTCGAAGCCGAGTCCGGGCAGCAGATCGCCGTAGTCGTACAGGCGCTGCGCGATCAGGTGATGCACGCCCTCGCTCGACTCGAGCACGCCGTCCACGCCCATCACGACCGCGTCGAGCAGGACGTCCTGCTGGCGTTCGGCCAGCCGCTGCCAGACCACGACGTTGATCACGCCGGTCTCGTCCTCGAGCGTGACGAAGGTGACGCCCTTCGCCGTGCCGGGATGCTGGCGCACGGTGACGAGGCCGGCGCAGCGCAGCGTCCTGCCGCGATTGGCCGCGTCGACGGCGACGCGCGCCGGCACCACGCGACGGCGCGCGAGCAGTGGCCGCACCAGCGCCAGCGGGTGTTTCCTCAGCGACAGGCCCTGCGTGGCGTAGTCGGCCATCACGTCCTCGCGCAGGCTCGGCGGTCGCAACGCGATGCGCGGCTCCTTCACGGCGGAATCGGCCAGCAGCCGCGTCGGCACTTCCGCCGCGGCGATCTCCCAGTGCGCGCGATGCCGGTGTCCGCTGAGCCGGTGCAGGGCGCCCGCATCGGCCAGGCGCGCGCGCTCGAAGCGGTCGAGCCCGGCGCGCCGCGTCAGGTCGGCGACGTCGCGCAACGGCGCCTGCGCACGCGCCGCGACGATGCGCAGCGCGAGGTCTTCCGACAAGCCGCGCACCTGGCGCATCCCGAGCCGCAGCGCGAGCCCGTCGTCCTGCCGTTCCAGGGTGCAGTCCCACTCGCTGGCGATGACGTCGACGGGACGCACCGGCACCTGCTGCCGGCGCGCCTCCTGCACGATCTGCGCGGCCTGGTAGAAGCCCATCGGCTGCGAGTTCAGCAGCGCGCAGGTGAACGCGGCCGGATGATGCCGCTTGAGCCAGGACGAAACGTAGGCGAGCGAGGCGAAGCTGGCCGAGTGCGATTCCGGAAAACCGTATTCGCCGAAGCCCTTGATCTGCTCGAAGATGCGTTCGAAGTACGCCTGCTCGTAGCCGTTGGCGAGCATGCCGTCGCGGATCTTGTCGTGGAAATGCTCGAGCCCGCCCTTGCGCTTCCACGCCGCCATTGCGCGGCGCAGCTGGTCGGCTTCGCCGGGCGTGAAGCTGGCGACGACTTCGATCAGGCGCATGACCTGCTCCTGGAAGATCGGCACGCCGAGCGTGCGCTGCAACACTTTTTTCACCGCGGAGGCCTTCGTGCCGGCTTCGCGTTCGTCCTTCGACTGCGGATAGTCGACCTTCTCCTCTCCGTTCCTTCGCTGTAGATACGGATGCACCATGTTTCCCTGGATCGGTCCCGGCCGCACGATCGCGATCTGGATCACCAGGTCGTAGAACGTGCGCGGGCGCAGCCGCGGCAGCATCGCCATCTGCGCGCGCGATTCGATCTGGAACACGCCGATCGTCTCGGCGCGGCAGATCATCGCGTAGGTCTGCTCGTCGTCCTGCGGCACGCTCGCCAGCACCAGGTCCGGGCCGCCGTGCCGGCGCAGCAGGTCGAAGCACTTGCGCAAGCAGGTCAGCATGCCGAGCGCGAGGCAGTCGACCTTCAGCAGGCCCAGCGATTCGAGATCGTCCTTGTCCCACTGGATCACGGTGCGGCCGGCCATCGCCGCGTTCTCGACCGGCACCAGGTGATGCAGCGGACGGTCGGAGATCACGAAGCCGCCGACGTGCTGCGACAGATGCCGCGGAAAGCCGCGCAGCTGCCTGACCAGCGCGAAGAGGCGATGCAGCACGGGGCTGTCCGGATCGAAGCCGCGCTCGCGCAGCCAGTCCTCGCGCGACCTGTCGCTGTGCACGCGCGAGTGCAGCCGCACCAGCCGGTCGAGCTGCTCGTCGGGCAGCCCCAGCGCGTGACCGACGTCGCGCAGCGCGCTGCGGCCGCGATAGCTGATCACCGTCGCCGCCAGCGCGGCGCGTTCGCGGCCGTACTTGCCGAACACGTACTGGAGGACCTCCTCGCGCCGCTCGTGCTCGAAGTCGACGTCGATGTCCGGCGGTTCCTTGCGCTCGCGCGACAGGAAACGCTCGAACAGCAGGTTGCCCTGCGCGGGATCGACCGCGGTGATGCCCAGGCAGTAGCACACCGCCGAATTCGCCGACGAGCCGCGGCCCTGGCAGAGGATCGGCGGATCTCGCGTGCGCGCCCAATCGACGATGTCGGCGACGGTCAGGAAGAACGCCTCGTATTCGAGTTCGGCGATCAGCGCCAGTTCCTTCTCGACCTGCTCGCGCACGGCGTCCGGCACGCCTTGCGGCCAGCGTTCCGCGGCGCCGTCGAAGGTCAGCTTGCGCAGATGGCTGGTCGGCGAAGCGCCCGGCGGCACCAGTTCGCGCGGATATTCGTAGCGGATGTCGCCGAGCCGGAACGTGCAGCGCGCGGCGATCCGCAGCGTTTCGTCGAGCAGCTCGCTCGGATACAGCATCGCGAGATCGTCGAGGCGCCGCAGGTGCCGCTCGCCGTTCGGAAACAGCGCCTGCCCTGCCTCCGCGACCGTGCAGCCCAGACGGATCGCGCAGAGCACGTCCTGCAGCGCGCGGCGTCCACGCGCGTGCATGTGTACGTCGCCGGCGGCGACCAGCGGCAACCCGTGCCGCGCGCCGAGCGCACGCAGCGCGCCCAGCTCGGACGCGTCGTCCGGCCCGCGATGCAGCTCGACGGCGAGCCACGCGCGCTGCGGAAAATGCCGCGCCAGCCAGGCCGCCTGCGCCTCGCGCTCGTCACGCGGCGCCGCCTGCGCGACCCACAGGACGAGCACGCCGGCGCCGAGGGTTTCGAGGTCCGCACGATCGAGCCGGTACGTGCCTTTCGCGCCGCGCCGGCGGCCGAGCGTGATCAGCCGGCACAGCTCGCAATAGCCGTCGCGATCCGCCGCGAGCAGGACCAGCTTCACGCCGTCGTGCAGGCGCATTTCGCTGCCGACGATCAGCGACACCCCGGTTTCCTTCGACGCTTCCCAGGCACGCACGATGCCGGCCAGCGAGCATTCGTCGGTGATCGCGAGCGCCTGGTAGCCGAGCCGGCGCGCGCGCTCGAACAGCTCGCCGGCGCTCGACGCGCCGCGCTGGAAACTGAAGGCGCTCAGGCAGTGCAGTTCAGCGTAGCTCATCGGCGCGGCGAATTTCCTTCGACGTCGCGCTGCACGACGAGGCGGCAAGCCGTGCTCACGCGAACCAGCCGTGCAGCATCCAGCCCTCGCTCGCGGCGACGTCGACGAAGGCCCAGGCACGCTGCCCCGCGCGCGTGCGCACGAGGTAGTAGTCGCGCCGGCGGTCGCCGCCGTCCCACCAGCCGCTCTCGATGCGCTCCGGTCCGGCCAGGATCGCAGCGGGCGCCGGCCGCAGCGGCACCGGTCGCGGCAGCAACCACAGCGGCCGCGGCGCGACCGCGGCGGAAGCGGCACGCTGCTCCTGCTTCGGCGCGAGGCGGCTGGTCGCTTCCCCGGCATCGGCGGCGACGAACCGCCATGCGCGCTCGGGCCGATGTTCGGCGACGCAGGCCAGGCCGTGCACCGAATCCTCGCCCAGGCGCGCGCGCAGGCGCTCGACCAGGGCCGGCCAGTCCAGCGCCTCGGCGCGCGTGCGGTCGAACAGGTCGCGATGCAGCGGACACAACGGCGGCAGTTCGTCGGCGCGCAGGGTCATCGCGTGCACGGCAGCCGGCAGCTCGATGCGCTCCAGACGTGCGCGGGCGAGATCGAACAGGCTCGCGGCGTCGCGCGCGGGCGTCAGCAGGCCGATCTCGATGCGGGTGGTCGCCGCGCGTTCGTGGCCGAGCACGACGGCAAACCGTTGCACGCCGCCGTCGCGGGCGGCCAGGAACAGCGCGAACTCGGCGAGCAGGCGGCGCAGCGGGAACAGCAGGGCGGTGCTGCTCTCGACGCCGTGATTGAGTTCGAGGCGACGCTCGTAGCGGTCCGGCGGCCGGTAGCGCGGAAGGCGTTCGGCTGCCTGGCCGCGCAGGCGGTCCAGATGATCGAGCGCCGTGGGACCGACGCGCCGCGCCAGTTCCGCGCGCGGCAGGCGGAACAGTTCGCGCAGCGTGCGGAATCCCATGCCGCACAGCGCCGCGACGACCGCCTCGTCGAGCCCACCGGCTGCCAGCGGCAGCGCACCGAGTGCATGCAGCAGAGGCGCGGCGGCGGCGATCGCCAGGCCGTCGTGACGCGACGCCAGCACGTGCGCCGCGGTCGCGTTCGGTGCCGCGGCCATCCGATGCGCGCAGCCCAGTTCGCCCAGTTCGCTGCGCAGGCGCCGCTCCAGCGCCGGCCAGCCGCCGAACAGGCTCAGGCTGCGGCCGACCTCGAGCAGCAGCGCATCCGGCGGAGCCAGGCTGACGTCGGCGCTGAACCGGTAGGCCCAGGCCGCGAGGGTTTCCAGGCGATGGCGTTCGGCCGCCTCATCGCGCAGGCGCAGCTTCAGCCGCGGGCACAGCGCCTGGGCGGCGGCAAGCGTGTGGCCGGCGCGTACGCCCGTCGCCTGCGCCGCCGCGTTCGCGAAGGCGATCCGGCGACGCGGCGACTGGCCCTCGACGACGGCGCAGGGCTGTATTTCGTCGGCGGCGCCGAGCGCCTGCAACGGCCAGTGCGAGAAGCGGATGCAGGCCCACACGACGCATTCGCGCAGTCACGCGCGCAGGCGCGCCGCTTCGCCGCCGACGCGGCCGCGGCACTTCAGGATCTCGATCGCGGTCGCGTCGGCATCGGCCGACACGCGCAGGCGCAGCGCCGCCGGGCTCGCCTGCGCCACCGCGCCCGCGGGACGGAACACGAAGGCGAGCGCGGCGCCCGTCTCGGCGGCGAGCTGGAGGCGCCGCAGCTGGCGGTAGTCGGCCGCCGGCAGCCAGTTCAGCACGGCGCCGCAGCAGCCGGCGCGCAGGCACTGTTCGGCGGTCCAGTAGGCATCGACTGCGCCGGCGTCGATCTGCACCAGATACTTGAGATCGACACCCGCTTCGGCCAGGGCCGGCGCATACGGAACGTAGGGCGGCGCGATCAGCACGACGCGCTGGCGCGCGCGCGTCAGCGCGGCCAGCGCCGGCACGACCAGGCCGAATTCGCCGATGCCGTCCTGCTCGACGAGGATCTCGCTCAGGGCACCGCGCGGCCAGCCGCCGCCGGGCAGCTCGGCGTCGAGCGCGGCGCAGCCGGTCGCCAGCGCGTCGACGCGGCTCTGCGCGACCGCGCTGCGGCGCCAGACGCGCGGATGCTGCAGCACCTCGGCCAGGGCGGTCTCGTCGCGCCGTGCCTGCGGCGGACGCGGCGCCGCCTTTGCGAAGCTCGTGAACGCGACCGTTCCGGACGGCAGGACATCGAAGGAGTCGGAGAGCAGCATCGTCATTGGCCTCGGAGAGGATTTCGGAGAGGTGTCGGCTCAGCCGCGCCGCAGCAGGCCGACGTACAGGCCTTCGATCGCGAAGGCGTGGCGTTCCGGGTCTACCTCGATCGGCGCGAAATCCGGATTCGCCGGCAGCAGACGCACGCGGCCGCGGCGGCGTTCGAGACGCTTGACCGTGACGTCGTCGTCGAGCCGCGCGACGACGATGCGGCCGTCGTCGGCCTCGGCGCTCCTGCGCACGGCGATCAGGTCGCCGTCGAGAATGCCGGCGTCGCGCATGCTGAGGCCCACCACCCGCAGCAGGTAGTCGGCACGCGGAAACAGGGAAGGATCGAACGCGTACTGCGCCTCGACGTTTTCGGCGGCGAGGATCGGGCTGCCGGCGGCGACCCGGCCGACGAGGGGAAGCGAGGTCGCCGCCGGCGCCCTTGAGCGTTCGACGAGGCGCAGTCCGCGATGCTGCGGCAGGCGCTCGAGCGCCCCCTTGCGCACCAGCGCCTCGACGTAGTCCTGGGCGGAGCTGTGGCTGGAAAGGCCGAGCGCTTCGGTGATCTCGCGCAGCGTCGGCGCGCAATCGTGGCTCTGGAAGTGAGCGCGGATGCACTCGAGCACGCGGCGCTGGTTCGGAGTGAGGGCGATGTCGCTCATACGTACTAATGTACGTATATGCTGCGGGCCGCGCAAGAGCGGCGTGGCCTCGATCGATCTCGCCCGCCGTCGCCTCGGACAAGCGGTTGATTTTTCAGATCATGATGCGGCCGGCGTCGCTCAGGAATCCGCGCGCCGCAGGGCGCTCCAGGCCAGCGCGAGCCAGCCGGCGATGAAGGCGGCGCCGCCGAGCGGCGTGATCGCACCGACGAAGCGCGGCGCGCCCAGGGCCAGCGCGTAGAGGCTGCCGCTGAACAGCACGATGCCGGCGACGAAGGCGACGGCGGCGAAGGTGATGGCGCGGTTCGCCTGCGCACGCGCGAGCAGACCCGCCGCGAGCAGGGCCAGCACGTGGCGGAACTGGTAGTCGACCGCGGTCTGCCAGATCGCGAGCGACTTTTCGTCGAGTGCGTCGCGCAGGGCGTGCGCTCCGAAAGCGCCGAGCACGACGGCGAGCGCGCCGAGCAGGGCGGCGGTGACGAGGATCGGGCGGGAGGTCATGCGCGGATGTTCGCATGAAAGGTTCTCCGTCCGTGATGGAATGGAAGACCTTCGCCGATGCTCATCCTGCTCCGTTCGAGGGAGACCTTCGGCTTTCCTCTCTCCTGCTGGCAGGCGAGGGTGAGAGAAAGCGGAGCGCTACGCTTCGACTCCCCTCACCCGCCGCGCGGTGCACGGCGACCTCTCCCGCAAGCGGGAGAGGTGCAAGGCCAGGGGGTGGGAAATGGGTGCGGAACTTGCACAGCGCTCCTTCGAGGAAGGCCTTCGCCATTCCCCTCTCCCGCTCGCGGGAGAGGGCCGGGGTGAGGGAAAGCGGAGCGCTGCGCTCCGACTCCCCCTCACCCGCCGCGCGGCGACCTCTCCCGCGAGCGGGAGAGGTGCAGTGGCGGCTCTACTTGCCGCCCTTCTTCACCGGTGCCGCGGGTTTCTTCTCCTCGAGCGGCTTGAGCAAGTCGTCGATCGACTTGGCGATGTTGGCGTACTTGTGCGCCGGCAGGACGAAGGTCCAGCCATCGAAATGCGCGCTGAGGTCGGCGACTTCCTTGTTGATCGCGGCGAGGCGCTCGTCGCGGTCCTTGGCCGGATCGCCGACCGACAGCGGCTTGATCGGTGCGTCCTTGGCGCCTTCGGGCTGCGGCTCCGTCGAGGCCTTGGCCGCTTCCGACGCGGCGACCGCCGTGTCGAAGTCGGCCTTCGCCTTGGCCTGCGCCGCGGCGATGCCCCGGTCGGCCTGCGCGGCGTCGAGCGAGGCCTTGAACTGCGCATAGTGCTTGCCGTCCTTCTCCCAGGCGGTCGCGTCGACGACGAGACCGTCGAACGCGGCGTAGCGCGCCTTCGTCGCGTTCGCTTCGGGCGCCGCATCCTTGGCCGGAACGACGTCGTCGAAACGCAGCCCGGCCAGAGTCGAGGCGAGCCCGTTGGCGGCGAACTCCGAACCGGCTTCGCGTCCCTTCGGGAGGTCGGCGAGCGTGAAGTTCGCCTCGCCCTCGGCGGCCTTGAAGACCTTGAAGCTCTTGCCGTCCGCGCCGGTGATCGTCACCGATTCGATGCGCGTGGCCGGCACGTCGGCGAGGTCCTTCTTCAGCCAGTCGGCGGCGTTCTTCTGCACGCTCAGCGTGGTCGAGGTCAGCCAGCTCTGCGCATCGCCCACGCGCCGCACGAAGCTGCCGCCGCCGCGCGTGCCGGGCGAGCCGACGATCAGCGCGAACGGCTGCGCCAGCCCGCCGAGCTCGATCTTGAAGCCCTTCGCGTCCTTCGCGTCGACGTCCTCGACGCCGAGCGCGGCGTACTTGTCCTTGTTCGCGGTCTTCTGCTCGACCAGGTTCGCCTCGGCCAGCTTGAGCAGGAATTCGCGCAGCTTGCCGGTATCGACCGCGTAGCCGCCCTTCTCCGCCAGCGTCCAGCCGTTCGCGCCGCGCTCGAGCGTGGCCACCACCTTGTTCTCGGCGCCGGTGACGACGAGCCGGTTCACGTCGTTGACGTGCTCGCGCAGCTCCGGCGCGAGCTGGTCCGTGCGCGCGCCGCCTTCGCTGCGCGGCTGGCTGCTCCGGTTCAGCACGATCGCGACGACGATCGCGATCAGCGCCGCGACGACGAGTCCGATCAGGGTCTTCTGGCTCATGCGCGCGCTCCCTGTGCCTGGCGCCGGCGCTGCGCGCGCCACCACGCAAAGGCAAGCGCGGCGAACGTGAGCAGCAGCGGGATCAGCACGATGTTGACGATCTTCAGGCGGGTGCCGAGCGATTCGATCTCGGCGTCGAGCTGGCGCCGCACCTGGCGCAGCTCCTTGCGGATCTCGAGCTTGCGCTTGAGGAACTTGTCGAGCTCGGCCTTCTGCTCCGGCGACAGGATCTGCGCCTGGTCCTGCGACTTCGCGCTCTGCAGTTCGGTCAGCTTGCGCTCGGTGTCGGACAGTTCCTTCTGCAGCTCCTGCTCCTTGGCGCGGAAGCGCTCGTCGGCGTTGCGCTTGAGCGCGTCGACGGTGCCGAACGGCCGCTGCGACGTCGCGCGGCCGCGGATCGAGATCAGGTCGCTGGAACCGGCCAGGGTGTCGAGCGCGTTGACCGCGAAGTCGCCGTTGTTGGCGAACGCGTTCATGATCTGCTGGCCGAAGAACGGACGGATCTGCACCCAGAGGCGGTCGCTGAGGATGTCGGTGTCGGCGACCAGCACGACCTGGCCCTCCTCCTTCGACTCGGCCAGCGCGCCCTCGCCCTTGCGCTCCGGGAACGCGGTCTTGAACTTGCCGGTCAGGCGCGCCGCGATCACGAACGGCGTACCGGCGGCCTTGTAGCCGCTCATCAGGGTGCTCGGATCGGCCAGCATGCGCAGGCGGTCGCTGCCCACGCTCATCGCTTCGGAAGTGGTCTGGAGCAGCGGGATCAGCTTGGCGTCCTTGGCGTCCTTGGACAGCTCGAAGTAGCCGGCCGAGGACACGTTGATCGTGTCGAGGTTCGCGCTCACCACTTCGTCGCGGTTGAGGTCGCTGTCGGTCAGGCCGAGGATGCCCGGATGGCGCACCGGCGCCTGGCCTTCGGCGACGCTGATCGGCAGCGCGCGCGCGCGGTCGAGCACGACCTTCTTCGGGTCGTATTCGATGCCCCAGGCCTTGAACAGCCTGGGCAGGTCGGAGGACTTGTCCGCCATCATCGCGGCCATCGGGTTGTTCGGATCGGCGCCGCTGTCGTCGAGCTCGGCGTTGGGGTCGACGAAGGCGAGCAGGTGGCCGCCGCGCAGCACGAACTGGTCGATCGCGTACTGCGCGTCGTCGGTCAGCTGCTTGGGATGCACGACGACGAGCACGCTGATGTCCTTGTCGATCTCCTTCAGGTTCTCGGCGTTCACCGGGCGCATCTCGAACAGCTGCGTCCACTGCTGGTCGACCGCCCACGGCTGGCGCATCTGGCGTGTCTGCGGGTCGAAACCGGCGGCGATCGGCAGGCTCGACAGCAGGCCGACGACCGGCTTCTTCGGCGTCTCCAGCTCGTGGATCAGCTTGGCGACGTCGTATTCGAGGAACGCCTCCTTGTCCGGCTGCAGGAACGGGATCGAGGCCTGGCCGTTGGTGGAGTTGGTGCCGGCAAGGCCGAGGAACACCTTGTCGCCGGCCGCGGACACCGGCACGGACTGCAGACCGAAGCTGGTCGCCCGATCCTCGTCCTCGGAGAACGGCAGCGGATCGATGACCTCGAGCTTGATCTTGCCGCCCGCGCGCGCCGACATCTCCTGCAGCATCTCGCGCACGCGCGTGGCGTAGGCGCGCAGCTGCGGCAGGCTCTGCGTGCCCTTGTCGGAGTAGAACAGGTACAGGTTGATCGGCTCGTCGATCGATCCGAGGATGTTGCGGGTACCGTCCGACAGCGTGTAGAGGTGGTTCTGCGTCAGGTCCACGCGGGCGCCGCGGAACAGCACGTTGACCAGCAGCATGACCGCGACGAACAGCACCGCGATGACGACCAGGGCGGTACCGGAGAGGGTTTTGCGATTGAGTGCCATGTCGGTTCCCTCCTTCAGGCCGCTTTCTTCATGTCGATGACGACCGCGGTGGCATACAGCCAGGCGGCGATCATCAGGACGAAATAGATCAGGTCGCGCAGGTCGATCACGCCCTTGCTGATCGAGGCGAAATGCGTGAGGAAGCTGAGCCCGGCGACCGCGTCGACGACGCCTTGCGGGGCGATCGCGCCGATCGCGTCGAGCACCAGCGGAAAGCCCGCCAGCAGCAGCAGGAAGCAGATCACCACCGTCAGGATGAAGGCGACGACCTGGTTGCGCGTGGACGCCGACAGGCACGAGCCGATCGCCAGGAACGCGCCGGCCATCAGCAGCGAGCCGATATAGCTGGCGAAGATCACGCCGTTGTCCGGGCTGCCGAGGTAGTTGACCGTGATCCAGATCGGAAACGTCAGCGCCAGCGCGATCGCGATGAACGCCCACGCGGCGAGGAACTTGCCGAATACCGCCTGCCACATCGTCACCGGCAGGGTCAGCAGCAGTTCGATCGTGCCGCTCTTGCGCTCCTCGGCCCACAGGCGCATCGACACCGCCGGCACCAGGAACAGGTACAGCCACGGATGGAAGTTGAAGAACGGCTGCAGGTCGGCCTGGCCGCGTTCGTAGAAGCCGCCGAGATAGAACGTGAACGCGCCCGACAGCAGCAGGAAGATCACGATGAACACGTACGCGACCGGCGTGGCGAAATAGCTGCGCAGCTCGCGCTTGAAGATCGTCAGCGTGCCGCTCATGTGCGCGCCTCCTTGCCGGCCCCGCCCTGGGTGATCGTACGGAACACCTCGTCGAGGCGGCCCGGCTCCAGCGCCAGTTCGCGCACCGTCACGCCCTGCGCCTTCAGCGCGTCGCCGACGGCGACGAAGATCGAGCGTCCGGGCTTGGGGAACGCGGTGATGCGGTTGTCCTGCGGATCGATCTCGATCGCGGCGATGTCGGCGACCTTGCCCAGCGCGTCCTTCGCCTGCTGCACGTTGGCGGCCGTCAGCGACACCGCCTGGTGGTAGCGCGAGCGCGCCTCCAGCTCGCTCGGCGTGGCGTCGGCGAGCACGCGGCCGCCGGCGATGATGATCGCGCGCGTGCAGACGGCGTGGACTTCCTCCAGCAGGTGCGTGGAGATGATCACCGTCTTGTCGCGCGCCATCGAATTGATCAGCGTGCGCACTTCGTGCTTCTGGTTCGGGTCGAGGCCGTCGGTGGGCTCGTCGAGGATCAGCACCTTCGGATCGTGCAGGATGGAACCGGCCAGGCCGACGCGGCGCTTGAAGCCCTTCGACAAGGTGTCGATGGCCTGTTCCAGCACGCGTTCCAGGTGCAGGCGCGCGATCACGTCGTCGATGCGGCCGTAGCGCCGCTCGCCCTTCAGCCCGCGCACGTCGGCGATGAAGTCGAGGAACTCGCGCACGCTCATCTCGCCGTAGCTCGGCGCGCCTTCCGGCAGGTAGCCGAGCGCACGCTTGGCCTCCAGCGGCTGCGTCTCGACGTCGAAGCCGGCCACCGTCGCGCCGCCCGAGGTCGGCGCGAGGAAGCCGGCCAGCATCTTCATCGTCGTCGACTTGCCGGCGCCGTTCGGCCCGAGGAAGCCGAGCACCTGACCGGGCTCGACCTTGAACGTGATGGCGTCCACGGCGGTGAAGCCGCCGTAGCGCTTGGTGAGTTGCCGCGTTTCGATCATCGTGTGCTCCGTGGTTTGTGCGATCCGTCCGGGATCGCCGCAATCTGCGAAGCCGCGCCAACCCTTGCGCAACGGCTCCGGGACGTCTACCTGCGGCCATCCATGGCCGCACTTTTCAAAAAAAGCTCCAGGCCGGCCCTGGGGTGCCGGGCGGATGTCCGCGCTGGAAACGCTTCGAAGCTCGTGGTCGTCGACCGCCCGCACGGTGGACGAAACTTCGAGGCGCCGCGAAAGATACCGCAAAGCCGGCGGAAAGTTCCCGGGCGGGAAACGGCCCCGGTCGCGGCCGTTTGCGCGAGAATCACCCGGCCGGCGGCGGGCGACGCCGCGGCATCCACGCTCGGCAGAACGGACCAGACCATGTCGGAAGAAATCATCGACAACCGCGCGCGCAAGCGCTACGAACTCACCGTCGACGGACACGTCGCGCACGTCGACTACGAACGCGCGGCCGGCACCATCACCTTCATCCACACCATCGTGCCCGACGAGCTCGGCGGGCGCGGCATCGCTTCCCAGCTCGCGCGGCACGTCCTCGACGAGGCGCGCCGGGCCGGCGAGAAGGTGATCCCGCAGTGCCCCTTCATCGCGGCCTACATCCGCAAGCACTCCGAATACCAGGATCTGGTGCAGGCATGAGCGGCGCGCACTTCGATCGGCCGTCTGTCGCCGACGGCACCGTCGTCGTCGCCGAGACCGGCGACGGGCAGTTCGCCCAGTACGTGCTGGACGGACGGCACGAATTCGCCGCCGACGAGCCGGTCGCGGTCGGCGGTACCGATACCGGGCCGGGGCCGTACGAACTGCTGCTGATGGCCCTGGGCGCCTGCACCTCGATGACCCTGCGTCTGTACGCGACGCGCAAGCAGATCCCGCTGGAGCGCGTGATCGTGCGGCTGCGCCACGCCAAGCGCTACGTCGAGGACTGCCGCGATTGCGGCGACAAGCCGGTGATGCTCGACCACATCCAGCGCGAGATCGAGCTGATCGGCGCGGCGGAGGAACACAAGCCGCGCCTGCTCGAGATGGCGGACAAATGCCCGGTGCATCGCACGCTGACCTCGAAGATCGTGATCGACACGCGGCTGGCCTGAGCGGCGCGTTTCACGGCGCGTACGGCGCCGGATAGCGCCGTCCGGGCCGCAGTGGCCGGAAGCACGGCGCCTCGCGCAGGAACGCCGGTTGCGCGCCGTCCACATGCCAGCCCGGAATGCCGGCCAGCGGCAGCGGACGCAGTTCCTGCGGGTCGGCGAGCAGTTCGCCGGCGGCGATCGCGGCGGCGACGCGGGCTTCCGCATCGGGCCAGCGCGCGACCATCGACCCCGCCTCCACGTCCAGCGCGGCGAACGCACGCGCATCGACGCGCACCGCCAGCGCCTTCGCCACCGGCAGGTCATGTCCGTTCCACACGTGCTCGACCAGCGCATGGCCGAACACGGTGACCGCGATCGAACGCCCCCATCCCGCGCGCTGCGCGCCGAACAGCGTGGACCAGTCGTGCGCATCCCACGCCGGCAGCAGGTCCGTGCCGGCGAGCCAGACGATCGCGCCGGCCTCGTCGAAATGCGTCAGCGCGCACTGCCCTCGCGTGCGCTGCTTCGGCCCCACCCTGGCGATGTCGGCGACCTGGCGCGCGTTCAACGCCCGCTTGAGCCGCGGATGGCGCAGCCAGACCAGCGCATTGAAGAAATCGTGCGGATGCGACTCGCGCGTGGCCAGCTCGCCACGCTCGGCGATGCGCGTCTCGTAGTGCAGGCCGTCGGCCAGCAGCGCAGCATCCTGGGCGCAGAACCGCGGCCGCTCGATCCGATCCGAGTCGACAGCGGCTAGGCGCAGCCGCTCCAGCTCGGCCACACTGAACGCATCCGCGGAAACCGTCCCGGCCGTTGTTTCCCAGGTTCGCAGCAGCAGATGACGCATCGGAACTTGCCGCGCAATCGCCGCCGCCTGCGGCAGGCCCGATTCGACGCGGGTGCGGATTTGAACGGGAACATCCATGGCGGCGCGGAGGATAAGGTAGTCCGCGCCGGACCGGCATCGGCCCGGACCGGCGAAAACCGGTTTCCGAAGCCGTCAAAGGATGATATAACAAACGTTATAACACTCTCTGAGAGGCCACCTCCATGAAGCTGAAGATCACCAGCATCGGCAATTCCGCCGGCGTCATCCTGCCCAAGGAGCTGCTCGCGCGGCTGCGCCTGGACAAGGGCGACGAACTCTACGCGCTGGAAACGCCGGGGGGCATCAAGCTCACGGTGTTCGATCCGGAGCTGGCCGAGCAGATGGAAGTCGCCGAAAAGCTCATGCGCGAGGACCGCGCGGTGCTGCGCAAGCTGGCGCAGTGATCGTCTGGATCGGCAAGGCGCTCGCGCTGGCGATCCACGATCGCCAGCTCGCCGAGCACGGCGGCGGCGAAGGCGTGCGCGATGCGTCGATGCTCGAATCGGCGCTGGCGCGGCCGCAGCAACTCTACGCGTACGGCGATCCGCCGCCGGACCTCGCCGACCTTGCGGCCAGCCTCGCCTACGGCCTCGCGCGCAATCATCCGTTCGTCGACGGCAACAAGCGCACGGCGCACGTCTGCTACCGCGCGTTCATCGCGCTCAACGGCGCCGAATTGACGGCGAGCGACGAGGAAAAGTACGTCAACATGGTCGCCCTCGCCGATGGAGAACTCTCCGAAGCGGAGTTCGCCGCGTGGCTGCGCAGGCATCTGCGCGTCGAAACGACGGGCGCCGTGCACGAGCCCCGCGTACGCGATTACCGCTGAGGCAACGATTTCTTCCGGGCGGCCGGCCCCCGCTGCCGCAGGCACGTCGTCGGACACGCGGGAAAAGGCTGCGCTTGCCGCAGAATCTCCGGAAGACGTCGCTCGCCGCCGAGCCTCGGCGCACCGGAGCAGGATGTCCGTTGCGCCGTGCGTCACGTCCGCCCGAGACGGGCGATCAGCCGGCCAGCCGTCCGATCAGGTCGTGCTCGTCGGTATGGATGATCTCCACTTCCGCGAACTGGCCGGGCTTGAGCTTCTGTCCGTCGTCGATGCGCACGATGCCGTCGATCTCCGGTGCGTCGGCCTGCGAGCGCGCGACCGCGCCGTCCTCGTCGACCTCGTCGACGAGGACGCGCTGGCGCGTGCCGATCTTGCGCGCCAGGCGCACCGCAGAGATTTCGGCCTGCACTTCCATGAAGCGTTCGAGGCGTTCTTCCTTGACCTCCTCCGGCACCGGATCGGGCAGCTCGTTCGCCCTGGCGCCGTCGACCGGCGAGTACGCGAACGCACCGACGCGATCGAGCTGCGCCTCGCGCAGGAAGTCGAGCAGTTCCTCGAACTCCGCTTCGGTCTCGCCGGGGAAGCCGACGATGAAGGTGCTGCGCAAGGTCAGATCCGGACACGCCTGGCGCCACGCCTGCACGCGCGCGAGCACCTTGTCGACCGCGCCGGGGCGCTTCATCAGCTTGAGGATGCGCGGGCTGGCGTGCTGGAACGGGATGTCGAGATAGGGCAGCAGCTTGCCGTCCGTCATCAACGCGATCACCTCGTCGACGTGCGGATACGGATAGACGTAGTGCAGCCGCGTCCACGCGCCGAGTTCGGCCAGGCCTTCGCACAGGTCCTTCATGCGCGTGGCGTAGGCGCGTCCGCGCCAGTCGCGCGCGGCGTACTTCAGGTCGACGCCGTAGGCGCTGGTGTCCTGCGACACGACCAGCAGTTCCTTCACGCCGCCCCTGACCAGCTTCTCGGCCTCGACCAGCACCTCGTCGACCGGCCGCGAGACCAGATCGCCGCGCATCGACGGGATGATGCAGAAGGTGCAGCGGTGGTTGCAGCCCTCGGAGATCTTCAGATACGCGTAGTGCCTGGGCGTCAGCTTGACACCTTGCGGCGGCACCAGATCCAGGAATGGGTCGTGCTTGGGCGGCAGCGCCGCGTGCACCGCGCCCATCACGCTGGCGTAGTCCTGTGGGCCGGAAATCGAGAGCACGTCCGGATGCGTCTCGCGGATCAGCTCGGCGCGCTTGCCGAGGCAGCCGGTCACGATGACCTTGCCGTTCTCCTCCAGCGCCTCGCCGATCGCGTCGAGCGATTCGTTCACCGCCGCGTCGATGAAGCCGCAGGTGTTGACGACGACGACGTCGGCCGCGTCGTAGCTCGGCACGATGTCGTAGCCCTCCACGCGCAGCTGGGTGAGGATGCGTTCGGAGTCGACGAGCGCCTTGGGGCAGCCGAGGCTGACGAAACCGACCTTGGGATTGCGGCGGGACATGGAGATCCGGAGCGGAATGGACCGCGCATTTTAGCAGCGCCGGCGCGTCATGTTCGCCGCCGGGGGCTGTGGCTAGAATCGGGCATATGAGCCAAGCCCCTTGCTGCCCCGTCATCCTGCTGCCCGGCATCAAGGGCACCGAGCTCACCGACGAATACCCGACCGACCGCGAATCGGTGTGGTCGGTGTCCAACAGCCTGCGCGGCGACTTCAAGCGCCTGGCCCTGCATCCGGACGACCGCCGCTACGAGCGCATCGAACCGGCGCGGGTGGCGCCCGGCCCGGTGTTCAACCTGATCTACGAGCAGTTCCTGACCAGCCTGCGCCACGAGCTGTCGCCGGCGGAGGACCGACCGACGCCGGTATTTGCCTTTCCCTACGACTGGCGGCGGGCGCTCGGCGACATCGAGGAACAACTGGACGGCTTCATCGACGAAGTCATCGCGCGCACCCTGCTGCTGCGCCACTACTTCGGCTCGGACTACCGCAAGCGACCGCGCGTGCACCTGGTCGGGCACTCGATGGGCGGCCTGCTCATCGCCGGCTACCTCGCCCGCTACGGCGGCGCCAAGGTGGCCAGGGTCGCCACCTTGGCGACGCCGTTCCAGGGCTCGGCCAACGCCGTGCTGTCGATCGCCACCGGGCAGGCCTCGATGACCGGCGTCGACGTCAGCCCGGCCGAGCGCGAGGTCGCGCGCATGCTGCCGGCGGTCTACCACCTGCTGCCGAGCTACGCCGGCGCGCTGGCCTGGCCGCAGCCGCTTGCGCGCGGCTTCTACAAGCCGCTGGCCTGGCAGCCGAGCGTGTACCAGACCATCGCCGAGTACATCCGCCTGTATTCGCGGCGCGATCCGGCCGAGACCGCCGCCCTGCCCGATCGCATCGCCGAAGCCGCCGGCATCCTGCGCGCGATGCTCAACGAAGCGCAGAAGCATCGCGCCGGCGTCGACGCGCTGAACCTTAAGGACGCCGGACTCGCGCCGAGCGACTGGCTCTGCATCGCCGGCATCGGCGAGGCGACCGTGGACCGCATCGCCGCCACCACCGTGCCGCTGCCGGACCCGGCCGCATTCGCCAAGGCGGCGATCTTCGACGGCGGCAACGCGATCGAGATCGACCTGCGCGCGTCCGCGCCGGTCGACGACTACGACCCCGCTCGGCGCGAACGCGCCGACGTGCGCACCGGCGACGCCACCGTGCCGCTGGCCGGCGCGACGCCGACCTTCCTGCCCTACGAACAGCTCGTCGCCGTCACGCGCCATCACTACGCCTGGTGGGAACTGGGCGACCGCCTGGTCAACGGCCTGGTCGACCTGCACGCCGCGCTGCCGCGCATGAACGCGGTGCAGGCGATGATCACCGCGCACTTCCTCGGCCGCGACGCACGCGCCATCGAAGCGCTGCCGGCGCCGGGCGTCGCGGCGGACGCGTGGCGGCCGCCGCTGGGCGGGCTGGCGCTCGGTTAACCTGTAGCGCCTGCGCCCGATGCGGCGCGGAGGCGGCAGGACGCACGTTCTCGCAAACTCGTTGAGGAATCCCGCATGGGCCAGCACATCCAGTTGAACACCTCGCGCATGCACTGCATCGGCGCGTACCTCGCCAAGGCCGAAGGCACGCCGAAGGGCGGTCTCGTCGTCGTGCAGGAAATCTTCGGCGTCAACGCGCACATGCGCGACGTCGTCGACCGCTACGCCGCGCTCGGCTACACCGCGATCGCGCCGGCGTTCTTCGACCACGTGGAGAGCGGCGTCGAACTGGGCTACGACGAGGCCGGCTACGCGCGCGGCCGCGAACTGATCGGCGAGATCGGCCTCGACCTCGCCGTCGACGACGTCGCCAGCGCGGCGGAGTCGATCTCCTCTGCCGGCAAGATCGGCTGCGTCGGCTACTGCTGGGGCGGCACCGTCGCCCTGCTCGCCGCGATCCGCCTCGGCCTGCCCGCCGTCAGCTACTACGGTTCGCGCAACCCGGCGTTCCTCGAACAGAAGCCGAAGGCGCCGGTGCAGTTCCATTTCGGCGAACGCGACGCCTCGATTCCGCCGGAAGCGATCGCCAAGCACCGCGCCGCCCTGCCCGATGCCGAAATCTACGTCTACCCGGCCGGCCACGCGTTCAACCGCGACGTCGATCCGAAGGCCTACGACGAAGGCAGCGCCAAACTCGCGCTGGAACGCGCGCTGGCGTTCTTCGACCACAACCTGAAGCAAGCCTGATGTCGTTCCCGCTCGATCCCCGCCTGGCCGCCGATACGCACCCGATCGGCGAAATGCCGCTGTCGCGCCTGCTGCTGATGGACGACGCGCGCCACCCGTGGCTGATCCTGGTGCCGCGCATCGCCGGTGCGCGCGAGCTGATGGATCTCGACGTCGTCGACCGCGCCGCGCTGTTCGACGAGATCACCGCGGTCTCGCGCGCGATGGAAACGCTGCTGCGCCCGGACAAGCTCAACGTCGCCGCGCTCGGCAATGTCGTGGCGCAGCTGCACGTGCACGTGATCGCCCGCTACGCCGACGACGCGAACTGGCCGCATCCGGTGTGGGGGCGCGGCGAGCGCGTCGCCTATGCGCGGGAGGACGCCGTCGCGCGCATCGCCGAACTGCGCGCGGCGCTGAAGGAACAGCTGGCATGAACGAAGGCGCCGGGCCGGCCGATTTCGAGATCGAGCCGCTCGGCGAAACGATGCTGCTGCTGCGCTTCGGCGAGCGAGTCGACGCCGCGGTCAACGCGCGCGTGCACGCCGCCGCACACATGCTGAGCCGGGTCGAGCTGCCCGGCCTGGTCGACGTGATTCCCGCCTACGCGACCCTCGCGCTTCACTACGACGCGCCGTTCTGGGCCGGCCGCGACGGCAGTCCGCCGTGGCAGCACCTGGCCGGCGCGCTACGCGCAGTGTTCGCCGGCGTGCAGCGCAGCGAACCGCACGAGGGCCGCAGCGTGGAGATTCCCGTCCGCTACGGCGGCGAGCACGGCGCCGATCTCGAGGCGGTGGCGGCACACGCCGGCCTCGACATCGATGCGGTGATCGCCCGCCACGTCGCCGTCGAGTACCGCGTGGCGATGCTCGGCTTCGCACCGGGCTTTCCGTACCTGCTCGGCCTCGATCCGGCCCTGCGCATGCCGCGCCGCGCGCAGCCGCGCACGCGCGTGCCGCGCGGCTCGGTCGCGATCGGCGGCGCGCAGACCGGCATCTACCCGTCCGAGCTTCCGGCCGGCTGGCAGCTGATCGGCCGCACACCGCTGACGCTGTTCGACGCCGCGCGCGAACCTCCCTGCCTGCTGGCCCCGGGCGACCGCGTGCGCTTCCGCGCGATCGATGCCGCCGAATTCGACGCGCTGGCGGAATCGGCGCGGTGAGCGTCGCCGTGCTCAAGCCCGGCCTGCTGACGACGCTGCAGGACCGCGGCCGACACGGCTATGCCGCGTTCGGCGTCGGCCACGCCGGTCCGATGGACGAGGTCGCGCTGCGCTTGGCCAACGCCCTGGTCGGCAACGCGGACGAGACCGCCGTACTGGAAATCACGCTGACGGGACCGCGCCTGCGCTTCGACACGGATGCCGTGATCGCCCTGACCGGAGCGGATTTCGACAGCCGCCTCGGCGACGCGCCCTTCGCCGGCTGGCGCGCCGTGCCGGTGCCCGCCGGTACGGTGCTCGATCTCGCGCGTGCGCGACGCGGCACGCGCGCCTATCTCGCGATCGCCGGCGGCTTCCGCGCCGCGCCGGTGCTCGGCAGCGCGGCGACCGACGTCAATGCGGGCCTCGGCGCGCCGCTGCACGGCGGCGAGGTACTGGGTATCGGCCAGTGGGCTTCGGTGCCGGCCAGCCGGGCGACCTGGTCACTGGACCCGCGACCGTGGTTCGATGCCGATCCGCACCGCCCGATCCGGCTACTGCGCGGACGCCATTTCGACGCGCTCGATGCGCGCTCGCGCGCGGCGCTGTTCGGCGCGCCATTCCGCATCGCAGCGGACTCCAACCGCGTCGGCTACCGCCTCGACGGCGAACGCCTCACGCTCGCCACGCCGCTGGAGATCGTCAGCGAACCGCTCGCCTTCGGCACCGTGCAGCTGCCGCCCGGCGGCCAGCCGATCGCGCTGATGGCCGAGCACCCGGTGACCGGCGGCTATCCGCGCATCGGCCAGGTCGCCGCAGTCGACCTGCCGCGCCTGGCCCAGCGCCGCCCCGGCGATCCGCTGCGCTTCGCCGAAATCGGCCTCGACGAGGCGCAAACACGCTATCTTCGCCGCGAGCACGAACTGACGCAGTTGCTCGACGCGATCACCGCCAGGCTCGGACGGGATCGTGGCCGGGACGGGAAAGACTGAAACACGAAGGGCACGAAGATCACGGAGCAAAGCCGGGAAAACTCCATTCGCCTTGCCTGCTTCGTGTTCTTCGTGTCCTTCGTGGTGGAATCCTTCGGCAGACACGTGGATGACGCAACGCATCGACCTCAACAGCGACATCGGCGAATCCTTCGGCGCCTGGACGATGGGCGACGACGCCGGCGTGCTCGCGCACGTCTCCTCGGCGAACATCGCCTGCGGCTTCCACGCCGGCGATCCGGACACGATGCGGCGCACGGTCGAACTCGCCGCGCGCGCCGGCGTCGCGATCGGCGCACACGTGTCGCTGCCCGACCTGCAAGGCTTCGGCCGGCGCGAGATGAAGCTCGGTGCCGACGAGGCGTATGCGCTGACGCTGTACCAGATCGGCGCGCTGGCCGGCTTCGCACACGCGGCCGGCACGCGGCTGCGCCACGTCAAGCCGCACGGCGCGCTGTACAACATGGCCGCGCGCGACGCCGGGCTGGCCGACGCGATCGCGCGGGCGACGCACGATTTCGACGCCGCCTTGGTGCTGGTCGGACTGGCCGGCAGCGAACTGCCGCGCGCGGGCGAGCGCGCCGGTCTGCGCGTCGCGCACGAGGCCTTCGCCGACCGCCGCTACGAGAAGGACGGCTCGCTGACGCCGCGCCGCGAAGCCGATGCCGTCATCGAGGACGTCGACGCCGCCGTGGCGCAGGCCTTGGCGATCGCGATGCGCGGAGAGGTCGCCACTCGTGACGGCGCCGTGCTGCAGCTGCGCGCCGACACGATCTGCGTGCACGGCGACCGCCCGAATGCGGCCGTCTTCGCGGCGCGCCTGTGCGCGGCGCTGCGCACGGCCGGGCTTCCCGTCATGGCACCCGGCGCAAGGCGTTCCGCATGAACTACTGGCCCCTGCTCGGCGTCGCCGTCGTGGTGATCGGCTTCGTGCTGAAACGCAACCCGGTCTTGGTCGTCGTCGCCGCCGGCGTGGTCAGCGGGCTCGCTGCCGGCATGGGCATCGGCGACCTGCTCGCGCTGATCGGCAACTCCTTCGTCAGCAACCGCGCCCTGCTTCTGTTCGTGCTGACCCTGCCGGTGATCGGCCTGCTCGAGCGCTACGGTCTGCGCGAGCGGGCGCAGGCCTGGATCGCCGGCTTCCGTTCGATGACCCTGGCGCGACTGCTGATCGCCTATCTCGGCCTGCGCCAGCTGCTGTCGATGTTCGGCCTGATCGATCTCGCCGGACACGCGCAGACCGTGCGGCCGCTGCTCGCGCCGATGAGCGAGGCCGCCGCCGACGGCGATCGTCCGCTGGACGCGCCGGCGCGCGAACGCGTGCGCGCGCTGGCCGCTGCCACCGACAACGTCGGCCGCTTCTTCGGTGAGGACGTGTTCCTCGCCTTCGGCGCGGTGCTGCTGATCCAGGGCTTCTACGAACGCCAGGGCATCCATCTCGAACCGCTGGCGATCGCGCTGTGGGCGTTGCCGACCGCGATCGCGGCGTTCGTGATCCACGCGGTACGCATCGTCTGGTTCCAGAAGAGGCTGCGCGACGATGCTGAAGGTTGAACACGTCTACTGGCTCATCGGCGCGTTCCTGCTGATCGCGGCGGGCATGAACGTGCGCCAGCGGCGCTGGTCGATGGCGGCGTTCTGGTTCGTGCTTTCCGGCGCGTTCCTGCTCGGCGACCTGGTGCAGCTCGCCACCGCGGCGGGCGTGCGCTGGCCGGCGCAGGCGATGGGGCTCGGCGTGGTCGCGCTGGGCCTGCTGGCCGCCAGCGGGACGATGCAGACGAAGACGGCCGGCGAGGAGGAAAGACGCGAGTCGGCATCGCGCCTGGGCAACCGTCTGTTCGCGCCGGCGCTGGCGATCCCGCTGGTCACGCTGGCGATCGTGCTCGGCGCGCCGTACCTGCGCTGGGGCGAGGCTTCGCTGATCGACGGCGCGCATCTGACGCTGGCCTCGCTCGGCCTGGCCTGCCTCGTCGCGCTGGCCTTCGCGCTGCGCACGACGCGCTCGACCCTGCCACAGTCCCTGGCCGAGGGGCGCCGCCTGCTCGACACGCTCGGCTGCGTCGCGCTGCTGCCGATGCTGCTGGCCACGCTCGGCAGCGTGTTCGCCGCAACCGGCGTCGGCGACGCCATCGCGGCGCTGGTGGAGATGCTGATTCCGACCGACAGCCGGCTCGCCTGCCTGGCCGCGTTCGCCTTCGGCATGGTGCTGTTCACCGTCATCATGGGCAACGCGTTCGCGGCGTTTCCGGTCATGATGGCCGGCATCGGCCTGCCGCTGCTCGTGCTGCGGCACGGTGCCGAACCGGCGGCCCTCGGCGCGATCGGCATGCTGACCGGCTACTGCGGAACCCTGCTGACGCCGATGGCGGCGAACTTCAACATCGTGCCGGCGGTGCTGCTGGAGCTGTCGGACCAGTACGGGGTGATCCGCGCGCAGATCCCGACGGCGCTGGCCCTGCTCGCGGTCAATCTCGCGCTGATGTGGTTCCTGGTGTTCCGCTGAAACCTGGCAAGGAGAAGGAAACGTGCATCGAGGATCGTGCCTGTGCGGCGCCGTGAGCTTTGAGGTCGACGCCGACCTGCGCGCACCGGATGCGTGCCACTGTTCGATGTGCCGCCGCCAGTCCGGACATTTCTGGGCCTCCACCGACGTGCTGCGCACGGACCTGCGCTTCATCGGCGCCGACCCGCTCGCCTGGTTCCGCTCCTCGGAAAAGGTGCGGCGCGGCTTCTGCGCCACCTGCGGCTCGGTGCTGTTCTGGGACGCGCAGGGCAAGGACACGATCTCGGTCTCGATGGGAGCCTTCGATTCGCCCACCGGCACGCGCCTGGAAAAGCACATCTTCGTCGCCGACAAGGGCGACTACTACGACATCGGCGACGCACTGCCGCAGAATCCGCGCTAGGACGCGGCCGTCGCCGGCTTCGATCCTCCTCGACCTTCCCACGACGCTCCCATGACCGACGAACCCGCGATCCTGCTCACCGGCTTCGAACCCTTCGGCGGCGAGCGCGTCAATCCTTCACGCGAGATCGTGCTCGCGCTCGACGGCGACGTCGTCGCGGCGCACCGCGTCGTCGGCGCGGTCCTGCCGGTCGCGTTCGCCTCGACGCACGCACTGCTGGAAGCCCTGCTCGAGGAGCACCGCCCGCGCCTCGTGCTCGCCCTCGGCCAGGCCGGCGGCCGCGGCGAGATCTCGCTGGAGCGCGTCGCGATCAACCTGATCGACGCGCGCATTGCCGACAACGACGGCCTGCAGCCGATCGACGAAGCGGTCGTCGCCGACGCGCCCGGCGCGTATTTTTCCACCCTGCCGCTGAAGGCGATGCAGGCACGGCTGCGCGATCTGGGCATTCCCGCCGCGCTGTCGCTGTCGGCCGGCAGCTACGTCTGCAACCAGACGTTCTTCGCGCTCGCCCATCTGCTGGCGACGCGCTGGCCCAGCGTGCGTGGCGGTTTCGTGCACGTGCCGTCGCTGCCCGAGCAGGCCGCGCGGCAGCCCGGCCAGCCGAGCATGGCACTGGAAACGATGGTCGCCGGCGTGCGCGCCGCGCTCGACTGCGCCGTACGGACCGAAAGCGACCTGTCCGTCGCCGGCGGCACGATCTGCTGAGAGGCGCTCAGCAGCCCTTGCCCGCCGCGCTTTCCGGCGTCACTTCGATGACGACTTCGCCGGTGGCCGCGTACGGCAGCCGCGTCTTGATCGCGTCGGTGTTGTAGTAGAAGCCGTACTGGGTCGGCGCGCTCACCGCCTCGCGCAGCTCCGATTCGTAGGACTTGCCGACCGCATCGGGCGTGGTCGCCAGCACGAAGCGCCGCACCTGGTCGAGCTTCACGCAGGCGAGCAGGCGCGTACGGCGGAACGGACGGATGTCGAGGTTCAGCGGCTTCGCCTCGACCGGCGCGCGCACGGTGTCGTCGTCGCCGAGCACGTACAGCAGCGGCTTGAACACCGCCTTGCCGCGCCCTTCGGGATTGGCGATCGCGAACACCTGCAGGCGGACGGACGCGTGATCGATGTGATCGGGAAGCTCGATCAGGCGGTAGCGGCTCTCGCCCTTGGGCAGGTCGCGGCGCGGGGTCTTGTCGTCGATGCGCACGCGCATCGGCTGGTCGGCGGGCAGTGCGATGGGGCCGGTCGCGGGCGCGTTGACCACCGCCGGCGTCGGATGGCCGGAGCCGAACAGGCGTTCCTTCCACTCGGAATAGGTTTCGCCGATGAAGCGAAGCGGATTGGCGAGCGCATCCGCCGCGACGACGGTGAGGGCGACGAAAACCAGAATGCGTAGACGGATCATCGGAGCGTCGAAAAACACACGCGCCGGGCTGGGCGGCGCGTTTCGTGCGAAAGTCCGGGCGCCTGGGCGCCCGGCGGGGATGCCGCATGCCGCGCCGGTGGGCGCGGCCGGCGGATCAATGCGCCGGCGGCGCTGGCGTCGCCTCGGCGGCGGGAGCCGCTTCCGGCTTGTTCTCGATCGGCGGCGGCGCCGGCGCGGCGGCCGGCTGGTCGATCGGCTTCAGCTCGCCGTCGACCTGCTCGAACGCCTTCAGCTGCAGCGTGCGCGCGATCGAGCCGATCGACTTGCGCTGCTCGTCGCTGCCGCCCTTCTTGAGCACGATGCCGGTCAGCTCCTCGCGATCCTTGAGGTCGCTGATGTAGCCGAACAGCTCGGCCTTGCCCATCGTGGATCCGTCGATCGAATAGCGATCGCTCTTGACCGGCTGCACCATCGCGTTGCCGTCGCGCACGTCCGAGCGCGCATACGCGCCGGCGGCCACGACCATTCCCGCTGCCAGAACCAGACCGCGCACCAGACTCTTCATCGCCTTCGCTCCGTTGTTCATTGTTCGCTCTTCTTCTCTTCCGGCTGCGCCTGATCGGCCAGCTTGCCGCTGGCCTGCAGTTCGCTGATCACGCCGTCGCTTTCCTCGACGTAGGCCTTGAAGCCCATCTGGCCGGCGATCCGCACCAGGCTCGCCAGGTGCTCCTTCTTGACCTTCTGCTTCTCGCCGCGCTTGAGCAGCACGGTGGACAGCGGCAGCTTTTCTTCCTTGCGGTAGCGGAACGCGCTTTCCAGGTCCTGCGAGGTCAGCGGCGCGCCGTCGAAGTCGAACTGGACGTCCTTCTCGGCCAGCAGGGTCACGTCGAAGCCGGTGGGGATGTTGGCCGCCTGCTTGGTCACGCCGTCCGACTTGGAGCCGCCGAACAGGCCGCAGGCCGACAAGGCGGCGAGCGCCAGCATCAGGACCACCGCCTTCGCCGAACCGACTATCGTGAAACTCCGCATGATCGCGCCTACTCCGCTGTGAATTCGAGGCGCCAAGCCTACCACCGCGGCGTCGGCCGGGTAACCTGCCGTTGCCGCGCGTTCACGCATGCGGCAGGGTCACGCCGGTCTGTCCCATGTACTTGCCGCCACGGTCCTTGTAGCTGGTCTCGCACTCCTCGTCCGACTCCAGGAACAGCATCTGCGCCACGCCCTCGTTGGCGTAGATCCGCGCCGGCAGCGGGGTGGTGTTGGAGAATTCCAGCGTCACGTGGCCTTCCCACTCCGGCTCCAGCGGCGTGACGTTGACGATGATGCCGCAGCGCGCGTACGTGCTCTTGCCCAGGCAGATGGTGAGCACCTTGCGCGGGATGCGGAAGTACTCGACCGTGCGTGCCAGGGCGAACGAATTGGGCGGGATGATGCAGACGTCGGATTTCACGTCGACGAAGCTGCGCTCGTCGAAGTTCTTCGGATCGACGATGGTCGAGTTGATGTTGGTGAACACCTTGAACTCGTCCGCGCAGCGCACGTCGTAGCCGTAGCTCGAAGTGCCGTAGGAGATCAGGCGATCGCCGCCGTTGTGCTTGACCTGGCCCGGCTCGAACGGCTCGATCATGCCCTGCTGCTCGGCCATGCGGCGGATCCACTTGTCGCTCTTGATGCTCACGGACGCTCCGGTTCGCGCGAAGGCGCGGATTCTGGAAAGAGGAAGGGGCGCGATTCTAGCGCGCCGGCGCCGATGCCCGATCGGCACCGGCGCAGGTGGGGAAATTGGAGACGCCGTTTCAAGATTGCCCTCACCCCAGCCCTCTCCCGCAAGCGGGAGAGGGAGAACGGCCCACCCGCGAGGCAGCGCTGTTCGCCTCACCTCTCCCGCAAGCGGGCGAGGGAACACGGCGGATTCTTTCGGCGAAGCGACAGCCGCTCAGAAGACCAGGTGCCGCACGACCTTCCAGTTGCCCGCCTCGTCGGCCTGCCAGACGGTCAGGAAATAGCCGCTGTTGGCGCTCGCCTGGCCCGGCGTGTGCTCGACGGTGTAGTTGCCGTGGCCCCAGACGTAGACGAGGTTGCCGGAGGTCGCCATGCCGTCGTCGACGATCTCGCCATCGAGGATCGGCGGGCTGTGCTCGAACGCCTCGCGGTAGTAGCGCTCGATCGCGGCACGGCCGCTGATCGCCTTGCCGCCGGCGGTGACCAGCGCGCCGGTCTCGGCGAACGGGGCCGCCAGCGCGGAGGCGTCGCGGCTGCGCATCGCGCCGGGCCATTCGGCGTTGGCGGCGGTGATCGCCGGCTGCGCGGCGGCGAGCAGGCTCGCGTCCGATGCACCAGCCGGCTTCGCACCCGGAGCGGAGGGCGTGGTCGCGCAGCCGGCGAGGAAGGTCGCGGCGAACAACGCGGCGGCGGCGAGCCTGGACAGGTTCGGATTCATGTGTTCTGCACCACGATCTTGGGGAACTGGATGGCCTTGTTGCGCGCGCGCAGCGACAGCCGCGCGGCGGCGTTGCGCGCGATCTGGCGATAGCGCGCGGCGAGGTCGGAATCGGGCATCGCCGCCACCGTCGGCGTGCCGCCATCGGCCTGTTCGCGGATGCGGATGTCCAGCGGCAGGCTGCCGAGCAGCGGCACGCCATACTGCTCGGCCATGCGCGCGCCGCCGCCCGCGCCGAAGATGTGCTCCTCGTGGCCGCAGTTCGTGCACACGTGGGTGGCCATGTTCTCGATGATGCCGAGCGTGGGCACGTTGACCTTCTCGAACATCTTCAGCGCCTTGCGCGCGTCGAGCAGGGCGATGTCCTGCGGCGTCGTCACGATCACCGCGCCGGACACCGGAATGCGCTGGCACAGGGTCAGCTGGATGTCGCCGGTACCGGGCGGCAGGTCGATGATCAGATAGTCCAGGTCGGACCAGTTGGTCTCGCCGAGCATCTGCTGCAGCGCCTGCGTCGCCATCGGCCCGCGCCAGATCATCGCGGTGTCTTCCTCGATCATCAGGCCGATCGACATTGCCTGGATGCCGTGCGCGAGCTTGGGCTCGATGCGCTTGCCGTCCTTGGTGTCGGGCTTGCCGGTCAGGCCGAGCATGCGCACCTGGCTCGGGCCGTAGATGTCGGCGTCGAGCACGCCGACGCTGGCGCCCTCGGCCTTGAGCGCCAGCGCGAGATTGGCCGACACGGTCGACTTGCCGACGCCGCCCTTGCCGGAGGCGACGGCGATGACGTTCTTGACGCCCGGCAGCGGCGTCAGCCCCTGCTGCACCTCGTGCGCGAAGACGCGGCAGGACACGCTGACCGCGGCGTGCGCGATCGACGGCTCGGCGGCCAGGGCGCGGCGGACGTCGTCGGCGAGTGCGGCCTGCGCGCCGAGCGCCGGATACGGCAGCAGGACGTCGACGGAAACGTCGTTGCCGGAGACGCCGACGCCGCGAAGCGCGCCGCTGGCGACCAGGTCGGCGCCGCTGTGCGGATCGACGACGCCGGAGAGGATCTGCCGGACGCGGGTTTCGAGAGGAGTGCTCATGCTCGGAATGCGAATGCTCGCGACAGGCGAGGGAATCGGGCGATTATGCCAGCCGCTCCGTTGCGGCGCGCCTTGACGCCGTCCCGGCGCAACGGCAACTTGCCGCTTCCATCCGTGCCGGGAGGTTGCGTCATGCTGAAATCGCGCTTCATCGCTGCGTTCGCGCTGGGCCTGCTGTTCGGCGGACCCGCCCTCGCCCAGGACCTGACCTCGCCGGCGGGCCAGTGGACCACGATCGACGACGAGACCGGCAAGCCGAAGTCGATCGTCGAGATCGCCGTCGCCAACGACCAGCTGACCGGCAAGGTGGTCGAAGTACTGTGGTCCGAGCGCGGACCGCATCCGGTGTGCGAGAAATGCGAGGGCGACCGCAAGGACCAGCCGGTCGAAGGCATGACCATCATCTGGGACATGAAAAAGTCCGGCGACGGCTGGGAAGGTGGCACCATCCTCGATCCGAAGTCGGGCAAGACCTACGGCTGCAAGATCCACCTGATCGAAGGCGGCCAGAAGCTCGAGGTACGCGGCTTCAAGGGCATCTCCCTGCTCGGTCGTACGCAGACCTGGGTGCGCAAGGCGCCCTGACGCCATTCCCGCCGTATTGCGTTCCCGCGCGTTTCGCGCGGGAACGAACGAAGGCAACGGCAGGCCGCGCTGAATCGCGCGACGCGAGCGGTTAGACTCGGCGGTTCCGCCGCCGTTTCCCGCCCGCCATGCTGCGCTGGTTCGAATCTCTCATCGAAGTGTTCGCGCAGGCGTCGCCACAGACGCCGCCGCGCGGCGTGCTGGCGTTCTACCTGTTCCATCTGCGCCCGGTCTGGCGCGTGTTCGCCGGTGCCTGCGTGGCCGGGCTGCTGCTGGCGCTGGCCGAAGTCATGATGTTCGGCTACCTCGGCCAGCTGATCGATCTCGTCAACGCCGGCCGGCCCGAGAGCTTCTTTCGCGATCACGCCGACACGCTGGCGTGGATGGTCTTCGTGGTGCTGGTCGCGCGGCCGGCGCTGCTCGCGCTGCACTGCCTGTTCATCAACCAGGCGATCGCGCCGAGCCTGGACAACCGCGTGCGCTGGCTCAGCCATCGCCACGTCGTGCGGCAGAGCCTGTCCTTCTTCCAGAACGATTTCGCCGGACGCATCGCCAACCGCGTCATGCACGCCGGTGACTCGCTGCGCGAATCGGCGGTGCAGATCGTCGACGCGATCTGGTACGTGCTGATCTACACGGCCAGCGCGCTGGTGCTGTTCGCCGAGGCCGACCTGTGGCTGATCGCGCCGCTGGTGGTCTGGCTGTTCGCCTACGTCGGCATCCTGTGCTATTTCGTGCCGCGCACGAAGGCGCGCTCCTGGCGTGCTTCCGAAGCGCGCTCGAAGCTGATGGGCCGCCTGGTCGACGGCTACGGCAACATCCTCACGCTGAAGCTGTTCGCGCACAGCGAACGCGAGGACGCCTACGTCGCCGAAGCGCTGCGCGAACAGGTCGCGGCGAGCCGCGCCATGACGCGGCAGGTCACCGGCATGGACACCTCGATCTCGATCGTGAACGGCTTCATGATCGTCGGCACGGCGGCACTGGCGACCTGGCTGTGGAGCCGCGGCGCGGTCACCGCCGGCGCGATCGCGCTGAGCACCGGCCTGACCATCCGCATCCACAACATGTCCGGCTGGATCATGTGGGTGGTCAACGGCATCTTCGAGAACATCGGCACCGTGCAGGACAGCATCGAGACGATCTCGCAGCCGCGCGACATCGTCGACGCGCCCGGCGCGCCGGACCTGGACGTGCGCGCCGGCGCGGTCGAGTTCCGCGACATCCATTTCCACTACGGCCAGAAGGGCGGCGTGATCTCCGGGCTGGACCTGTCGATCCGCGCCGGCGAGAAGATCGGCCTGGTCGGTCCGTCCGGTGCCGGCAAGTCGACCCTGGTCAACCTGCTGCTGCGCCTGCACGACCTGGAAGACGGGCGCATCGCGATCGACGGCCAGGACATCGCCGCCGTGACGCAGGAGAGCCTGCGCTGCCAGGTCGGCATGGTCACGCAGGACACCTCGCTGCTGCACCGGTCGATCCGCGACAACCTGCTGTACGGCCGTCCCGACGCCGGCGAGAACGCGCTTGCCGACGCCGTGCGCCGCGCCCGCGCGGACGAGTTCATCCCGCAGCTCGCCGACGGCGACGGCCGCCGCGGCTACGACGCGCACGTCGGTGAGCGCGGCGTCAAGCTCAGCGGCGGCCAGCGCCAGCGCATCGCGATCGCGCGCGTGCTGCTGAAGGACGCGCCGATCCTGGTGCTCGACGAAGCCACTTCGGCGCTGGACTCCGAAGCCGAAGCGGCGATTCAGGACAGCCTGGACGAGCTGATGCAGGGCAAGACCGTCATCGCCATCGCGCACCGCCTGTCGACGATCGCGCGCATGGACCGCCTGGTGGTGATGGACAAGGGCCGCATCGTCGAATCCGGCACGCACGCCCAGCTGCTCGCGCACGAGGGCCTGTACGCACGGCTGTGGGCGCGCCAGACCGGCGGTTTCGTCGCGGCCGAGGCGGATGCCGACGCGTAAGGCGGGTTTCTCGCGGAGGCGCAGAGAGCGCAGAGGTTGATCCATCTCCACGACACGTTTTTCCTTTCCTCCGCGTTCTCTGCGCCTCTGCGAGAGAGGCTTTTTCGCCATCCCGACATCGCACGCAACACCGAGGCGCCAGAGGCTCAGCCTGCCCCGTCATCCCCGCGAACGCGGGGATCCACTTTGACTTTCCTCCGGTGCGACAAAAGCAAAGGTGGATAACCAACCCTGCGGCTGTTGAAAAGCGCCCGCCTTCGCGGGAATGACGACGACTTTCGCCGGTTCAAGGCGGGTTTCTCGCAGAGGCGCAGAGAACGCGGAGGCTCACGCGCTGCAGCAACCCGTTCTTCCATGACGTTCTTCGCGCCTCCGCGAGAGGCACCTTCGTTAAGCCCCCCCGCCCTCATGCGATAATTCCGCTTTGCAGCAACGCAGCGGAACCCACGACGCATGAGCGCGCCGGCCCCGAAACAGATTCTCGTCACCCACGCCCTGCCCTACGCCAATGGCCCGCTGCACATCGGCCATCTGCTCGGCTACATCCAGACCGACGTCTGGGTGCGCGCCAAGCGCATGGCCGGCGACACGGTGCATTTCGTCGCCGCCGACGACGTGCACGGCACGCCGATCATGCTGGCCGCCGAGAAGGCCGGCCAGACGCCCGAGGATTTCATCGGCAAGGTCTACGACGACCACGTGCGCGACTTCGCCGACTTCGGCATCGCGCACGACTACTACTACACGACCCACTCGCCCGAGAACCGCGAACTCGCCGAACTGGTCTACCGGCGCCTGCGCGACGGCGGCCACGTCGCCGTGCGCTCGATCCGCCAGCTGTACGACCCGGTGCGCGAGATGTTCCTGCCCGACCGCTACGTCAAGGGCATCTGCCCGAACTGCGGCACGCCGGACCAGTACGGCGACAACTGCGAGAACTGCGGCGCGACCTACGCTCCGACCGACCTCAAGGAACCGCGCTCGGTGCTCTCCGGCGCCACGCCGGAGCTGCGCGATTCGGAGCACTACTTCTTCCAGGTCGGCGACTTCACCGCGCTGCTGCAGGACTGGCTGGCCGGCAGGCTCACGCACGGCCAGCCCGTCGTGCATCCGTCGGTAGCCGCCAAGCTGAAGGAGTGGCTGGATGCGGACGGCGGGGTACGCGACTGGGACATCTCGCGCGACGCGCCCTACTTCGGCTTCCCGATTCCCGACGCGCCGGGCAAGTTCTTCTACGTCTGGCTCGACGCGCCGATCGGCTACCTCGCCAGCTTCAAGAAATACTGCGCCAGCGAAGCGGGCGCGAAGAACGGTATAGCACCGGGATTCTTCGACGACTTCATGGCTGCCGAGCAGCCCTCGGCCCTGAGCCCTCAGCCCTCGCCGCGGGAAATGCATCACTTCCTCGGCAAGGACATCGTCAACTTCCACGGCCTGTTCTGGCCGGCGATGTTGAAAGGCGCCGCCCTGCGCACGCCGACCGCGCTGCACGTGAACGGCTATCTCACGGTCAACGGCGAGAAGATGTCGAAGTCGCGCGGCACCTTCGTCATGGCGCGCACCTACCTCGACGCCGGACTCGAACCGGACTGGCTGCGCTACTACTTCGCCACGATGCTGACCGCCGCGCCGATCGATCTCGACCTCGACCTGAAGGCGTTCGAGGAGCGCGTGAACTCGCATCTGGTCGGCAAGTGGGTGAACATCGCCAGCCGCTGCGCCGGCTTCGTGCACAAGTTCTTCGACGGACGCCTCGCCGCCACGATGCCCGAACACGAGCACGCGCTGTACGACGGCGCCGCCACCAAGCTCGCCGGCTGCGCCGCCCTGTACGAGGCCTGCGACTATGCCGGCGCGATGCGCCGCATCGTCGAGGTCGCCGACGAGGCGAATGCCTACGTCGCCGAAAAGGCCCCGTGGCAGCTGGCCAAGGACGAGGCCAAGCGCGAGGAGCTGCACGTCGTCTGCACGCTGGCGCTGAACTACTTCCGCCTGCTGTCGATCTGGCTGAGCCCGGTCGTGCCGGCGATCGCGCAGCGCGCCCGCGCGCTGCTGCGCGAGGACTGGACGCGCTTCGCCGCAGCGGCGACCCCTGTGCTCGGCACCGCCATCGCCGAATTCAATGCGCTGACGACCCGCGTCGACACGAAAAGGATTGAAGCCATGATCGAAGCCTCCAAGGAATCGCTCGCCAAAGCTCCCTCATCCGCCCCTGACGGGGCACCTTCTCCCGATACCGGGAGAAGGGAAAGCGACGCCGCGACCTCCAACCCTCAGCCGTCGACTCTCGGCCCGCTCATCTCCATCGACGACTTCGCCAAGCTCGACCTGCGCGTCGGCAAGGTGCTCGCCTGCGAGTTCGTCGACGGTTCGGACAAGCTGCTGCGCTTCGAACTCGACGCCGGCGAACTGGGCAAGCGCCAGATCTTCTCCGGCATCCGCGCCGCCTACGCCGAGCCCTCCAGCCTGGTCGGCCGCAACGTCGTGTTCATCGCCAACCTCGCGCCGCGCAAGATGCGCTTCGGCACCTCGGAAGGCATGATCCTTTCGGCCGGTAGCGGCGGCAGCGATCTGTTCCTGCTCGATGCGGATCCCGGGGCCGCCGCTGGAATGCCTGTGCGCTGAAGACGAAACGCGGCCGGAGGGTGGATGTCATGAGGACTCGGCGCACTATCCTGTCGTGCCTTCTCTGTGCCGAACTGTTGTTGGCGACGTTGCCCGCGACTGCCCGCCCCGCTGCGGACTACGCAGTCGCCGACGTCGCCGTCACCGTGAAGACCCTCGAATCCATCTCCGATGGCGACTCCGTCGAGAACCTGGTCCTCATCAACGCAGTCAATCACGGCCCCGACGACGTTTCCTCGTTCGTGGTGGCTACCTGCCTTGCGGATCCGCCGCCCATCCAGGTGACGGACACGTTCCCGGGCGGATGCAATTCCTACGGCCTTGTGAGTCCGTGCGCCGAGTTCGGCCTGGGCTTTCGTTTCGGCAAGATCGCTCAGGGCGAGTCGACGCAATGCCTTGCGCGCGTACGCGGACCGCTGCCCAGGCTGCCGGCAGGGCTTCAACTCTACGTGGGGCGCCTTGTCGATGCGAACGACGAGTTCATGCTGGATCCCAATCCTGCGAACGACACGATCGAGCTGAACCCGGTCGCAGCACCGCCCGCCCATGCCGCCGCCGTTCCAGGGCTCTCGATGGCAATCCAGCTGGGTCTGATAGGCCTGCTCGCGGGGCTCGGGTTCCGACGCACGCGCGGAAAATTCCGTGGGCACTGACCGTCACGCCGGACTCCCCGACCACCTCGACGCCCTGCTGCCGCAGACGCAGTGCACGCGCTGCGGCTACCCGACCTGCCGCGCCTATGCGCAGGCGATCTCCGACGGCGCGGCCGACATCGACCGTTGCCCGCCGGGCGGCGCGGAAGGCGTCGCCGCGCTGGCCGCCCTGCTCGGCCGCGCCGCGAAGCCGCTGAATCCGGACTTCGGCGTCGAACAGCCGCCGCTGGTGGCGGTCATCGACGAGGCGGTCTGCATCGGCTGCACCAAGTGCATCCGCGCCTGTCCCGTCGATGCGATCGTCGGCGCAGCCAAGCGCATGCACACGATCATCGCCGCCGAATGCACCGGTTGCGAGCTGTGCCTGCCGCCGTGTCCGGTCGACTGCATTTCGCTGCGGCCGACCGCCGCGCAACCGCTGCCGCGTACGGAAGTGCTCGCGCGCGCCGCGCACGCGCGCCGGCGCTACGAGACGCGCCAGACGCGTCTTGCGGACTCCGCGAACCGCACTTCCGCACGTGACGGGCGAGATCCCGAATCTGCCCTGCACGACGAAGAGCGGAGCGGAACCGACCTTGCCGAAACTCCGTCGGCGGCCGTCCTCCCGTCGATGATTCCTGTTCCCGCGCCGGACCGGGCCGAGGCCTCGACTTCTCCTGCACCGATCAGCCGTTCGGCCGTGCTCGAAGCCATCGCGCGCGGCCGCGCCCGCAAAATGAGCAAGGAACCTCATTGAAAGGAACCGATTGAGAAGTGCGGCCTGGAGGGCTGCGCGTAGACCTTCCAAAGTCCAACGCCGGCGAGCCGATGCGACCATTCACACCACAGCGATCCCGGACGGACCGCAAGAGCCCATGAAACGCGAAAAGATCACCGAGCTGTTCCGCCGCCTGCGCGAACTGAATCCGACCCCGACCACCGAACTCGTCTACACGACGCCGTTCGAGCTGCTGGTCTCGGTGATCCTGTCCGCGCAGGCGACCGACGTCGGCGTCAACAAGGCGACCAGGCGGCTGTATCCGGTGGCGAACACGCCGCAGGCAATCCTCGACCTCGGCGAGGAAGGACTGAAGTCCTACATCAGCACGATCGGCCTCTACAACGCCAAGGCCAAGAACGTCATCGCGACCTGCCGCATCCTGGTCGAACGCTACGGCGGCGAAGTGCCGCGTTCGCGCGAAGCGCTGGAGGCGCTGCCCGGCGTCGGCCGCAAGACCGCCAACGTGGTGCTGAACACCGCCTTCGGCGAACCCACCATCGCGGTCGACACGCACATCTTCCGCGTCGCTAACCGCACCGGCCTGGCGCCGGGCGCGAACGTGCGCGCGGTCGAGGACAAGCTCGAAAAAGTCGTCCCCGAGGAATTCCGCAAGGACGCGCACCACTGGCTGATTCTGCACGGCCGCTACGTCTGCAAGGCGCGCAAGCCGGAGTGCCCGCGCTGCGTTATCAACGACTTGTGCGCGTATCGTCACAAGACCGTCACCCTCTGATTCGCCATGCCCGGCGCGGACTTCTGAGCGGTCCGCGTTAAGTCCGCGTTCTTCTGTCATCGAAGCGTAACAGGCGCTGTCCAGACTTCGCGCCAGTTTTCTGCCCGCCTTTTCGAGGACTTTCCGGATGAAACTGCGCACTGCGATCGCCGCGGCACTATTCTGTGCGTTCGGCACCAACGCGATGGCGTACGACCTGCTCAACGACTGGCCGACCAAGTACAAGACGGCCGACGGCTATGAAATCGGCCTCAAGGGCCTGTTCCAGTATCAGTACGAAGGCTACTCGGGCGACACGACGAACCCGTCCAACGGCGCCGAGTTCCTGCCCGACATGAATGCGTGGCGCCGCAAGGAGATCAACCTCTACGGCAAGACGCCGTGGGGCCTGGATTTCAACATCGGCTACGACGTCACCATCCGCAACGGCGCGCCGGCGACGGGCTGGATCGACAACTTCGTGCGCTACACGAACAAGGAGGCCGGCGAATTCCGCATCGGCCAGTTCAAGACGCCGGTCGGCTGGGAAGAGACGATCAGCTCCAGCGCGACGACGTTCCTCGAGCGCTCGCTGCCCGTGCAGGCGACGAACATGGGCCGCCGCATCGGCGCCGACTGGACCTACACCGGCATCAAGGACTGGTTGTTCTACCTCGCCTACTTCTCCGGCGGCGACCTCAACGGCGACAACGACGGCGACGGCCCGGCCGCGCGCGTGGTCTGGACCCCGTTCAACCGCCAGCCCGGCGCCGGTTCGCGCGAAGAGAGCAACGTGCTGCACCTGGGCCTGGCCTGGTCGCAGGAAGACCGCGACGAGACCAAGGACGGCCGTGGCGTGATCACGCCGCCGCAGGCGCGCTTCCGTGCGCGTCCGGAATCGGGCATGACCGGCACGCGCCTGATCGACAGCGGCAACCTGAACTACCCCGGTGACATCGACCGCCTCGGCCTGGAATTCGCCTGGATCCACGGCCCGCTGCTGGTGCAGGCCGAATACCTGACCTTCAGCGCCGACCCGCGCGGCAAGCCGAGCTACGACGGCGACGGCTACTACATCTCCGGTTCGTGGGTGCTGACCGGCGAGAGCCGCCCGTACAGCAAGGGCACGATCGGCAACGTGCGTCCGGTCCACGACTGGGGTGCGTTCGAAGTCGCGCTGCGCTACAGCTCGCTCGATCTCAACGACGGCCCGGTGCTCGGCGGCAAGGAAGACAACTGGACCGTCGGCGC
The DNA here is from genome assembly GCF_042652785.1 of Dokdonella ginsengisoli. Lineage (NCBI taxonomy): Bacteria > Pseudomonadati > Pseudomonadota > Gammaproteobacteria > Lysobacterales > Rhodanobacteraceae > Dokdonella > Dokdonella ginsengisoli. The sequence continues at coordinate 83,043 of NZ_JBHSHD010000010.1, read as the reverse complement.
GAACTGGTACCTCGGCCAGCACTTCAAGGTGCAGGCGAACTACATCTGGGCGAACAGCACCAAGTACTACGGCGGCACGATCAAGAAGAACGTCGACGTCGATCCGCGCATCTTCGAGGCGCGCCTGCAGATCGCGTTCTGATCCGCACCGCTCATCCGTTCACTCTCCTTGGGGCGCGCAAGCGCCCCTTTTTTTTTTGCGATCCGTCCGGGATCGCTGCAATCTGCAAGTGAACGTTCCGACAGCTAAAGGGTTGGTCATCCCTCTCGTCGTCATCCCCGCGAAAGCGGGGATCCATTTTGATCAGGAGGAAATGACGTCATCGAGGGAGTAGCGGCCGGGAGGCCGGCCGGCGATCCAACGGGCGGCGGCGACCGCGCCGCGGGCGAAGATCGTGCGGTCGGTGGCGCGGTGGACCAGCTCGATGCGCTCGCCGGCCGTGGCGAACATCACCGTGTGCTCGCCGACGATGTCCGCGGCGCGCACGGAGGCGAAACCGATGCTGCCCGCCGGGCGCACGGAATCGGTGTGCGGGAAGCGTGCGACGGTGTCGAAATCCTGGCTGCGCGCGGACGCGGCTTCGCGGCCGAGCATCAGCGCGGTGCCGGAGGGTGCGTCCTGCTTGCGCGCGTGATGCGCCTCGACAATCTCGCAGTCCCAATCCGGCAACGCCTTCGCCGCCGTCGCGACGAGCCGCGCCAGCACGGCGACACCGAGGCTGAAGTTCGCCGCCCACAGCACCGGAATCGATTCCGCCGCGCGTGCGAGCGCGTCGTGCTGGCGCGCATCCAGTCCGGTGGTGCCGCTGACGAAGGGAAGCTTGCGCTCGAGCGCGAGCGCGAGGCCGTGGTCGAAGGCGGCTGCGACGCTGAAGTCGACCAGCACTCGCGCGGCGACGTCCGCCGCGAGCGTGCTCGCGTAGTGCAGCGCACGATCGGATCCGGGATGCACCGGTTGCCCGGCGAACGGGGAATCCCGACGCACCAGCGCGGCGACGACCGCGACGTCGTCGCGGCCGCCGAGCACGCGCAGGATCGCCTGCCCCATGCGGCCGCCGGCCCCGTGAAGGACGACTGGAATCGATGAAGACATGGTGCGCTCCGTGGATCAGGAGCGCGATGGTAGCCCAGCCACGCGGAGGCGCCAGAGGCGGACGTCGAAGAAGATCTCTCGCAGGGGCGCAGAGAAAAGCGCTCCTCGACTGCCTTTCTCCGCGCCTCTGCGCCTCTGCGAGACAGTGCTTTCCGGACGGACTTCCCTACGAAGTGACGCGATCCCAGAAGCGCTTGACGCCGTCGAGCCAGCTGCTCGTGCGCGGCGAATGCGCGGAAGCCTGTTCGCCGGCGAAGGTCGCCTCGAACTGCTGCAGCAGCTCGCGCTGTTCGCCGGTCAGCCGCACCGGCGTCTCCACCACGATGCGGCAGAGCAGGTCGCCGGTGCGACCGCTGCGCACGGATTTCACGCCCTTGCCGCGCAGCCGGAACAGCTTGCCGGTCTGCGTCTCGGGCGGAATCGTGATCTCGGTTTCCCCTTCCAGCGTCGGCACCTTGAGATCGGCGCCGAGCGCGGCCTGCGCGAAGCGGACCGGAATCTCGCAGTGCAGGTCGTCGCCTTCGCGCTGGAAGATCGCGTGCTCGCGCACGCGTACCTCGACGTAGAGATCGCCCGGCACGGTGCCGCTCGGGCCGGCTTCACCCTGCCCGCTCAGGCGGATGCGATCGCCGTTGTCGACGCCGGCCGGAATCTTGATCGACAGCGTGCGCTCGGAATGCACGCGGCCTTCGCCGCGGCATTCGCGGCACGGATTGACCACGACCTTGCCGGCGCCGCCGCAGTGCGGGCAGGTCTGCTGGATCGAGAAGATGCCGTTCTGCATGCGCACGCGGCCCTGGCCGCGGCAGGTCGTGCAGGTGGAGGTCTTGCCGTCGGCGGAACCGCTGCCTTCGCAGGAGTCGCACTCGACCAGCGTCGGCACCTCGATCTGCTTGTCGATGCCGAACACGGCCTCTTCGAGATCGAGTTCGATCAGGTAGCGCAGGTCCGATCCGCGCCGCGCACGACCGCGGCCGCCGCCCATGCCGAAGATGTCGGAGAAGATGTCGCCGAAGATGTCGCCGACGTCGCCGTTGAAGCCGTTGCGGCCGCCGCCGTGCTCGAAGGCGGCGTGCCCGTGCTGGTCGTACATCGCGCGCTTGCGCGCGTCCGACAGCACTTCGTAGGCCTCCTTGGCCTCCTTGAACTTCTCCTGCGCCGCCGGATCGTCCGGACAGCGGTCCGGATGGCACTTCATCGCCAGGCGGCGGAAGGATTTCTTCAGCTCCTCGTCGCTCGCCGTGCGGGCGACGCCGAGAACGTCGTAGTAGTCGCGCTTGCTCATGGAAGCGCCGGGAGCGAAGAGGCGGGATTGGAGAGTCGATGCATGGCTGTGTCCGGACGTGAACGGGGACCCGCGATTGGAAGTCGCTCTTCCGAATCACGAATCCCCGATCCCTGATCCCGTCCTTACTTCTTGTCGTCCTTGACCTCGGTGAACTCGGCGTCGACCACGTCGTCGCCGTTCGCCGAGGAACCGCCCGAGGCCTGCGACGCGTCGCCGGCTGCCTGGGGACCTGCGGCCGCCGCGGCGTGCAGCGACTGCGCGGCCTCTTCCAGCTTGGCCGTGCGCGCCTCGATCTGCGCCTTGTCGTCGCCCTTCATGACCTTCTCCAGATCGGCCAGCGCCTCCTCGATGCGGCCGATGTCGCCCGGCACCTTGCCGCCATGCTCCTTGATCGCGGCGCGCGTGGCGTGCACCAGCTGGTCGGCCTTGTTGCGCACGCCGATCAGCTCGTGGAATTTCTTGTCCTCTTCCTTGTTCGCTTCCGCGTCGCGCACCATGCGCTGGATCTCTTCCTCGGACAGGCCCGAACCGGCCTTGATCTCGATGCGCTGTTCCTTGCCGGTGTTCTTGTCCTTGGCGCCGACGTGCAGGATGCCGTTCGCGTCGATGTCGAAGGTGACCTCGATCTGCGGCATGCCGCGCGGCGACGGCTGGATGCCGGCGAGGTCGAACTTGGCCAGCGACTTGTTGTAGCGCGCCTGCTCGCGTTCGCCCTGCAGCACGTGCACGGTCACCGCCGACTGGTTGTCCTCGGCGGTCGAGAACACCTGCGAGGCCTTGGTCGGGATCGTCGTGTTCTTCTCGATCAGCTTGGTGAACACGCCGCCGAGCGTCTCGATGCCCAGCGACAGCGGGGTGACGTCGAGCAGCAGCACGTCCTTGACCGTGCCGCCGAGCACACCGCCCTGGATCGCCGCGCCGACCGCGACCGCCTCGTCCGGATTGACGTCCTTGCGCGGCTCCTTGCCGAAGAAGTCCTTGACCGCTTCCTGCACCTTCGGCATGCGCGTCTGGCCGCCGACCAGGATGACCTCGTTGACGTCGGAAACCTTCAGCCCGGCGTCGTTGAGCGCGGTGCGGCACGGCCCGATCGTCTTCTCGACGAGATCGCCGACCAGCGCCTCGAGCTTGGCGCGCGTGAGCTTGATGTTGAGGTGCTTGGGACCGGAGGCGTCGGCCGTGACGTACGGCAGGTTGACCTCGGTCTGGTGCGAGGAGCTGAGCTCGATCTTGGCGCGCTCGGCGGCGTCCTTCAGGCGCTGCAGCGCGAGCGGATCGTTCTTCAGGTCGACGCCCTGGTCCTTCTTGAACTCGTCGACGAGGTAGTCGATGACGCGCTTGTCGAAGTCCTCGCCGCCGAGGAAGGTGTCGCCGTTGGTGGCCAGCACCTCGAACTGCTTCTCGCCGTCGACTTCGGCGATCTCGATGATCGAGATGTCGAACGTGCCGCCGCCGAGGTCGTACACGGCGATCTTGCGGTCGCCGCCCTTCTTGTCCAAGCCGTAGGCGAGCGCCGCCGCGGTCGGCTCGTTGATGATGCGCTTGACTTCCAGGCCGGCGATGCGGCCGGCGTCCTTGGTCGCCTGGCGCTGGCTGTCGTTGAAGTAGGCCGGAACCGTGATGACGGCTTCCGTCACCGGTTCGCCGAGGAAGTCCTCGGCCGTCTTCTTCATCTTCATGAGGATCTTGGCCGAGATCTCCTGCGGCGGCATCTTCTTGCCTTCCGCGGTCTCGACCCAGGCGTCGCCGTTGTCGTGCGCGATGATCTTGTACGGCACCATGCCGACGTCCTTCTGCACCTCGGCGTCGGTGAACTTGCGGCCGATGAGGCGCTTCACCGCATAGAAGGTGTTCTTCGGATTGGTCACCGCCTGGCGCTTCGCGGTCGCACCGACCACGACTTCGCTGTCCTTGAACGCGACGACCGACGGAGTCGTGCGATCGCCTTCGGCGTTCTCGATCACCCGCGTCGTACTGCCTTCCATGATCGCCACGCACGAGTTCGTCGTGCCGAGGTCGATTCCGATGATCTTGCCCATTTCTGTACTCTCCCGCTCTGAATTCGATGCGGCACTGAAGCCGCGACTGTCGGCGAATCTGGGGTTCTGCGCCTATGTTTCAAGCGCGATCGTCACTTGTGCGGCCCATCCCGGATCGCTGCAATCGGGGCAGACCGCCCGGATTCTCGTGGCCTGCCTTCGAAAGGTCTAGCCGCGGCCATCCATGGCCGCACTCTTCAACTCTTAAAAAGTGCTTCTTACTTGGAAACGGAAACCAGCGCCGGGCGCAACAGGCGCTCGTTCAGCACGTAGCCCTTCTGCATGACCGCGACGATGCGCCCGGCGCCCTGCCCGGCGACCTCGACCATCGCCATGGCCTGGTGGTGTTCGGGATTGAACGCTTCACCGATCGCACCGACCGGCTTGAGGCCGTTCGCCTCGACCACGCGCGCCAGCTCGCGCTGGGTCAGCTCGACGCCGCCGCGAAGACCGGCGTAGTCGCTGTTCTCCAGCGCCAGCCCGCGTTCGAGATTGTCGAGCACCGGCAGCAAATCGGCCAGCAGCTTCTCGTTGGCGAACTTGCGCGCCTGTTCCAGATCGCGTTGCAGGCGCTTGCGCTGGTTGTCCAGCTCGGCGCGCTCGCGCAGCACCGTGTCGCGCATTTCGGCGAGCTTGGCTTCGCATTCGGCCAGCTGACGGGAAAGGATTTCCAGTTCGTTGTCGGCCCCGCTGTCGCCATTGGGCTGCGAATTGACGTTCGCCGCCTTCGGGTCGTTGCTCTCCATCATTCCTCCGTTTCCGCATCGCGCAAAAATCCGCCGGGGATTTTGCGAACTGCTCATTTCAAAAATGCACTTTCCGCAACGTCGCGGAAGCGCTCAAATCGGTGATTGTCGCAAGAAAATGCCGCGACGGCAGACGCCGCCCCGGAAATCCCCGCAACGGCTGCGTTTATGAGGTCGGCTGGGCGCGCTTCAAGGCGCCGGAAATGAGGCCCGCGGTCGCCTGCACGACCGGGATGACGCGCTCGTAGGCCATCCGCGTCGGACCGATCACGCCGAGCACGCCGAGCACGCGGCCACCGACGCCGTACGGCGCCGTGACCAGGCTGTACCCGTCCAGCGCGGCGAAACCCGATTCCTCGCCGATGAACAGGCGTACGCCCTCGGCGCGGGCGCAGCGCTCCAACAGTTGCAGCAGGTCGCGCTTGCGCTGGAACGCCTCGAACAGCTCGCGCAGGCGGTCGACGTCGGCGACGTCCTGGCGTCCCATCAGGTTGGTCTGGCCGGCCACCAGCATGTCGCTGCCGGCGCCGCTCTGGAACGCCTGCTCGGCGACCTCGACCGCCGCCGCCAGCAGCGAGTTCAGGCGTGCGCGCTCGTCGCGCATCTCGCGCAGGAGCCGCGCGCGGATCTCGTCCAGGCGCTGGCCGCCGAAGTTCTGGTTGAGGTAGTTGGCGACCTGCTCCAGCTCGCCGGGCGCGTAGGTGCGCTGCGTGGCGATCACGCGGTTCTGCACCTGGCCGTCGGTGAAGACCAGGATCACCAGCACGCGGCCGCCGTCGAGCGGCACGAAATCGATGTGGCGGAACGGGAACTCCTCGTGCCGCGGCACGCTGACCACGCCGACGAAGCGGGTCATCTCCGACACCAGCGAGGTCGCGCTGCCGAGCAGGTCCGGCGTCGCCGCGTCGGTCGGCAGCTCGCGTCGTAGCTGGTCGACCTCAGGTTCGCCCAGCGGACGCAGCTCGAGCAGGCTGTCGACGAAGACGCGATAGCCCTGCGCGGTCGGCACCCGCCCGGCCGAGGTGTGCGGCGCCGCGACCAGACCGGCTTCCTCGAGATCGGCCAGCACGTTGCGGATCGTCGCCGGGCTGACGTCCAGGCCGGACGATTTCGCCAGCGTGCGCGACCCGACCGGCTGGCCCTCGGCGATGTACTGCGCGATCAGCGAGCGCAGCAGGCGGCGCGAGCGCGGGTCGAGCGAATGGTGGCTGGAGTGGGAGACCATCGTAGTCCACGGCGGCGCCCCCGCGCCGGCTTCGAAACGACGCTAACAAGCACCGCCGGTCCAATCAATAGGGTTGCGGAGGCGGCAATTCAACGCCACCCCGCCGCGCCCGCGCTCCGCCAACCCCTGCCTTGGCCGCTTCCGATCGGCGTGCTAGCGTTCCGCGGCATTTTTCCGGGGCTGCTCGAGCGATGCTGGAAAGTCTTTACGTCAAGGATTTCGCGATCGTCGACGAAGCCGAGATCGCGTTCGGAGCGGGCATGACCGTGGTCACCGGCGAGACCGGCGCCGGCAAGTCGCTGCTGGTCGACGCGCTGCTGCTGCTGGCCGGCGGCCGCGCCGAGGCCGCGATGGTGCGGCACGGCTGCGAACGCGCGGAGCTGTCGGCCGAATTCGACCTGGCCGGCCGCGCCGACCTGCAGGACTGGCTCGCCGCGGAAGACCTCGACGAGGACGGCGCCTGCCAGCTGCGCCGGGTGATCCGCAGCGAGGGCAGCTCGCGCGCGTGGATCAACGGCCGGCCGGTCACGCTTGGCCAGCTCAAGACGCTGGCCGCGGGGCTGATCGAGATCCACGGCCAGCACGAGCACCAGGCCTTGCTCGACCGCGGCCAGCAGCTCGCCCTGCTCGACGCGTTCGGCGAGCACGCGGCCGACCTGGCCGAGGCCGCGCGCCTGGCGCGTGGCTGGCGCGCGGCCGGCGCGCGCATCGCCGAGCTGTCGCGCGGCGCCGACCATGCCGAGCGCATCGAATGGCTTTCGCACCAGGTCGAGGAACTCGACCGCCACGCGCTGGCCCCCGACGATCTGGCCGCGCTCGAGGAAACGCACCGCCGGCTGGCCAATTCCGGCCAGCTGCTGCAGGGCTGCGCGGCGCTGGCCGAACGGCTCGACGGCGACGACGAATTCGCCCTGCTGCGCCTGCTCGCCCGTGCGCAGGCCGAGATCGGCCACTTGGCCACGCTCGACGCGCGCCTCGCCCCGGTCGGCGAACTGCTCGACGCGGCGCAGATCCAGCTCGGTGAGGCCAACGACACGCTGGCGCGCTACCAGGACGCGCTCGACCTCGATCCCGAACGCCTGGCCGAAACCGAGGCGCAGCTGGCCAAGCTGCACGAACTCGCGCGCAAGCACCGCGTGCGCATGCCCGAGCTGAAGGCCCACGCGGACGGCCTGCGCGAGGAACTGGAAAGCCTGCGCGGCGCCGGTGCCGACATCGCCGCCCTGCAGGCCGAGCGGCAGAAGCTCGCGGCCGACTACGCCCGGGTCGCCGCGGCGCTGAGCGGCAAGCGCGCGGCGACCGCGCGCCGGCTCGGCGACGCCGTCAGCGGACTGATGGACGAGCTCGGCATGCGCGGCGGACGCTTCGAGGTGCAGCTGGAGACGCAGGACGGCGGCGAACCCGACGCGCAGGGCGCCGAGCGCTGCGAATTCCTGGTCAGCGCCAATCCCGGCCAGCCGCCGCGCCCGCTGCGCAAGGTCGCCTCCGGCGGCGAGCTGTCGCGCATCAGCTTGGCCATCGAGGTCGCCGCGCTGGGCAGCGACGCGGTCGCCACGATGGTCTTCGACGAGGTCGACTCGGGCATCGGCGGCGCGGTCGCCGAGGTCGTCGGCCAGAAGCTGCGCGCGCTCGGTGAGCGCAGCCAGGTGCTGTGCGTGACGCACCTGCCGCAGGTCGCGAGCCAGGGACACCGGCACGTGCGCGTGAGCAAGTCCAGCGACGACGGTTCGACGCGCACGCGCATCGAAGCGCTCGACGGCAAGGCGCGGCAGGAGGAAATCGCGCGCATGCTCGGCGGCGTGGAGATCACGCGCGAGACGCTGGCGCACGCGAAACAGATGCTGGCCAGCGCTGCGCGCTGAGAAACGATCGAAGTTCGGAAGCGGCACGTCGGCTTTTCCCCCGCCGCCGTCGCCGCGCAAGCTTGGTGACGCTTTTTCCCGCGTTTGCGGGATGAAGAAAAGCGACGCGAACGATTCCGCAGCCGGCTGCGGCCCGCTCACCGGGAGACTCCATGCGCTGCACCCATTGCGGCTGGACCAATCCAGCCGGCTTCACGCACTGCCACAACTGCCGCAAGGCGCTGACGCCGACGGACGCGCGAGCGGCCGTGCCGGGCGTTTCGCACGCCTCGGGCGAAGTGTTCGCCGGCGAGGGCGCGCGCATCGTCGCCACGCTCGTCGACCTGTGCCTGCTGGCCGCCCTGCTGCCGCTGCTCCTGTACGGCGGCCTGCATCTCGCCGGCGCGCTCCAGCTCGGTGGCGGCGCGCTGTTCGGCCTGCTGGCGGCGCTGGCCCTGCTCGCGATCCTCTCGACCGCGCTGCTGGACAGCTGGACGCGCGGCTCGCCCGGCAAGCGCTTCGCACGCATCCGCGTCGTCGACGCGGACGGCGACGCGCCCGGCATCGGCCGCTCGATCCTGCGCACGATCGGGAAATACGCGCTGCATCCGCTGCTGTCGCTGCCGGTGCTGCTGCTGGAACGCCTCGTATTCGGCCGGCATTCGCTGCACAACCTGATGACCGAAAGCTACGTCGTCTCGGCGAAAGCCTCGCGCGAGGCGATCCGCTATCGCATCGGCAACGACACCGGCAGCGCGCGTTTCCGCCGGCTGGCACGCCTGGTCGGCGTGCTTCTCGTCGTCGCGATCCTGGCGCTCGCCGCGCTGCTCGGCTACGCCGCCGTCACCGCCGAGCCGAATCCGCGCCGCGATGCGGCGCGGGCGGTGGTCGCCGCCGCGAACGAGGCGGCACGCCGCGTCGGCGACAGCTGGCAGGCGACCGGGAGCTTCTCGCCGCAATGGAACGAAGCGGTGGCACCCGTTCTGGAGAGCCTGCGCATCGACGCCGTCAGTGGCACGCTGACGGCGACGGCGAACGACCCCCTGATCGCCGGTGCGCGCATCGTCCTGACGCCGGAGATCGTGTCGAAGAACGATCACCGGCGCATCAAGAGCTGGCGTTGCACGAGCCCGGACCTGACCACCCGCGAGCTGCCGTTCCGCTGCCGCAGCACGAAGCCGAACGCCCCCGACTGAACGGAGACCCCATGCACGCCGGCACCCTCGAAGAACGCATCGAAGCCATCCTCGATCTCGACGATCTCGACGACAGCGGCCGCGCGCTGGTGCTGGCCCAGCGGCTGGTCGCCGAGCTCGACCGGGAGCCGCGCGCGCTCGCGATCCGCGCGCGCACCCGCTTCAAGCGCGGCGACCTCGCGGCGGCGCAGGCCGACGTCGATGCCGCCCTCGCCCTCGATTCGCAGTGCGTCGACGCGCTGTGGATGCGCACTCTGCTGATCGACGAGGAAAGCGAGAGCGCCAACGTGCGCGCCATCGCCGAACTCGATCGCCTGCTGGCACGGCAACCCGACCACTACGGCTGCCACCTGTCGCGCGGCTGGCGGCTGCATCTGCTGGGCCGCCTCGATGAGGCCGTCGCCGCCTGGGAAGCCGCGCTGCGAGCACGCCCGCACCGCCGCCGCCCGGCCGCCAACGCCGCCACCTTCCTGCAGGAGGCGGGCCGGGCCGACGAGGCTTCCGCGTTCTACGAGCGCACCGCCGCCGCGAACCCGGACGACGGCATGACGGCCTACAACGTCGGCACGCACTACTACCAGCTCGGCCAGTACGACAAGGCGATCGTGCACCTCGACCGCGGCCGCCACCTGCTCGGCGAGCAGAACGCGATCCAGCACAACCGCGCGCTGACCCTGCAGGCGCTCGGCCGCCACGCCGAGGCCGTCGAGGAATGGAGCAGCGTGCTGCTGCGCGAGCCCGACTGGGACTGGGCCGTCAGCGGCCGCTTCCGCTCGTTGCGTGCGCTCGGGCGCAATGCCGAAGCCGACGCCGACCACGCACGCTGGATGGAGATCGTCGGCCCCGATTCCAGCGAGGTGCTGCAGGCCGAGCCGCGGCGCCTGATCGAGGCCGGCGAGCACGCAGCGGCGTTGCGCCTGCTGGAGAAGATGATCGCCGCCGGCCAGGTCGACGTGGACGTGTTCAACCTGGCCGGTTTCTGCCTCGCCAGGCTCGACCGCCCCGCGCAGGCCAAGGCGGCTTACGAGCGTGCGCTCGCGCTGGACGACAGCCGCGCCTACGTGCATCGCAACTACGGCGAGGCGCTGCTCGCCCTCGACGATCCGGCCGGCGCGCAGGCGCACGCGGAAACCGCGATCGCGCTGGACCCCAAGGAGGACCGCGCGCATCGCCTGCGCGGGCTGGCCCTGGTCAAGCTCGGGCGCACGGCCGACGCGGTGCCTTCGTTCGAGCAATGGGTCGCGCTGGCGCCAAGCAGCGTCGCCGCGCTGGTGCAGTTGATCAAGGCCTTGCAGTCGCTCGATCGCCACGCCGAGGCGCTGACCCGCTGCGACGAGCTGATCCGCCTGATTCCGGCCGACGGCTGGGGCTACCTGAAGAAGGGCCAGTCGTACGAGGCGCTCGGCAACGTCGCGAACGCGAAGCTGGCGTACCAGAAGGCCGCGTCGAGCTACCTGGCGGCCGGCGAGAACGGCGAAGCCGAACACTGCCGCAAGGCGGCCGAGAACGCCGGCCGGCCGAAGCGCGGGCTGTTCGCGCGGCTGTTCGGCGGCAAGGACTAGCCGAAGCCGGCTACGCCGCCTGCACGGCGGCGTAGTCGATCACGCTGTTGCCGACGAACCGGACGTTCCGGGCCGGCTCCGGGCGGGTCTGGTGGCGGCGCAGGCGACGAGACCGACGAGCAGCAGCAGCGCCGCGCGCATGCGCTACTTGCGCTTCGCCGGACGCACGTACAGCACGAGGCTGTGGTCCTCGATGACGTAGCCGTGCTTCTCGGCGATCTCGTGCTGCAGGCGCTCGATCTCCTCGCTGGAGAACTCGATGACCTTGCCCGATTCGATGTCGACCATGTGGTCGTGGTGCTTGCCGCGATCGAGTTCGTAGACGGCCTGGCCGCCTTCGAAATTGTGCTTGAGCACCATGCCCGCGGCCTCGAACTGCGTCAGCACGCGGTAGACCGTGGCCAGGCCGATGTCGTCGTGGCGGTCGAGCAGCTCGCGGTAGATGTCTTCCGCGGTGAAATGCTTGCCGTCCTGGCTGTCGAGGATCTCCAGGATCCGCATGCGCGGATGGGTAACCTTGAGGCCGGCCTTGCGCAGTTCCGTCGATTCCACCTTCATTCCTGGGCCCTCCCCGCGGTTCGTCTTGTCGTTCAGGGCCCTAGTGTATCATCCGCTCTTTTCCGACCCGTGGACCGCCTGCGCATGCGCCTCACCTGGCTCGCCCTGTTCGCCCTCGTCCCGTTGACCGGCTGCGGCTGGAGTCCGATCTATCGCGTCGACACGCAGCAGGGCAACCTGTTCGACAAGGCCACGGTCGAGTCGCTCAAGGAAGGTATGACCAAGCGGCAGGTGCTGCTGGTGATGGGGTCGCCGTCGGTGATCAGCCCGTTCGACCAGAACCGCTGGGACTACGTCTCGACCATGCGCCGCGGCCGCAACCAGATGGAAACCAAGGACCTCACGCTGCACTTCAAGGACGACGCCCTGGTCAAGATCGAGGGCGACTACTTTCCGGAAGATCCGGACCAGCTGGTCAAGGACGCGCGCAAGTACAAGCGCGAGTACCCGGACGAGAAGCGGCCGGAAGACGACAAGAAGAAGAAGCGCCAGGGCAGCTGAGGCCGGCGTTCAGGGCTTCGCCCGCGTCGCCGCACGCCGGCGGCGCGATTCCTTCGGATCCACCTGCAACGGACGGTACAGCTCGACGCGGTCGCCGTCGCGCAGGCGCGTCTCGCGCGCGACCGGCCTGGACCAGATGCCGACGGCGAGCGCGGCAACCTCGACGGCGAACTCGCGTTCGATTCCCGAAGCCAGGATGGCGTCGGCGACCGTGGAACCGTCCGGCAGCTCGACGCGGCGCAGGAACTGCCGCTGCGGCTCGGCGTAGGCGACCTCGACCGCGATGCCGGCCGCCGCGTCAGGCATCGGCCTTCGCCGCGGCGGCGCAGAAATCGTCGACCATGCGGTTCGCCACGCCCTGGAAGCCCAGACGCAGCGCGGCCCCGGCGAGGCGCCCGCTGTAGTCGAAGTCCAGGGCCAGCGAGATCTTGCAGCCGTCCTCGCCGAGCGGCGCGAACGTCCATTCGCCGTCGAGCGAACGCAGCGGTCCGTCGACGAGGTGGAGGTGCAGACGGTGCGGGCGATCGAGCGTGTTGCGTGTCGTGAAGCCCTGCGTCAGGCCGGCGAAGCGCAGGTCCAGCCGCGCCACCAGCACGGCGTCGCCCTCGCGCTCGAGCACGCGCGCGGCGGAGCACCACGGAAACCGCCTCGGGTATGCTTCGACGTCGTTGACGAGATCGAACATCCGTTCGGGCGTTTGGCGGACCAGGGCGTGGCGGCGGATCTGGATCATCGTAGTGACAGGATTGTAGTGGACATGGCCAAGCAGAAGACCAAGGAAAAAAGCGGTACCGGCACGATCGCGCAGAACAAGCGCGCGCGGCACGAGTACCACATCGACGAGCACTACGAAGCCGGCGTGGCGCTGGAAGGCTGGGAAGTGAAGAGCCTGCGCGCGGGTCGCGTCAATCTCGGCGACGCCTACGCGATCGTGCGCAGCGGGGAGATCTTCCTGTTCGGCGCCTCGATCGTGCCGCTGATCTCCGCCTCGACCCACGTCGTCGCCGACGACCGCCGCACGCGCAAGCTGCTGCTGCACCGCGCCGAGATCGACAAGCTCATCGGCTCGATCGAGCGCAAGGGCTACACGCTGGTTCCGCTGTCGCTGTACTGGAAGTCCAACCGCGTGAAGATCGATCTGGGCCTGGCGCGCGGCAAGCAGGAGCACGACAAGCGCGACACCGCCAAGGAGCGCGACTGGAACCGCGAGAAGCAGCGCGTGATGAGGGGCCGCAACAAGCAGGCCTGACGCAGCCTACGCTCCTGCCAGCCTTCCCATGAACGGCCGGTAGTAGCGCAGTTCGGCGATCGAGTCGCGCACGTCGCTGAGCGCGGTGTGCGCGGAATCCTTCGAGAAGCCGCGGCTGACCTCGGGTGCCCAGCGCCGCGCCAGCTCTTTGATGGTGGAGACGTCGAGGTTGCGGTAGTGGAAGTAGCGCTCCAGCCGCGGCATCAGGCGGTGCAGGAAGCGGCGGTCCTGGCAGATCGAATTGCCGCACATCGGCGACTTGCCGGCCGGCACCCACTGGCACAGGAATTCCACGGTCAGCGCTTCGGCGGTGGCGAGGTCGATGTCGGAATCGATCACGCGCTGCCACAGTCCGGACTTGCGGTGCTGATTGCGGTTCCAGTCGTCCATCGCCTCCAGCCGTTCGAGCGGATGGCGGATCGCGAACTCGGGGCCCTCGGCGAGCAGGTTCAGTTCCTTGTCGGTGACGATCGTCGCGATCTCGAGGATCGAATCGTGGTCGGGGTCCAGACCCGTCATTTCCAGGTCGATCCAGATCAGATGGTCGTCGCTCGTCGAACTCATGCCCTGCTCCCTGAAAACCCTGGGCGAGTTTAGGCGGGCGGGCGCGGATTGAGAACCCTGCGTTATCCTCGCCGCAATGACGCAGACCTTCCTCTGGCACGACTACGAGACCACCGGCGCCGATCCACGCCGCGACCGCCCGTCGCAGTTCGCCGCGCTGCGCACGACGCTCGAGCTGGAGCCGGTCGGCGAGCCGCTGTCGATCTTCTGCCGGCCGGCGCCCGACGTGCTGCCGCATCCCGAGGCCTGCCTCATCACCGGCATCACGCCGCAGCGCATGCTGCGCGAGGGCGTGCGCGAGGCCGAATTCGCGGCCCTGGTGCAGGAACAGATGGCCGAGCCGGGCACCTGCAGCGTCGGCTACAACTCGCTGCGCTTCGACGACGAGTTCACGCGCAACCTGCTCTACCGCAATTTCCACGATCCCTACGAGCGCGAGTGGAAGGACGGCAATTCGCGCTGGGACCTGATCGACCTCGCGCGCATGTACTACGCCCTGCGCCCCGACGGCGTGGAATGGCCGCGGCGCGAGGACGGCACGCCGAGCTTCCGCCTGGAGGACCTCGCCTCCGCCAACCGCATCGCGCAGGCGCGTGCGCACGACGCCGTTTCCGACGTCGAGGCCCTGCTCGGCCTCGCGCGCCTGCTGCGCGTGCGCCAGCCGCGGCTGTGGGAGTTCCATTTCGCGCTGCGCAGGAAGCAGCGCGTGTTCGAGCTGCTCGACGTCGCGCGCGGAACCCCGCTGCTGCACGTGTCCTCGCGCTATCCGGCCAGTCGCGGCTGTCTCGCCGTGGTCGCGCCGCTGGCGATGCATCCGAGCCAGCCGAACGGCGTGATCGTCTACGACCTCGACGCCGATCCGGCGCCGCTGATCGAACTCGACGCCGACGAGATCGCCGATCGCGTGTTCACCGCGCGCGCCGACCTGCCCGAGGGCGTGGAGCGGATCCCGCTGAAGACGATCCATGCGAACCGCTCGCCGGCCCTGGCGCCGATGAGCGCGCTGAAGGGCGTCGACCTCGCGCGCATCGGGCTGGATCCGCAGCGCGCGCTGGCGCACCTGGAAACCCTGCGGGGAGCCGGCGATCTGCTCGCCAAGCTGCATCGCGTGTTCTCGCGGGGAGAGGCGCGCGCGGCCGTCGATCCGGAGCTCGCGCTGTACGACGGCTTCCTGCCCGACACCGACAAGCGGCTCCTGCGCACGGTGCGGGAAACGCCGCCCGAGCAGCTCGGCGAACGCGTGGTCCCGTTCCGCGACTCGCGCTACGCCGAGCTGCTGTTCCGCTACCGCGCCCGCAACTGGCCGGACACGCTGGGCGCCGAGGAGCGCGTGCGCTGGGAGGATTTCCGCCGGCGCAGGCTCGAGACCGCGACGCCGCTGACCGCGCTCACGCGCGAGGACTATCTCGCGACGATCGCGCGCCTGCGCGCCGATCCCGCGCTGACGCCGGCGCAGGTTCCGCTGCTCGACGCGCTGGAGCGCTGGAACGTGGAGATCGACGGGTTTTGAGAGGCGATGCGCGGGAATGGCGCCGTCCGGAAACGCAGCGTCGACTCCGACCCGCCCCCACTCCGGCCCTCTCCCGCAAGCGGAAGAGGGGAAAGAGCCCGCCCGCACCTGCATTAAACCCAATCTCCCGTCTCCCTTCAAAAAAAAAGCGGCCATCGTTGCCGATGGCCGCTTCTGACGAGGAGCAAAGACGCGACTCGATGCTCCAAGAGGGATGTGCATGTGCGTTCGGCCCGGAACGCCGCCTCGCGAAGAACCGCCGCCTGGTTACGGCGCGGTCATTCTCGAAATGGGCATCCTGCCCGCGCTTTTCAAAGGGAACTCAGCCCTTGGCGTGTGCGCTGAGATCTTCCTTGATACGCGCCGCCTTGCCCTCGAGGCCGCGCAGGTAGTACAGCTTGGCTCCGCGCACCTTGCCGCGACGCTTGACGACCACCGAATCGATCGTCGGGCTGTGCGACTGGAACACGCGCTCGACGCCGAAACCGTGCGAAATCTTGCGCACCGTGAAGGCCGAGTTCAGGCCCGCGTTCTTGCGCGCGATGACCACGCCTTCGTAGGCCTGCACGCGTTCGCGATTGCCTTCCTTGACCTTGACGTTGACGATGACCGTATCGCCCGGGCTGAACTCCGGCAGCGTGCGGGTCATCTGGGCGGCTTCGAATTGCTGGATCAGGTTGCTCATGACACTCACCGAATAATGTGACTCTGTTATTTCGATTCGACGTCAGCGTCCGACGTCGTCCGTCCCTGCGCATGCTCGTGCTGGAACTCGACCAGCAGCGCACGTGTTTTCTTGTCCAGCTCCAGCCGCTCCAGAAGATCCGGCCGGCGCAGCCAGGTCCGCCCCAGCGACTGCTTCAGGCGCCAGCGGCGGATCGCCGCGTGATCGCCCGACTTCAGCACCGCCGGCACCTCCCCCCACTCGTCGCGCTCGGGGCGCGTGTAGTGCGGGCAGTCGAGCAGGCCGTTCGAGAACGAGTCCTGCGCGGCCGATTCGGCGTCGTTCAACGCACCTTCCTGCAGGCGACCGACGGCGTCGATCAACACCGCCGCCGCCAGTTCGCCGCCCGACAGCACGTAGTCGCCGATCGATATTTCCTCGGCCACCGCGTGCTGCAGGAATCTCTCGTCCACGCCTTCGTAGCGTCCGCTCAGCAGGATCAGATGATCGCGCCGCGCGAGTTCCGCCACCTTGGCCTGGTCGAGCCGCGATCCCTGCGGACTCAGGTAGATCACCTTCGCCCCGGCTCGCGCCTCGGCGTCCTGCTCCCCTGCTCCGTTCGCGGCGCGAATCGCAGCCAGCGCACGGCGCAGCGGGTCGATCATCATCACCATGCCGGGACCGCCGCCGTACGGCCGATCATCGGCCGAACGGTAGTTGTCGCTGGCGAAATCGCGCGGATTCCAGGTCGCGATCTCGATCAGGCCTCGCTCGCGCGCGCGCCCGACCACGCCGATCTTGGTGCTGCTCTCGATGAAGTCCGGGAACAGCGTGATGACATCGATACGCATGTATTCGTGTGCTCGTCCTCGAGCACGCAATCCAGAGCGGTCGTCCTGTCCCGCGCTTTCCAATTCAGCAGCCCGGAAAAACTAGAAATCCGGGTCCCAGTCGACGGTCACGCGGCCGGCGTCGAGATCCACCTCGGTGACGAAGTGCCCGGGCAGGAACGGAATCAAGCGTTCGCGTTCACCGTCCCGCACGATCATCACGTCGTTCGCGCCGGTCGCGATCAGATGCGAGACGCGGCCGAGCGACACGTTGTCCACGGTCACGACCGCGAGTCCTTCGAGATCGGACCAGTAATACTCACCGGGCTTCGTCGCCGGCAGGACCGAGCGCGCCACCCAGATTTCCGTACCGACCAGCGCCGCCGCCGCATCGCGGTCGGCGATGCCGGGTATTTCGGCGACGATGCCCTTGCCCTGGGCGCGCCCACGGCAGCCTTCGATCGTCTTCTCGCCGGCCGCGGAGCGGATCCGCCACGGCTGGTAGCGGAAGATCTGCGTTCTCGGCTCGGTGTACGACTCGAGCTTCAGCTCGCCGCGTACTCCGTGAACCCCGACCACACGGCCGAGCAGGACGAGTCTTTCGCCTGCCCCGCCGGACGCCATCAGGCAGCGACAGCGGTCTGCTTGCCGGCTTCCTTGTACAGCGCCTTCACCTTGTCGGTCATCTGCGCGCCCTTCTCCACCCAGGCCTTGACCTTGGCGGTGTCGAGCTCCAGACGCACTTCCTTGCCCGCGGCGATCGGATTGAAATAGCCGACGCGCTCGAGGTTGCGACCGTCACGCGCGCTGCGTCCGTCGGTCACGACGATGTGATAGAACGGACGCTTCTTCGCGCCGCCACGGGAAAGGCGAATCTTGACCATCGTAGCTCTCTGAATTCTCTAGGATTTTCTAGTTGGGCGCAGCGAATCGGCTGGCCGCCCCCGAGGGAGCCGGGCATTCTAGCGGATTCGCGGGAAAAATAAAGTCCTGCGCGGGGTTAGGCCTCAGCGCGGAGGCATGAACCCGCCGCCGCCCATGCCTTTCATCGCACCGGACATCTGCCGCATCAGGCCCTTCAGCCCGCCGCTGCCGAGCTTGGACATCATCTTTTCCATCTGCTGGTACTGCTTGAGCAGGCGATTGACGTCGGCCGGCTGCATCCCCGATCCACGCGCGATGCGCGCGCGGCGCGAGCCGTTCAGCAGGTCCGGATGACGGCGCTCCTTCTTCGTCATCGAGCCGATGATCGCGATCATGCGGTGCACCTCGCGATCGTTGACCTTCGACTTCACGTTGTCGGGCAGGTTCGACACGCCCGGCAGCTTCTCGATCAGCGACGACATGCCGCCCATGTTGACCATCTGCTCGAGCTGGTCCTTCATGTCGTTGAGGTCGAAGCGCTTGCCCTTGATGACCTTCTCGGCCAGCTTGCGCTGCTTCTCCTGGTCGACGCTCTGTTCGACCTGCTCGACCAGCGACAGCACGTCGCCCATGCCGAGGATGCGCTGCGCGATGCGGTCCGGATGGAACGGTTCCAGCCCGTCCGGCTTCTCGCTGACGCCGATGAACTTGATCGGGCGGCCGGTGACGTAGCGCACCGACAGCGCCGCGCCGCCGCGCGCGTCGCCGTCGGTCTTGGTCAGCACCACGCCGGTCAGCGGCAGCGCCTCGGAAAATGCCTTCGCCGTGTTCGCCGCGTCCTGGCCGGTCATCGAATCGACCACGAACAGCGTCTCGACCGGATTGAGCGCCGCGTGCAGCGCCTTGATCTCCGCCATCATCTCGGCGTCGACGTGCAGGCGGCCGGCAGTGTCGACGAGCAGCACGTCGGCGAAGTTCTTCTTCGCCGCGTCCAGCGCACCGGCGGCGATCGCGACCGGGTCCTGCCCGCCGCTGGACGGATGGAACAGCACGTCGACCTGCTCCGCCAGCGTGCGCAGCTGCTCGATCGCGGCCGGACGATAGACGTCGCAGCTGACCACCATGACCTTCTTCTTGCGGCGCTCCTTCAGCAGGCGTGCGAGCTTGGCCACGGTGGTGGTCTTGCCGGCGCCTTGCAGGCCGGCCATCAGCACCACCGCCGGCGGCGCCGCGGCGAGGTTGAGGTCGCTGTTGGCGCTGCCCATGACCGCGGTCAGCTCGTCGCGCACCACCTTCACCAGCGCCTGGCCCGGGGTCAGGCTGCGCAGCACTTCCTGGCCCAGCGCCTTGACCTGCACGCGCTGGATCAGCGCCTGCACCACCGGCAGCGCCACGTCGGCCTCAAGCAGCGCGATGCGCACCTCGCGCAGGCTTTCACGGATGTTCGCCTCGGTCAGCCGCCCCTTGCCGCGCAGGCGCTGGACGGTGGCGGACAGGCGTTGGCTGAGCGACTCGAACATGGGCGGACCGATGCGGCGGGAAAGCGCGGAATTGTATCGGGAATCGGGCGCCGGGACTGCGGCGGGAGCACGCGCCGCGCCGCGCCGCGCGCCGACTTGCGACCGATTCTTAATTACCGTCGGTCATGCGACACTGGCCGCATGCTGATCCCCCTCCTCGCCCTGCTCGCGATCGCGCTCTATCTCGTCGCGGCGGGCCTGCTCGCGCGGCCGTTGCTCGGCGGCGGCGAGCCGCTGAACCGCAGCGCCGACGGCATCGCCGCGGCCGCCGTCATCGCGCACGCCGGCGTGCTGTTCGGCATGCATCCGGGCGCACTGGACCTGCACTTCTTCGCCGCCCTGTCGCTGGTCGCCGGCGTGGTCGCCGCGCTGACCCTGATCGTGAACCTGACGCGCCCGGTCGCCGCGCTCGGCGTCATCGTGTTTCCGCTCGCCGCCGCGCTGCTGGCGATCGACATGTTCGCCTCGCCGCGCACGACGCCGCTGGAGATGGACTGGCAGATCAAGCTGCACGTGACCGTCGCGCTGCTCGCCTTCGGCGTGCTGTCGATCGCCGCGGCGCTGGCAATCCTGCTGGCGCTGCAGGAACGCGCGCTGCGTCATCGCCAGTTCGGTCCGTGGCTGCGCGCGCTGCCGCCGCTGACCCTGACCGAGACCCTGCTGTTCCGCCTGATCGGCGCCGGCTTCGTGCTGCTCACGCTGACCCTGCTCAGCGGCATCCTGTTCGTGGCCGATCTGTTCGGCCAGCACCTGGTACACAAGACCGCGCTGTCGATCGTTGCCTGGTTCGTGTTCGGCGCGCTGCTGCTCGGCCGCTGGCGCTACGGCTGGCGCGGGCGCCGTGCGGTGAACCTGACGCTGATCGGCATGACGATCCTGCTGCTGGCGTTCTTCGGCTCCAAGTTCGTGCTCGAAGTGGTGCTGCACCGGACCGCCTGATGGACCTGTACGAGCGGCTCCGGCACGAGCGCCGCAAGGAGCAGGAGCGCATCGCCCGGCGCTACCGGATCGGCGGAGCCGTCTTCGTCGTCGTGCTGCTGGCGATTCTCGCGCTCCACCGGATGAGCAAGGACTGCGGCCACGACCTGTTCGAGTGGGACGAATACCGCCGCTGCTCGCTGCCGGAGATCGGCAACTGGCTGCTGTCCGATGCGGGCGTGAGCTGGATGTTCTGGACGGCCGTCATCGTCGGCGTGGCCGTGCTCGTCGCCAGGTTCCGGGACGGGGACACCTAGCCGGACGGGGCGGCCTCAGGCCAGCGCCTGCGACATCGGCGCCGCGCACACCGGCTCGGCGCAGAGCTTGCGCACGAAGCGCCGGCGTGCCTCGTGGTAGCTGCGATCCGGACCGAAGAAGTTGCGGCGCATCTCGGCCAGCTCCTCCTCGGCGTAGCGGTCGAGCGGCTTGCGGCGTTCGTCCTGTTCGCGCAGCAGCGCCTTCTTCGCCAGCAGGGCGCGATGGCGCAGGAAGCCGAGCTCGGGCTCGACGATGCGCATGACGCGGGCCGGCAGGTCGTCGCCGTCCAGCGCCGCATCGATCAGGCCGATGCGCGCGGCGCGCGCGGTGCCGACCGGCTGCAGAGCGTCCATGAGGTGCCGCGCGGTGGCTTCGCCGACGCGGCGCGGCAGCAGGTAGGTCCAGAACTCCGAACCGTACAGGCCGCCCATGCGCTTGTAGTGCGGGTTCAGCACGATGCCGCTGCGCGCGTACACACGATCGGCGGCGAGCGCCAGCGTGACGCCGCCGGCGCCGGCGTTGCCCTGCAGCGCGCAGACCACCAGCTTGTCCTGCGTCGTGGCGATGGCCCGCACCAGCGCGTTCATCGCCAGGATGTTGCGCCAGGATTCCTCGGCCGGATCGGCCGCCGCCTCGATCGCGTTGAGGTCGATGCCGTTCGACCAGAAATCGCCGCCGCCGCACAGCACGATCGCCCGCGTGGGACGCTGCAGCGCGTGGCGATAGGCGGCCAGCAGGCGCTCGCAGTTCGCCGTGCTCATCGCGCCGTTGAGAAAATCGAAATGCAGCAGGCCGAAGCGGCCGCGCTCGCGATAGCGGATGTCCTGGAACGTCGCGTAGGCCGGCTCGACCTGCGGCGGCAGCGACGATTCGGGCAGTGCCTCGGCGACGGCGCCGAGCACCTGCACCGCCGGCAGCTTGATGCCGTCCTTGAGGCGCAGATGGCTGAGCCAGAGCGCGCCGTCGCCGGTGGCGATGCAGACCGCACCGTCGCGGCGCGCCAGCAGCGTGCCGGGCTCGCCGCGCAGGCCGCGCTCCTTGTGCGCGCCGAAGACGTGCATCGACTGGCCGGCGACCCGCGCCAGCGTGCCCGGCGCGCTGTCGCCGGAGCGGATGCGCGCCAGGATATCGGCGGTGGGTTCCTGCCAGTCGAAGCGCCGGTCGCTCTGCCGGCATGCCGGCCGCTCGCGGCCTGCCAGCGCGGCCGGCGCGAGCGGCGGCGGGTTTTCGCCGCGCTCGAACGCGGCGATCGCGCGCAATACCGCATCGACCGCCGCCTGCGTCGTCTCGCGCCGGTACAGGGCGCTCTTGCTGTCGCCGCGCATCGGGAACCCGGCACTGGCCCAGACCGGCCCTCCGTCGAGTTCGGCGCGCGCCTCGAGCACGGTCACGCCCCAGCGTTCGGCGCCGTCGAGGATCGACCAGTCGAGTGCGGACGGCCCGCGGTCGCCGGGGATGCCCGGATGCACGATCAGGCTGGTCCAGCGCGTCCACACCGATTCGGGGATCGCGCGCTTGAGCATCGGCGCGACGATCAGGTCCGGATAGGCCTCCTGCGCGGCGATCTCCATCTCCTCGCCGGACGCGGCCTCGGCGACGACGATCTCGTGTCCGCCGTCCTCCAGCTCCACCTGCAGCCGCTGCGACAGGCTGTTGTGCCGGGTACACAAAAAGAGAATGCGCATCGTCCCTGCCCTCCCCTGACGCGTCCAAGCCTAGCCGCCGGTCGCACGGGGAACGATGACGCGTTGCGCATTTCTATACTTTGGTGCTTATCCCACTTTGTCACTTATCCTTCCGCGGCGGCGGCGAGCGCCTCGCCCAGGCGTTCGACCGCGACGATCTCCAGCTCGCCGATGCGCGCCTTCTTCGGCGCGTTCGCCTTCGGCACGATCGCGCGGCGGAAACCGTGCGTGGCGGCTTCCTTCAGGCGCTCCTCGCCGTTCGGCACCGGGCGGATCTCGCCGGACAGGCCGACCTCGCCGAATGCGACGGTCTTGTCCGGCAGCGGCCGGTCGCGGAAGCTCGACAGCACCGCCAGCAGCACCGGCAGGTCGGCCGCGGTCTCCTGCACGCGGATGCCGCCGACGACGTTGACGAACACGTCCTGGTCGTAGACGGCCGCACCGCCGTGCCGGTGCAGCACGGCGAGCAGCATCGCCAGCCGGTTCTGCTCCAGGCCGATCGCGACGCGGCGCGGATTGCCGAGCGAACTCTGGTCGACCAGCGCCTGCACCTCCACCAGCAGCGGACGCGTGCCCTCGCGCGTGACCATGACCGCGCTGCCCGAAGTCGGCTGCGCGTGCGCCGACAGGAAGATCGCCGACGGATTGGGCACCTCGCGCAGGCCCTTGTCGCCCATCGCGAACACGCCCAGCTCGTTGACCGCGCCGAAGCGGTTCTTGAACGCGCGCAGCACGCGGAAGCGCGAGCCGGACTCGCCCTCGAAGTACAGCACCGCATCGACCATGTGCTCGAGCACGCGCGGTCCGGCGATGCCGCCTTCCTTGGTCACGTGGCCGACCAGGAACACGCTGGTGCCGCTTTCCTTGGCGAAGCGCACCAGCCGCGCGGCCGATTCGCGCACCTGCGAGACCGAGCCGGGCGCGGCGGTGAGCAGCTCGGTCCAGATCGTCTGGATCGAATCGACGATCAGCACCTCGGGCCTGGCCTGCACCGCCTCGGCGAGGATGCGCTCGATCGACGTTTCGGCGAGCGCTTCGAGCCCGTCCAGCGCGATGCCCAGGCGCTGTCCGCGCGCGGCGACCTGCGCCAGCGATTCCTCGCCCGTCACGTACAGGCCGCGCACGCGCTGCCCGATCGTGCCGAGCATCTGCAGCAGCAGGGTCGACTTGCCGATGCCCGGATCGCCGCCGATCAGCACCACCGAACCTGCCACCAGTCCGCCGCCGAGCACGCGGTCGAGTTCGCCGATGCCGGTTGCGCTGCGCTGCTCGGCCTCGGCGGCGACCGTCGCCAGCCGCGTGACCTTCGCCGCTCCGCCGGCGCCGGCATAGCCGGTGCGCGCGGCGGCGGCCGACTTCGCCGCCGGCTGCACGACGAACTCGGCCAGCGTGTTCCAGGCGCCGCACTCCACGCACTGGCCCTGCCACTTGGAATGCTCGGCGCCGCATTCGCTGCAGACGTAGGCGGTTTTCGCTTTGGCCATCGGAACTCCGTTCTGCACGCCGCCGCCGGCCGGCGGAGCGTTCCTTTCGCCCGGCCCGCCGCGCCGGACGTTCGTGAAAATCTTACCCGTGATCGGCGCAGGCGAGGCGGCCGCGCCAGTATGCGCGCAGCGTCGCGTCAGCACGTCGCAGGAAGCGAGACCGCGGCCGCGGATCAGGCCGGCGCGGCGTCCCCGGCACGCTCCTGCACGCGCCGCATCAGCTCGTCGGCCATCTGCGCCAGCAGTTCCAGGTCGGCCGGCTTCATCTCGCGCGGCGCGGCGTCCAGGATGCACAGCGCGCCGAGCGCGCGGCCGTCGCGGTCGCGGATCGGCGTGCCGGCGTAGAAGCGGATGCCGTGCTCGCCGAACAGCGGATTGCCGGCGAAGCGCGGGTCGCGCGCGAGATCGGCCACGACGACGGCGGCGTTCGTGCCGACGACGTGGGCGCAGGCCGACAGCTCGCGCGGCACGCCTTGGTTCGCAGCGGCGAGCGCGCTCGCCGGCTTGAGCACGCGTTCCGCGTCGACCCAGGAGATCTCGGCGTACTTCGCGTCGAACGCGTTGGCGACGCGGCGGATCGTCTCCTCGTAGAGCGCCGCGTGCGCCGGCGACAGCGCGCCGCTGCGGTGCAGGGCGTGCACGCGGGCGGCGTCGTCGGGCGGGATGGGCGCGGCGCCGGGACCGTTGCCGCCGCGCACCGACAGGTGGTCCACGTGCAGCAGCAGGCTGCCGAGGTCGGCGACGATCGCGTCGACGCCGAGGCGGCGCGGCGCGTCGACGTCGAGCAGGTCGGAGGAAGCGCTCCAGGCGGCGACCAGGATGCGCACGTCCGGCAGCCGCCGGCGCAGGCGCCGCGCGATCAGGCGCACGCGCGCCTGCGGCTGGGTGCCGAACACCGACAGGCAGACGATTCCGGGACGTCCGTCCGCCGGCAGCTCGAAGGCAGTCGTCGAAGGAAGCGCCTGCGCGGCCGCGTGCGCGCGAAGCCCGCGCAGCTCCAGCGCGTGCGCGACCATCGCGGCGGCGAGCACGTCGACTTCCCAGCGCGCGCCGAGGCAGAGCACGCGCGGCGCGTCCTCCTGCATGGACGGCACAGGCGGATACTGCTCGCGCAGTTCCTCGACGAGCTCGGCCGTGCCGGTGGCCAGGCGCAGGCGATGCTCGGCGCTGGCCACGTCGGCGTGATGGGTGGTCGCCAGGCGCAGCATCGGCACGGCGACCTCGCCGTAGAAGCCGGCCAGCGCGTCGGCGCTGCCGTCGCCGTTCTTCGACACGCGGCGCTCCTCGACGATCTCGTCGGCGAGGTCGAGCGCCTCCTCCACGTCGCCGGCGAGCAGGCGCTGGTACAGGCGCTGCGGCGGCGCCAGCGCACTCTCGCTGCCGAGCAGCACCTCGAGGAAATGCAGCGACGGCAGGTAGCGGCCGATCACCAGCAGGCATACGGTCAGCGGCGTGGACAGGATCAGGCCGAGCGGCCCCCACAACGCGGTCCAGAACATCGCCGCGACGATGATCGACATCGCGCTGAGGCCGGTGCTCGAACCGTACAGCCACGGCTCGACGAGGTTGCCGCACAGCACCTCCAGCGCGAGGATCAGGCCGATGGTCCACAGCACCATGCTCCAGTCCGGCGACACCGCGAACGCCAGCGCGATCGGGAACACCGCCGAAACGATCGGGCCGACGTACGGCACGAAGCGCATGACCGCGGCGACGAAACCCCACAGCGCGGCGGCGGGCACGCCGATCCACCACAGCCCCAGCCCCATCGGCACCGCGTAGCCGGCGTTGATGAGGAACTGCATGCGCAGGTAACGGCCGATGCGCCCGGACGCCTCGTCCATCGCGTCGGTCGCCGTGTGCAGGTCGCCGCCGGCCAGGCGCAGCAGGCGATCGCGCAGGTCGCGGCGGTCCATCAGCATCAGGATCACGAACAGCAGCGCGATGCCGGCGGTCGCCACCGGCTCGCTGACGCGGCCGAGCCAGTCCAGCACCACGCGCGTCGGACGCGACTCAGGCCCGACGATCTCGACCTTCTGCGCGCTGGCGGCCGGCTTGCCGGCCTGCGCCTGCGTGGTGTCGATTTCCTTCTGCATCGTCTGCAGCGTCTTCAGCGCGCCTTCCCACGCGCCCGGCCGCGTCGCCGTCTCGCGCAGCGCATGCAGCTTGTCGCGGATCGTGCTCTGGTAGGTCGGCAGGTCCCGGCTGAGCGCGGTGAGCTGGGTCGTCACGTAGACCCCGACGCCGACCAGGACGCCGACCGCGAACAGCACGACCAGGCACACCGACAGCACGCGCGGCAGGCCCCAGCGGCAGAGCAGGCGCACCGGCGGATCGAGCAGGAAGCCGAGCAACGCGGCCAGCGCGAGCGGAATCAGCAGCGAGCGCCCGAAGTACAGCGCGGCGATCAGGATCGTCGCGATCGCAAGGCCGGTCAGCAGGCGCAGGCCGGGAACGATCGAGGCGAGACTCGCCGCCGCCGCGCGACCGCGCCCACCGTCGAACGGCGCGCCCGCGCGCGCCGCACCGGCCGCTCGCCGGGGCGGTATCGCTCGTGTTTCGGAATCGTGCCCCATCGCCCGCCTCCGCGCGCGACCCGGCGGGCCGTCGCCCGTCGATACTACCGCAGGGTTCGGCGGGGACCGGACGCGAACGGACGACGCGCGTTCAGCTTTCGTCCTCGACGAAGCGCACGCGCCGCGTCACGCCGCAGGTGAGCTCGTAGCCGATCGTGTCGGCGTGCTCGGCGATCTCCTCCACCGCCAGTCCGCGGCCCCACAGCACGACCGGATCGCCGATCTTCGCCGACGGCACCTCGCGCAGGTCGACCGTGACCAGGTCCATCGACACGCGCCCGATCAGGCTGGCGCGCGTGCCGGCGACGAGCACCGGCGTGCCGAAGTCGGCGTGGCGCGGGTAGCCGTCGCCGTAGCCGATCGCGGCGACGCCGACCGCCATGTCCTCCGGCGCCTCCCAGGTCGCCGCGTAGCCGACCCGCTCGCCGCGGCGCACGCGATTGATCGCGATCAGGCGCGTCGACAGGGTCATCGCGGGACGGAAGCCGAAATCGGCGCCGATCTTGCCGGCGACGACCGAGATGCCGTAGAGCGCGCCGCCGGCGCGCACCCACTGCCCCTGCGCCTCGGGCCAGCCGAGGATGCCGGCCGAGTTCGACAGCGAACGTTCGCCGTCGAGGCCGGACACGCTGCGTTCGAAGCGTTCGATCTGGTGCGTGGTCAGGGCGTCGTCGAACACGTCGGAATTGGCGAAATGCGTCATCAGCGAGATGTCGCGGTCGACGCTGGGCAGCGCGCGCAGGCGCGCGTGCACGTCGCGCGCGCGCTCGGGCGCGAAGCCCAGGCGGTGCATGCCGGTGTCGAGCTTGAGCCAGACGCGCAGCGGCCGCGGATCGGCGTCGGCCGCCAGCAGTTCGATCTGCGTCTCGTGATGGATGACCGCGTCGAGCTTGAGCCGCCGCAGCTCGGCGAGGTCGCCGGCCTCGTCCGGGCCGGACAGCACGACGACGCGCTGCGAAGCCCCGGCGGCGCGCAGGCGCTGGCCGTCGGCGATCGAGGCGACGCCGAACGCGTCGGCCCCTTCCAGCGCCCTCGCCACGCGCTCGAGCCCGTGGCCGTAGCCGTCGGCCTTGACCACTGCCATGACCTTCGCCCCGGGCGCGAGCTCGCGCACGCGGCGCAGGTTCTCGCGCAGGGCGCCGAGGTGGATCGTGGCGCAGGTGGCGCGCATCAGCCGAGAGCCGGGAGTCGGGAATCGGGAATCGGGAATCGAAGAGCGGGCGGGCGCTTGCCGTCGGCGCGATTGCACGCACGTGGTCGTTCTTTCCGATTCTCCATTCCCGATTCCCGATTCCCGGCTTTCACTCGAACGACCCCACGTAGCTGTCGCTGGCCAGGTTCTCGAACTTCGTGTACTGGCCGAGGAAGGCCAGCTTCACGGCGCCGGTCGGGCCGTTTCGCTGCTTGCCGATGATGATTTCCGCCACGCCCTTCTCGCCCGATTCCGGGTTGTAGTACTCGTCACGGTAGATGAACATGATGACGTCTGCGTCCTGCTCGATGGCGCCCGATTCGCGCAGGTCGGCCATCACCGGGCGCTTGTCGGTGCGCTGTTCGAGCGAGCGGTTGAGCTGGGACAGGGCGATCACCGGGATGTTCAGTTCCTTCGCGAGCGCCTTCAGGCTGCGCGAGATTTCTGAAATTTCGGTGGCGCGATTCTCCTTGGTTCCGGGCACCTGCATCAGCTGCAGGTAGTCGATCACGATCAGGCCGAGGTCGTGCTCGCGCTTGAGCCGGCGCGCGCGCGCGCGCAGCTCGCTCGGGCTCAGCGCCGGCGTGTCGTCGATGAAGATCTTCGCTTCGCTCAGCAAGGTGATGGCGTTGGTCACGCGCGGCCATTCCTCCTCGGCGAGGTCGCCGGTGCGCAGGTGCCGCGCGTCGATGCGCCCCATCGAGGAGATGAGTCGGAACGCCAGCTGCGAGGCCGACATTTCCATCGAGAAGATCGCCACCGCCTTCTTGGTCCGCATCGCCGCGTTCTCGGCCATATTGACCGAGAACGCGGTCTTGCCCATCGACGGGCGCGCCGCGACGATGATCAGGTCCGACGGCTGCAGGCCGGCGGTCATCTCGTCCAGGTCGATGAAGCCAGTCGGCAGGCCGGTGACCGCGCCGCGGTTCTCGTAGCGGTGGTGCAGGATCTGGAACGCTTCCTTGACCGCCGAGCGCATCGAGACGAAACCCTTGCGCCCGCGCGCGCCGGCCTCGGCGATGTGGAACACCTTCTGCTCGGCGGTCTCCAGCAGCTCCTGGCTGGAGCGCCCTTCCGGCTGGAACGCATCGCCGGCGATCTCGGTGCCGGCGTCGATCAGCTGACGCAGCACGGACTTCTCGCGCACGATGTCCGCGTAGGCGGTGATGTTCGCCGCGCTCGGCGTGGAGTTCGCCAGCTCGATGACGTAGCCGGCGCCGCCGACCAGTTCGGAGAGGTTCTGCGAGTGGAACCACTCGCCCAGCGTGACCGCGTCGTAGGGCATGCCCTTGTTCGACAGGTCGCCGATCGCGCGGAAGATCAGGCGGTGGTCGCGCCGGTAGAAATCGTCCTCGACCAGGCGGTCGGCGACGCGGTCCCAGGACTCGGGCGCGAGCATCAACCCGCCGAGCACGGCCTGCTCGGCCTCGATCGAATGCGGCGGAACGCGCAGCGCTTCGATGTTGGAGGCGGGTTTGCGTTCGGTCTGGACCATGACGAAGCGGACGGAAGTTCGGCCGTGCATCATCCGCGGGCGGGTCTCAGCTGTCGAGACAATAACCCTGTGGAAAACCTGTGTGCTTTGCTCGGGGGAAGGCGAAAGATCGAAACACGAAGCGCACGAAGAACACGAAGAACACGAAGGAAAAGCGGCTTTTCCGCCTTCTTCGCATTGCGCGTGCGCTCCTTGGTTCAGGCCGTCGCCGTCGCGGCACTCATCGAAACCAGGAACCCCGAGCCGAACCGCGCGCCGGGAAAAGAACCGGAAAGCCTTCCGCCCTTTCTTCTTGCCCTTCGTGTTCGGGTCTTTGACGTTGCCGGTTCTTTCCGCCGCTCCGACGTGGAGAGCGGAAACGACAAGGGCGCCCGCAGGCGCCCTTGTCTTCGCAGCGATGCCGCAGCCGATCAGTCGTCGTTGGCGACGACGACCTTGACCGTCGTGTTGACGTCGGCGTGCAGGTGCACCTGCACCTCGAACTCGCCGATGTGGCGCAGCGGGCCTTCGGACATCACGACCTCGCTCTTGTCGAGCGCGGCGCCGGCGGCGGTGAACGCGTCGGCGATGTCGCGCGGGCCGACCGAGCCGAACAGCTTGCCTTCCGGGCTCGCGTTCGCCTTGATCGTGACCGACAGGTTCTCGAACTGCGCCTTGCGCGCTTCGGCGCCGGAGAGCTGCTGGTTGGCGCGCGCCTCGTACTCGGCGCGGCGCTGCTCGAACTCGGCGATGTTGGTCGGCGTGGCGGCGGTCGCCTTGCCCTGCGGCACGAGGTAGTTGCGGCCGTAACCCGGCTTCACCTTGACCTTGTCGCCGAGGGCGCCGAGGTTCTTCACTTTCTGCAGAAGAATCAGTTCCATGGGATTTCCTATTCGTTAGCGTCGGAATGTCCGGCGCAGCTTGCGCTGTCCGAATGCGTGGCCGTCGTCCCGGCGCGGGCCCGGACGACGGCGGGATGGGTCAGTGCGCGTCGCTGTAGGGCAGCAGCGCGAGGAAGCGCGCGTGCTCGACGGCGGTGCCCAGCATGCGCTGGTAGCGCGCCTTGGTGCCCGTGATGCGGCTCGGCACGATCTTGCCGGTCTCGCTGATGTACTGGCGCAGGAGGTTGAGATCCTTGTAATCGATATCGGTCGCGCCTTCGGCGGTGAAACGGCAGAACTTCTTGCGGCGGAAGAACTTGGACATGGTGATTTCTCCTTGGACTGGGGCGGACGCTTACTCGGCGGCCGGTTCGGCGGCCGCTTCCTCGCGCGGAGCGCGCTCGCGGCGCGGACGCGGTTCGTCGTCGGAATCGCCGAAGCCGAAGCCTTCGTCGTCGCGGCGACGGCCGCCCTTGTCGTCCTTGTTCTTCATGATCGGCGACATCTCCGTCACCGCCGTCTCGCGCTTGACGATCAGGTGGCGCAGCACCGCGTCGTTGAAGCGGAAACCGGACTCCAGCTCGGCCAGCACGGCCGCGCTGCATTCGATGTTCAGCAGCACGTAGTGCGCCTTGGCCAGGTGCTGGATCGGATAGGCCAGCTGGCGGCGGCCCCAGTCTTCGAGGCGGTGCACCTTGCCGCCGTCGTTTTCGATCAGCGTCTTGTAACGCTCGATCATCGCGGGCACCTGCTCGCTCTGGTCAGGGTGGACCAGAAACACGACTTCGTAATGACGCATGGAAACTCCTTGTGGGTATCGCGGCGGAGGATTCCGCCCGACAGCCTCCCGCGGCGCGGTGAGGCAAGGCCTTTCGCTCCTAATCGGGAAGTGCGCTCGTGGACGCACCGCCCCAGTCGACGAAAGGGGCGCGGATACTAGTGGAATCAGGGCTTTGGCGCAAGTCGCGCGGCCAATCCCACGGGCTGGGCCGATTTCACCGGCTCGATGCGCTCGATGTTCTCGACCGGCAGGATCACCGACCGGCCGGCCGCATGGTCGTAGACGAAGACGTAGTTGGCGACCGCGCCGAGGTAGGTCCAGGCCTGCGCCTGCTCCGGCTTGAAGCCGGCCTCGCCGCCGCCCAGCCAGACGCGCACCTGGGCCGCGTCGCCCTCGCGCACGCGATGCACGCGGTAGTCCGCGTACAAGGCCACGAATGCCCAGCCGTACAGGACCACCACGGCGAGGTAGCTCAGCGGCATGATCCAGACCTGCCGGTCGCGCCATTCCAGCCGCCACAGGTGCAGGCGCTGCCATCCGGCCGGCGCCGCCATCGCGCGCAGCCGCTCGATGGTACGGACACGGCGGCGCACGTAGCGCCGGTTGGCGAGGTCGAACAGCCAGCACAGCGGCAGGGTCGACAGCACCAGCAGGATCGCGATCGGCTGCTGGATGCCGGCGATCAGGAAGTCGCTGATCTGCGACAGGGTCAGCACGGGAATGCCGAACTGCCCGAAAAAGCGGGCGTTGTAGAAGATGCCGGCCATCACCAGCAGCAGGTAGCCCAGCGTGATCGCCAGCGCCGGCTCGCGGCGGAACAGGCGCAGCACGTGCGGCAGCATGTCCTGCAGGGCCATCTCGGAGGCGGCGGGCCGCGGCGACGGCGGCCTGGCGCCGTCCGTGGGAACCGGAAGGGTCACGGTCGCGGCTCAGCCGGCCGCGTCGACGGTGAAGCTCTCGCCGCAACCGCACTCGCCGGTCGCGTTCGGGTTGCGGAACACGAAGCTCGCGTTGAGCCCCTGCCGCTGGAAATCGATCTCGGTGCCGTCGACGAACGGCAGCGCCTTGCGATCGACCAGGATCTGCAGGCCGTCCTGCTCGAACACCTGGTCGTTCTCGGCAACCACGTTCGCGATATCGACCGTGTAGCCGAAGCCCGAGCACCCGGTGCGCTTGATGCCGAAGCGCACGCCGACCGCGGAGGGCTCCCTGGCGAGGAAGTCCTGCATGCGCTGGCGGGCGGCGGAGGTGAGCTGGATGGCCATCGGGAGAGCCGGGATCGGATGTTGGAGACTGGAAAAACCGGGATGCGACCGATTGTAGCGCCTTGCGCGCGACGGCGCCTTCGCCGCCGGAACATTCCGCTATCATCGAAGGTCTTTCCGTGCCCGCCGAACGTGGGCGCCCATTCCAGGAGTTTCAAGCGATGGCGGCGGCCGACACCGTGGAAACCATTGACGTCAAGCACGCGCTGTCCGGCGCGGTCGCGGCGGGCACGCGCGTGCTCGTGCGCGGCTGGGTCCGCACGCGGCGCGATTCGAAGGCGGGTCTGTCGTTCGTCAATCTCAGCGACGGCTCCTGCTTCGATGCGATCCAGGTCGTCGCGCCGAACACGCTGCCCAACTACGAGAACGAGATCCTGCACCTGACCTCCGGCTGCGCGCTGGCCGCCGAGGGCGAACTGGTCGCCTCGCAGGGCAAGGGCCAGTCGTTCGAGCTGCAGGCCAGCCGCGTCGAGGTGCTCGGCTGGGTCGACGATCCGGAAACCTACCCGATCCAGCCCAAGCCGCATTCGCCGGAGTTCCTGCGCGAAGTGGCGCACCTGCGTCCGCGCACGAACCTGTTCGGCGCCGTGACGCGCGTGCGCCATACGCTCGCCAACGCCGTGCACCGCTTCTTCCACGAGCGCGGCTATTTCTGGGTCAACACGCCGATCATCACCACCTCCGACGCCGAGGGCGCCGGCCAGATGTTCCGCGTCTCCACGCTGGACCTGATGAATCTGCCGCGCACCGACAAGGGCGCGATCGACTTCTCGCGCGACTTCTTCGGCAAGGAAACCTTCCTCACCGTGTCCGGCCAGCTCAACGTCGAGGCCTACTGCCTCGCGCTCAGCAAGGTCTACACCTTCGGCCCGACCTTCCGCGCCGAGAACTCGCACACCACGCGCCACCTGGCCGAGTTCTGGATGATCGAGCCGGAGATCGCCTTCGCCGACCTCGCGGAGGACGCGCGCGTCGCCGAGGAACTGCTCAAGTACGTGTTCAAGGCGGTGCTCGCCGAGCGCGCCGACGACATGGCCTTCTTCGCCGACCGCGTCGAGAAGACCGCGGTGTCGCGCCTGGAAGCCTTCGTCGAAGCGCCGTTCGAGCGCATCGAGTACACCGACGCGGTCGAGATCCTGAAGAAATCCGGCAGGAAGTTCGAGTACGCCGTGGAATGGGGCGCGGACCTGCAGACCGAGCACGAACGCTTCCTGACCGAGGAGCACGTCGGCCGTCCGGTCGTGGTGACCAACTACCCGGAGAAGATCAAGGCGTTCTACATGCGCCTGAACGACGACGGCCGCACCGTCGCCGCGATGGACGTGCTCGCGCCCGGCATCGGCGAGATCGTCGGCGGCTCGCAGCGCGAGGAACGCCTGGACGTGCTCGACCGCCGCATGGCGCAGTTCGGCCTGGATCCCGCGCACTACCAGTGGTATCGCGATTTCCGCCGCTACGGCACGGTGCCGCACGCCGGCTTCGGCCTCGGCTTCGAGCGCCTGGTCGTGTACGTCTGCGGCCTGGGCAACATCCGCGACGCAATCCCGTATCCGCGCGCGCCGGGCTCGGCGGAGTTCTGATGAACGCTTCCGCCTGGCACCAGTTCATCTTCACCGGCGGGCTCGGCGTCGCCGTCGCCGGCCTGACCACCTACATCATTGCCTGGATGCTGGTGGCCGTGCACCTGCGCGACCACCACCCGGCCGAACACGCGCGCCTGGGCGGTTTCCTGTTCGCGCCGCGCGCCTTCGGCTGGTACCTGGGCGCCGGCTGGCGCCGGCTGCGCGACCGCGGCCTCAACGCGCTCGCCCTGCTCGGCAGCATCGGCGCCTGGGGCATCGCGATCGGCACGGTCAGCGCGGTGGTGGTCAAGCTGCTGGCTTCCGGCGGGATCGGCGCATGAACGCGCAGTGGTGGCTGGCCGCGCTCGGCGACACGCTGATCTGGGCGCGCCTGAGCGTGCTCGACTCCGGCATCGCCGAAGTCCTCGACAACGACGGCCGCGTGCTGCGCTACGACGACGAGACCGCCGCGCGCATGGCCCTGCTCGACGCCGAGTTCCGCGCCTTCGACGGCCTCGACGAGGATGACGCCGCCGTGCTCGGCTTCGATCTCGACAGCGTCGAGCCGCCGTCCGGCGACAGCGACGAGGACCTGCTCAAGCGCATGGTGCAGAAGCTGCCGCCGCGGCATTGATCGCGAGGCGAGCTCGGCGCCGACGGGAAAGCTCTCTCGCAGAGGCGCAGAGAACGCAGAGGGAGATTTGCTTGCGCTCTTCTCCGCGTTCTCTGCGCCTCTGCGAGGAAGCTCTTTCATCGAACTCCGATACGACGCCTGATCTTTTCCCCGTGTCCTTGGTGTTTCAAACTTCTTTCTTCTCCGCAGAACGGCACACCCCATGAACCTCGACCTCACCGGCAAACACGCGCTCGTCTGCGGCGGCTCGCAAGGCATCGGCCGCGCCGCGGCGGTCGAGCTGGCCGCGCTCGGCGCCGACGTGACCCTGCTGGCGCGCTCGCGCGAGGCGCTGGCGACCGCGCTGGCGGCGCTGCCGAAGACGCACGCGGCGCAGCAGCACGCCACCGTCGCGGTCAACATGCTCGACCACGCCGAACTGCGCGCGAAGGTCGAGGCGATCGCCAACGCGCAGCCGATCCAGATCCTGGTCAACAACAGCGGCGGCCCGCCGGGCGGCCCGGCCAACACCGCCGCGGCCGACGACTACCGCAGCGCGTTCGACCAGCACCTGGTCGCCGCGCAGGTCCTGCTGCAGGCCGTGCTGCCGGGCATGAAGGCGTCCGGCTACGGCCGCATCGTCAACGTGATCTCGACCTCGGTGAAGGAGCCGATCCGGAACCTCGGCGTGTCCAACACGATCCGCGGCGCGGTCGCGAGCTGGGCCAAGACCCTCGCCGGCGAACTCGGCGCGCAGGGCATCACCGTCAACAACGTGCTGCCCGGCTACACGCAGACGCAGCGCCTCGAGCAGATCCTCACCGAGCGCACGCGCGCGACCGGCAAGAACGGCGCCGAGATCGAGCAGGCGATGCTGGCGACCGTCCCGCTCGGCCGCTTCGCCAAGGCCAGCGAGATCGGCAACGTGATCGCGTTCCTCGCCACGCCGGCGGCGGCGTACGTCAACGGCATCAATGTGCCGGTGGACGGTGGCCGTACGCTGTCGCTGTAGCCTTTGCGATCGTCCGTGATCGCTACGGTCTGGGTTGGTCGTGACGTCATGTCGCGCGATGCCTTTCGGATGATCCAGAAGCGGCCATCCATGGCCGCACTTTTCACTTGAAGCACGGCTTCGGGGAACGTGTTTCCGCGTTTCGTAAAGGCAACCGCTGGAACTCTTGTCGACGTCATGCCCGCGAACGCGGGCATCCATTGAAACGCTTTGCCCGAGCCCGCTCCCTCCTCCCATGATCCTCAACATCGCCGCCTACCACTTCGTGCCGATCGACGACGCCGATGCGCTCGTCGTGCGCCTGCGCGAGGCGGCGGAGAGCGGCGGGCTGCGCGGTACCGTGCTGGTCGCCGAGGAAGGCATCAACCTGTTCCTCGCCGGGCCGGACGAGGCGATCGACGCATTCCTGGCGGCGCTGCGCGGCGATACGCGCTTCGCCGGGATCCGCGTGAAGGCCAGCCGCAGCGAGAACGTGCCGTTCGCGCGCCTGAAGGTGCGCCGCAAGCGCGAGATCATCCGCTTCCGGCAGCCGCAGACGACGCCGGAGGCCGAACGCGCGCCGGCCGTCGCGCCGGCCACCCTGGCGCGCTGGATCGAGCGCGGCGCGGACGACGACGGCCGCCGGCTGGTGCTGCTCGACACGCGCAACCGCGAGGAAGTGCGCCACGGCACCTTCGAAGGCGCCCTCGCCCTGCCGATCGACCGCTTCACCGACCTGCCCGATGCGCTCGCGGCCGAGCGCGAGTCGCTGGCCGACGCGACCGTGGTCAGCTTCTGCACCGGCGGCATCCGTTGCGAAAAGGCCGCCCTGTGGATGCAGGCGAACGGCTTCGAGCATGTCTGGCAGCTCGACGGCGGCATCCTGGGCTACTTCGAGGAAGTCGGCGGCGCCGGCTACGAGGGCGCCTGCTTCGTGTTCGACGAGCGCATCGCGCTCGATCCGGCGCTGCGCCCGGTCGCCGAACGGGGCTGAATCCGGAACCGCCGCGACCACGGTGCGTTCCATCCCGAGAACAACAAAAAAAGCCGATCTCGCAGAGCCGCAGAGAGCGCAGAGAAGAGCTTTTTTCGGCGTTCTCTGCGGCTCTGCGAGAAAACCGGCTTCCCGAGAACCCGGCCGGGATCGAAACCCTGGCCGGAATGACGATCGGCATTTCACCGCCCAGCGCGAATCGCTAAGCTGCGCGCGATGACCCTCGTCCTTGCGAATCTGATCGACGGCCACGCGCAGGCGCCGCGCGCCGGCCGCTATCTCGACGTGTCCGAACCGGCCGTGGGCGCCGCCTTCGCGCGCTGCCCGGACTCCGACGCGTCCGACGTCGACGCCGCCGTCGAGGCCGCGCGCAGGGCCGCCGCGGGCTGGGCGGCGACTGCCCCGGAACAACGTGCGCAGCACCTGAACCGCCTGGCCGACCTGGTCGAGCGCGAACTGGACGCCCTGGCGGAGCTGGAATCGCGCAACTGCGGCAAACCGGTCGCGCTCGCACGCAGCCTCGACATCCCGCGTGCGGTGGCTAACCTGCGCTTCTTCGCAGCGGCGATCACGCAGTGGGCCGGCGAATCGCATGCGACCGACGACGCCACCCTGAACTACACCCTGCGCCAGCCTCTGGGCGTGGTCGCCTGCATCTCGCCATGGAACCTGCCGCTGTACCTGTTCACCTGGAAGATCGCCCCGGCGCTGGCCGCCGGCAACGCGGTCGTGTCCAAGCCGTCGGAGGTGACTCCGTGCACGGCGGCGCGGCTCGGCGAGCTGGCGGTCGAGGCGGGCTTTCCGCCGGGCGTGCTGAACATCGTGCACGGACACGGCGCGGGCGTCGGCCAGGCGCTGGTCGAGCATGCGCAGGTCAAGGCGATCTCCTTCACCGGCAGCACGCGCACCGGCGCTGCGATCGCCGCCGCGGCCGCGCCGAAGTTCAAGAAGCTGTCACTGGAACTGGGCGGCAAGAACCCGGCGATCGTGTTCGCCGACGCGGACCTATCCGACGCCGATCTGGACACGATCGTGCGCTCAGGTTTCGCCAACCAGGGCGAGATCTGCCTGTGCGGCTCGCGCCTGCTGGTCGAGCGGTCCTTCTACGAGACGTTCAAGCGCCGCTACCTCGAACGCGTGCGGGCGCTGCGCGTGGGCGACCCGCGCGAGGCCGGCGTCGACCTCGGCGCGCTGGTCTCCAGGGCGCACTACGACAAGGTCGTCGGCTGCATCGAACGCGCCCGCGCCGAAGGCGGCACGATCCTCTGCGGCGGCGCGCCGCTGCGCGTCGACGGCCGCTGCGCGGACGGCTGGTTCGTCGCGCCGACCGTGATCGAAGGCCTGGCCAACGATTCGGCGACCAACCAGGACGAGATCTTCGGCCCGGTGGTCTGCCTGATCCCGTTCGACGGCGAGGACGAAGCCGTGGCGCTCGCCAACCAGTCGGGCTACGGCCTGGCCGCCTCGCTGTGGACGGGCGGCCTGGATCGCGCGCATCGCGTCGCCGCGCGCCTGGAAACGGGCATCGTCTGGATCAACTGCTGGCTGGTGCGCGACCTGCGCACGCCGTTCGGCGGCGTCAAGAATTCCGGTGTCGGCCGCGAGGGCGGCGTCGAGGCGCTGCGCTTCTTCACCGACGCGAAAAACGTCTGCCTGCGCCTGCGCTGAGGTTTCCGATGGCCGAACTCGACGACCTGCTCGAACGCAACCGCCTCTGGTCCGAGGCGCTGCGCGCGCAGGATCCGGACTTCTTCAAGCGCCTGTCCGAACAGCAGGCGCCCAAGTACCTGTGGATCGGCTGCTCGGACTCTCGCGTGCCGGCCAACCAGATCATCGGCATGGACCCGGGCGAGGTGTTCGTGCACCGCAACGTCGCCAACGTCGTCGTGCACACCGACCTCAACTGCATCAGCGCGATCCAGTTCGCCGTCGACGTGCTGAAGGTCGAGCACATCCTGGTCGTCGGCCACTACGGCTGCGGCGGCGTGCAGGCGGCGCTGGAGGGCCGCCGGCTCGGCCTGGTCGACAACTGGCTGCGCCACGTCGCCGACGTGCGCCAGAAGTACCTCGAATCGCTGCGCCGCGTGGACGACGCGCGCGCGCGTCACGCGCGGCTGTGCGAACTGAACGTCGTCGAGCAGGCCGTCAACGTCTGCCACACCACCGTCGTGCAGGACGCCTGGGATCGCGGCCAGAAGCTCAGCGTACACGGCTGGATCTACAGCCTGCGCAACGGCCGCGTGCGCGACCTCGGACTCGACGTGAAGGACACCTCACTGATCGCGGAGCGACAGGAACAAGCCCTGGCGCTGCTCGGAAGGACCTCCGGGCAGGACGCCGAATCGACGGGGGAATAGACATGTCCATGTCCGCAAGCGTGGCGGCGCTGGTCCTCGCGACGCAGCTGTCGCAGGTGCAACCGCTGCCGACCGGCAGCGCCTCGATCACCCAGCAGCGCGACGCGGTGACCAAGTCCGAGCGCATCATGGCCGAGGCGCAGAAGCGCCAGGGGCTGCTCGCGCAGTACCTCTACATGCGCGAAGCGCGCGAGAGGGATTCGAACGTTCCGTTCCGCCTGATCTTCAACCAGTACCTGAGCTGGTTCCAGACCTGGGTCGGCGACTACGCCGGCTCGCGCATCACGTTCTCGATCGCGCAGCCGCCGGAGAAGGGCGACAGCCCGGCGCCGATGGACGGCGGCTACAAGCCGACGCCGGCGCTCGACGCGATCGCGGAGCTGGCCCGCGACCGCCAGGCGATCTTCCTCAACGAGAACCACAACATCGCGCTGACGCGCACGCTGACCGTGCAGCTGCTGCCCAAGCTGCGCGAGCTGGGCTACGACACCTTCGCCGCCGAGACCCTGTACCACGACGACGACGACCTGGCCAAGCGCGGCTACCCCACCGCGGACTCCGGCTTCTACACCGAGGAGCCGATCTACGCCGAGATGGTGCGCACCGCGCTCAAGCTCGGCTTCCGCGTGGTCGCCTACGAATCGGAATCGATGGCGACCGGCGACGCGCGTGAGCGCGAACAGGCCAGGAACCTCTACCAGCGCGCCTTCGACAAGAAGCACCCGAAGGCGCGGCTCGTCGTGAATGCCGGCTTCACCCACATCCAGAAGGCCGGCAAGTACTTCGACGGCGCGGCGATGGCGCAGCATTTCGCCAAGCTCAGCGGCATCGATCCGGTCGCGGTCGAGCAGACCGTGATGATCCCGCACGACATCACCAGCGGCGACCATCCGGTCTACCGCCGCATCGCTCAGGAAGTGCCGTTCGACGCGCCGATCGTGTTCCGCAACGAGGCCGGCGCGCTGTGGTCGCTGCGGCCGCAGGCGTTCGACGCCAGCGTGGTGTTCCCGGCGGAGAATTACCGGCGCGGCCGGCCGACCTGGGCGAGCATCGGCGGGCTGCGCACGCCGTACGGCATCAACGCCGACCTGTGCAAGGACGTCTACCCCTGCCTGGTCGAAGCGCGCTACGCCGAGGAAGGCGACGACGCGATCCCGGCCGACCGGCTGGTGTTCGAGCTGATCACCCAATCGACCAATGCGAAGGACCGCGTGCGCACCTCCTCCGACGCGGTGCCCAGCGGCGACCTGTACCTGCGCCCCGGCCGCTACCGCATCGTCGCGCGCGACGCCGCCAACCGCCAGCTCGGCAGCACCACGACCACGATCGGGACCACGCCTTGAGCGCCACCACGCAGACATCGATCCACAGCGACGCCGCGCCCGCGCCGGTCGGTGCCTATCCGCACGCCCGCCGCGTCGGCGACCTGCTGTTCCTGTCCGGCGTCGGCCCGCGCACGCCGGGCACGAACGCGATCCCCGGCAACGTGCACGACACCGACGGCAGGCTGGCCGCCTACGACATCCAGGCGCAGTGCCGCCAGGTGTTCGCCAACGTGCGTGCGGTGCTGGAAGCGGCCGGCGCACGCTGGGAGGACCTCGTCGACGTGACCGTGTTCCTGACCGACATGCAGCGCGACTTCGCCGCCTACAACCGCGTCTACGCCGAGCATTTCACCGATCCGGCCACGGCTCCGTGCCGCACCACGCTCGGCATCACCGCGCTGCCGACGCCGATCGCGATCGAGCTGAAGTGCATCGCGGTGCTGCGGTCGGGGGCTGAGGCAGAAAGCTGATCTCGCAGGGGCGCAGAGGACGCGGAGAAAGGCATTCTTTGTTTTCTTCTTCGCCTGAATCTTTTTCTCTCTCTGCGTCCTCTGCGGCTCTGCGAGAGATTGCGCTTCTCGCCGAGCGACCTTTTTCCTGCGGCTCGCGTGCCCGTGCGAGGTAAACTCCCCGCCGAGCACCCCCGCAGGAAACGCCATGCTGGCCCCGCCCTTCAACCTGCAAGCCTGGATCGACGAACACCGCCACCTGCTCAAGCCGCCGGTCGGCAACAAGTGCATCGTCGACGCCGATTTCATCGTGATGGTCGTCGGCGGCCCGAACCAGCGCACCGACTACCACTTCGACGAAGGCCCGGAGTTCTTCCACCAGATCGAAGGCGAGATGGTGCTGAAGATCCAGGAGGACGGCCGCGTGCGCGACATCCCGATCCGCGCCGGCGAGGTCTTCTACCTGCCGCCGCGCGTGCCGCACTCGCCGCAGCGCATGCCCGACTCGGTCGGCCTGGTGATCGAGCGCAAACGCCTGCCGCACGAGCAGGACGGTCTGCTGTGGTTCTGCGAGCGCTGCAACCATCCGCTGTACGAGGAGTATTTCCACCTCGTCGACATCGAAAAGGACTTCCCGCGCGTGTTCGAGCATTTCTACCGCTCGCTCGAGGCGCGCACCTGCAAGTCCTGCGCCCACGTGAACCCGGCGCCGGAAAAGTACCGCTGAACGTCCGCGTCCCCGTCCGCGAGGCGGCCGCCACCACGCGACCATGCTGAGTGCCCTGCTCGAACTGAAGCCGCGCGACGTGCCGCTGCGCGTGGCGCTGCGCAACACGCTGGCGATCGTGCTGCCGCTGGCGCTGGCGCTCGCTGCCGGCCGCCCCGGCGTCGGCCTGGGCATGGCCGCCGGCGCGCTCAACACGATGTTCATCGACCAGCCCGGCCCGTACCGGCTGCGCATGCAGCGCATGCTGCTGGCCTCGCTGGCCTCGGGCGTGTCGGCCTACGTCGGCAGCCTGCTCGGCGCGCACACCGCGCTGCTGGCACTGGCGGCGATGCTCTGCGGCGTGAGCGGCGGCCTGCTCGTCGCGCTCGGCCCGAACGCCGGCCGCACCGGGCTGGCCTGCATGATCCTGCTGGTGATCAGCGCCGCCACGCCGCTCGATGCGCTGACCGCGCTCGGCCCGGCCGCGCTGATCGTCGCCGGCGGCGTGCTGCAGATGCTGTTCGCCATCGCCGCGTGGCCGCTGCAGCGCTATCGCCCCGAACGCCAGGCGCTGGCCGACGTCTGCCGCCAGCTGGCGGCCA
The DNA here is from genome assembly GCF_042652785.1 of Dokdonella ginsengisoli. Taxonomy (NCBI): domain Bacteria; kingdom Pseudomonadati; phylum Pseudomonadota; class Gammaproteobacteria; order Lysobacterales; family Rhodanobacteraceae; genus Dokdonella; species Dokdonella ginsengisoli. Next base: position 41,620 of record NZ_JBHSHD010000010.1, on the reverse strand, counting down.
GCGTGCGCGAACGCGCCGACGCGCGCAGCGCGCCGCCGGTCACCCAGGCCCTGCTCGACGTGGAAAGCCTGCTGCACGGCGCGCACCGCGCGCGCGGCAGCGTGATGGAGACCTTCCGCGTGCTGGCCGAACTGGTCGAGCGCATCCGCCTGGAGCTGCTGGCGCTGAAGGACCTGCAGGAGACCCTCGACGAGGGAGACGCGCGGCGCACCCTGGCGCGCGTGCTGGAGTACGCCGCGCGCGCGCTGGAAACCATCGCGCGCGCGCTCGACGACGGCGCCAGCCCGCACGGGGCCGCCGCCGCGATGGAAGGCTTCGACGCCGCCCTCGCCTCGCTGCGCGAGATCTGCAACGCCGGGCACGCGCCGCGCGAACTGATGATCGCCCTCGCCCGCGCCGACGGCCTCGGCGGCCAGCTGCGCGCCGCCGCGCGCAACGCCGACTTCGCCGGCAGCCGCGGCGAACTGCGCGCCGGCGCGGCCGAGCAGCAGCTGCCGGCGGCGATGCAGCCGGGCAACGCGCTGCAGACCCTGCGCGCGAACCTGACGCTGTCCTCCATCGCGTTCCGGCACGCCCTGCGCTGCGGCGTGTGCCTGGCCCTGGCCATCGTCGGCGCGCGCCTGGCCGGCATCCCGCACGGCTACTGGATCCCGATGACCGCCGCGATCGTGCTGAAACCGGATTTCGCCGGCACCTTCAGCTTCGGCCTGCTGCGCGTGATCGGCACCATGCTCGGCCTGGTGCTGGTCACCGCGCTGGTGCACTACGCGTTCGACGATCCGTGGGAACGCGTCGCCCTGGTCGCGCTGTTCGCCTTCGGTTTCCGCCTGCTGACCACGGTGCACTACGGCATCGGCGTGATGATGCTGACCGGACTGGTCGTGCTGCTGTTCACCTTCGACGGCCTGGCGCCGGGCGAAGTGCTGCAGGCGCGCGGCCTCGCCACCGCCATCGGCAGCGCGCTGGCACTGGTCGCCTACGTGGTCTGGCCGACCTGGGAACACCTGCGCGTGCGGCCGGCGCTGGCCTCGATGCTCGACGAATACCGCGCGTACTTCTCCGTCCTGCTGCGCGACGACGCCGCGCGGCGCGCCGCCACGCGCACCTCGGCGCGCGCCGCGCGCACCAACGCGCAGGCCTCGCTCGAGCGCCTGCGCGGCGAACCGCGCCGCGACCGCGAGCTGATCGCCTTCGCCGAAGGCGTGTTCGCCAACGCCAACCGTTTCATCCGCGCCGGCATGGCGCTGGAAGCCGTCACGCTCGACGCGCGCGCGCTGCCCGAACGCGAGGCCGTGCTCGCCTTCATCGACCGCATCGACATGAGCCTGGCCGCCCTCGCACGCGACCTGCGCGGCGGCACGCCGCCGCAGATCGGCAGTCTGCGCGAGGAGGAACGCGCGCTCGTCGCGCGCCTGGAAGCCTCCGCCGCCGACGACGAGGCGCGCAACGTCGCCGGCGCGATCACCGACGCCTTCGACCGCATCACCGACAGCATCGACACCCTCGCCCACGTGCTGCGCGAGGACGCACGGCGCGCCGCCACGGCGCCACCGGCGAGCTGAATCCGGCCCGCGAGCACGCCGCGTACGGCGGCGACACCTTTGTTCACGGCGCCGGAGCGGCGCCATACGCCCGAGCACGGATGCCGGCGTGACGTCCACTCGCAGGCATCCCTACAATGCCGCGACACGTGGGGTCTTCGGGGCATCGTCGATGCAGCAGAGCGATGACGTCACCTTGCTGATCCATGCCTGGCAAGGCGGCGAATCCGGCGCGCTGGAAAAACTCCTGCCGGTGGTCTACGCCGACCTGCGCGCAATGGCGGCGCGCCTTCTGGCCGGCGAATCGGCCAGCACCTTGCAGCCGACCGAGCTGCTGCACGACACCCTGCTCAAGGTGCTGCGCGTGGACGCGCTGCGCATCGTCGACCGCCGGCATTTCTTCAGCGCGTTCGCGCGCCTGATGCGCCACCTGATCGTCGACCGCATCCGCGAAGCGCGTGCCGAGAAGCGCGGCGGCGACTGGGAGCGCGTCGACCTGATCGAGGCGATCAACCTGCCGCTGCCGCACGACATGGACATCGAGCGGCTGCACGTCGCCATCGACGATCTCGACCAGGTCGACGCGCGCCTGGCGCGCATCGTCGAACTGCGCTACTTCGTCGGCCTGACCATGCAGGACATCGCCAAGGCGCTCGAGGTCGACGAGCGCACGGTCTATCGCGGCTGGGCGGTCGCGCGCAGCTGGCTGCAGAAGCAGATGGCGCCGTGACGACGAACCCGGCCGATCGCGCGCGCAGCCTCGCGCAGCTGGAATGGCTCAACCGCCTGTTCGACCTGCCCGCCTCCGCGCGCGAGGCGGAGCTGGGCGCGCTCGCCGCGCGCGATGCCGGGATGGCCGAGGCCGTGCGCGAGCTGCTGTCATCGGCGGACGCCATTGACGGCGACGATGGCGACGACGGCGCGCCGCTCGATCCGCAACGCCTCGGGCCGGACTCCTTGATCGGCGGGCGCTTCCGCCTGCTGCGCCCGCTCGGCAGCGGCGGCATGGGCGAGGTGTTCCTGGCGCAACGCACCGACGGGATCGAGCAGTACGTCGCGATCAAGCTGCTGCACGAAGGCGGCCGCGCGATGTCGCGCGCGCGGGCGCGGCGCGAGCAGCAGATCCTGGCCCGGCTGTCGCATCCGAACATTGCCGGCCTGATCGACGCCGGCGTCAGCGAGAGCGGACGGCCGTGGTTCGCGATGGACTACGTCGACGGCGAGCGCCTGATCGCCTGGTGCGACGGCCGCCGTTCGAACGTGGCCGATCGCGTGCGGCGCTTCGTGCACATCTGCAACGCCGTGCAGTTCGCGCACAAGAACCTGATCCTGCATCGCGACCTGAAGCCGTCGAACATCCTGATCGACAACGAAGGCGTGCCGAAGCTGCTCGACTTCGGCATCGCCAAGGTCATCGACGCCAACGATACCGACCAGACGCGCACTCTCGCGCTGACGCCGGCCTACGCCGCGCCGGAGCAACTGCGCGGCGAGCCGGCCACCACCGCCAGCGACGTCTACCAGCTCGGCAGCGTGCTGTACGAACTGCTCTGCGGCGTGCCGGTGCAGCAGGCGCGCAGCGCGGCCGCGCGCGACGCCGACGCCATCGGCGAGCTGCCGCGGCCGCACCAGGCGCTCGCCGCGCGCATCGTCGGCGACCGCAGCGCCGCCGAACAGGCCGCCCGCGCGCGCGGCGAATCGCCGGATCGGTTGGTGCGATTGCTGAAGGGCGATCTCGGCAACATCGTGGCAAAGGCCACCGCCGCGCGGCCGGCGGAGCGCTACGACACCGCGCAGGCGCTCGCCGACGACCTGGAACGCTGGCTGGCCGGCCTGCCGGTGCGCGCGCACCGGCCGTCGCTGGCGTATTCGTTCGGCAAGCTGCTGCGCCGGCACGCCTGGGCGGCGGCGGCGATCGTGCTGCTCAGCCTCGGCCTCGTCGCCGCGACGGTGATCGCCTTCGACAAGGCCGCCTCGGAGCGGCACCAGCGCGAACAGGCTGAAGCCCAGCGCCGCGAAGCGGAGCAGCAGCGCGACCTGGCGCGCAGCCAGCGCGAGCGGTCGGAGGCGATGGTTGGCTTCCTGCGCAGCGTGTTCCGGCAGGCCAATCCGGATGTACAAGGCCACAGCGAACTCATGGCGCCCGAGCTGCTCTCGCGTGCGCTGGCGGCCCTCGATCAACGCGTCGACGTCGACGATCTGACGCGCGCCGAACTGCTTACGGAAGTGGCATCCGCCTTCGCCAATCTCGGCCAGCCGCAAACCGCTCTCGCGCCGGCCGAACGCGCGGTGGAACTGATGGAACCGCATCGCGGACAGCACGCCGCCGAATATCTGAACAATCTCGGCGTGCTGCTGACGATCCAGAATTTCCTGGGGCGTTATCAGGACCAGCTCGACCGAGCGACCCGCGCGCTTCCACTGGCTCGAAGCGTGCGCGGCGACGGAAGCGACACGTATGCCGCGCTGCTGTGGCAGCGCAGTTTCGCCTTTTCTTCTCTAGGAAAGTACGCCGAAGCCGAAGTCGATGCGCGCACTGCACTCGACCACTTGAACGCGCGCGGCGAAACAGACAGTGACGACGTGCTCGAAGCGTTGAGCAAGCTCGCCGTCGCCGCGTCCTACCAGTCGAACTATCCCGTCGCGCAAGCCGCGCTGCGCAGGATCATCGCGCTGGAAGGACGCAATCCACCGATCGCTAAATCCAACCTGCTGACCGCCAAGATGAATCTCGCCGTGACGCTCTATGACACCGGCGAAACGGACGCGGCCATCGAGCTGCTGGAGCCCACCTTGAAGGAGACCGAGGCCATGGTCGGCGTGGCGCATCTCGGCACGCTCGCGGCCAAGATGCTGCTGACGCAGTCTTATCTCGCCGCCGGGGACCCTCAGCGGGCACGCCCGCTGTTCGACCAGTTGCAGGCAGTCTTGCCGACGGCTGGCGCGCAGTTCGCACGCGCGCAGGGATACGCCGCCAACGGCATGTTGCGCTACGAACTCGCAACGGGACGGTTCGGCGACGCCTTGCGCCTCGCACGCGACTACCTGGAGAAAGTCCCCGAGGGAGATCCGGCGGATTTGCGCCGTCGCAACGACATCCGGCGACTGCTCGGCGAAGCGCAATTGCATCTCGGCCAGCCCGCCAATGCGCTGTCGACGTTTGAAGCCGTGCTGAGCGAGGTGACGCCAGGAGAAATCGCACGGCGTGCCGTATTGGAGGACGGCATTGGCCGTGCCCGACTGGCCGAAGGCGACACCGCGTCGGCGATCGAGTCGCTGCAGCGAGCCGCGGAAGACTTTCGCCGAATCCAGGCGGTGGACAAGGCGGACATACTGCGCAGCGAGATCCACGAATTGTGGGCGCGGGCGCTGGCGACGAAGGATCCGCAATTCCTCGACCGGCTGCAGGAAAAGCGCATCGTGCTGGTCGCCGCACTCGGTGGCGAAGACAAGCTCCAGGTCTGGCAGCTCGACCGGCTGCTCGACGATCTTTCACGCCACCTCGGCCGCTCTGGCATCGACGTCGAGCGCCGCACACGCGCCGAAGCTGGCCTGCGCCGCGCCGCCGGGGCCTCGAAGCCGCCGGCCTATGTCGGGCTCAGCGAATTCTGAGTCCGCGAGGCGATCCCGGCTCTCCTGCTCTCCGAGACAGCCGGGGCCGCACTACCCCTTCGGCCTCATGCCCGCGAACGCGGGCATCCATTTGCCCGCCCTCTCCGCCTCCCGAGCGGGCGCGACGACCTCGCACGAAATCCGATGTCAGGATCCGCCCTGCCCATTCCGCTTCACTCTTTGAGGAGCCCATGAATCTGCCCCCAACCGGCCCTCGGGACCGGCGGAGTAGGCAAGCCTCGCCCGAGCCATCATCGAGATATCGCCCATGAACATCCGCTTCGTCCACTGCACGGCCATGGTCGCCGCGCTGGGACTTGCCACCACAGGCTTCGCCGTCCCTGCTGCAGCAAGCTCTCCCCGACTCGCTCCGGCGGCCGCTTCGGCCCAGCCGTTTCCTCCCTCGACGACGAACTCTTCCTATCTGCGCGTAGCGACAGATGATCCGATGGACTTCGGCGCCGTCGCTTCTGCACCGTGGGAGCCGGGCTTGCAGCACAGCGGCGCCACGCAGCCGCGATGGACCGACAGCGTCGGCGCCGGGATGCTGGCGAACCCGCTGGGCGACGCCACGCGGCGCGAAATTCAGGTGATTACCAGCGAAATCTACGATGGCGTCATTCCCCTGAGCGAAACCTGGACTTTCCAGAAGGACAACCGCTTCGGTAACGCGGCCCTGTCCGACGACACCCTGGTCATCGTGGCCAGAATCGAAAGGGCCAATCCCCTCTATCCGGACCCGGAGAACGGCCCGCAGGCCGGTCCCGGTGCGATCCATTTCCTCGAAAAGCGCGAAGGAGCATGGCAACGCATCCAGAAGCTGGAATTCCCGTCCGAAGTGGTCGGAACGACTGCGAACTTCGGCCAGACGCTGGCTGTTTCCGGCGACACGCTGTTCGTCGGCGCCCCGAGAGGCAACGTCGCCGCGTCACGCCCCGGCAAGGTGTACGTCTACAAACGCATCGAGGGAGTCTGGCGGCAGACGCAGATCCTGACCGACGGTGTCGTGCAGAACCACGGCTCCGGCTTCGGCGCGTACATGGCCTTGCAAGGTGACCGCGCGCTCATCGCCGACGTGGCGGAGAACGGGTTGCGTGGCGCGGTATATGCCTTTGGCAGATCCGGCGACGGCGCCTGGATGCAGACGCAACGACTGACGCTCACCGACGCACCGGAACTCGCGCAGTTCGGCAACGGCCTTGGCCTGGACGGCTCGACCGCCATGATCACCGCCCCGATGGTCGGCTGGGAGCCGACGCCGCATGCCAATCCGGTTGTCCACGTGTATGAACGCGACGCATCGAGCGGCCAATGGAGTTCCACGCAAAGCTTGACGAGCTGCGGGCTCACCGAAGACGGCAACGTCTACAATTTCGGCACCCGAGCCATTGCGTTGGCCGGCGACACCGCCGTGATCGCCGACACCGTCGGATCGCTGACCACCCCCGATACCAGCGAACAAACCGGCATCGCCTGCGTCTACACGCGATCGAACGGCACCTGGACCCACAGCCAGGCCCTGACCGCGGACGATCCGACGACAGGCGACTCGTTCGGTGTGTCCTTCGCGCTGAAAGGCGATCTTCTGGCGATCGGTTCGCTTCGATCCTTCGGTAGCGACCCGTATCTCGCGAACGGCATCGTCTATGTCTTCAGCAGAAGCGGATCGGGCTGGAGCGTGTCCGACAGGGTCATTCGAGGCGGGCCAGGCTATCTGTATGACAACAGTGGCGGTGCTGGTGTCATAGGAATCGACGGCAGCACGGTGGTTGGGGGAGGTGCTAAGGACGTCGGCGTCGACTTCGGCAGCATCGGCATCTTCGATTTCCCGGCGCAGGCCACAACCGCGCCGGAATCGCTGACGCTCTCGCTCGCACCGGGCGAGCAGGCTTCGGCCTCGGTGCGCATCGGCAATGCCGGTGCGGGCGCAGCGCTGACCTTCAGTCTGACCGACGGCAGCACGCTGACGCAGATGAGCGAGGAAACGCCGGTACCCGGCATGGGCATCGGCATGCCGCAGTGCCGCCTGCGCGGAGAGGTCGTGCAGGACTGCGTCGAAGTGATCGGCACCGCCGCCACCAGCTGGTACCGCCGCTTCTACTTCGGCGAATACCCGCACGTCGGCGCCAGTGCGACGATCGACGCGGTCACCGTCGGCATCGAAGGCGCGCAAGCCGGCATTCCTGTGTCAGTGAAGCTGTACACCAAGCCGCACGACGACGACGCTGTCGACACGCTCGACTCCTTCCAGCTCGAATACATCGGCGGCGGTACGGCCGTCACCGACGGTACGCCGCACAGCCTGCTGCGCGTGCCGATGGACGGCACGGTGACGGTGCAGGACACCGCCTTCGAGGACCTGGTCGTCGAATACCACGTCGACGAGCATCCCGGCCTGCCGGCATTCGTGCCCGGCGCCAACGCCTCGCCGCAGACGCACTCGACCTTCATCACCTCGTTCCGCGGCGACTACCTGTACGCGGGGCAGACCTCGCACATCCTGATTTCGCCGCACCTGGATCCGGCCGCTTCGGGCATCCGCTGCGCGACACCGCAGAACACTCCGTGGCTGCGCGTCGTTGCGCCGACGGAAGGGCGCATCGCAGCCGGTTCCTCGCAGGACCTCGCGGTGGCGATCGACGCTGCGGACCTCGCGCCCGGACAGTATTCGACCGAGCTGTGCGTGGCGACCAAGGGTCCGCTGCCGTCGATGATGCGCGTGCCGGTGGAGCTGACGGTGATCGAGGCGGGCGATGCGATTTTCGCCGACGGGTTTGAAGGCGCGCAGCCGTAACGATCGCGGCTGCTTTCTCCTCTCTCCCACTTGCGGGAGAGGTGACGGCCTGAGCGTCGCGCTGTTCTCCGTCTCCCACGTGTGGGAGAGGGCTGGGGTGAGGGAATACGGAGTGCCGCGCTCCGGCTCCCCTCACCCGCGCCTTCGGCGCGACCTCTCCCGCGAGCGGGAGAGGTGAAAACCTGCCCGGCCTTTCTCCCTCTCCCGCTTGCGGGAGAGGGCTGGGGTGAGGAAAAGCGGAGTGCTGCGCTCCGGCTCCCCTCACCCGCGCCTTCGGCGCGACCTCTCCCGCGAGCGGGAGAGGTGAAAACCTGCCCGGCCTTTCTCCCTCTCCCGCTTGCGGGAGAGGGCTGGGGTGAGGGAAAGCGGAGTGCTGCGCTCCGGCTCCCCTCACCCGCGCCTTCGGCGCGACCTCTACCGCAAACGGGAGAGGTGAAAACCTGCCGGGCCTTTCTCCCTCTCCCGCTTGCGGGAGAGGGGTGGGGTGAGGGCAATCGGAGCGTTGCCTTCCTCCTTGGACGAACTTCAAAGGCCGCGTCGAGCGCGACTCGCCCTCTCATTCGCAAACACACCCTCTTCGGAACGCCCTCATGCCCAGCCCATCCCTTCGCCGCACCGCCCTCTCCACTGCCCTGCTGCTGGCGCTCGGCCAGGCCATCGCATCCGAACGCCAGCCCGCTGCGCCTCCCTCGCTCGACGCCGTCGAGGCGGCGCGCGGGGATTCGAGCCGGCTGATCCTGCGTTCGGGCCTCTTCGACCCAACGCAGCAATCGCTCGACGTCGCCGCGGTCGGTGCGGCGCCGGATGCGGCCACGCGCTATGCGATCGTGCAGTTCCAGCCGGGCAGGACGGCCGCGCACAAGACACTGGCCGCGCGCGGCATCGAGGTGCTGGGCTACGTGCCGAACAACGCTTACTACCTACGTCTGGGACGCGATGGATTGGCCGCGCTCACGAGCGATCCCGCCGTGCGCTGGGCCGGGCCGCTGCGGCCGGCGCTGAAGCTCGATCCGAGCCTGTGGAAGGCGGCGCGCGCGAACTCGGCCGCGCTGCAGAACGACGGTCGCTACGAAATCCTCGTCGATGCCTTCCGCGGTGTCTCCGCGGCGCAGATCGAGGCCGCGTTGCGTCGCGACGTGCCGGACGTGGAGATTCCGCTGCGCAGCCAGCGCAGCGAGGCGACTCCCTACGTGCGCGCTCGCGTACCGGCCGCCGCGCTGGATGCGCTGCTGGCGAGCGCGACCGCGATCGACGGCGTCGCCTTCGTTTCGCCGTGGCATCCGCTGCGCACGAGCAACGCCGCCAGCATCGGCGCGATCCAGGGCGACATGACCGACGACTGCGCCGGCAGCGGCCGGCTCTGCGGCGCGGCGCCGATGTTCGATCACGGCCTGACCGGCAGCGGCCAGATCGCCGGCATCGCCGATTCCGGTACCACGCCGAACGCGGCCTGGTTCACCACCTTGGACAAGGGCGACGGGCCGCACACCGAAGTGACCTTCGCCGAGAATCCGCCGCCGCTGCCGCCGGCGCTCGGCACGCTGCATCCGGACAACAAGATCATCGCGTACTGGACGCAGCCGGGCGGTCCGACCGACTATGACTATTTCTCCGGCCACGGCACGCACACCAGCGGCACCCTGGTCGGCGACGCCGCCGGCACCTTCGGCGCGGACCGCTTCCTGCCGTCGACGCCGTGGCTGCCCAACCACGACCTCGCCGACGGCATGGCACCGAACGCGCAGCTGCTGATGCAGGACATCGGCGGCGACAATCCGGTCGAGCTGATCGTGCAGGACTTCGAGGGCACGCTGCAGCAGGCCCACGGCGGCGGCGTGCGCGTCCACAGCAACAGCTGGGGTGGTTCGACCTCCGGCCAGTACAGCACTGTCGACGCCAACGTCGACCGCATGACACACCGGCTCGAAGACCTGCTGGTGGTGATCGCGGCCGGCAACAACCAGACCGGCGCGATGGCGGTCGGCTCGCCGGGCAATTCCAAGAACGGCCTGACGGTGGCGGCGCTCGGCCACGGCGGCAGCCTGGTCAAATCCGCGATTTCCAACGCCGGCCCGACCGCCGACGGCCGCCTCAAGCCCGATCTCGCCGCACCGGGGACGGAAACGATCTCCGCCGCGGCCGGCGGCGAAGTCACCGCGACGATCACCGCACCGCAGACCGCGCCCAACACCGGCACCTCGATGGCGACTCCGGTGGTCGCCGGCAACGCCGTGCTGCTGCGCCAGTACTTCGTCGACGGCTTCTACCCGCGCGGCTTCGCCAACACCGCCGCCGCGGCGGATCGCCTGTTCGCCGACGGCTTCGACGGCGTCGCGCCGCCGTCGCCCGCCGGCGGCGAGGCGGTCGATGCGTTCAACCCGACCGGCGCCGTGCTGAAGGCCGTGCTGCTCAACGGCACCGTGCCGACCACGACGCCGGCGGCCTTCCCCAATACCGGCACCGGCTGGGGCCGTCCGTGGCTCGACGGCAACGTCTGGTTCAAGGAAACACTGCCCGGCGGCGACGACAGCCGCCGCCTGCGCCTGTTCGAGCGCACCAATGCGGCCGGATTGGTCACCGGCGAGGCTGACGAGTACGCGATCGCCGAGGTCGCTGCCGGCATCGAATTCCGCGCGACGCTGACCTGGTTCGATCCGCCGGCCTCGGCCGGCGCGGCGGCGGCGCTGGTCAACAATCTCGACCTCGAAGTCGTCGCGCCGGACGGAACCACCTACCGCGGCAACCGCTTCAGCAACGGCGTCTCGGCCCCCGGCGGCTCGCCCGACCGCAAGGACACGGTCGAACAGGTGCGCTTCACCGCACCGCTCGCCGGCGCGTACACGATCCGCGTGAAGGCGACCGACGTGCCCGGCAACGGCGAAGCGGAAACCGACCGGCAGGGTTATGCCGTCGCCGTGTCCGGCGCGTTCGGCCTGCCCGACGCGCCGGCGTTCCCGGCGCCGACCGCGCTGTCGGTCGCGGCCAATGACAGCGAAGGCGTGAGCGTCGAGGCGAACGCCGCCGGCGATGCGCAGGGCTTCCAGCTGTATCGCGCCGACGGCCACTGCGCGACGGCGGCGCGCGGCGATTTCCATCCGGTCGCGAACGGGCCGGCGCTGCCGCTGGCCGACACGCGCAGCCAGGGCGGCTTCGCCTACGCCTATCGCCTGCGCGGGGTGCGCCACGACGTCGAAGGCGAGCTGTCCGAATGCGTCGACGTCGTCTCGCAGGACGATTGCAGCCTGACGCCGGACTTCGATCGCGCGTCGGTGACCGCTTCGGGTGCGCATGCGACGTGCAGCGTCGATCTGTCGTGGAGCGCGGCGACGTCGAGCTGCCCGACGCAGACGGCGATGACCTACCAGGTCGAGCGCGACACCGATCCGTACTTCGGCGATCCGCAGACCGTGGCCGCAGCGCTGAGCGCGCCCGAGTACGTCGACACGGCGGTGACGAACGGCACTTCGTACTACTACCGCGTCACGGCGCACGACGACGCCGGCAACCCGAGCCTGACTTCGTATCCGATCGTGGTGACGCCGACCGGCCCGGACGGCCCGGACCCGAGCGACTATCTCGACGACGTCGATACACGCAGCTATGCCGTGCTGCAGACGCCGTGGCGGGTCACCGACGCGGCCGCGGCGGCTGGAACCTACAGCTATCGCGCAGGCGCCGACGGCGCACCGTATCCGGATCGAACCTGCGGCAGCCTGAGCACGCCGCCGCTGACCCTGACCGCCGACGCCGTGCTGAGCCTGCAGGCGCGCTACGACCTTGAATACCAGTGGGACGGTGTCGTTCAGGAAATCTCCACCGACGGCGGCGCCAGCTGGACCGACCTGCCGCCCGACGACGGTTATCCGAGCTCGTTCGCGCGCACCCAGGATCCGCCGATCAACGCCTGCGGCTACCCCGCCGCGCAAGGCGCGTTCAGCGGCGTCTCGACCGCCTCGTCGAATGCGGATCCGGGCAACGGCACCGCCACGGCCGTGTTCAAGCCGTTCACCACCGACCTGCAGAGCTACGCCGGGCAGACGGTGCAGATCCGCTGGCGCTTCTCGTCGGACCAGAACACCGGCTTCGACGGCTTCTTCCTCGACCAGATCCGCATCGTCGGCACACCCGGCAGCGGCGACTACCAGTGCCACTGAGCCGCGTCGAGGATGGAACCCTCCGCCGCAGCGGGCGGCGCCGTCCGGCCTGTCACCCCACCCCGCGGCTTCGTCTCCCGCGTCCCATGCGCGGCCGGAGCCGCGGGGTGTTCACGCAAAGCGATCGACATGCATCGACCGCGCCCGTCGGCGCTCCGCGCCGAGGCTGCCCGATCATCGACCGCCTACACCCGCTTCAGCGATCGTGCCCGGCCTCGGCGATGGCCTTCGCCTCGAACACACGCAACGCGGCGGCCTGCGGCGGATCCACCTTTTCCAGCAGCTCGAAGAAGTCCTTCTTCCAGCCGGCCTCGGCGGCCCGGACCGCCTCGAACGCCCCGATCAGGTCCCGGTTGTCGCGCGCCAGCCGACGCAGTTGCCACTGCTGCCAGATCGCCAGCGCGGCGATGCAGGCGTAGGAAATCCAGAAGGCGTAGGTCATGACGGCCTCGGGTCGGGCGCGGGCGTGCGGCTGCGAGGACGCGTGGAAGGCATGCGGTCGCGGGAGGAAGAATGCGGAAATGATACGGAGGGAAACGTCACTTCGCCCGCTTGGGGCGAAGTGGAGGCCTGGGTCGGAATCGAACCGGCGTACACGGATTTGCAGTCCGCTGCATGACCACTCTGCCACCAGGCCGGTGACGACACACACTTTCTTCATCCGTGCTTGGAGTCCCGTCGTCGCGACGGAACGTCTGCATCCTGCAGAAAAACGAAGCCCCGGCGTACCGGGGCTTCGTCTGCAATCTGGAGCGGGAAACGAGACTCGAACTCGCGACCCCGACCTTGGCAAGGTCGTGCTCTACCAACTGAGCTATTCCCGCGTGGGACGCGCATATTACGGTTTGGCGCCGCAGAGTCAATAGTTTTTGCGATCCGTCCGGGATCGCTGCGATCGGCAAGGTCGTACCAACCCTTTGCACAGCGACTCCGGCTGGTCCACTCGCGGCCATCCATGGCCGCACTTTTCATCGAAGCTCTTGCGATCCTTCCTGGATCGCTTTGATCTGCGAGGTGCGTACGAACCTTCGCGTGGCGGCTTCGGATGGTCTACCCGCGGCCGGTGCTACTGGTGGCCGCGCAGGATCGGCCAGGCGGCGCGGACGTACTTGAGGCCGGACCAGATCGTCAGGATCGCCGCGATCACCAGCAGGCCTTCGCCGATGCGGTAGTAGCGCAGCTCCTGGAAGTCGCGCTGGTGCAGCAGCACGACGATGGCGACGACCTGCATGACGGTCTTGATCTTGCCGATGGTGGCGACTCGCACGGTGGCGCGCTGGCCGATCTCGGCCATCCATTCGCGCAGCGCGGAGATGCTGATCTCGCGGCCGACGATCACCGCGGCGGTCACCGCCAGCAGCGGCTGCGGGTTGTCCTGCACGAGCAGGAACAGCGTGACGGCCACCATCAGCTTGTCGGCGACCGGGTCGAGGAACGCGCCGAACGCGGACATCATGTCGTAGCGGCGCGCGATCCAGCCGTCGAGCCAGTCGGTCAGCGCGGCGAAGACGAAGATCACGGCGGCGGCGATGTTGGAGCCGCGGAACGGCGCGTAGAACACCAGCACCATCACCGGCAGCAGCGCGATGCGGAACAGCGTCAGCGCGGTCGGGATGGTGATCTTCGGCGACGGGGGTGCAGCGTCATCCATGGAAACTCGCATAGATTCGTTCGGCCAGATCTCGACTGATGCCTTTTACCTGCATGAGTTCCTCGATACCCGCCTTGGAGAGTCCGCCCAGACCGCCGAAGTGCCGCAGCAGGGCCGACCGGCGGCGCGCGCCGACGCCGGCGATTTCCTCCAGCGTACTCGCTTCGCGCGCCTTCTCGCGACGACCGCGGTGGCCGGTGATCGCGAAACGGTGCGCTTCGTCACGCACGCTCTGGATCAGGTGCGAGGCCAGCGATTCCGGCCCAGGCCACAGAGTGCGTCCGGATCGGCCCAGGATCAAGGTTTCGTCGCCCGATCGCCGCGCCTCGCCCTTGGCGACGCCGACCACCGGCACGCCTTCCAGGCCGAGTTCGTTGAGCACGTCGACGGCCTGCTGCACCTGCCCCTTGCCGCCGTCGATCAGCAGCAGGTCCGGCAGCTTGGCCAGCGATTCGTCGACGCGGCGCGTCTTCGCCGCGTCCTCGCCGGCCGGCTCCGCGGCCGGTTCCGTGGTCGCCTCCGCGGTCGCGACCGCACGGCGGAAGCGCCGCTGCAGCGCCTGGCGCATCGCCGCGTAGTCGTCGCCCCCGGTGATGCCGGCGATGTTGAAGCGCCGGTACTGCGACTTCTCCGGCCCTTCCGGCCCGAACACCACGCACGAGGCGACGGTCGCCTCGCCCATCGTGTGGCTGATGTCGAAGCACTCGATGCGCTGCGGCACCTCGTCCAGGCCGAGCAGCTCGCGCAGCGCCTCGAAGCGCGCCAGCAGGGTCTGCCGGCTGGCCAGGCGCGAGGCCAGCGCGGCCTCCGCGTTGCGCATCGCCAGGTCGCGGAAGCGCGCGCGCTCGGCGCGCACGCTGGTCTTGATCTCGACCGCGCGCCCGGCGCGCTCGCTGAACGCGCCGGCGAGCAGCGCGGCGTCCTCGATCGGGTGGCTCAGGATCAGCTCGGACGGCAGCGGGCGCTCGAGGTAGTACTGTGCGACGAAGGTGCCGAGGATCGTGCCCTCGTCGGCCTCGGTCGGCAGGCGCGGGAAGAAGTCGCGCGAACCGAGGCTGACGCCGTTGCGGAAGAACAGCACGCTGACGCAGGCGATTCCGGCGCGGATCGTGCAGGCGATCACGTCCATGTCGGCGCTGGCGCCCTGCACGTAGTGGTTGGCCTGCACGCGCTTGACCGCGGCGATCTGGTCGCGGATCTGCGCGGCGCGCTCGAACGCGAGGTCCGCGCTGGCGCGCTCCATCGTCGCGACGAGTTCGTCCATCACCGCACTGGCGCGGCCGTCGAGGAACATCTCCGCGTGGCGCACGTTCTCGGCGTAGTCCTCCACCGAGACCAGGCCGACGCACGGCGCCGTGCAGCGGTTGATCTGGTGCTGCAGGCACGGCCGCGAGCGGTTGCGGAAGTAGCTGTCCTCGCAGTTGCGGATCTTGAACAGCTTCTGGATCAGGTCGAGGCTGGCGCGCACCGCGCCCGCGCTCGGAAACGGGCCGAAGTAGCGGCCGGCTTCCGAGCGCGCGCCGCGATGGAACGCAAGCCGCGGGAACGCCTGCGACGGCGAAGCGTCCTGCGCCGCGGCGGCGCGTGCGCCGCGGCCCTGCGGCGCGGGACCGCCGGTCAGATGGATGTACGGATAACTCTTGTCGTCGCGCAGGACGATGTTGTAGCGCGGCTTGAGCGTCTTGATCAGCTGCGCTTCGAGCAGCAGCGCCTCGCCCTCGGTGCGCGTGACCGTGGTCTCGATGCGCCCGATCTGCGCGATCATCGAGGCGATGCGCGGCTGCAGCGCCGGCTTCAGGAAATAGCTGCCGACGCGCTTCTTCAGGTTGCCGGCCTTGCCGACGTAGAGCAGTTCGCCGCCGTCGCCGAACATGCGGTAGACGCCCGGCGCGCCGGTCAGCGTGCGGACGAAGGTCTTGCCGTCGAAGGGTTCCGCGGGCGCGCTCACCGGCTCTGCGTCGCGGCTAGCGCGCACCGGGGGACTCGCCAGCGGCGGGCGCGCTGTTGGGGATTTGCGTCGTCTTCACGGGGCGGGCCGTACTGCACAGGTCGAATATCCTAGCCGCTCGCGGCGGAAGCGTCGCGCGAAGCCGGGGCAGGAAACCGCACCGGACCGGTCATCGTTGCGGATCGAGTGAGGATTCCAGCCATGCACCCGCTGCTGAAGCAGAAACTCTGGTCGGAAATCGACCACGCCCTTCTGGCCGAGTTCCGCTGCCGTCCGCGCAAGCGCTCGATGGTGTGGCGGCTGTATCCGATCGCCTCGCCGCCCAATCCGTTCGTCACGGTCGAGGCCTCCGACCGTGGCGCCGGCGCGTTCGTCTTCCGCTACGGCACCTGGTCGTAACGCCGGTCGCCATCGGCCTCGCCATGGGCGCCCTCGGCGCCTGGCGGCGCTCGCGGCGTCATCCGCCGGCGCGCAGCCGCGCGATCAGCGCCGCGACACCGTCCCGGGCCAGCGCGAGCACGCGCTCGAAATCCTCGCGGCCGCCGTAGTACGGATCGGGCACCTCGTCCAGATCGAGCGCGGCGCCGTCGAGGAACAGCCGCGACGGATGCTCCGCCTGCAGCCGGCCGAGCGCGCGCAGGTTCACGCGATCCATCGCGAACACGTGGTCGTGCCGCTGGAAATCCTCGCTCACGACCTGCCGCGCACGGTGCTTGGCCAGCGGATAGCCGTGGGCCTCGGCCACTTCGATCGCGCGCGAATCGGCGCGGTCGCCGACGTGATAGCCCTCGGTGCCGGCCGACGCGACGCGCGCGTCGAAGCCGGCTTTCGCGAACTCCACGCGCGCGACGGCCTCGACCATCGGCGAGCGGCAGATGTTGCCCATGCACACGAACAAAACTGACGGTTTTTCTTTACTATTCATTAGCTTATGATCATATATACGACGTCGGAAACATGATAAAACGTGCAAATCCGATGTAATGGAATCAAAGGCTTACAAGGCTGAACCGGAGAGGCACTCTTGGGACTCAGTGGGAGATTTCCTACGCAGAGTCGAGCGGCGCAGCCGCTTCAATTCACCCAGCGCTCGGGAATACCATCTACACGGAACATGGGGAAACCATGAAGCCCTTCGCTTCGCTCGCGGCCGCGGCGGCTTCGCCGTACATCCCCGCAGCCGACCGCGTCGAGGTGCGCGACTCCCGCTACCACTCGAACCCATCGCGCATGATGTAGTCGTCGTACCGGTACTCGATGTAGATGCCTGGGTGCGCCCCGGCGGGAACCTCGTACACGAAGGCGGAGGCTCCGAAGTTCGCCGTCACTACGGCGCCGGCCCTGACGCTCACGATTGGAAACTGCGGCGTTCTGGAGAAGTAGCCAGGAAAGAGCGTGGCTGACACCCACGGCTCTCCACCGTTGGCGACCTGGTAGTTGCCCGTGTCAGCGTCGAGGAGGTGCCGAACGACCGCCTCATCCGCGACTGGCCCGATAGAGGCGAGGAGATTGCCTCCGACGAGGATGTCGCCGGCTCTGTTCGTGCCGACGGCGCGGGCGACGCTGCCGAACGCGCCGGGAGGGTCGCTGACGCTCCAGTTCGTCCACGCGAGCCCCGTCTGAGCATCCGAGAATCCGAGAGGGAAGTACCTGTAGGTGATCTCCCAGTACCACACGCCCTCGGCAACGGACATCGTCGCGCGCGAGCCGGCCCAAAAGTTCCGCCCGTTGGCGACGGTCAAACGGTCGTTGTCGAATTCGAGGAGATCGTGCGCGTCGAAGGGATTCCACGTCGCGTAGATGCGGAAGGCTTCGTCGCTTGTCGCGGAGGTCGGCGGCGCAGCGAAAAGCAACGCTGCGGCGAAGATGCAGATGCGGCATTCCATGCGTTTTCCCCTGTTAGCCACGGCCGAACCGTGGCTGTAGGGAATCATAACGCCGCCAATGCTCGCCGACGATAGAGGCAGAGCCCACAAGTTACGAGTAACGCAGCTCGGCGATCTGGTGCCGCGCAGTGTTGCCGTTGCTATAGATGTTCAAGCCCTGAGCGCCCTCGACGAGCGGGGCCGGGTCGTTGATCTCGATCAGAGGGACCGCAGAGCCGTTGAGATACACGCGGACTCGGCCGCCGAAGTTCGCGAGGCGGACGGTCAGGTCGGTCGTGTCCAGGTTCACGCCGTGCGCGGCTTGGCCCATGTACTCGTCGCCGCGGTAGAGCTGGATGTTCGATTGCTGGATCTTCGCGACGTAGCCTGCCGTCAGCGGAGACGCATGGATGTGGAGGATCAGCTCCGCGTATCCGTCCGTCGGCGCCGCCTGGCGCGTGACCTGTAGCGTCTGATCCTCGCCGCGCGCCGTGGCGATGTACGCCATTCCCTCGTCGTACCCGTTGCCGCCCGCGCGCAGCGTGCCGGCCATGACGGCGTAGTGCGCAGCGTCCTCGGACCAGCCAGGCGGGAGAGCAGACAGCAGCGTTCCATCAGGCTGGCCGGAGAAGGCCAGGACGTTCGACGGAGGCGCCTCGCTCTCCACGACAGTGACGGTCACCACGTTCGACAGGGCGGACGCAGAGCCGGACTCGTTTGTCGCGATCACGCGGCAGCGATGCTCTCCGGCCGCAGTCGGGTGATAGCTGGCCGACGTGGCGTCGGGAACATCCGCGCCGTCGCGCGTCCACTGGTACGCGAAGGTCGGGGCCGGGAAGCCGCTCCAGTTTCCGGACGTGGTACTCAGCGTGCCCTCGGTCGTCGCCGGCGACGGTGTCACGGCCGGGGCGACCAGACTCGCCGGCGCCTCCGGCACCGCCGCGCCGGGAACGGCCCAGGACGGCAGAACGATCTGCATGTCACACACGGGGCGATCCTCGCCCCAATCCGTCGAGAACACGACGCGGGTGACGTAGTTCGCGCCCGTTCCCTTGACGTGCTTCGCGATGCCGGCCGAATTGCGAAGAGCGAAACTCTGCACGCGGTCGGTCATACCGTTCCGCAGCATGTCGTTTGTGCCGGCCTCGTTGACCTTGAACAGCACCGACTGCTTGCCGCGCAGATTGGCCATCGCCATCGAGCCGAGCGCGAGCTGCAAATCCGTCTTCGGTGCGCCGTTGTCCTCAAGGATCTGGAGCACACCAGCGAAATCGGATAGGTCGCCAGCGGTGCCGAACGGGGTCGTGCCCGCCGTTCCATAGGCGCGCGAGGCACCCTGCTTGCCAGCGATGGCGAGGTCGACTTCGACCGCATTCACCAGCTTGCGCATCGCATCGGCGAACTGATCCGCCAGAATCGCGTTGTAGGTTCCGCTCGTGCCGACGGCGCGCTGTTCCTCGCCGTTCCAGCGGACTGGCGCGGCCTTGCTCTTGGTGATCATCACGTCGGTAAATCCGACCGTGGTGTCCCCTGAGTTCGCCGGCGTGGCGCCAGGCGCGATGTCCTCCAGCGCACCGGCCTCGCCGAGAGGCACGCGCACGGTCTGACCGACCGCCGCACGTTCCGCGTTCGAGTCGCGGCGGACCGCGGGGATGAGGCCGACCATCTCGCGCGAGACGACGTTCAGCGCCTCGTAAAGGGTCGGGATGATGCCAGTCAGAGTGTTGGCCACGGGTGAGTCCTCAGATGCTTAGTCGGTGACGGTGCCGCCGCCGGTGATGTGCGCCTGCCGACCTGCGGGATCGAGGGCTTCGAATGCGGCGCGATTGATATTCTTGCTGCCCTTCCCGCCACCACCGTTTGTCGGTGCGCCGGAGCCGGACTTGTTGTCCGCCTTCAGGATCGAGTCCTTGTGCGGATACGCGTCGATGAGGATTTCCAATGCTTCGTCGAAGTCCGCCGCTGACCCAGGGTTCTTCCGGGAGAAGAGCGGACCGCCATCGATGCCGGACGCCGAGAGCTTTCCGTCTTTCACAGTGAACCGGCTGCCGAACGCGGCCTGCACCATGTCCGAAGGGATCGCCAGTCGATCGGTAATGTACTTGGAGCGCGCGAACGCACCTCCGACGATCTCGTTGTGCAGTTGCTGCTCGAGTGTCGACGCACGCTTCGCCTCCTCGTCGGCCTTGGCCTGCACCGGCTTCAGAGCAGCAGCCACCGCAGCGTCGACCTGGCCGGCGTCGATCAGCTTCTTCTGATCGAGCTTGGCGAGCGTGTCGAGCGCCTTTCGCGCGGCCTCCGCATCTTCGATGCCATCGAACACCTTGAGCTTGGCTTCGGCTGCCTCGGCACGCTCTCGGTTCGCCTTCGCTTCGGCGTTTCGAGTGCGGATCGCAGCAACCGTGGCAGCAGCGTCGAATGGCGACTCCTTGCCGTCGTCATGCACGTAAATCGGCATGCCGTCCTGCAGTACTGCGTACTGCTTTCCTTCGATCTCGGCGGTCTTGATCTTCATGAAATCCTCGTGCGGGCATCCGCCCAATCGCGGCCTTCCGGCCAGATGGCGCCCACGCGCGTCCGCGCGCTGGCTACGAGGTGAAGCGTGATGTGAAGGGGTGTCCCGCTGTTAGGGGGGCGTGGCACACCCTGGAGATTCTGGTCGCTAGGCAACATTTTCCGGGAGGTCGGCACGCAGGCTAGCCGTTGGTCCCGGCGAAGTCGGGACAGGCGATATGGCGCGGGGATCACTGGGATCCTACGCGCGACCGCGGGCCACATCTGTAGGAATGCGTCGCGTCGTGGGATGCGATTGCGCTGCGTCGACGCTGCGGATGGCAGGGCCAAGCGACTCTTCCAACGCGCCATAGCACCTGGAGACACCATGCGAAACCGGGCGTAGCATTCCCTCCGGGGTTATCGGGTGTATTCCAATCCAAGGGGGAGGTGCCATGTCTACTGATCTGATCAGGACGTCGTCGATTGCGCAATCAATTAGCGCCGACTCGGATGAGGTTCTAGAAATAGCGAAGGCACAGCGGGAGATCACGCTGTCCAAGGACACGAGCGGGCGATACGAGATACCGGTCGCTGATGTATCGAAGTTTCTTCAGTTACTTATTAAGAACAATGTCGCGATCGATCCGATGACGATGATTCTTGTGGGTCGAACCGCGTTCCTAGAAAAGATCGTCAGGGATCAGAATGAACAATGGCGACTGCTCGAAGAGGAACGAAAGCGGCTCCAGGCGCGAATGGAGGAGATACAGGAGGCGCGCGCGCAAGATGCGAATGTGGCAAGGGGGGAGATGATGGCTATCGCGGCGCAGGCCCTCGGGGTGATGCATGGGGCTGCAACTCAGGGTGCGTCGTTATCGGCTAGCGGTCCGAGCGTGTCTGGTCGTGGAGGCGGGTCGGGCGGCGCAAGCTCCATATCCTTCACGGTTTGGGGGCTGGCATTCGAGATGCCGATATGGCTCCTCGTTCTCCTCACGCTAGCTGTCGGTGCTGTACTGGGCTTCTCGGCGTCGGAGCGTGAGAACAGAGTTCTGGCTCAGGCTTCCGCGAAGCTGCGTGAAGGCTTCGTTGCCTGGTTGGCGGATGTAAAAAAGGAAAACGACGAAAAGGACGAGTATCTCGCGGCAGCCAGAAAAGATACGGAGATAGCTATCAAGAAATCGGATGACGCTATTGCTGAAAGCACAATTGCGGCGATGGCCGCCACAGATGCAAATGCAAGGGCCGAGAAGTTCAAGATGGCCGCTGATGAGAGCAAGAAAACCATCAACATACTGAGGGCCAACGAGAAATCCTACATTGACCAGATACGGCGATATCGAAATCAGATTGATAGGCTTGAGGATCAGAAAGCTCGCATAGATAGAGGTGAAAAAGACCTACAGGTAGATGTGAAGAAACAATGATTCGGATTGCTTCCCCGGAGCAACAGGCCCCGACAGAGTGAACTGCCGGGGCTGGCGCCGAGCCTGGGAAATCCTGGCCAGGCATTGCCTCGCCGTGTCATGCCTGCGACGTCGTGCCTGTCCGGATGTTCGGAGCGGCAATAGTTAGGGTTGTCGAGCTCATGCGCCGGCTCCCGCCATCCGACGTTCGCGCATTCGCTCGTCGAGGATGGCCGCCAGCTCTGCGATCTCCTCTTCGGTCAAGGAGAAGGGCTGCTCGGTCTCGCTGCTCGCTTCGGCTTCAGTCGCTAAGCTGGCCATGCGGCGCTGCGCGAGCCCGGCCCGCTGGGCTGGAAGGCTCGGACGGAGGTCGTACATGCGCGCTGTCGGCTGAGGGTGCTTCGCCGCCAGCCAGTCGGCCATGAAGACTACGTTCCCAAGTGCTTGATTGTTCGCCCGCTTCGGTCTAGCCTTATTCACTGAAATTTCCTCGCTAGGGGATTTCGACCTGAAGCCCTGACGGTTGCCGCCGTCGGGGCTTCGCTTTTTCAGAGGTCATGCTGCCGGCGCCGTGAGAGCGTCCATCACGGATTCCAGCCAGCGGAGCTGCTGGATCGGCGTGCCATTCGAGTGCGCCTTGCCGGTGTCGAGAAGGACCGCAAATGGCTCACCCTTTGGCGTTGCCGTCCAGCCCCTCGCCGTATTGCGGATCTGCAACCCGGCATGCTCGAGACGACGGTTGAACGCCTGACCGCTCTCGCCATACCTTTTCCCGAGCTCGGTCGGCGTGTAGTGGCGAACCTGCTCGGTCGCGACCAGTTGCGTCTCCCCGATCAGCGCGAGCGGATCGGTGCCGGTCGTAACCTTCACCGCCTTGGACGCGGCCAAAATCGCCTGGTTGCCCTTCAGGCCGGCAATCTTCGCGATCGACAGGCCGCCCTGGAACTCCGAAGCGAGTTCGCGCAGACCGAAGTTGGCGCGGCCGCGGCGCTGGCGGTGCCCTTCCCGTTCGGCCGTCATCATGGCATCGAAAGCCCGGATCACCTTCAAGTGGAAGGCCGCGGATATCCACATCGCGTAGGCGTAGACGAGCTCCTTCGCGACATAGGTGCCCGGTGCCGTGCCACCAACAACTACCTGGGCACTCCTCACATCTGAGGACTGGTCGATTTCGGCGCAGAGCGCCTGTGTCTGATCAAGCCGCAACCAATTCGATGGCTGGTGCTTCGCCTCGCTCCCCGCCGCTCGGTGCAGGTCATTGAGGCTGTAGCGACCCTCGCCATCTAGGCGGATCGGCGTGTCGATGATGGTCAGCTCGTTCATGCCACCTTCCCCTCCAGCCCAAGCGCCTGCTGGAGCAGTCGGTCGTGCAGCCAATTCATCGATCGCTCCTGCTCCCGCGCCTGACGCTGGAGTTCCTGCTTCACCTGCCGGGTGGTCCGAAGATTCAAGATCGCCGGCTTGTCGTCCTCCGCTGCCATCGAATGCTCCTTCTGTGACACGACACCATTGTCGTGTCACACATCAAATCATGACACCAAAGTGGTGTCAATACCTTCTGACACGAATTTGGTGCAATCTAAGACAGGCATACACACCGCTACACACCGGTACAAATGAACGACGACGGCTACACACGAATCACGCTACGCATGCCGAACGACCTCCACGCCAAGCTGACGGCGGAGGCGGCGCGGACGTCGCGATCGATGAATGCTGAGATCGTCGGGCGCCTCACCGCCAGCTTCGAGCGACCCGCAGTCAAGGACGCTGCCAGGGACAACGCCGCCGCGCTGCAGCGAATCCTCGACCGCCTCGACGCGCAGCGACAGGAAGTAGAAGGCGCGAAGCTGAAGATGTTCTCCATGGTCTTCGAGCGGCGCATGCATGAGCTTCTTGCGGAAGGCTTGAGCCGCGAGGAGGCCTTCTATCTTGCCGAGATGGCAGCGCGCGAGATCGCGTTTCCGGGCTAGTTGGCCAGCTTCAATCACGTTGTTCGTTCTCCTCTGCATCGATTGACGCCTAGCGATTCAACGCCTTTCGCCGACCACGTTCTACGTGCACTTTCGGCTGCGCTGAACGTGGTTCCGTGTCCACGAATCTGATAGGGCAATCTTGCAGCCGCCCCGGTGCCGGCTCCAGTGAACTACGGCTGCGAATTCACAGGTTGGTCGCTGCACCCCGATTCCGTCTACTGAATTAGCTGCCCGACATCCTGCCAGCCGGAGCGGCCGCGGACTTTTCGCGCCGGCTAAAAGAAGCCACATTCATGTAGTTGTAGCGATCGCGCGCCGATGGTCCGTCGCGGATCTTCGGGCCTAATTCACTAGACCACTCGCACTGTCCGTGCTAGGTGCTACCGATGGTCGGGCATCCACGTCAGAAAGCTCCGCAACGCTGGTGACGTCATCTCCCGGCCAGCGATCGCGGCGCATCGGATCGAGCTGCTGGAAGAAGACCGCGCGCGCGGCTTGTACCCGCGCACGCTGTTCCTGACCGGCCCCGTCGTTCGCGACTGGGGGTTCCACTGCCCGGAGCGCGGCTGGGTCCATTGGGAGATTTTCACGAACCCCGCCGACGGTGGGGCCACCATCGGACGGGGGTGTGAAGCATGAGCACGGCAGAGCGCCCGAGGCGCATCCAGCTATCGCGCCGGCGCGGCTGGACGCCTTCCTCGCCGCGCGCGAGCTCGCCGTCGATTGGCTTCGCAATGCAGCAAATCTGGCTCTCGTCAGCGCGCAGCGGCGCGAGGATGTCGCGTCCGCGCGCTTCAGTGACGTGCGCGACGGCGCGTGGTGGGTCGAGCAGAGCAAGACCGGACAGCGGCTCTGCATCCCGCTCGCGCTTCGGCTCGATGCAGTCGGCCTGAGCCTCGACGACGTCGTCCGGCAGTGCCGCGGCACCGGCGTGCTGTCGAAGCACCTGGTGCATCAGACCCAGTCATGGGGCAACAGCCCTCGCGGACGCGAGATCTGGGTCGACACGATCACCCGACGCTGGTCCGAGTGCATCGCCCGGCTGAAGCTCGATTGGGAGGGACGGACGCCGCCGACGTTCCATGAGATCAGGTCGCTCTCGGAGCGACTGTACAAGGCCCAGGGAAACGTCAACACGCAGGAGCTTCTCGGGCATCGGGATCCGCGCAGCGCCAATCTCTACCACGATGCGCGCGGCGCCGAGTGGATGCGGATCGCAATAGGCTGATCCGGAGACGAAGCGGAGAGGAACCGGAGAGGCGTTGAGAACTTGTTTAGGAACAGTGTCTTACGATGCTTCCAGTTTGCTGCCCATGCACACGAACAGGAACGAAGGCGAGGCTTGCGGGCTCATCGGAACACCGTCGAAATGAAGAAGCCGCCGCGACCGGACGGGCGTCCATCATAGGAGCGGCGCGCGTGACGTGCAGCCACGTGGCGAACGCGCCGGCAGTGCGCTACGGCCGCGCGCGAACCGGCGCCGCGGCGAGCATGCGCAACGCGGCATCGCGCTCCACGCTCGGCTCCGCGGCGTTTCCAGCCAGCGTGGCCGCCGCCTCGCGCCGCAGTGCGAGCGCCGCGTCGCGCTCACCGAGCGATTCGTCGGCACGCGCAAGGTCGACCGCGGCGTGCGCGAGCAGCGCGGGCGGGTTCGGCGCCGCGGCGCGGATCGACGCCAGCGCGCTTTCGAGCTGCAGCTTCGCCTGCGCCGCGCGATCGAGGTCCTGCAGCGCTTCGCCGTACAGCAGCCGCGCGCGGATGGATTTCTCCGAAGCCGGATCCACCAGCGCGGCGTAGGCGTCGACGGCCTCCTTCGCCTGCGCCGCGGCCTGCTCGCGGTCGCCGCGAGCCGCCGACAGCCGCGCCGCGACGGACAGCGCGAACGCGGTGTCCGGATTCGCGGCCTGGCGGCGCCGCCGCGCTTCCGCCAGCGCGGCGTCAAGCAGCGCCTGCGCCTCGTCGAAGCGCCCGCGCGCGACCAGCACGTCGGCGAGGCTGGCGCGGTCGTAGCTGCGGCCGTTGTCGCCGTAGTCCTCGCCGAGCAACCGCTGCTTGCGTTCGAGCATGTCGCGGAAGCCGCGCTCGGCTTCCTCGTAATCGCCCTGCTGGAAGCGGATGCGCGCGCGGTTGCCCAGCGTCACCGCCTCGGCCAGCGCGGAACCGGCGCCGAGCGCACGGCAGACTTCGATGGACTTCGCGAAGAAGGCGTCCGCCTCGGCGAGCCGGCCTTCGAGCGAGAGCACCACGGCCAGTTCGTTCAGATGCCAGGCCAGGTGCGTGTGCGGGTTGGCGTAGACCTGCGCGTCGACGGCAAGCGCGTCGCGCATCAGCCGCTCGCCTTCGCCGTAGCGGCCGAGCCGGATCAGCGCGAGCGTGAGGTATTCCATCGCGTCGGCGACTTCCGCGTGGCGCTCGCCGAAGCGGCTGCGCTTGCGCGCGAGCGCCTCGCGCAGCAGCGGCTCGGCGCGATCGGCGCGGCCGGCGTCCATCAGGATCCAGCCGAGATTGGTCACCGCCTCGGTGGCCACGTCGCTGTCGTCCGGCAAGGCGCGGCGGGCCAGCGCCAGCGCCTTGCCGCCGAGTTCGATCGCCTGCGCCGATTCGCCGCTGCGTTCCTCCAGCCCGGCCAGCCAGGCCAGCGCCGAGACTTCCTGCGGCGCGGATCGGCCCGGTCCGGCCTCGAACGCGTCGAGCGCCTTGCGCAGCTGCGTGCGCGCGTCGGCGACGAGGCCGAGTTCGTCGAGGTCCTTCGCCAGCAGCGTGGCGACGTGCAGCGTGCGCGCATCGGCCGCGCCGAACTGCGCCCCGGCCAGCGCGGCGGCCTCTTCCAGCGCGGGCCGCGCGCGGTCCGGATAGCCGCTGCGCCGCTGCAGGTCGCCGAGCAGCGCGAGGATCTCGGCGCGCAATCCCGGCTGCGTGGCGAAATCGCGCTCGGCGCGCTCGCGGCCGCGCGCCAGCAGGTCGGCGGCGGTTTCGTTCTTCTTCGCCGACGGCGAGGCGCCGTCGAACAGTCCTTCGAGGAAGGTCTTGAGCGCCTCGGCGCGGCGCGCCTGCCCTTCGGCGACGAGCGTCTGCGCCTGCGCCTCCTGCGCGGCGTGGCGCGCGCGCCGCGATTCGTACGAGCTGACCGCGGTCGCGCCGACCAGCACGGCGGCGACCGCCGCGCCGAGCGCCAGCGCCAGCGCGTGCCGCTTCGCCGAAGTGAGCGCGCGGTAGGCGAAGGTGCCGGCGCGCGCGCGCAGCGGCAGGCCTTCGAGATGGCGCTCGACGTCCTCGCGCAGCGCGGCGACGCCGGCGTAGCGGCGCTGCGGATCGGGCTGCGTCGCCTCGCGCACGATCGCGTGCAGGTCGGCGCCCAGCCGCCGTTGCAGCACGGCTTGGTCGACGGCGTCCGCGTCGCCGTCGCCGCGCGGCGGACGCGCGCCGCCGAGCAGCTCGCACAGCAGCACGCCGAGCGCGTACACGTCGATCGCGGTGGTCGCCGGCGCGCCGGCGATCTGCTCGGGCGCGGCGTAGGCGCGCGTCAGACGCTGCGCGCCGGTGCGCGTCGGCTCGTCTTCGCCGTCGAGCAGCTTGGCGATGCCGAAATCGACCAGCTTGACCGCACCGTCGGCGCCGACCAGCACGTTGCTCGGCTTCAGGTCGCGGTGCACGACCAGGCCGCGATGCGCATGCTCCACCGCGGCGCAGACGTCGAGGAACAGCGCCAGCCGCGCGCGCGCGTCGAGCCCGCGGCGTTCGCAGTGCGCGAGGAGACCATCGCCGGCGACGAATTCGAGCGCGAGGAACGGCGTGCCCGCCGGCGTGAACCCGGCGTCGAGCAGCTGCGCGACGTGCGGATGGCGCAGGCGCGCGAGGATGCCCTGTTCGCGCAGGAAGCGCCGGCGCTCGTCCGGGTCGTGCACGTCGATGCGCAGCAGCTTCAGCGCCACTGCCTGCGGACCGCCGGGCAGTTCGCGCTCGGCCTCGAACACGCTGGCCATGCCGCCGGCGCCGACGAACCGCAGCACGCGGTAGCCGGCAATCGAAGGCAGCGCGTCGAAGCGCTCGCCGGCCAGCGCCGGCAGCCACTGCGCCACGCCGCGCTCCAGCCCCTCGGCGCCGGCGACGTCGTCGAGCGCCTGCAGCACCAGGCTGCGCAGCGTCTCGTCGGCGCAATGGCGGCGCAGCCAGTCGGCGCGGCCGGCGGCGGGCACGTCGAACAGCGCGTCGAGCAGCGGTTCGATCTCCTGCCAGCGGCGGGCGAAGGCGGCGGTCATCGGCGGCGGCGGAGCGGCGTCATGATCCTTACCAGCGCAACCGGGCGGCCGCGACCGACATCGCTCACGCCTCCGGCAGCAGGCAGCCCGCCAGGAAGGTGCGCGCCTTGAGCCAATCGCGCTCGACGGTGCGCGTGTTCACGCCGAGGATCTGCCCGATCTCGCCGTTGGACAGCTCGGCGAACAGTCGCAGTTCGGCGACGCGCGCCAGGCGCGGGTCCGCCTCGGCCAGCCGGCGCAGCGCCTCGTCGAGCGCGAGCACGTCGACGACCGGCGATTCGCCTTCCGCTTCGGTTTGCTCCACCGCCTGGCGCTTGCGCGCATTGCGGCGCCGCGCATGGTCGATCAGCAGATGCCGCATCACGCGGCTCATGTAGGCATAGAAATGCGCGCGGTCGGCGAAGGCGACGCCGCTCTGCCGCGCCAGGGTCAGGTAGGCCTCGTGCACCAGCGCCGTGGTCTGCAGCGTGTGCGCCGCCTCGCGTGCGCGCTGGCGGTGGGCGAGCTGGTGCAGCGAGGCGTAGACCTGCGGAATCAGCCGCTCCAGCGCCGCCGCGTCGCCGCCGGCGTGCGCGAGGAATTGCGTGATGTCCTGCTCGGCGTTCATTCGCGCGCGCAGTCTAGCGCGAGGGCGCCGTGTCGGTGGGGCCGCCGCTTTTGCGCTCTATCGGAAGACGAGCCGATTCCGGCCGTCGGCGGCGCCGCGGCGCCGCCCTCCCCGACCCATCCAGGAGCGACCCCATGTCATACCCACGCATCCCGCGCCGGCCGATCGCCCGCATCGCCAGCCTGCTGCTCGCCACGCTCGCGGGAACCGCCGGCGCCGCCGCAGCGCCGCTTCCGGCCGGCACCGCGGCCGAAACCGCCGCATCGTCCAGCGGCGTCGCGCGCTACGCCTACCGCACGCTCGACTACCCCGGCGCATCTTCGACGAAATTCTGGGGCATCAACGATTTCGGCGATCTCGCCGGCGAGTACCGCCTCGACGGCTCGCCGATCCACGCGATGACGTATCGCAACGGCCGCTTCGAGTCGCTCGATCCGGACGGACTGTTCGGCGATCGCGGCAGCGCGTCGGGCGGCCCCAACGACCTCGGCACGCTGTGCGGCTTCTACACCGACGAATCGCAACGGCAGCACGGCTTCGTGCAGCTGTGGGGACTGTTCGAGACGGTGGATTTTGCGGGCCACCTGAACTCGAACTGCGACGACGTCAACCTGTTCGGCGCGATCGCCGGCGTGTACTGGGACGCCGACGGCATCCAGCACGGCGTGCTGCGCCGCTACGGCCACGACACGCCGATCGAATTTCCCGGTTCGCTCGGCACCTATCCGCTGGGCATCGACAACAGCGGCGGGATCGTCGGCATGTGGTACACCGATCCGCGCACGACGCACGGTTTCTACCGCAACGCGGCGGGGCGGTATTCCGCGATCGACGTACCGATCGCCGGCCCGGGCGGGACGGTCTCCATCGGCATCAACGATGCCGACCAGATCGTCGGCTACTACATGGACGCGGCCAATCACTACCACGGCTTCGTCCAGACGCGCGGGAAAACCGCCTATCTGGACGTGCCCGGCGCCGTGCAGACGTTCCCGACCCACATCAACGGCTTCGGCGTGATCGTCGGCTACTACGTCGATTCGGCGAACCACAGCCACGGCTTCGTCGCGACGCCGCGATGAGTGCGTGAATGGCGCGGCGAGGACTCCCGGCGGCGCGGAGTCCTCGCCCGGATGCCGATTCAGTCCGCCGCGCCGCCGAGCAGGCGCTCGGCGCGCGCGAGATCCTCGGCGGTGTCGACGCCGGGCGGGAACGGCTCCGGCGTGAGGCGCACGGCGATGGCGTGGCCGTGCTCGAGCGCGCGCAGCTGCTCGAGCGATTCGAGGCCTTCCAGCGGCGTGCGCGGCAGGCTCGCGAAGCGGCGCAGGAATCCGGCGCGATAGGCGTAGATGCCGATGTGGCGCAGGAACGGACCGGCCGGCAGCGCCGAACGGTCGCCCTGGAACGCGTCGCGCGGCCACGGCAGCGGCGCGCGGCTGAAGTACAGCGCGCGCCCCGACGCGGCGCGCACGAGCTTGACGCAGTTCGGGTCGAACAGCTCCGCGACGTCGTGCAGCGGCGTCGCCAGGGTCGCCATCGGCGCATCGTCGGCGGCCAGTGTCGCGGCGACTTCGCGGATGCCGCTGGCCGGCGCCAGCGGTTCGTCGCCCTGCAGGTTGACCACGATGGCGTCGTCCGGCCAGCCGCACAGGTCCGCGCATTCGGCCAGGCGGTCGCTGCCGGAGGCGTGGTCGGCGCGCGTCATCGCCACGCGCACGCCGCTGCCGGCCAGCGCGGCCCCGATGCGCGCGTCGTCGGTCGCCACGACCACCTCGGCCGCACCGGCGGCGCGCGCGCGGCGCGCGACGTGCACGATCATCGGCTCGCCCGCCAGCGGCAGCAGCGCCTTGCCGAGCAGGCGCGTCGAACCGTAGCGGGCCGGGATCGCGACGACGAACGGAGGGACTGCGCGGGACATGGGAGGCGCCGGAGGAAGGAGTCCGCCGCAGCGTAGCCGAGCGCCGGCCGTGCCGACAACGCGGGCACGGCGCGCCGCGGTGTTACGATGCGCGCCACTTTTCGCCGACCCCGCCCCGTCTCTTGAGCCCTCCCGCCGCCGCATCGCCCACGGCACCCGCCCTGCCGCTGCGCGCGGTCGTCATGATGGTCGCGAGCACGCTGTGCTTCGGCACCATGGCGGTGCTGATCCGGATCGCCTCGGCGCGCGTGCATCCGTTCGAGATCGCGTTCCTGCGCAGCCTGTTCGGCGCCTTCGCCGCGATGCCCCTGCTGTGGCCGCTCGGCCTGCGCACCCTGCGCACCGACCGGCTCGGCTTCTACGTGGTGCGCTGTGCGATCGGCGCGGTGTCGATGCTGGCCGGCTTCTGGGCCATCGCGCACCTGCCGCTGGCGCAGGCGATCGCGCTGTCGTATTCCTCGCCGCTGTTCGTGACGATCGGTGCGGTGCTGTTCCTCGGCGAGGCCGTGCGCCTGCGGCGCTGGACGGCGGTGGCCGCCGGCTTCGTCGGCGTGCTGGTGATCGTGCGTCCGGGCGGCGACGGCTTCAGCGCGGCCAGCCTCGTCGCGCTGTTCTCGGCGGCGATGACCGGCGTGGTGACGATCAGCATCAAGTTCCTCTCGCGCAGCGATCCGGCCGACACGATCGTGCTGCTGACGACCTGGCTGTGGGTGCCGCTGTCGCTGCCGGCCGCGCTGACCGTGTGGCAGTGGCCGCCGGCGGACCTGTGGCCGTGGCTGGTGGCGATCGGCGTGCTCGGTACCGCCGGCCAGTACAGCTGGACGCACGCGCTCAAGCTCGCCGACGCGTCCACCCTGGCACCGTTCAGCTACCTGCAGCTGGTCTTCGTCGCGGTGCTCGCCTGGGCGCTGTTCGGCGAGACGCCGGACCGCTACACCGCGCTCGGCGCGGCGATCGTGATCGGCGCCAGCCTCTACATCGCCCGCCGCGAGGCCGTGCTCGCGCGCCAGCGCCGCACGCGCGAAGCGGAAAAGGCCGAACCGCAGATTTGAATCGAGACACTGATGACCACGACCTCGCCCCCGGAACCCACCCCTGCCCCGTCGACGGAAACGCCGCGGTCGTCGCGGCCCGACCTGATCAGCATGCTGGCACTCGCGGTCAGCGTGTTCGCGCTCGCCGTCGGCGCCTGGCAGACGCGGCTGATGCAGAGCCAGGCGCGCGCCAGCGTGTGGCCGTACCTCGCCATCGGCTACACCTACACCAGCAACGTCGACACCAACGGCTTCATCTGGACCATCGACAACAACGGCGTCGGCCCGGCGCGCGTGCAGTCGGTCACGGTGGGCCTCGACGGCAAGCCGATGCGCAACTGGGACGAGGTGATCGCCGCGTTGGGCATGCGCGAGCGTCCGAGCACCGCGACCACCAGTTTCGCCGGCGCGGTGATCCCGCCGAACACGAACCGCGAGACGACGGTCGCGGCGATCCGCGTGCACGGCCGCGAACTCGCCACCTTGTTCAAGGACGCGATCGGGCGCTTCAGCATGGACATCTGCTACTGCTCGGTCTACGACGACTGCTGGATCGCGCACTGGCAGCGCTGGCAGGTCGACGCGGTCGACCACTGCCGGGCCGAGGGCGTGCAGTTCGAGCAGTAGGTGCAACTCGTGCGATCGTCCGTGATCGCTGCGATCTGCCGGTTCGGCAAGTCACGAAAGGCGGACCTTCGGCGGATCCACCCTGCGGCCATCCCCGGCCGCACTTCTCACCGGCCAGTACCGGCCTTGTCGGCCTGACGCAGGAACGCCTCGACTTCGGCGCGGGTCGGGATGCTGGACTGCGCGCCCATGCGCGTGCACGCCAGCGCCGAGGCGGCGCAGGCTTCGCGCAGCGCGTCGGCCATCGCGCCGCCGCGCGCCAGCGCCGCGACCAGCGCGCCGCAGAACGTGTCGCCGGCGCCGGTGGTGTCGACCACCTCGACCGCGAACGCCGGCTGCCGCAGGGTTTGGCCGCCGACGCGGGCGATGCAGCCGCGCTCGCCGAGCGTGACGATCACGCAGGGCACGTCGATGCGCGCCAGGTTCGCCTCGATCGAATCGCCGGCACCGGCCAGCACGGCGAGCTCACCTTCGTTGACGATCAGCACGTCGACGTCGGCGAGCAGTTCCTTCGCCAGCGCCTGTGCCGGCGCCGCGTTCAGCACGACACCGACACCGGCCGCGCGCGCCGCGCGTGCGTAGGCGGCGACGCTGTCCAGCGGCGTCTCCAGCTGCAGCAGCAGATGGCCGACCCCGTCCAGCGGCGGCAGGTCCTGCGGGCGCAGGGCCGAATTGGCGCCGGGCGCGACGGTGATCGCGTTCTCGCCGCGATCGGAAACGCAGATGAACGCCGTGCCGGTCGGCTGCGTCTGCGACCGTTGCACGTGCAGGGCGACGCCGGCGTCACGCAGCGACTGCTCGATCGGCGCGGCGAACGCGTCGGCGCCCAGCGCCAGCAGCATGCGGGTGGAAGCGTCGCCGGCGCGCGCGCAGGCGACGGCCTGGTTGGCGCCCTTGCCGCCCGGAAACGTGCGGAATTCGCCGCCGAGCACGGTCTCGCCCGGCGCCGGCACGTGCGGCGCGCGCACGACGAAATCGAGGTTGGCCGAGCCGGCGACGAGGATCGAGGAGCGCGCGGGTGGAGACATGGAACCGGATCCGTTGCGAATGGGTCGTGTCGCGCACCGGCGCGACCGCCCTGCAAGTGTGCCGCAGCGGCGTCGCGGCGATCCATCCCGGACGCCGAAGGTGCCTTCCCCTCGCGCGCGGACGGCAGCAGCGACTGCAGCGACAGGCCACGCTCCAGCGCTCGCGCCCAGATCAGCGCGACGTCTCCATCGGCCAGCGGCACGAACCGGTGCCGCCCCGCCACCAGGTGCACCGGCCCGTCGACCCGGCGATCGCCGTCCACCCAGCCCGGCACGCCGCCGCGGCGATCGACGAAACGGTAGTCGCCGGCGATCGCCAGCGAAAAGTCGACGCTGCGTCCCGCGGCGAGCGGCCCCAGATGCCGTCCGGCGACGCGCAACCGGCCGCCGGACGGCAGGTAGTTCGCCTCGACGAAGGCGCGATCCGCCGCCGGCACCCGGTCGTCCACCAGCAGCGCGGTCGAGGTCGCCTGCAGCCGCGCCGGCAGATCGTCGCGTACCGAGCCGTCGCGCAGGCGCCGTTCGGTGACGCCTTCCATCACCCAAAAGAACGGGCGTGGACGGAACACCGATTCGCCCTTCGGATCCATCACGTATTCGCCGGGCCGGCTCAGGGACAGGATTCGCGCGAGTTCGTCCTTCGCCGGCGCGTAGTAATCCGGCCCGCCGAGAACCTCGGCTGCGAGCGCGCACAGCATCAACGAAAGCAGCGCCGGCGCGAGCACCGCACGCCGCGGCGCGCCACGTGCCGTCAGCCAGGCGGCCGGCAGCAGCGCGAGCAGAGGCAGCACGGGCAGCAGATCCTGGTGCGTGAACAGCGGCCAGTACGCGAACAGCGCCAGCAGGTAGGCGGTCGCCGACAGCAGCACTCCGCTGGCACGCCGCCAGCGCGACGCCTCGACGCGCGATCGCAGCGCGGCCGCGGCACCGACCGCAAGCGCATAGCCGGGCGGAAACAGCCAGAAGCGCCAGGCGCCGTGTTGCCAGTGCCCCAGGCCGGCGACCAGGTTGTGCTCGAAGATCGCGTAGAGCGCCTGGTGCCAGGCGCCGTGCGCGACGAAGTACGCGGCGAACGCGGCGGGAGTCAGCACCGCGCCGGCAAGCGCGGCCGCCGCCCACGCGGCCAGCTGCGCCGGCTGCGTCGCGAGACGCCGCCGGTCGAGGACCAGCAGCGTGGCGACGGCGAGCAGCGCGGCGGCGAGCAGCAGCGTGGTCTTCGCAGAAACGCAGAACGCCGCGCCGGCCAGCACGCCGACCAGGAACGCGCGCGCGCCGGTGAACGGCCGCGCCACCGCGGCAGCGACCGTGCACGTCCACAGCAGCATCCACAGGTCGTCGGTGCGGAACTGCGTGGAGGTGTCGAAGAACACCGGCGTCGCGCCGGCCAGCAGGGCGGCGCAGACGCCGGCCTGCGAGGACCAGACGCTGCGGCCGATGCGCCAGGTCGCGTACAGCGTGCCGAAGTACAGCGGAATCATTGCCAGCCGCGCCCACAGGACGACGTCGGCGCGCTCGCCGAGCAGACTCAGCAGTGGCGCGCACAGCAGGTGGAACAGCGGCGTGTGGTTGTCGAACACGTCGCGGTAGACCACCAGCCCCTGCGTCCAGGCCCAGACCACGTGCAGGTGCTGCGCCTCGTCGGTGTTGGGCGCCAGCGTGAACGCGCGCACCACGCGCAGCGCCAGCAGCAGCGCGAAGGCGAGGATCGCCCAATCGCGCGCCGGGCGCGCCGCCCGCGTGCGAACGTTCCAGTCGTTTCTTGCAGCCATCGGCATGCCGGATCGCTCCTTCGATCCGTGCAGCCTGCGCCGCGAAGCTTAAGGAATGGCCACGGCCTGTCAGGCGCGCGGGGCGTAGCGCCGCGCGACGTAGTCCTCGACGACACCGACGAACTCGTGCGCGATGTTGTCGCCGCGCAAGGTCATCGCCTTGGCGCCGTCGATGAACACCGGCGCGGCCGGCGCCTCGCCGGTGCCCGGCAGCGAAATGCCGATGTCGGCGTGCTTGGACTCGCCCGGGCCGTTGACCACGCAGCCCATCACGGCCAGGGTCAGGTTCTCGACGCCGTCGTACTTCAGGCGCCATTCCGGCATCTTCGCGCGCACGTGGTCCTGCACGGTCTTGGCCAGCTCCTGGAACAGCGTGCTGGTGGTGCGGCCGCAGCCCGGACAGGCGGTAACCAGCGGCGTGAACGCGCGCAGGCCCATCGTCTGCAGCAGTTCCTGCGCGACGATCACCTCGCGCGTGCGCGATTCGCCCGGCTCCGGCGTCAGCGAGATGCGGATCGTGTCGCCGATGCCCTCCTGCAGCAGCACGGACAGCGCCGCGCTGGAGGCGACGATGCCCTTCGAGCCCATGCCGGCTTCGGTCAGGCCCAGGTGCAGCGCGTAGTCGCAGCGCGCGGCCAGGTCGCGATAGACCGCGATCAGCTCCTGCACGCCGGACACCTTGCACGACAGCACGATGCGCGAGCGCGGCAGGCCCAGCTCCTCGGCGCGCGCGGCCGAGTCGAGCGCGGAACGGATCAGCGCCTCGCGGCCGACGCGCGCGGCATCCCACGGCTCGGCGCGCGCGTGGTTCTCGTCCATCAGCGCGGCGACCATGCTCTGGTCGAGCGAGCCCCAGTTGGCGCCGATGCGCACCGGCTTGTCGTACTTCAGCGCCGCCTCGACGATCGCGGCGAACTGGATGTCCTTCTTGCGGCCGAAGCCGACGTTGCCCGGATTGATGCGGTACTTGCCCAGCGCCTGCGCGCAGGCCGGCTCGCCCTCGAGCAGCTGGTGGCCGTTGTAGTGGAAGTCGCCGATCAGCGGCACGCCCACGCCCATCATGTCGAGCCGCTCGCGGATGCGCGGCACGGCGGCGGCGGCCTCCGGGGTGTTGACCGTGATGCGCACCAGCTCGGAGCCGGCCCGCGCCAGCTCGGCCACCTGCCGGGCGGTGCCGGCGACGTCGGCGGTGTCCGTGTTGGTCATCGACTGCACCACGACCGGCGCCGAGCCGCCCATCGTCGTCGCGCCGATGCGCACGCCCACGCTGGGGCGGCGCGGGGACGCTGCGTTTTCGCCTGGATCGGTCATTTTCTCTACGTGCGCGCCTGCGCGACGCGCAGCGGAACGCCGATTATACGGCCGGCACACGGCCGGCTGGCGACGCCGCGAGCGCTCCGCGCGGAGCCCGCGCCGCGCGCCCGAGGCGAAGTTACCGATCCGTTACCGGCCGGCGACACCGTGCGCTGCGCACCTGCCTTAGACTCCGCGCGGGCCACGCCGAGGGCAGCCCGGCCGCGACGCCTTCGGGCAGGCGGTCTGGTATAGTTTCCGCCCCGCGGGGGCGGAGTTTTCGGGGCTCATCTGGCAGCGACGACGCGGCGGCCACTCCGGTCGCGGCATCGCGCGCGCCTGCCGCCGGCGCGTACCTCATACCTGGAGCAAGCAATGGAGAAGCACATGAATTCGCTGAAGATGGCCTGCCTGGCCGGCATCGCCACGCTGCTGGCCGGCTGTGCCACCGGGCCGCAGATGGGTGGCGGCAAGAACAATCCGGTGACGGGCGCCGCCGGCGGTTCGTCGACGGTCAACCGCAGCACCCAGCTCGAGCACTGCGATCGCCCGCTGGGCACCGCCGCGGTCGAGGAAGACACCTCGCAGCAGTGGTACGTGATCCTGACCTCGCAGTACCAGCTGCCGGCGACCACGCCGCTGCTGCGCCTGATGATCCAGCAGAGCAACTGCTTCGTCATCGTCGATCGCGGCCGCGCGATGGGCTCGATGATGGCCGAGCGCGACCTCGCCAAGTCCGGCGAGCTGCGCAACCGCAGCAACATGGGTGGCGGCCAGATGGTCGCGGCCGACTACATCATCACGCCGACCATCCAGTTCTCGCAGGAGACCGGCGGTGGCGGCCTCGGCGCGATCGCCGGCGCGTTCCACCCGCTGGCCGGCGCCGTCGCCGGCAGCATGAAGACCTCGGAAGCCTCCACCGTGCTGATGCTGACCGACACGCGCTCGGGCGTGCAGGTCTCGGCCGCACAGGGCAGCGCGCGCAACACCGACTTCGGCTTCGGCGGCGTGCTCGCCGGCGGCGCCGCGGCGGCCGGTGCAGGCGCCTACGCGCGCACCCCGCAGGGCAAGGTCATCGCCAGCGCGTTCATGGACTCGTACAACCAGATGGTGCAGGCGCTGCGTTCCTACGCGCCGCAGCGTACGGCCGGCGGCCTGGGCACCGGCGGCGAGCTGAAGGTCGACGGCGCCAGCAGCGCCGGTACCGCCGGCATGTCGCTGATCGACGCGCAGCGTCGCCTGAAGGATCTGGGCCTGTACGCCGGCAAGCCGGACGGCATCTCCGGTCCGGGCACCGCCAGCGCGCTGCGCAAGTTCCAGCAGATCCGCGGCCTGCCGGTGACCGGCCAGCTGGACGATCCGACCGCGTCGGCGCTGCAGCAGTAAGCGTCCGTTCCGCGTGATTTCGGCGGCGCCGGGAGCGATCCCGGCGCCGTTTTCGTTTGCGCCTTCCGCTCAGGAGGCTTCGTCGAGTTCGGGCGATGCCACGGCCGCCCCTTCCGCGGCTCCAGCCGGCAGTGCGAAGCGCCGGCACAGGCCGGTTTCCTCCAGCACGTCCAGGCCGTCGACGCGCACGCTGCGCGGCGGCGCCGGCGGCCCCTGCTCATCCGCCGGCAGGACCAGTTCCACCTGCGTCGCGTCGCGCGCCAGCTCGATCGAGGCGACGAGCGAGTCGTAGCCGGCCTCGACGCCGCGCTCCAGCGACGCCAGCAGCAGGCCGCGCACCGGTGCGCGCGCGTCGCCGCTGGCGGGCGCGCGCACGCCGACCGGCAGCGCGCGCCGCGCGAGCAGCTCGACGCCGGCGTCGATCGCGCCCTGCTCGTCGATGCGGATCCAGCGCACCACGCCGACCAGCCAGTCCTGCGCCACGCCCGCTTCGGGTTCGGGCAGCGCCAGCCCGACCAGCTCGCCGACGCGCACGCGCGCGTTCTGCGCGCCGCCGCGATCCCACAGCAGGCGGTAGCCGCCCAGGCCCTGGTCGAGCACGCGCACCGGCACGCGCGCGACGCGCGGCGCCGCCGCGGTCCGTCCGGCGTGTTCGGGTTCGCCCGGCTCGTCGAGGGAGCGGCGCAGGAACCGGCCGAACTCCTCGCCGCCGGCCAGCACGAAGTGCAGGTCGTGCAGGCCGAGCACGCTGTCGAAGCGGTAGCCGCCGCCCAGGCGCACGTGGCCGCGCGTGGCGTGCGCACCGAGGTCGGCGACGAAGCGGCGCGCCAGTTCGTTGTCGAGCGTCAGCGCGCTGCCGCCGCGCTGGCGGAACGGCGTCGCCAGCGCGCCCTGCGGCGTGCGCGCGAACTGCTCGTCGATGAAGACGAAGGCGCGGTCCAGATACAGCGCCGGAACGCCGGCGGTCTTGCCGGCGCGCTCGGCGGCGACGTAGCCCGGACCGCGGTCGACGTCGGTCTGCACCGGCACGTCGCGCGCGCCGCCGCCGCGTTCGCGCAGCTCGACGTAGGGCGCCAGCACGCGCGCGAATGCGGCCGCCTCGCCCTGCTCGCGCTGCGTGTAGCGGTACGGATTGAGCAGGGCGAGCAGCAGCGCCTCGGCGTAGGCCGCGCGCGCCGTCGTGCCGTCCAGCTCGCGATCGTCCAGCCGCGCCGCGGCGGCGAAGCGGTGCACGTCGTGCAGCGCCTGCCACACGCCCTGCGGCGGCGCGCGGTACAGCAGGTACGCGCGGGCGAGATGCTCGTGGCCGTGCTGCAGCGCGCGCAGCGCGGCCAGTGCGACCGCGCGGCTGCGCAGGAATCCGACCGCACCGGACGGCGCGCACAGCTCGACCAGCGCGATGCGGTAGCCGAGCGCGAGTTCGTCCTGGAAGGCCAGCGCGGACCGGCCGAGTTCGACTTTCGGCGCCGGCAGCGGAAAGCTCGCGCCGACGATCTGCCGGTCGGCCGCCTCGGCGAGCTGGACGACGGTCGGACGCATCGCCTCCAGCGCGTCCAGGCGCTGCGAGGCGTCGCCGCGCTGGCGGTTGAGGCGCCGCAGGCCGTCGAGGACCTGACCGGCGGCCGCGCCGAAATTCGCCAGCGGCAGGGCGTCGAGCCAGTTGCGCAGCGCGCGTGGCTCGGCCCGGAACGCGTCGCTGCCGGGTATCTGGCGCGGCGGCAGCGCCGCGCCGAGTCGCAGATACGTCTCGCTCAAGCCATGCCCTCCATTCCCGCCGCGGAGTATAGAGCCGCTTCCTGCGGCTACACTGCGGCGATGACCGCCGCGCCACCGTTTCCGCATACCAAGCCGTCGAGCCTGCGCCTGCTCGCCGAACAGGCCTTCAGCCGCGCCGCCGGCGCGCCCCTGACCGACGGCAACGCGGTCGAGCTGCAGATCGACATGCGCGCCACCTTCGACGCCTGGCTGGAAGCGATCCGCGCGGCGCGCGGCACCGTGCTGTTCGAGAACTACATCTTCCGCGACGACGAAGTCGGCCGTGCATTCCTCCAGGCCCTGGTCGAGCGCGCGCAGGCCGGCGTGACCGTCTGCGTGCTGCGCGACTGGATGGGCTGCCTGGGTCAGTCGCGCGCCGGCTTCTGGAAGCCGCTGCTGGCGGCCGGCGGACAGGTGCGCGTGTACAACCCGCCGCGCTTCGCCAGTCCGTTCGGCTGGCTCTCGCGCGATCACCGCAAGCTGCTGATCGTGGACGGCGAGGTCGGTTTCCTCGGCGGCGTGTGCGTCAGCGCGAAATGGCTCGGCGACGCGCAGCGCGGCGTCGAGCCCTGGCGCGACACCGCGGTCGCGGTGCGCGGGCCGGCGCTGGCCGACCTCGCGCGCGCGTTCGCCGAAAGCTGGGCCCAGCTCGGCGATCCGCTGCCGGACGAGGCGCTCGCGCGCTGCACCAACGCCCTGCCGGCGGGGACGGTCGACCTGCGCGTGGTCGCCACCGTGCCGAACACCGCCGGCCTGTATCGCCTGGACCAGCTGATCGCCGGCATGGCGCGCACCAACCTGTGGCTGACCGACGCCTACTTCGTCGGCGTCGCGCCGTACGTGCAGGCGCTGGTCGCCGCGGCGCGCGACGGCGTCGACGTGCGCCTGCTGGTGCCGGGCACCAGCGACGTGCCGGCGGTCGGTGCGCTGTCGCGCGCGGGCTACCGGCCGCTGCTGGAAGCCGGCATCCGCGTGTTCGAATGGAAAGGCTCGATGCTGCACGCGAAGACCGCGGTCGCCGACGGCCGCTGGGCGCGCGT
This sequence comes from Dokdonella ginsengisoli, assembly GCF_042652785.1. Classification (NCBI taxonomy): domain Bacteria; kingdom Pseudomonadati; phylum Pseudomonadota; class Gammaproteobacteria; order Lysobacterales; family Rhodanobacteraceae; genus Dokdonella; species Dokdonella ginsengisoli. The sequence goes on along the minus strand of NZ_JBHSHD010000010.1, from coordinate 1,464 downwards.
CGGCTCGACCAACCTGAACGTCGCCAGCTGGATCGGCAACTGCGAGATCGACGTGGCGATCGAGGACGAGGCGTTCGCGCAGCGCATGGAGGCGCAGTACCTGGAGGACCTCGGCAACGCCACCGAGATCGTGCTGAAGATGCCGCGCCGATCGCGCAGGAGCGACGACGCGCCGCGCGCGCACGGCAGCGGCAGCGGTCCGGGCAGCGGCGGCAGCGGCCGCGCCGCTGCGGCCAGCGCGCTGCGCCTGGCGAATTCGGTCGGCGCCGCGATCACCAACCGGCGCGTGCTCGGCCGCGCCGAATCCGGCCCGCTGCTGTTCGCCGCGATCTTGCTGTTCGCCGCCGCCGCGCTGGCGATCGTCTGGCCGCGCGCGCTCGCCTGGCCGCTGGCGGTGCTGGCGATCTGGATCGGCGTGACGCTGGTCGCGCAGTACCTGGCCGCGCGGCGCAAGAAGCCCTGACGCTCACGGGATCTTGTCATTCACGCGGCGCGGCTGTGCTCCAATACGCGCATGCCGGACATCGAAGACCCTGCCGACCTTCCCGCCGCGCGCACGCGCGAGGTGTACACGCCGTCGGCACTGACGCGCTTCGTGCGCGACCTGCTGGAAGACACGCTGCCGCTGATCTGGGTCGAGGGCGAGATCTCCAATTTCTCGCGCCCCGCCTCGGGGCATCTGTACTTCACGCTGAAGGACGCGTCCGCGCAGGTGCGCTGCGCGATGTTCAGGCCGCGCAGCACCTGGCTGCGCTTCCGTCCGGTCGACGGCCAGCGCGTGCTGGCGCGGGCGCGGGTCAGCCTGTACGAGGCGCGCGGCGAATTCCAGCTGATCGTCGAGTCGCTCGAGGACGTCGGCGAAGGCGCGCTGCAGCGCGCGTTCGAGCAGCTGAAGGCCAAGCTCGCCGCCGAGGGCCTGTTCGATGCCGCGCACAAGCGGCCGATCCCGCCGCTGCCGCGGCGCATCGGCGTGATCACCTCGCCCTCCGGCGCGGCCGTGCGCGACGTGCTCAGCGTGATCGCGCGGCGCTTCCCGCTGGTCGAGGTCGACGTCCTGCCGGTGCCGGTGCAGGGCAAGGAGGCGCCGCCGGCGATCGCCGCGATGCTCGCGGCGGCCTCGCGCGCGCAGCGGCACGACGTGCTGCTGCTGACGCGCGGCGGCGGCTCGCTCGAGGACCTGTGGGCGTTCAACGACGAGAGCGTCGCGCGCGCGATCCGCGCCTGCGCGATTCCGGTGGTCAGCGCGGTCGGCCACGAAACCGATTTCACGATCGCCGACTTCGCCGCCGACCTGCGTGCGCCGACGCCGTCGGCGGCGGCCGAGCTGCTGGTGCCGGACGCACGTGCCGTGGCGCGCACGCTGGAGCGCGAACGCGCGCAGCTGCAGCAGCGCGTGCGGCGCGCGCTCGAGGCGCGCTCGCAGCGCCTGGACCACCTGCTGGCGCGCGTCAACGCGCAGCGTCC
>NZ_JBHSHD010000009.1:0-649 GCF_042652785.1 Dokdonella ginsengisoli | reverse complement strand
CGTGCCGCCCGGCGTACCCACCACGCCACCGACCACCTCCGCGAACTCCGCCGGCACCGCATCGCCATACCAGTACACGTTGATCGCCGGCAGGCCCAGCGTGTAGAGGTTGATGTCGTCGGCCGTGATGCCGCCGTTGTACGGGTGGAAGTCGCCCAGCGCGAAGTCGAACGCACTGCCGTCGCCGTCGCCGGTCACCGGCTGGTTGACGTCGCCCGTCACCACGTTCGGATCGCCCGTCTCCTCGCCGTCGAAACCGTCGCAGAAGATCTGGTCGGCTCCGCCGCTGCACGCTTCCACCGGCGCCGCCGTCACCGTCAGGCTCACCGGAATGGCGATCAGCGCCTGCGTCGGGTCGTTCGTCGTGATGCACAGCTCGCCCGTGTAGCTGCCGGCGGCCAGGCTGCCCGCGGCCGGGTCGGCCTTGATCGTCACGTTGACGTTCGCACCGCCGTTCACCGAGCCCGCCGACGGCGTCGCCGTCAGCCAGTTCACCACCGGGCCCGTGCACGCGCCGCCGCTGCCGCCGTCCGTGCCGGTCGCACGGATCATCCAGCTGCCGTCCAGCTGACCGCCGCTCAGGTCGCCGATCGTGCCGACCACCTCGTTCGCCGCGAAGTCCACGTTGCCGTCGCCGGTGTTGCCCGCG